>NZ_JAUTWR010000002.1:0-360690 GCF_031705515.1 Nesterenkonia sp. CL21
CCCCCCCCCCCCCCCCCCACCCCCCCCCCCCCCCCCCCCCCCAAAACTCCAGACCAACTCACGGGAGAGTGGAGCGGCTCCTCCACAACCGCGCAGCCCACGACGACGGCGCGCCGCCCTCTCCACAGGACGCCCCTCCCCCCCCCTACTCGTCTCCTGGACCTGCGCGGCATCCTCTGAGCATGCGCCCACCATCACCCCTTCCGGAGGAGCTCAGAGGCCGCACGTTCAGTCGCGCGGAAGCACGCGCCCTGGGAGTCCCCGACCACAGACTCCGCGCCCGCGACGTCGAGCATCGCAGTCGGGGCATCTACCGTCACCGTCCCGACCTCGGCCCAGGCGCCCTCTCGCCCCGCGCACCGGTCCCGCAATCGGTCCGTCGGCTGTTCCCACCGGGTTCCCCACCCGGCCGCCCGCAGGATCCGCACGCCCTCGACATAGACCTGTGTCGAGCCGCCTGCTCCCGGTCACGCGTGCTGTGGATCAGTCATCACTCCGCAGCCCGGTTCTACCGACTGCCGCTGCCAGCGAGGTCGGCACGGGATGCACGTCTGCACATCAGCGGACTGACCCGTCATGTGGCTCTCGATGCCGACGTCGACGTCGCCCATCACTGGCCGTGCCCCGCGGCGGGCGAGGTCGTGGAGACCCTCGGGATCCGTGTCTCGTCCCCAGAGCGTGTGTTCATCGACATGATGTCGAGTCTTGGTCGCGAGGAGCTCGTCGCCCTCGGCGACAGTCTGGTGCGCCACCCCCGGCCCCAGTACGAGGGCCGCGAGGAGCCATGGACCACGGTGCCCCGACTGCGGCGGACGGTGGACCAGCACAAGGGCGCCCGGGGTGTCGTCGTCGCGCGCGAGGCGCTCGAACTCATCCGCGTCGGATCGGATTCGCCAGCCGAGACGCGCATGAGATTGGCGCTCACGGAGGCCGGGCTGCCGGAGCCCGAGCTGCAGATCAGGCTCGATCCGACGGACCCGGACTCCCCCTCAGGGGATATGGGATATCGCAACGCCCGCATCCTGCTGCAGTACGAAGGGGCGCACCACTTCTCGGCTGAGCAGCAGCACCATGATCAGTACCGCGATGGCGCCTTCCGCGCGGAGGGATGGACGGTGCTGTCCGCCAACCGACTCGACCTCGCCGAGGGCTTCCGTGGCCTGTCGGGACGGGTCAGGGATCTGCTGATCGCCCCGTGAATGCGTCTGGAGTTGTGGAAACTCGACTCGATCGAGTGGAGTTTCCACAACTCCAGACCAACTCAGCGGAGGGGAGGGAGGGAGGGAGGGAGGGAGGGCGGGCTGGCCTCAGCGCACGGGCACCGGGGCCGACTCGCCGCCGTCGCCGGGCTGCGGACCGGCGTCCGGGTGGGTGCCGTTCGCCATGGCGTCGGCCCGCTCCTCCCAGAACTCGGCGTTGCGCACGCCCACGGTCCGCGGGTCGAACTGCGGGTCCTTGCCGGCCTTCATCTGGGCCCGGTAGTCCTTCAGGGCCTTGAACGCCGGCTGCTGGATGAGCAGGATGCCCACGATGTTCAGCCAGGCCATGATGCCCACACCGATGTCGCCGATGGACCAGGCCCGGCCCTCGGCGCCCATGGCGCCGTAGAAGACCACGATCAGGATGACCACCTGCAACACGGCCAGCAGCGCCCGCTGGACGCTGATGCTGCGCACGTTGCGCATGGCGTAGGTCAGGTTCGTCTCCGCCATGTAGTAGTAGTACACCAGCGTGGAGAAGGCGAAGAAGGTCAGGGCGACGGCCACGAAGATCGTGCCCGCCCCGGCGAACACTGTGTCCAGGGCGAACTGCGTGTACGGAGCTCCAGCCTCGACACCGTCCGGCAGGTTGGAGGCGTGCTCGATCAGGCCGTCCTCGGTCTCCACCTGGAACATCCCGGTGGAGAGGATCAGGAACGCGGTGGCCGAGCAGACGATCAGCGTGTCGATGTAGACGGCGAAGGCCTGCACCAGACCCTGCTTGGCCGGGTGGGAGACCTCCGTGGCGGCGGCCGCGTGCGGCCCCGTGCCCTGACCGGCCTCGTTGGAGTAGATGCCGCGGCGCACACCCTGATCCACGGCGTAGCCGAGGATGCCCCCGAAGACGGCGTGGGCTCCGAAGGCGGACTCGAAGATCAGGCGCAGCATGGCCGGGATCTCAGAGGCGTTGGCCAACAGCACGATGAGCGCGATGATGATGTAGCCGATCGCCATGATCGGCACCACCGTGGCGGTGAAGTGGGCGATGCGCTTCACACCGCCGATGATGATGATCCCCAGCACGATGGCCAGGAAGACGCCGATCATCCACCGGTCCAGTGCGGGGAAGGCACTGGTGAGCGCACCCGACATCGTGTCGGTCTGGATGCCGGGCAGGAACACGCCCAGCGCCACCACCGAGACGACGGCGAAGATCCAGGCGTAGATCTTCAGCGGGATGCCCGCCCAGGTGTGCCGGTAGGCCCTCTCGAAGTAGAAGGCGGGACCGCCGCGGTACTCTCCGGTGCGTGGGTCGCGCTCCTTGAAGATCTGGCCGAGGGTGGACTCCACGAAGGAGGTGGCCGCACCGAGCAGCGCCACGATCCACATCCACATCACTGCACCGGGCCCGCCGAAGGCGATGGCCACGGCCACACCGGCGATGTTGCCGGCGCCCACGCGGCCCGACAGGGACATGGTCAGCGCCTGGAAGGAGGAGATCCCGTCCTTCGAGCTGCCTCCCCTCACCAGGGCCCGGATCATGTCCGGGATCCTGGTGAACTGCACCAGCTTGGCGCGGATGGTGAACAGCAGACCGGCGCCGAGGCACAGCCACACTAGATAGGGGCTCCAGACGACGTTGTCTGCCCATTCGATGAAAGCGTCCATGGGTTTCCTTCCCTCATCATCACACTCGTCGCGGCGGCGCACGGGATGGTGTGGCCGGGCGCGGACCGTCGGCTCGGCGCGAGCACGGGTGTCACGGACGGTCTGTGAGTGTCGGAGCTCACGTCGAGCTCCGATCGCAAAGAGTAGCACCGTCCTGTTTCGACGGTATGTCTGCCAGGACGGCAGGGCGTGATGCCGCTCACATCATGCCACAGCGGCAGTGAGGTCGCCGCATCCGGTGCGCGCTCTCCGTCCTCCTGCCGGGCTGACCATGCCGGGCTGACTATGCTGTGCTGGGTGATCAGCCCGACTCCCCCGGCTCAGCCCTCCCCTGGCCCGCCCGCCCGCGTCCCCTCCCGCCGCTTCCTGGCCTGGGAGGTCGTCCTCGTGCTGGGCGTCTCGCTGGGGCGCAGCGCCGTCTACGCGATCCTGCAGCTGGCCGAGCGGCTGGCGGAGGCCCCGTTGGCGGAGCAGACGGCCACCGTCCACTCCAGCCGGTCCCGCCACGAGCTCTTCGACCTGACCTACCAGGTGCTGGACAGCATCTTCGCCCTCGTGCCGGTGGCGCTGGTGCTCTACCTGATGTTCCTGCACGGGGTGAATCCGTTCCGTCGCTTCGGCTTGGACCTGCGCCGCCCCCGCCGAGACCTGGCCCTGGGGGCAGGCCTGTTCCTGCTGATCGGGGCGGGCACTCTGGTGGTCTATGTGGGCGGCCGCACCGCCGGGGTGACCATGGAGATCATCCCCGCCGACGTCACCGCGCACTGGTGGACCACTCCGACGCTGCTGATCGCCGCAGTCCGCCATGCCCTGGTGGAGGAGGTCATCATGGTCGCCTATCTGCTGGACCGGGCACGGAGGATCTGGCCGGGGCTGACGCCGTCGTGGGTCCGCCCCGAGAGCTCCATGCAGGCCGCCCCCGCCCCGGCCGGCCACCGGGCCGAGCCCCGGGACGCCGCCCCGGCCGGACTGCCGCGGTTGGGCAGACTCTGGTGGGTGGTGGTGGCCGCGGCGCTGCTGCGCGGGGCCTACCACCTCTACCAGGGCTTCGGCCCAGGTCTGGGGAACGCGCTCATGGGCGTGGTCTTCGGCGCCGTCTACCTGCGGTACGGTCGCGTGATGCCACTGGTGATCGCCCACTTCCTTCTGGATGCGGTGGCGTTTCTGGCCTTCCCCTGGTGCTGCGCCTGACAGGGGTGTCCGCACTCATCGGCGGATGACCTCGGCCAGCACCTCGATCGGACCGATGATCTGCTGGAAGGACTCGTCATAGACGTCCTCGGGCAGCATGTAGGGGTCCACGACGTCATCGTCCGGCCCCGGGCGTCCGGCATCCTGGCGCGCCCGGTCCAGCAGGGGCACGACGGCGGCGATCCGGTCCCGCTGCGTGGCCCCCTCCCCCACGACGTCGCGCAGCTGCGCGCGGACGGCATCCCGTCCGAGGTGCTCCGCCAGCCGACCGACCTCCCGGACGGTGAAGGCCCGCGCCCGCGCCCCCGGAACCTCGGCCGTGACGTCCTCCAGGTGCTCTCGGGTGGCGGTGAGGATGAGGTCGGCCTCCTCCACCATCGCGGCGGTGACCTGCCTGGCGGTGAAGTCGTCGGCGTCGGCGCCGTAGTCCGCGACCCGCTGCTTCATCGGCGGCTGCATGTCCTCGCCGTCGTGGGCGTAGGTACCACCCGAATGCACACGCAGACCCTCCTCGGCGGCGTCGGCGAACACCTGGACGAACAGCCGCTCCATGGCGGGTGAGCGGCAGATGTTGCCGGTGCAGACGGTCAGCACGGTGAAGTCCTGGGTCATGGTCCTCTCCTGGCGAGATCTCACGGGTCGGTCCTGCACAGGATCCTCTCACAGGGCCAGGGTTGCGTCGCAGCAGCGCAGGGTGGAGGCCGCATACGCGTCCCCGAAGATCACCCAGTGCCCCAGCAGGTAGAACAGCTGATGGACCGGCACACGTTCTTCCCACCCCGGCGCGAGAGGCAGCTGGGCCTGATAGCCCGCCACCACGGCGTCCAGGTGGGGCAGGCCGAACAGCTGCATCATCGCCAGATCCGATTCCCGGTGGCCGGCGTGGGCGAAGGGATCGATGAGCACGCCCTCGACGTCGGCGTCGCGGCCCGGTGAGCCTGCGGCGGCGGGCTCCTCCGGGGAGACGCGCCTCCACAGCAGGTTCCCGGACCAGAGGTCACCATGGAGGCGCGACGGCGGCTCCACAGGGTCCGTGGCCTGGCCAGTTCCGCGTGCGCCGCCTGCGTCACCGGTGCCACCGGTGCCACATGTCCCGCCGCCGTCGAGGTCGCCGGAGGCGATGCGGTCCCGGGCGGCGCGCAGCACCGGCGGGACTGCCGTCAGGCGCTCCAGCAACGGGTCCAGTCGCTCAGCGGCGAGGAAGGAGCCCCAACTGGGATGGGTCCCCGACCCCATCGGGAGCAGCTGGCCGGCCGGGCCGAACAGGGGCGGCTCCCCGGGCGGGTGCCCCGGGGGCAGGGCGCCGAAGGCCGTGCCGGCAGGTAGGCTCCGGTGGGTGCGGGCCAGGGCTGCGCCGAAGGCCGCAGCTGACATCCGATCGGGCCGGGCCTCCACGACGGTCTCCACAGTGAGCGCGTCATCGTCGACGTCGAGCACGCGGACCACGGCGGCTCCCCCGTCCGGCACAGCTTCAGCCAGCCAGCGCAGCCCCGCAGCCTCGATCCGCGGAGCCGCCGTCGTCCTGCTGGTCTTGCGGACGCTCATCGCGCCCACCCGAGGACCTCCGCTGCGCACTCACGCTCCGTGCTCACGCTCGACACTCACCCTCCGTGCTCCCGGACCGGGCGCAGCGCGTCCGGGGCGGGGAAGGGCAGGGTGTGCTCCCGAGGCCGAGCGCCCACCACGGAGGCCGCCCCCATCGCATCCTCGGCCACGCGAATACGGTCCGGACTGACTTCCACGATCCGGACGCGGACCTCTTCTCCGGCAGGCAGCCTCAGCAGCCAGGGATCCGCCAGGAAGGACAGGCCTCTCCCGTCCAGCGCCTCCTCAGCCTGGAGCCAGTCGACCTGTTCGGTGATCGGCCTGCCCAGGATGTCCACGGCGACGAAGCCGTCCCCGGTCATACGGATCCAACCCACCCGCTCACCGTCGTTCCGATGATGGTCGATCCAGTTCTCGTCCATGGCGCCACTCTACTCACAGCCTTCGACACCGTCGCCGGAGGGTGCGGCGATCTCGCCGAGCTCGGCCCTGACGATGTCGAGCGCCCACGCGGAGTCGGCCTCCGGCGGCTGATGGAAGAGGTGGAAGACGAGCCCGTCGATCAACGCGTGGAGCCGCTGCGCCGTGACCACTGCTGCCGGAGACCCGGGCTCTGAGGTCAGCATCTCGACGATGCGCCCACAGAGCCCGGCCAGCCGCTGGTGCGCCTCGCCCCGGACCCGATGAAGCTCCGGCACCGCGGCGCGTTCGGCCAGGAGGGCGAGGTTGACCTCGAACTCCGCCCGGGTGTCCGGCGTGAGCGGAAGGACCTCTCTGATGAGTGCGAGGGCACGCGCCTCCGGGGCATGGGAGGCCGCCTCCGCGTAGGTGGCATGGAGACGATCCGTGGCGCGCTGCACCATGAGCTCGGCGGAGAACTGCACGAGCTCAGCTCGGCTCGGGAACACATGCCGGAGCGAGCCGACGGCGACGCCGGCCCGATCCGCGACAGTGCGTACAGAGACCGCGGAGATGCCCTGGTCGAGGATCACCTGCCACACCGCCTCCGCGAGCTGGCTCTTGCGCGCATCACGATCCATGGTCCGAGGCATGGACACACCGTAGCACGACCGTGCTACACTCGCGGCGTCGTATATAGCACGACTGTGCTAGAACCACTGGGCGCCCTGTGCCCGCCCTGCACCACGCCATTGCGACACACCCACCGACCCCTCGGGAGCACTCCATGGCAGACCCCCATCCGGCCACTCGGGCGCGCGGCGCTCTCCTTCGCACAGGCCGCGCCACCGCGGCGGCCCTCGCCCTGCTGACCCTGTCGGCCTGCACCACGGACGCCTCTGAGGCCGACCCGGAGTCCAAGACCTTCGACTACGACGGCGACGCCCTCTCCATCGAGACCCATGAGGTCGCCACCCACGTCGTCGCCGCCGATCGGGACGACATCCTGGTCACCCGCTGGTTCGCGAAGACGGCAGGCTTCGAGAAGCTCGTCTGGACCCTGGACGGCGACACCCTGGAGATCGACGCCGGCTGCCACGGCATCGCCGTCTGCGACGCCCGCTTCGACGTCGAGGTGCCCCACGGCATCGACGTCGAAGTCGACGGCGAGCCCATCGACCTCGAATCCCGCTGAGCCTCTCGCCAGGCCCCACAGCGGCACACCCCGATCACCCCTTCACGGAACAGGAGACCCTTCCATGCGCATCCTCATGGAGATCATCGGCATCATTCTGCTCATCAACGGCATCGGCGGCCTGTGGAACGACGACTTCGGCCTCCTGGGCCGCTTCGCCGACGGTGCCGCACTCACCGCGCTCCAGGGAGCCGCCGTCCTGGCCGGCGCAGCGCTGACGGGAGGAAGCCTCTGGGGGCGCCGGTCAGCGAAGGCGAGGCGGAAGTCGCCCGAGTCCTCCGACGACTGGACCGACGACCTCCTCGACGAACTGCTGTGACCGGCGATCGGCAGGAACCTCACCCATGAGGCACTCCAGACATGAGGCGCCCCAGACATGAGGAGGCCCGGGCGGTCTGCGCATCCCCTCGATACGCAGACCGCCCGGGCTCCCCGGCTCAGTCCGTCACATGCTCAGTCCGTCACCGACTCAGTCGCGGCGCTTCTCGAACGATGTGCCGTACGGCTTGTCCTGCAGAAACTCCAGGATGGCCATCTCGCGGGTGTCCGAGGGCAGCTCGTTCGGGTCCTCGAAGAGGCGTCCGGCGGCCCGGTCCGCGAGGTACTGCTTCATCTCCTCCTTGACCTTCGGCGCCAGGATCACGCAGCCGACGACGTTGATGAAGATGCACAGGAACAGGGCCGAGTCGGCGAAGTCGATGATGTTGCCGAAGGACACCATGCAGCCGATCACGATCATCACGCAGATGATGGAGCGGAAGATGGTGTCTTTGGTCTTCGACATGCCCACCAGGTAGCGCCAGGCCTGGATCCCGTAGTAGCTCCAGGTGATCAGGGTGGAGAACGCGAAGAGCGCCACGCAGATCGCCAGGACCACCGAGAATCCAGGCAGGAAGGTCTCGAAGGAGGCGGCCGTCAGACCCACTGGGTTGTCGTGGCCGACCCCGATGGCCTCCTCGTAGTCGGCGGGCCAGGCGAAGATGATCACCAGGGCGGTCATGGTGCAGACCACCACAGTGTCGATGAACGGCTCCAGGATGGCGTTGAAGCCCTCCGAGACCGGGCGGCGGGTCTTCACCGCGGAGTGCGCGATCGGGGCCGAGCCGATGCCCGCCTCGTTGGAGAATGCCGCACGCTGCACACCGATGATGATCACGCCGATGACACCACCGGTGATGCCCTCTGCGGTGAAGGCCCCGGAGATGATCGCGCCGAACGCGTCACCGATGTTGGTGATGTTCACCGCGATGACGATCAGGCAGGCCAGCACGTAGATGCCGGCCATCGTGGGCACGATCTTCGCCGTGGCGGAGCCGATCCGGCGGATGCCGCCGATGATGACCAGAGCCACCAGCCCTGCGAAGATCAGGCCGAAGATGAACGCCGAGGTGTCCGTGCCCAGGAAAGCGAACGCGGAGGTGCCGGTCATCTCGTCGAGCGTGCTGCCGGCGGACTCGATGGCCCCGTACGTCTGGTTGGCCTGGAACATGCCGCCGCCGATGATGCCGAACAGCATGATCGAGATCGCGAAGACGCCGGTGATGATGAGCACCGGCAGCCTGCCGAGCTTCCGGAACGCCACCGGCAGGTACTTGAACGGCCCGCCGTGGACGATGCCGTTCTCATCGATGTGGCGATACTTGACCCCCAAGGTGCACTCCACGAACTTGGTGCACATGCCGAACAGGCCGGCCAGGATCATCCAGAACGTGGCGCCGGGGCCACCCAGGGAGACCGCAGCGGCGACACCGGCGATGTTGCCGAGCCCCACGGTGCCGGAGACCGCAGCCGTCAGGGCCTGGAAGTGGGTGACCTCGCCAGGATCATCCTCGGTGGTCCATTTGCCGCGCACGATCTCAAAGGTCACCGGAGCGGTCCGGAACTGCACGAAGCCGAAATAGATGGTGAACCCGATGGCCGCGACGATGGCCCAGAGGACCACCAGCGGGCCGTCCCAGAGCGTGGTGCCCTCCGGGAACGGGGCACCGAGTGGAATCTCCACGTTGGTGCCGAAGATGAGATTGACGAAGAAGCCGGTGATCTCACCGAACCATTCGTCAATGGTGTCTGCGACGCCCTGCAGGCCGTTGCCGGTCTCTTCGACCTCGGCCATCGCCAAGACGTGTCCTCCTCTGGACATGTGTCGTCCCCCATCTGCATGTCGAGTGATGCTGATCACAACGATTGTGTGCCCTGAGAGTACTACCCGGTACGCACGACAATCTATATGCGAGATGTTTCAGGAGCTTTTCCGTACGCAATTCTGGTGTACCAGTTACGTTTCGAAGGATGCATTCTTTGCTGACGCGCGTCTGATCTGGGGCCACAGGGACGACGACGGCCCCGCACCGCACCACAGGGGTGCGGCACGGGGCCGTCTCGGCGTGTCGCCTCAGCTGATCTCGATGACCCGTCCCGGAGACGGAGCCGACTCTTCGGAACCGTACTCCCCCACATATTCAGTGCGGACATCGCGGATGAGGAAGAACAGGAAGACGAAGAGCAGGATGCAGATCACCAGCACCAGGGGGTGCAGCCCCCGGCGCGGATCCCGTCCCGGCTGGTCCGAGGCGCCGCCGTCCTGCCCTTCGCCGTTCATCCCTCGATCCCGAGCTTGGCCAGCACGATCTCGCGGACCTTGCCGGCGTCGGCCTGACCGCGGGTCTCCTTCATGACCGGGCCGATGAGCGCGCCGATGGCCTTGAGCTTGCCGCCGGCCACCTTCTCCACCACATCCGGGTTCTCGGCCATGGCCTTCTCGACGGCGGCGGTGAGCGCACCGTCGTCGGAGACCACCTCCAGGCCGCGGGCGGAGACGATCTCCTCCGGCGAGCCCTCGCCGTCGAGATGGTGCTCCAGCACCTGACGGGCGATCTTGTCATTGATCTTGCCGGCATCGATCAGCCCGGCCAGCTCGATGATGGTCGCCGGGGTCACCCCCAGCGCCGCGGGTTCGAGATCGCGAGCGTTGGCCAGACGGGAGATCTCCCCCATCCACCACTTGCGGGCCACCGCCGGAGTGGCTCCGGAGTCCACGGTCTCCTCGATCTCGCTGAGCAGACCGGCGGCGACGACGTCGCGGAACTCCGCGTCCGCATAGCCCCAGGCCTCACGCAGACGGCGGCGACGCTCCGCCGGAGGCTCCGGCAGCTCGGCGCGCAGCTTCTCGATCCACTCCTCCGTGGTGACGATCGGCAGCAGATCCGGCTCGGGGAAGTACCGATAGTCGTCCGCATCGGACTTCGGACGCCCGGAGCTGGTGGTGCGGGTGTCCTCCTTCCAGTGACGCGTCTCCTGGACGATGCTCCCCCCGGCGCTGAGCACCCCGGCGTGACGGCGGATCTCGTAGGTCACCGCGTGCTCCACCGCGCGCAGGGAGTTCACGTTCTTGGTCTCCGAGCGGGTGCCGAACTCGCTGGCGCCCTTGGGCATCAGGGAGACGTTGGCGTCGCAGCGGACGTTGCCCCGCTCCATGCGGGCGTCCGAGATGTCCAACGCCTTGACGATGTCCCGGATGGCCGAGACATAGGCCCGAGCGATCTCCGGGGCCCGCTCGCCGGCCCCGACGATCGGCTTGGTGACGATCTCGATCAGCGGCACCCCTGAGCGGTTGTAGTCCACCAGGGAGTAGTCCGCGCCCTGGATGCGGCCGGAGCCGCCGGCGTGGGTGAGCTTGCCGGCGTCCTCCTCCATGTGGGCGCGCTCGATCTCCACGCGGAAGATCTCACCGTCGTCGAGCTCCACGTCCAGGTGACCGTCGAAGGCGATCGGCTCGTCGTACTGGGAGGTCTGCCAGTTCTTCGGGGTGTCCGGGTAGAAGTACTGTTTCCGGGCGAAGCGGCAGGTCTCCGCGATCCGGCAGTTCAGTGCGAGGCCGAGCTTGATGGCGTCCTCCACCGCCTGCCGGTTGACCACCGGTAGGGTGCCGGGCAGACCCAGACAGACCGGGTTGACGTTGGTGTTCGGCTCGTCGCCGAAGGCGTTCGGCGCGGAGGAGAACATCTTCGTCTTCGTGTTCAGCTCCACATGGACCTCGAAGCCGAGGACCGGGTCGAAGCGGGCCATCGCCTCCTCGTAGGACAGCGGCGATGCCTCGGTGAGCGTCTCAGTCATAGGTGTCCTCACTCTCCTGCAGTGTGGGCCGCGGCGGCGGGCTCGGCGGCCAGCTCGGGGATCTGGGCCCACAGCGGTTCGGCGTCGGCGGTGAGCAGACGCTCCAGGGCCGCGCCGGCGTGGTAGACCCGGGCGTCCTCACGGGCGGGCGCGAGGAACTGGATGCCCACCGGCAGCTGGCCCCCGGCGCCGTCGTCGGCCAGTCCGCCGGGCACCGAGATGCCCGGCACGCCGGCCAGGTTCGCCGGGATGGTGGCCACGTCGTTGAGGTACATGGCCAGCGGGTCGTCGAGCTTCTCCCCCAGCCGGAACGCCACGGTGGGCGAGGTCGGGGAGATCAGCACGTCGGCCTGCTCGAAGGCGGCCTCGAAGTCCTGCTGGATGAGGGTGCGGACCTTCTGCGCCGAGCCGTAGTAGGCGTCGTAGTAGCCGGCCGACAGGGCGTAGGTGCCCAGCACGATGCGGCGCTTGACCTCGTCCCCGAAACCGGCGGCGCGGGTCGCCCCCATGACGCGTTCGATCGTCAGCGGCCCGTCCTCGGGGAGCACACGGTGGCCGTAGCGCACACCGTCATAGCGGGCGAGGTTGGAAGAGGCTTCCGAGGGCATGATGAGGTAGTAGGCGCTCAGCGCATGCTCGAAGCTGGGGCAGTCGACCTCCACGATCTCCGCACCGGCCTCACGCAGCGCGTCCAGGGCCTCCTGGAAGCGGGCGAGCACGCCCTGCTGGTAGCCCTCCCCCTGCAGCTGCCGGATGACGCCGACCTTCAGGCCCGTCACGTCCACCCGGCGGGCCGCCTGGGCGAAGTCCGGCACCTCATCCGTCAGGGAGGTGGAGTCCTTCGGGTCGTGGCCGGCGATGAGCGCATGCAGCAGCGCGGCGTCCTCGGTGGTCCGGGCCACCGGGCCGATCTGGTCCAGCGAGGACGCCATGGCGATGGCCCCGTAGCGGGAGACCGAGCCGTAGGTGGGCTTGGTGCCCACGGTGCCGGTCACCGCCCCGGGCTGCCGGATGGAACCGCCGGTGTCCGTCCCCAGGGCCAGCGGGGCCTCGAAGGCGGCGACGGCGGCCGCGGAGCCTCCGCCCGAGCCGCCCGGGATGCGGTCCAGGTCCCACGGGTTGCGGGTCACACCGTAGGCGGAGTGCTCCGTGGAGGAGCCCATCGCGAACTCGTCGAGGTTGGTCTTGCCCAGGATCGGCAGCCGGGCGGCCCGGATCTTCTCGATGACGGTGGCGTCATAGGGGCTCATCCAGCCCTCGAGCATCTTCGAGCCGGCCGTGGTGGGCTGCCCGACGGTCACGATCAGGTCCTTGATCGCAATGGGCACCCCGGCCAGCGGGTGCAGCGCCTCGGCGTCACCACCTCCGGCGGCGCGGATCTTGTCCACCTCGGCGGCGGTGTCCAGGGCCTCCTCGGCGGAGACGTGGAGGAAGGCGTTGATGCCGCGGTCCCCGCCGTCGACGGCGGCGATGCGGTCCAGGTGGGCCTGCACGAGCTCGGTGGAGGTGATCTCCCCGGCGCGCAGCTTCTCCGCCATCTGAGCGGCGGTCAGTCGGATCAGCTCAGTCATGGTCAGCCTCACTCCTCGTCCAGGATCGCCGGAACCTTGAATCGCCCGTCCTCGGCGTCGGGGGCGTTGAGCAGAGACTGCTCCTCGGTGAAGACCTCGCCGACGACGTCCTCACGGAAGACGTTGGTCAGCGGCAGCGGGTGGCTGGTGGCGGGCACGTCCTCGGAGACCGCCTCGGACACCTTCTTCACGGAGTCCACGATGACGGCCAGCTCGCCGGCCATCGTCGTCAGCTCCTCCTCGGTCATGCTGATATGTGCAAGTGTGGCCAGATGCTCGACGTCGGCGCGCGAGATCTCAGACATGCAGCTCCTACGGGGTCGTGGGGTTCACACGTGGATTTCGAAGTCCCCGACAGTCTAGTCGAGGCACCTGACGGGGACGGTCGGACTCCGTGCCCGGCCCAGGCCAGGTTCAGGGCGACGTCAGGCGGCCTACGGGGCGTCCGAAGAACGGGAAACGGGCGTCCTTGCCGTGCTGCTCCCGGGTGATCACCAGGTCCCGGCTCGGGTCCTCGACGAATCCTTCGGAGCGGTACAGCCGGTGGGCCGCGGTCATGGAGACCAGACTGCACAGCACGATGCCCTCCGCACCGGCCTGCTCCGCCCGGCCGATGAGGTGCCGCACCATGGTCCGGGCGATCCCCCGGCCCTGGAACGCGGGCGCCACCGAGAGCATGCGGAACTCCATCTCGGTGCCGCGGGCGAGCTCGGCGAGCGCGTCGCCGGGCCAGGCGATGACGGCGGAGGCGGCGACCACGCCGTCGACCTCGGCCACGATCAGCTCGCCATGCTCCGCTCGGTAGGCGACGTCGGCCAGCTGGGAGATGTAGGGATCATCCGCCGACAGATGACCGCCGTCGACATAGGCTGCGACGGTGAGCTCGCCGATACGGGCATGATCGTCGGGCCGGGCCGGACGGATCACCACCTCAGGGAGAGTGGAAGAACGCTCCGGCGCGGCACCGTCTTCGAGGAACTGGCCGGTCATCGGGCAGCGCCTTCTCCCGGCACCTTCCCGTCCTGCGCCCGCTCGTCGTCCGCCTGCCCGTCCTGTACCTGCTCCTCGGCGAGGCCGATGGGCAGCGGACGCAGTCGCGTATGGGGGATGCCGATGTCTCCGATGAGACACCAGTCTCCCCGCACCGAGCTGTCCGCCACGGCCGGGCGCCGCACCGGCACCCCGGCCTCCTCGGCGATCAGTGCGGCGGCGGACCAGTCGTGCTCCTGGATGCCGAACTCCGCGAAGGCCTCCACCGTGCCGTCAGCGACCATGCAGATGTCCAGGGCCGCTGCCCCGAGGCGCCGCAGATTGCCGAAGCTGTCGAGCATGGCGGCGACGGCGGCGGTCTGCTGAGCGCGCCGTTCGGGGTCGTAGCCGAAGCCGGTCGAGAGCAGACCCGCGGACAGGCTGCCCCGCGGACCGCACAGACGCACCGGATCCCCGATCGGCCGCCCGGGTCCCTCCCCGTCGAGACGAGAGGTGAACGCCCCGCCATCGCGCGAGGCCCACCAGAGGCGACGCAGCCCGGGAGCATGGACGACGCCGACCAGCCACTGACCGTCGGGGCCCTGCACCGCCACCGAGGTGCCGTAGTAGAGGATGCCGCGCACGAAGTTGGTGGTTCCGTCGAGCGGGTCGATCGACCAGCGGTAGCCGGTGGCGCCGTCGGGGGCGACGGTGCCGTACTCCTCCCCCGTGACCGTGTCCTCAGGGCGCCGACGCCGCAGCACCGTGCGCACGGCCTGCTCGGCACGACGGTCGAAGTCGGTCACCAGGTCGGACTCCGAGCTCTTGGTCTCCACCCCGTCACTGCCCAGGGCCAGTCCGGAGGGCGCGACGTCATCCCGCCCGGCCAGCACGGCGGCTCCGGCGGCGGCGGCCTCGCGGGCGATGTCCAGCAGCTGATGCGCAGCGGTCACGATGTGGTCTCCCAACCCTCGTCGATGATGTGTGGTGCACGTGATGTGACTCCTGATGAGCCGGGCGTCGTGCCGGGCCTCAGGACTCGAGGCCCTCGGGCCCCCTCTGCAGCAGGACGCCGAACTGCTCCTCGTCCAGCACCGGCACCCCCAGCGATGCGGCCTTGTCCAGCTTGGAGCCGGCGTTGGCCCCGGCCACGACGTAGGCGGTCTTCTTCGACACGGAGCCGGCGGCCCGGCCTCCGCGGGCGATGATCGCCTCTTTGGACTCGTCCCGGGACCAGTTCTCCAGACTGCCGGTGACCACCACCGTCAGGCCTTCGAGGGTGCGCGGCGTCTCCTCGTCGACGTCGTCGACCATGCGGACCCCGGCCTCCGCCCAACGCTCCACGATCCGCCGGTGCCAGTCCAGCGAGAACCACTCGTGCACCGCCGCCGCGATGGTGGGGCCCACTCCGTCGATGCCGGCGAGCTCCTCCTCGTCGGCGGCCTGGACCTTCTCCAGCGAGCCGTAGGCGGCGGCCAGGGCCCGCGAGGCCGTGGGGCCGACGTGCCGGATGGACAGCGCCACCAGCACACGCCACAGCGGCTGCTCCTTGGCCTTCTCCAGCTCGGAGAACAGCGTGCGGCAACGGTCGTTGGGATCCCCGTCCTGCTTGGCGAAGTACCGCTCCACGGTCCACAGTCCGGTCTTCGTCCACGTGCGCGAGGCGGCGTCGTAGTGCCGCTCCTCCCGCCAGACGTAGACGTCCTTGAGGTCCTCCGGGGAGAGGTGGAAGAGATCGGCCTCGTTGCGCAGCACCGGCGTCTGGGGCTCCGGCATCCCGTCCTCGCCGAAGGTCACCGTGACCCCCGACTCTGCGACGGCCTCGCGGCTGACCAGCTCGGGGAGGTCCGGGCGGCGGAAGTCCGGATCCGTCAGCGCACGACCGCCCTCCTCTCCGAGGCCCTCGATGTCCAGGGCGCCCCGGGAGCCGACGTGGATGACCCGTTCGGCCAGCTGGGCGGGACACGACTCCGCATTAGGACAGCGATAATCGACGTCGCCCTCCTTCGCGGGACGCAGCTCGGTCCCGCAGGCCGGGCACTTCACCGGGAAGACGAACTCGTGGAGCTCCTCCTCCCGTCCCTCGCGGGAGGGAAGCACCGGACCCAGCACCTCAGGGATGACGTCGCCGGCCTTGCGCACGATCACGTCGTCGCCGATCAGCACGCCCTTGGCCCGGACCACGTCCTGATTGTGCAGAGTGGCGCGGGAGACCACTGAGCCGGCGACCTTCTGGGGCTCCAGCACGGCGAAGGGCGTGACCCGGCCGGTGCGGCCCACCTGCACCTGGATGTCCACCAGGCGCGTGTGGACCTCCTCCGGCGGGTACTTGTAGGCGGCCGCCCAGCGCGGGACCCGCGAGGTGTGGCCCAGCGCGCGCTGCTGGTCGAAGTCGTCCACCTTGATCACGACGCCGTCGATCTCATGGACCAGCTCGTGGCGCCTGGACTGGTGCTCGTCCAGGTAGGCCTCGATGTCCTCATAGCTGCGCAGCAGCTTCGTGTAGGGACTGACCGGCAGGCCCCAGGAGGCCAGCAGCTCATAGGCCTCATGCTGCGAGCCCAGGTCGAGGCCCTCTCGGGCGCCGAGTCCGTGGACGAACATGCTCAGCGGGCGCTCGGCGGTCTTGGCGGGGTCCTTCTGCCGCAGCGAGCCCGCCGCGGCGTTGCGGGGGTTCGCCAGCGGCGGCTTCCCGGCGGCGGTGAGCCGCTCGTTGAAGGCGTGGAACTGCTCGGTGGGCATGAAGATCTCTCCGCGGACCTCCAGCTCCGCAGGGTGACCCTCACCGGAGAGCCGCTGCGGGATGTCCTCGATGGTCAGCACGTTGTGGGTGACGTCCTCGCCGGTGGTGCCGTCGCCTCGGGTGGCCGCGCGGACCAGGCGGCCCTCCCGGTAGAGCAGGTTGATGGCCAGCCCGTCGATCTTGACCTCGGTGAGCCAGGTGGGCGTCGCGTCGGGGCGCACCTCGGCCAGAGAGGCGACGGCGCGGTCATACCAGGCGCGCAGCTCGGAGCGGGAGAAGACGTCCTCCAGGGAATACATGCGCTGCAGATGGGTGACCGGGGAGAACGCCTCGGAGACCTCGCCGCCGACCTCCTGCGTGGGTGAGTCCGCCGAGACGATCTCCGGATGCTCGGCCTCAATGCGCTGCAGCCGGGAGTAGAGCTCATCGAACTCCGCGTCAGAGATCAGCGGGGCGTCCTCCTGGTAGTACGCCACCCGATGGCGACGCACCTCCTCCACGAGCTGCTCGTACTCCTCACGCAGCGCCGTCGGCGGAGCGGATGGCTCGGCCGACGGCGCTGAGGCGGGCTCTGCGGTGGGTTCGGGAGCGGGCTCGACGGCGTCGCGGTCAGCAGTCTCGGTCACGCGCACCAGTCTATGACCTCCCCCGGACATGATCAGAGGCCCCGCGCATCCGAGCCACGAGACCTCGGCCACGGCAGGCCCCATGCGTGGCCGCTCGACCCCGCGCCGCCCGGCGACGAGGATGGAGCCATGACTTCCGGACCTGCCGACGACGGCGCACGACGCGCCCAGGGCAGCCTGCTGGTGCTCCTCGGGCTCGGCTGTCAGCAGGTGGGGGCGGCCCTGGCGGTCCTCGTCTTCCCCGCTGCGGGGCCTGTGGGCATGGTGGCCCTGCGCCTGGTGCTCTCCGCCGGCGTCCTGTGGGCCCTGGTCCGGCCCCGGGTCCGCGGCCTGTCCGCCCGGTCCTGGGGCGTGGCCGCCGGGTACGGACTCGTGCTGGCCGGTATGAACATCGCCTTCTACCTGGCGCTGGATCGCCTGCCGCTGGGCACCACGGTCACCCTGGAGATCCTGGGGCCGCTCACCCTGAGCGTCCTCGCGTCACGCCGGTGGCTCAGCGCACTGTGGGCCGGGACCGCCTTCGCCGGCGTCGCGATGATCGGCTGGGACCCCGCCACGGAGCTGGATCCCGTCGGCGTGGTCTTCGCTCTGCTGGCCGCGGCGCTGTGGGCCGCCTACATCATGATGACCAGGCGCACCGGTCAGGAGTTCACCGGACTGATCGGTCTGACCCTGGGCATGACCGTCGGCGGGCTGGCGGTCGCGCCCGTCGCCGTCGTCACCAGCGGTTCCGCGCTGTTCCAGCCGCACATCCTGCTGATCGGCCTGGGGGTGGCGCTGCTGTCCTCCACGGTGCCCTATGCGTTGGAGATGCTGGCGCTGCGGCGGCTGCCGCCCAGCGCCTTCGCGATCCTGCTGGCCCTGGCCCCGGCGATCGCGGCGGGCGCCGGATTCCTCCTGCTCGGCCAGCAGCTCTCGGTCCATGCGCTGCTGGGCATGGGACTGGTGGTGGTCGCCGCGATGGGATCGGTGCGCGGATGAGTCGCGCGGTGCGGCACCTTCCGGATCCGCGAGCAGGATCCGCGGGATTCAGCCCTCGCGGACATCCACCACGATCACGGTGACGTTGTCCCGGCCGCCTTCGCGCAGCGCCTGGTGGATCAGCCAGTCCACGGTGTCCTGGGGGGAGCGTCCGGCGTCGAGGATGTCGGCGATCTGCTGGTCGGTCAGCTCTCCGGTGAGCCCGTCGGAGCAGATCAGCAGCCGCTGGCCGGCCTCCACCGGCGCCATCGTGTAGTCGCCGCTGAACAGGTCGCCGGCACCGAGGGCGCGGGTGATGACGTTGCGGTTCGGGTGGTCGCGGAGCTCCTCGGCGGTGATCATCCCGGACTCGAACATCTCCTGGACCTGCGAGTGATCGCGGGTCAGCTGACGCAGCCGCCCGTCCTGGTGCAGATAGGTGCGCGAGTCACCGATGTTGAACACCAGCCACTGCAGCCGCTGGCCGGCCTCCACCAGCACCGCGCCGGTCAGCGTGGTGCCGGCCTTGGCGTCGGTGGCCTCGCGGATCCGCTCGTCGGCGTCGTCCAGGCAGGCCTGCAGCTCCACCCGGGTGATCGGCCCCGGAGCGGCGTCCCAGCCCTCGGCGAGCGCCTGCACCGCCAGGGCGGAGGCCACCTCGCCGGCCTCGTGGCCACCCATGCCGTCCGCGACGGCGAACAGCGAGTCGGTGACCACCGACGAGTCCTCGTTGAGCTCACGGCGCAGACCGACGTGCGAGCCGTACCCGTAGTCCAGGTAGAGCCCGTGGTCCGGGCGCGGCTGCTGCTCGTCGTCCATGGTCGTCTGGTGCCCTTCGGTCAGTGGGTGCGGGAGATCCGTGCGGCGCGAGGGTGCGCCGGGTCACCAGACCATCATGTCACGATGAGGTCACGTTCCACAGCCGCGACGAGAGCTCAGGAGTTCTCCAGGACGATCCCCGTGCCGCCGGCGCGCAGCAGCATGTGCGGCTGCACCTCCCCGAACCCGCGCACGATCCGCGGCGGCTGCGGGACCAGCAGGTAGTCGTCCTCGGACTCCAGAGCCCGGGCCGTGACGGAGTCCACCAGGATGGTGCCGGGATCGGCCAGGGCCGTGAGCCGGGCCGCGAGGTTCACGGTGGGCCCATAGATGTCGCCCATCCGGGACAGCACGCGCCCCCAGACCACGGACACCCGGGCCTGGGGCAGGACGTCGTCGGCGGCGATCGTCTCGGCCAGGGCCAGTGCGATCTCCGCACCGGCCTCCGGGGTCTCGGCGTTGAACAGGACTTCGTCGCCGACGGTCTTGACGAGCCGACCGCCGCCGATGGAGATGATCTCCGCGCAGCGGGACTCGAAACGCTGCACGGTCTGCGCCAGAGTGCGTTCGTTCATGGTGCGGGACAGCGAGGTGTAGGAGACGAGGTCCGCGAAGCCGACGGCACGGGCCAGCGGCAGCGGAGAGTCGTGCTCGGAGCCGTCCCGGCCCTGGGCAGTGGCGGCCAGCCCGGACTCCACTCGCACAGTGAGCCGCTGCAGCGCCGCGGAGAGCTGCCGGCGCCAGGCGTAGCTCATGAGGCTCTCGATCGGCGCGATCAGCTCCGGCAGGGTCTCCACCACCTGGGTCCGTGCCGTGGCGTCGGAGAGCTGCTGGTTGGCGATCTTGTCCTCCACCAGCGCCTCGATCTGCCAGACCACCATGCGGTCGGTCATCTGGCCCACCGAACGGGTCAGCGAGATCGCGGTCTCCTCGTTGAGGTGGCCGTCGCGCACCAGCGAGATCATCGTGGACAGCGCCTCGACGTCGGCGTCGGTGAACGCCTTGACGTCGTCGTCCAGGTTGGGGAAACCCAGGGCGCGCCACAGCTTGCGGGCGGCGTGGGTGGAGACGCCGAGCTCGCGGGCCATCTCCTGGTAGGTCAGGGTGCGCTCGGCACCGAGCAGCCGGCGTTCCAGGTCCCGGATGCCGCGGTGCCAGTCCTGCTGCTCCACCGTGGGGATCGGGATCGCAGCAGTCTCCGGCGCCCGCTCCCAGCCGTCCGGCGCGGATCCCGACGACGACGCCGCGGCACCCGCCGGGGCCGAGGGGGCCGAGGCCGCTGAGGCCGCTGACCGTGCGGCCGAACGGGCCTCAGCGCGGGTCCGGCCCGCGGGACGTCCCGACCTCTCGTCTCCGGGGTCATGCGGGGTGTGCGCCACCGGCGCCGGCTCGGACGACGGATCGCCCTCCCGGGCACGTCCCTCACCAGCTCCGCCCTCACCAGAACTGTGTGGGCCGGCGTCCGGAGCAGGGGGAGCTGGAGGCGTGGGGGCAGTGGCGGCGGGTGAGTCCCCGGGCGCGCGCCGCACCCCACCGGGCACGGCCGCCGCGGGGCGGGGCAGGGCGATCTCTCCGGTGTGCAGGCTCGGCGTGGTGACGGGCCGCGGGGACGGGAAGTCGGACCAGTCGGACCGGGCGGCGGCGAGCTGCTCGTCGGTGTACCCGACGGCGTCGCGGTCGATCTCCCCGGTCTCACCGGTCAGACTGTGGGCCCCGGGATCCGCGTCGACGTCCTCGGCGGGGGGTCCCTCCGGGGGCGTGGACGCGTCTCCGGAATCGCCTTCCGGGGCGCCGAAGCCGCGCCGGCGGGCCCGCTCCCAGGCGAGCCGCCCATGCTCGGCCGGGCTCTCCTGGGGACCGGTCTGACGCCGGGCGGACTCGTCTCGAGACTCATCGACCATGGTCACACCGCCTGTCCCGGAGACTGTCCGAATCGTGGCTGCTGCCGGGGCGCCGCAGTGCCCGGCGGGGAGGAGTGCCCCTGAGGATGGGGGGACTGCTGGGCGGCGTGCTGCCGGGCGGCGGCCTGCCGGTAGGTGCTCAGCTCCTCGGCCATGACCGTGTGGAAGTGCTCGACGTCCGGCATGTCTGTCAGCACCGTGCGCTGCTGCTGACCGTAGGCGCCGTGCAGCAGCACCAGATCGCCGGCTCCCTGGACGGCCTGCAGCCGCGACTGCTTCAGCTGCACCTCGGACATCAGCCCCAGCGGCACCACCACCGGCTGAGGGGCGCCGAGGATGTTCTTCTGCACCACCCGCAACGTGGTGAGGTAGGTGTGCCGCAGCGCCCACCGCAGCAGGGGGCGGAGCGTACCGAGCACCAGGACCAGACCGCCGGCCACCCAGATCAGGAACACCCCGATGTGGCTGTAGTACCGGATGAACTCCGGCTGCGAACCGCGGGACACGTAGCCGAGGAGGAAGCTCATCACGGTGACCGTGACGAGCAGGTTCACCAGGGCCGGGATCAGCGCACGAAGATGAGCGCGTGTGCGCACGACGACCTGTTCGCCGTCCACGAGCTTCAGCTTCATCGCGTGCCCTCGTCCTCCGCTCTGATCAGGTCAGACCTGTGCCGCCGGTCCGGCGAGGTCCGCGGCCAGTCTACCCGTGGGTCTCAGGCCTGCGCCCGCCGCAGGTGGATGACGTCTCCGGCGGAGAAAGGCCGTCGCCGCTGCGCCGCCGAGCCCTCCACCGCCTCCCACGGCGCCTCCGGCGCGCTCCGACGCCGGGTGACCTCCACCTGCAGGGAGCCGTCGTCCTGCAGCCCGACCGCGGTGCCGCTTTCGGCTCCCCCACCGGGCAGCTCCACACGCACCTCCTGGCCGAGGGTGTCCATGACCTCCTGCACGCGGGCACCCAGCGCACTGTCCCGCACGGAGCCGCGGGCCGCAACGCCCTCCAGGTCGGCGAGGTTCTGCGCCAGACGCTCCAACAGTGCGGCGAGCACCTCGGTGCGCAGCGTCGCGAGGTCGGGCGACCCCGCCCCGGCCGCCGACGCCCGTCCCTCGCCCAGTCGATCCAGCTCCAGCAGCACCGAGGTGGACGTCGGCGTCGGCAGGTCCTCGGCGCGCAGCAGCACGTTGATCCCGATCCCCAGCACCACGGTCACCCCACCGGCGGCGCCCGCAGGGACGGGCGCCAGCACCGCCAGGATTCCGGAGATCTTGCGCCCGTCGATGTGCACGTCGTTGGGCCATTTCAGCTGCGCCGGGATGCCGTGGCGCTCCCGGAGAACCTCTACGAGGCTCAGGCCGGCCACCAAAGAGATCCAGGGCAGCTGGCGCGTGGGGTCGACGCCGTCGCGTCCCGGACGCAGCACCACGGAGGTGGACAGCGAGGTCCGCGGAGGCGAGGACCAGCCGCGGCCGAGCCGACCGGTGGCCCCCGTCTGCTCCTCCGCGGTGAGCACGGAGAGATGCGGCCAGGTCTCGGCGAAGCCCGGCTCCCCGGCCGCCCGAGAGAGCTGCAGGTTGGTGGAGTCGACAGCCTCGACCACCCGCAGCCGGGAGTACGGGCCCTCGGCGACCAGCTGCTGACGCAGCCACGCGGTGTCCAGGGGCGACGCCGTCGTCGGCTGCTGCTCGCCGCCGGTGTTCACTGTGCCGCCGAGGGCCTCGGTGCTCGCTGTGCTTCCTGTGCTGTCCTGTGTCATGCGGCTCCTCCGCCTCCTGCAGCTGCGCGGTGCCGTAGGAGGGCACCTGATGACCGGGCGCCGAGACCCGGCCGGAGCGACCGGAGGTCAGCGGCTCAGAGGAAGATGTCCGGGATGAGCTCGCGCCCGTGCTCCACAGCGTAGTCGGAGAGGTCCTCCACGCCCGCGGCGGCCAGCACCTTCTCGTCGGTGAGGAATTCTCCGGTGCGGCGTCCGGCGGCACCGGAGAGCAGCGCGAGCGCCGCATCCGCGACCACTCCCGGGGTGCGGGCCGAACGGATCATCTCCTCCCCTCCGGGCATCGCCCGGATGGCCGCGGTGTCGATGAGGGTGGCGGGCCACAGGGAGTTCACGTCCACGCCGTCGGCGGCCAGCTCCTGAGCCAGGCCGGCGGTCGTCATGGACATGCCGTACTTGGCCATCGTGTAGCCCAGGTGGCGGCCGAACCACTGCGGGTCCAGGCGCCCGTCGGCGCCGGTCAGCGGCGGAGACAGGGTGAGGATCTGCGCGTGGCGGCCGTCGGCGGCGGCCTGACGCAGATGCGGCATCGCCGTCTTGGACAGGTGGAAGGTGCCGCGGACGTTGATGTCGTGCATCAGGTCGTAGCGCTTCATGTCCAGGGCCTCGGTGGTGGACAGATCGATGGCCGACGCGTTGTTGATGACGATGTCCACGCCACCGAACTCGCTGACCGTGGTGTCCACGGCGCGGAGCACGTCGGCGTCCTCGCGCAGATCCCCGACGATCGCCAGGCCGCGACCTCCGGCGGCCTCGACGTCGGCCACGGCGGTGCGGACGGTGCCGGCGAGCTTGGGATGCGGGGTGTCGGTCTTGGCGAGCATGGCGATGTGGGCACCGCGCCCGGCGAGCGCGACGGCGATGGCGTGCCCGATGCCGCGGCTTCCGCCGGACATCAGCACGCGGGCGCCGTGGAGATCCCGGGGGCCGATCAGCTGGGTGGGCGTCGTGGCGGGGGTGGGTGCTGCTGGCTCAGTCATGCCCTCAATTCTACTCATGAGTAACCCCCTTCTGTCATCTGCGTCACATCGACATCCGACCCCCGGGCCAGCCTTGTAGGGTTCCTACAGTCGTCAGACCCCTGCCCCGGGCTAGACTGGCCGCTGGATTGTAGAGTTCCTCAAGGATCTGGCAGCGACCCCCGTGACGCCCCGCGCGTCCCGCAGCGCCGCCGTCCACCCGACCGCCGGAGAAAAGGGTTCCCCACGGACGATGAGCACCTCCCCCCGCACTGACGCCAGCGCCAGCACCGACGGCCGCACCGCCCCGAGGCCGGGCGCGGAGCACGACCTGTCGACCACCGCCGGGAAGCTGGCCGAGTTCCGCCGCCGTCGGGACCAGACCCACGCCCCCGCCGGGGAGGCCGCCGTGGAGAAGCAGCACTCCCGCGGCAAGCACACCGCCCGCGAGCGCATCGAGATGCTGCTGGACCCCGACTCCTTCGTGGAGCTCGACGCCCTGGCCGTGCACCGCTCCACCTCCTTCGGCATGGAGAAGAAGAAGCTGCTCGGCGACGGCGTCGTCTCCGGCTACGGCACCATCGACGGTCGTCTGGTCGCCGTCTACTCCCAGGACTTCACCGTCTTCGGCGGCTCCCTCTCCGCGGTCAACGGGGAGAAGATCGTCAAGGTCCAGGAGTTCGCCGCCCGCAACGGATGCCCGGTGATCGGCATCAACGACGGCGGCGGCGCCCGCATCCAGGAGGGCGTGGCCTCCCTGGCCATGTTCGCCGACATCTTCCGGAACAACGTCCACTCCTCCGGCGTGGTTCCCCAGATCACCCTGATCATGGGCCCCTCGGCCGGCGGGGCGGCCTACTCCCCGGCGCTGACCGACTTCGTGATCATGGTGGACAAGTCCTCCCACATGTTCATCACCGGCCCCGACGTCATCAAGTCGGTCACCGGCGAGGACGTGGACATGGAGACCCTCGGCGGGGCGCGACAGCACAACACCACCACCGGCACCGCCGCCTACCTGGCCTCCGACGAGGAGGACGCCCTCGAGTTCGTCAAGGAGCTGCTGGAGTTCCTGCCGTTGAACAACCTCGCCGAAGCCCCGGTGGAGCCGACCGAGGAGCGGGCGAAGATCGAGGCCGAGGACGAGGCCCTGAACACCCTCATCCCCGACTCCGCCAATCAGCCCTATGACATGCACGTCGTCATCGAGCAGATCCTCGACGACGGCCACTTCCTGGAGCTGCAGGCCCTCTACGCCCCCAACGTGGTGATCGGACTGGGCCGGGTGGAGGGCCGCAGCGTCGGCGTCGTCGCCAACCAGCCCTCCCAGTTCGCCGGAACCCTGGACATCGCGGCCAGCGAGAAGGCCGCCCGCTTCGTCCGCTTCTGCGACGCGTTCAACATCCCGATCCTCACCCTGGTGGACGTGCCCGGCTTCCTTCCCGGCACCGACCAGGAGTTCAACGGCATCATCCGCCGCGGGGCCAAGCTGCTCTACGCCTACGCCGAGGCCACCGTCCCCAAGATCACGGTGATCACCCGCAAGGCCTTCGGCGGGGCCTACATCGTCATGGGCTCCAAGAAGCTCGGCGCCGATGTGAATCTCGCCTGGCCCACCGCGCAGATCGGTGTGATGGGCGCCCAGGGTGCGGTCAACATCCTGCACCGTCGGGAGCTGGCCGCCGTGGAGAAGGAAGGCGGAGACGTCGAGGCCCGGCGCGCCGAGCTCATCGACGACTACGAGACCGAGCTGCTCAACCCCTACCAGTCCGCCGAGCTGGGCTACATCGACGCCGTCATCGAGCCGGCCGAGACGCGCTGGCAGGTCACCAAGGCGTTGCGGGCGACCTTCCACAAGCGGGAGGCACGGCCGGCCAAGAAGCACGGCAACATCCCGCTGTGACCCGCCGCACCTGCAGCACCTGCAGCACCGAGACCGCCGCTGGGCCCCGCCGGGCCCGACGTCCAGGAAGGAGGCGACGCCGATGACCGAGACCACCCAGGACCCGACCGAGGGGGACTCCCCGGAGACACCCGTCCTGCAGCTCACCGGCACCCCGCTGGGCGCCGAGGAGCTCGCCGCGGTGGCCGCCGTCGTCGGGCGCCTCGCCACCGCGGAGCCCGTGGAGGACGCCGACGCCGGAGGGACCGGCCCGCGGGACCGTACTCTGCAGCGGCGCCGCCATCTGGGCCTGTGGGGCCGCCCCGGCACGGACTCCTGGCAGCACGCGGCAGGACTGAGGTGACCCGGTGAGCGCACATCATGA
Organism: Nesterenkonia sp. CL21; assembly: GCF_031705515.1. Lineage (NCBI taxonomy): Bacteria > Bacillati > Actinomycetota > Actinomycetes > Micrococcales > Micrococcaceae > Nesterenkonia > Nesterenkonia sp. CL21. The sequence continues at coordinate 25,897 of NZ_JAUTWR010000002.1, forward strand.
CAAGACTCCCCGACTGATCCTCGCCTCCGCCTCCCCGAGCCGCCGACAGATCCTCGAGGAGGCCGGCCTCGACTTCGAGGTCGTCGTCTCCGAGGTGGACGAGCCCGCCGTCGTGGCCTCCGCCGTCGAGGCGCTCGGACCGCTGACCCCCGCCGAGGAAGCGCTGCTGCTGGCCCGCACCAAGGCCGAGGACGTCGCCTCCCGAGGCGCGGCCCGCGGCGCTCTGGTGCTGGGCTGCGACTCCGTCTTCGAGCTCGACGGCGTCGCCTACGGCAAGCCCTATGAGGTGGAGGTGGCGGTGCAGCGCTGGCGGCAGATGCGGGGCGCCACCGGCATCCTGCACACCGGCCACTGGCTGGTGGACGCCTCGAGCGCCACACGCACCACCGGCTCCAGCTGGCTGGGCCAGAAGCCCGGCCACGACGGCGAGCTGAAGGCCGCCGGCGAGACCGTCTCCACCCGCATCACCTTCGGCCGGCCCACCGATGAGCAGATCCGCGACTACGCCGAGTCCGGGGAGCCCCTGCACTGCGCGGGGGCCTTCACCCTGGAGGGCGCGGCCGCGAAGTTCATCGAGCACGTCGACGGCGACCGCGAGTCGGTCATCGGCGTCTCGCCCGCCGCGCTGGCCCGGCTGCGCGCCCAGCTGGCGCCTGAGGCCCCTCCCGTGTCGAGCGGCCGAGGATGACGGGATCTCCGGCGATGCGGCGGCGTGTCGCCGGACAGATGCCGTCAGAATCGGCCACCAGATGAAGAATTCGCAGCGTCCACCCCGACTACCAGGAGTGCAGAAGAGACCATGACCCAGTTCAGCAAGGTGCTGATCGCCAACCGCGGGGAGATCGCGGTGCGGGTGATCCGTGCGGCCCGTGACGAGGGGCTGTCGACCGTCGCCGTCTACGCCGACCCGGACCGCGACGCCGTCCACGTCACCATGGCCGACGAGGCCTACTCCCTGGGCGGAGCCACCGCGGCGGACAGCTACCTGGTGGTCGAGAAGATCCTGGAGGCCGCCCGCGCCACCGGTGCGGACGCCGTGCACCCCGGCTACGGCTTCCTCTCCGAGAACGCCGACTTCGCCCGTGCCGTGCGCCTGGCCGGACTGACCTGGATCGGCCCCTCCCCCGAGGCCATCGAGACGCTGGGCGACAAGGTCTCCGCCCGCCAGCTGGCCGAGAAGGTCGGCGCCCCGCTGGCGCCCGGCACCAAGCAGCCGGTCAAGGACGCCAAGGAGGTCATCAGGTTCGCGGACAAGCAGGGCCTGCCCATCGCCATCAAGGCCGCCCACGGCGGCGGCGGGCGCGGCATCAAGGTGGTCCGCGAGCATGAGGAGATCACCGAGCTCTACGAGTCCGCCGTCCGCGAGGCCACCGCGGCCTTCGGGCGGGGCGAGTGCTTCATCGAGCGCTACCTGGACGCGCCGCGGCACGTGGAGACCCAGTGCCTGGCCGACGAGCACGGCACCGTGGTGGTGGTCTCCACCCGTGACTGCTCCCTGCAGCGGCGCAACCAGAAGCTCGTGGAGGAGGCTCCCGCGCCGTTCTTGAGCCGCCAGCAGAACCGGCAGCTCTACCGCGCCTCGAAGGCGATCCTCCGCGAGGCCGGCTACACCGGCGCCGGGACCTGCGAGTTCCTGGTGGGCCGCGACGGCACCATCAGCTTCCTGGAGGTCAACACCCGCCTGCAGGTGGAGCACCCGGTCTCCGAAGAGGTCACCGGCATCGACCTGGTCCGAGAGCAGTTCAGGATCGCCCGCGGCGAGCGGCTGGGCTACGACGACCCGGAGGTCCGCGGCCACAGTATCGAGTTCCGCATCAACGGCGAGGACGCCGGACGGAACTTCATGCCCGCCCCCGGCAAGCTCGAGCGCTTCGACCTGCCCAGCGGGCCGGGCGTGCGCGTGGACTCCGGCGTGCGCGCCGGGGAGACGATCTCCGGGGCCTTCGACTCCATGATCGCCAAGCTGATCGTCACCGGCGCCACCCGGGAGCAGGCCGTCCAGCGGGCCCGCCGCGCCCTGGCGGAGATGACCGTCGAGGGCATGCCCACGGTGATCCCCTTCCACCGCCAGGTCCTCGAGGATCCGGCGTTCGTCCCCGAGCTGGCCGAGCACGACGGCGGCCACGGCCACCGGAAGGCGCCGACGTCGTTCTCGGTGCACACCCGGTGGATCGAGACCGAGTTCGACAACACGATCCAGCCGTTCAACATGCTGGCCGCTCACGCCGATCCCGAGCACGAGGAGGAGCGCGCCTCCGTGGTCATGGAGGTCAATGGCAAACGCGTCACCGTCGGACTGCCTGCCTCTCTGGCGGCCGGCAAACTCGCCACCCAGGCGGGCAAGAAACGACGCCGCAAGCGCACCGCCGCAGCCACCGGCGCCTCCGGGGACCAGCTGACTTCGCCCATGCAGGGCACCATCGTGAAGGTCCACGCCAAGAACGGGGACAAGGTGGCCGAGGGCGACCTGATCCTGGTGCTGGAGGCCATGAAGATGGAACAGCCGCTGACCGCCCACAAGGCCGGCAAGCTCAAAGGGCTCAAGGCCGAGGCCGGCGCCTCGGTGAGCGCGGGAGAGGTGCTCGCCACGATCGAGGGCTGAGCAGCCGCACTCCGGGATGGCCCCGGAGGGATTGTCGCCGGACGTCGTCTCAGTGCGCGTCGTCCGACGATCCCTCCGGGGTCATCGTGCGTCCGGGGCAGGATCTCACCATGCGGACAGTTGCTGTTGCGCTATACCTGGACCGCACCGACCGGCGTAATGTGTCGATGCCTTCGCACACGACTCACCTCCCCGAGGAGACCTGTCCCATGTCCACCACGACTCGCCCTGACCTGGACCCGGCTGAACCCGCCGGTCCCAGGGATGGCTCCGCCGCCTCCGCGTCCGGCCTCGTCGACGACACCTCCGATCCGAACAGCACGGTGCCGCGCCGACGGATCATCTTCGCCTCGCTCATCGGCACCACCATCGAGTTCTACGACTTCTACATCTATGCGACGGCGGCCGTCTCGATCTTCCCCCTGCTGTTCTTCTTCGGTGATGAAGGCACCGCCCTGCTGGCCTCGATGGCCACCTTCGGCGCCGCCTTCGTGGCACGTCCCGTCGGCTCCATCGTCTTCGGCCACTTCGGCGACATCGTGGGGCGCAAGGCCACGTTGGTCGGCGCCCTGCTGACCATGGGCATCGCCACGTTCATCATCGGACTGCTGCCCACATACCACCAGATCGGGATCTGGGCACCCGCAATGCTGACCATCCTGCGTTTCTGTCAGGGTCTGGGTCTGGGCGGGGAGTGGTCGGGCGCCGCCCTGCTGGCGTCCGAGACCGCACGCCCCGGCAAGCGGGCCCAGGCCGCCATGTGGCCGCAGCTGGGCGCCCCCTTCGGCTTCATCCTCGCCAACGGCCTCTTCCTGCTGCTGGCCACCCTCTTCGACTATCAGTCCACCGCGACCGACCTCACCGACCCGTTCCTGGTGTGGGGCTGGCGTCTGCCGTTCATCCTGTCCATCGTGATGGTCGCCGTCGGGCTCTACGTGCGACTGCGCATCGAGGAGACTCCGGTCTTCGCCCGGGCGATGAAGAACAACGAGCGGGTCAAGGCCCCCATCGGCGAGGTGTTCCGCAAGAACTGGTGGGAGATCATCCTCGGCACGTTCATCATGCTGGCCACCTACGGCCTCTTCTACATCATGACCACCTGGGTCCTGTCCTACGCCATCGGCTCCGCGGCCACCGGCGGCCTCCACTACGACTACCAGTCGTTCCTCGTCCTCCAGGTGCTGGCGATCCTGTTCTTCGCGGCGTTCGTGCCGGTGGCCGGCCACCTCGCCGACCGCTTCGGACGGCGACCGATGCTCATCACGGTGACCGCGGCGATCATGGTCTTCGGGACCACGTTCGGCATCTGGCTCGACGCCGGCTCCATGGGCACGGGCGACGACCTCAACATCTGGCAGATGCTGCTGTTCCTCAGCGTGGGCATGGCCCTGATGGGCCTGACCTTCGGACCGATGTCCGCCGTCCTGCCGGAGCTGTTCCCCACGAACACCCGGTACACCGGCTCCGGGGTCGCCTACAACGCCTCCTCCATCCTGGGCGCGGCGCTGACCCCCTTCGCCGCGACCTGGCTGGTCCAGAACTACGGAGTCCACGCCGTCGGCCTCTACCTGGCAGGGCTCGGGGCACTCACGCTGATCGCCCTGGTGCTGTCTCCGGAGACGAAGACCAAGTCCCTCTACACCCCCGGGACGGAATGAGCTGACGAGACGGCAGATGCCTCCGCGGTTCGGGCCCTGATGACACGCGGTCTCGCGTGACAAGGGCCGAACCGCGGAGGCATCGTCGTCTGCGCCCGAGGGATGCTCAGTAGTACACCGCCAGGGGCCCGTTCGGTCCCTGCACCACCTGCACCTCGGTATTGAACACTCGGGTCAGGACGTCGTCGCGCATGATCTCGGCCGGAGTGCCGTGCTCCACCACCTGCCCGTCCTTCATGGCCAGGATCCTGTCCGAGTAGTGGGCGGCGAAGTTGATGTCGTGCAGCACGATGACCACGGTCCGGTCGAGCTCGTCGGCAGCACGGCGCAGCTGCTTCATCATCGCCACCGCGTGCTGCATGTCCAGGTTGTTCAGCGGCTCGTCCAGCAACACGTAGTCGGTGTTCTGCGCCAGCACCATGGCTACATACGCCCGCTGCCGCTGCCCGCCGGAGAGCTGGTCCAGATACCGGTCCTCCAGGTCGGTGAGGTCCAGAAAGTCGATCGCCTCGGAGATGTACTTCTCGTCCCCCAGCGTCAGCCTGCCCTTCGAATAGGGGAAGCGCCCGAAGCTGACCAGCTGCCGCACCGTGAGCCGGGTGACGAAGTGGTTCTCCTGGCGCAGCACGGAGATGATCTTCGCGATCGCCTTCGAGGGCGTGTTGACGACGTCGTGACCGGCCACCTCGATGCGCCCGGAGTCCAGGCTCAGCAGCCGGCCGATCATCGTGAGGATCGTGGACTTTCCCGCCCCGTTGGGGCCCACCAGGGCGGTGATCCCGCCGGCGTCGATGTCGACGCTGACCGGCCCGATCGACACGGACGAGGAGTAGGCCTTGCTGACATCGGTCAGGGAGATCACAGGCGTCCCTTTCGCAGGAGGAAGAACAGGAAGACGAGCCCGCCGACGAGCTCCACGATCACCGTCACCGCTCCCCCCGCGTCCCAGACGTGGCGCAGGACGAAGTAGCTCGCGGAGAGGACCGCGTAGCCGCACAGGAACCCGAGCGGGAAGAGGTGCCGGTGCGAGTAGGTGTCGCCGAACTGGTAGGCCAGGGCGGCGGTGAGGAAGCCCAGGAACATCATCGGACCCACCAGCGCGGTGGCCAGGGAGACCAGGATGGAGACCAGCAGCAGGATCTTGATGACCTCCCGCTTGTGGTTCAGGCCCAGGTTGGTGGCGTTGTCCTTCCCCAGCGCGATGACGTTGAGCTTCGGCGCCCACAGCCACAGCACGACGGCGACGGCGAGCGCGATCGGGATCGCGTAGGGCAGGTACTCAGCCCGGGCGTTGGAGAGGTTGCCGAAGAGCCGTGCGGTGAGCACGTCGAACTCGGAGGGGGTGAGCATCCGCTGCATGAAGGTGGACAGCGAACCCAACGTGCCGCCGAGCACCACACCCACCAGCAGCATGATGTGGATGTTGGAGAACTTCCCGGACAGCAGCCACGTGTAGAGGCCGGTGGCCAGCAGCATCATGACCGCCATCTGCAGGAAGAACTGCGGAACGCCCACCAGCATGACGACCCCGGTGATGCCGAAGAGGTAGACGAATCCGGTCTGGATGGCGGTGTAGAGGGAGCCGAAGCCCATGATGCCGGGGGTGATGATCCGGTTGTTGACCGCCGTCTGGAAGGCGATGGTGGCTATGGCGTGGCACAGGGCGACGACGGCGATGGTCAGCAGGGAGTCCCGCCGCATCCCGGCGATGAGCCACCACCCGTCGGAGCCCACGGGCATGGGGTTGTTGTAGAACAGGATCCCGGCCGTGGAGCCCAGCGAGATGAGGATCAGCACGGCGGTGACCAGTGCGTAGACCCGACGGTGCCGCCGGCCGGTGAGGGGCCCGGAGCGGCGCGACTGCTGCGGCGTCTGCTGCGTCCCCCTCTGCGCGGGCGCGTCCTGCGCGGTCTTGAGCATCACGTGACGAGTCCTCCCTTGCGGCGCTGCCTCAGCAGCAGCCCGATGAACACGATCCCACCGACCAGGCCCAGCACCATGGAGACGGGGACCTCGAAGGGAGCGATGATGAGCCGGCCGATGAGGTCGCACAGGGTCACAGTGGAGATCCCGACCAGACACACCCAGGGAAGGTTGCTGCGCAGGTCGTCGCCGCGGAACAGGGCGACGATGTTGGGCACCACCAGGCCCAGGAACGGCAGGGTCCCCACCACGGTGGCGGTGACCCCGGTGGCGACGGCGACCATGGCGGTGCCCATGAACAGCACGAGCGTGTAGTTCAGCCCCACATTGGTGGCCATGTCCTTGCCGAGCCCGGCGGCGGTGAACTGATCGGCCACCAGAAACACCAGCACGGTGACGGCCAGCACGATCCACATCAGCTCATAGCGGCCCTGGATCACGCCGGTGAAGGATCCCTGGAACCAGATGCCGAGCGTCTGGAGGGTGTCGGTCATCAGTGCCAGATAGGTGGTGAAGGAGCTGACCACCGCCCCGAGCATGATCCCGATGATGGGCACGATGAGGCTGGACTTCAGCGAGACCCGGCGCAGGAACAGGAAGAACACCATGGTGCCCAGGAACGCCATCGCCACGGCAGCGGACATACGGGCCAGCAACGAGGCGGTGGGGGCCAGCCACATGACCAGGATGAGACCGAGTCCTGCCCATTCGGTGGTCCCGGTGGTGGTGGGCTCCACGAAGCGGTTCTGTGTCAGCAGCTGCATGATGACCCCGCACATGGCCATCGAGGCTCCGGCGAGCACGAGCGCGACGGTCCGCGGGATGCGGGTGATGCCGAACATCCAGAAATTGCCCTCGGCAAAGACGTCGAACTGCCCCACCAGCAGTGAGGCGGCCAGCAGGCCGAGGGTGACGACGACGGCGAGCAGGAACGACGGCGTCAGCAACGGGCGCCGTCGGGAGCGCTGCTCGTCGACGAGGATGTCGCGGCTCGTGTAGGCGATGTCCTGCCGCAGCGTGGAGGTCATGATGTCTTTCCGGGTGGGTCAGGTGCAGGGGCACGGCCGAGCCCCGCCCGTGAGAAGACGGCCGGGGCTCGACCGGCTCAGCGGTCGGCGTCGAGGACGCTCACCGGGCGGCCTCGAGCGCGTCGGCGAAGTCCTCCAGGAACTCGGTGTAGGCCTGGATGTCCTCGGTGAGGTACATGTTCTGCGGCATGTAGACGATCTGGTCCTCCTGCACCGCAGTGACCTCCTGCAGCGCCGGGGAGTCGGCGATCAGCTCGCCGGCCGGGGTGTACTCGGGGTCGTCGGGGGCCATGCCGTCGCGGTCCAGGACGATGATCCAGTCCGGGTTCGAATCGGCGATGGCCTCCACGGAGATGTCGTCGCCCTCATGGTCGCTGGACTGGTCGTCGACCTCCAGTGCCGGGACGAGGTCGAACTCCTGGAAGATCGGGGCCACTCCGCGGCCCTGGTTCGGGCCGGCGTAGTTGATGTCCCCGCCGGAGGTCAGCACTCCCATCACGCTGGAGTCGCCGTCGTAGGCGGCCTCCACCCGGTCCATGGCGGCCTGCAGGCCCTCGACGAGCTCGGCGGCCTCGTCCTCGGCTTCGAATACCTGGCCGAGCTTTTCGGTCATTTCGATGAGCCCGTCGAAGAATGTCTCCGGGTCGGTGGTGGCCTCGTCGAACTCGAGGATCACGCTGTCATCCGGCAGCAGGGCGGCGATGTCGTCGTAGTACTGCTGGTAGCGCTGCCCGGTGACGACCAGGTCCGGCTCCGCAGCGACGATGAGCTCGAGGTTGGGCTCACGGTGGTTGCCGGTGTCGAGGATGTCCTCGTCGTCGGCGTAGTCGGTGATCCCGGTGCCCATCAGAGCCCGGGCGGCGACGGTCAGCTCGACGCCGAAGTCCTCCAGCGTGCGGAAGGTGCGGTTGTCGAACGCGCCGACGGACTCGATGGAGTCCACGTCGATCTCATGGGTGCCGTGGTCGTCGTCGATGGTGACGACACCGGCACCCTGTGACGACGAGGCCGCGTCGGCGTCGGATCCCGCCTCGGATCCGGCGTCGGACCCGGCGGATGCGTCGGAGCAGGCGGTCAGCGCCAGGGCGGCGACGGCGAGCACGGACAGCCCGGCGGCGGCACGGGAGGTGGAGCTGGTGGTCTCAGCAGAGGTCATGGGGCCTTCCTCAAGGTCACGGGTCGGCGCCGGTGCGGGGCGGCCGACAGTGGTGGAGTGTGTGATGGACTCGGGTGCGAGGCGGCGGGTCGGACCACAGACTGCGAAAGAGGTCACACCTACCTTCGCCGAATGACTTAGCCCAGCCTAAGCAAATAAGAACCTATCGACTTGGCTAATGCGCTGCAAGTTGGTGACGACCCCATGACGGATCGCAGCCCTCCACAGCCTCGTCGGACCGGACGGACCAGCATTCGAGGGCGGCTCCGGCTAGGCTGGCGGAGATGTCTGAGACCTCTGCGCTCGCCCCGCTGCTGACGCCCGAGGGCTGGGAGCTGCTGAACTCGCTCCCGCCCTATGATGCCGACGACGCCGCCCGGCTCAACACCGAGCTGCGGCGCGCCGGCCACTCGCCGGAGCTGGTGGCCGCCGCACTGACGCAGTCCCGCCTGCGCCGGGACGCCGCAGCGAAGTTCGGTGACTTCGCCGCCCGGATGCTGTTCACCCAGGACGGGCTGCAGCAGGCCACCCGACTGCCCGTGGCGGCGGGTCACGCCCGGCGCTTCCGCGAGGCGGGCCTCACCCATGTGGCAGACCTGGGATGCGGCCTGGGAGGCGATGCGCTGGCACTGGCCTCCCTGGGACTGGAGGTCATCGCCGTCGACGCCGACGAGGATGCCGCCGCGGCGGCGACGATGAACCTCACGCCGTTCCCAGAGGCCGAGGTCCGGCACACCACCGCGGAGGCCTTCGTCGCGGAGATGGGCCTGACGATCGGCCAGCCCGACGAGCCGGACGGGACAGACAGGACAGACGGGGCAGACAGGACAGACGGTCCGGGCGGCGCCCCCGCCGGCTGGGGCCTGTGGCTGGATCCGGCGCGCCGGGATGCGGGCCGCGGGCACAGCGCCGACGGCGCCTCGCGCCGCATATGGGACCCGGAGTCCTTCTCTCCGCCGCTGAGCTTCGTGACCTCGCTGGCCGCCACTGGCATCCCCCTGGGCGTGAAGCTGGGGCCGGGGATCCCGCATGAGCTCATCCCCGCCGACTGCGAGGCCGAGTGGGTCAGTGTGGACGGCCACGTGGTGGAGGTGGTCCTGTGGTTCAACGCACTGGCGCGCCCCGGGGTACGACGCGCGGCGGCTGTCCGCAGCGCGGACGCCATGGAGGAGCTGACCTCCGCCGCTGAGTTCGGCGAGCGCCCCGACGCCGAGGCCCTGGGCCCGGACGGGCTCTCCGGACTGCTGTGTGAGCCTGACGGCGCCGTGATCCGCGCCGGGCTGGTCTCCGATCTGGCCGAACGGCTCGGCGGAGCCATGCTGGACGAGCACATCGCCTACTTCGTGCTCCCCGACCGGGCCGCGCCGCCGTCGACCTCCGCCGTCCGGTGCCACCGCGTGGTGGAGGTCTTCCCGTTCCAGGTCAAGCGACTGCGCGCCTGGGTGCAGGAGCACGGCGTGACCAGCGTGGAGATCAAGAAGCGCGGGGTGGACGTGGTGCCGGAGACGCTGCGCAAGCAGATCCTCGCCGGGCAGGACGGGCGCGGCAAGAACGGACGCAGGAAGGACGGACGGGAGAGGACCGCCGCGACGGCGGATCTGCCGCCCGCCGGACCCCGGCACCGCACCCTGGTGATCACGCGGGTCGGCGACCAGCGGCTGGTCGCCGTCGTCGAGCCGGTCTGAGGTCCCGGGCTTGTCTCAGGCGCCGGTGCGACGCCCGGTGCTGCCGTCGAATCAGGCGCCTGGCTTCCGCTGCGCCTGACTCATCCGCGTGAGGTCAGGCGCTCAGCTAGCCAGGCGTCCAGCTCCCGATGGATGGCCGCCGGAGATTCGACCGGCCCCAAGTGTCCGACGCCTGCGAGCGTGGTCGTCTCCGGGTCCCCGGGGAGGGCGCGACGGAGCCGGTGGGCCTGCTCGACTGCGATCCAGGGGTCGTCCTCACCCCAGCCGATGCGCACCGGGCAGCGCAGCTCGCCCAGGCGGTCGACCACCGGGCGGGTGTCCTCCACCCGCAGCTGGGAGATCTGGCGGTAGAAGGCCGCCTGACCCGTGGGGCCCAACCACGGTTCGGTGAGGATCTCCACCCAAGCCGGAGTCAGGGGCTGACGTGCGGCTCCGGCGATGTACTCGCGGACCAGGGCGGCATGCAGCTCCGGCGGAAGCTGGGAGAAGACCTCCTGATGGGCCGAGACGAGGCGGAAGAACGGTGAGCCCCACGGCTCCAGCGCGACGATGTCCCAGAGATGCAGGGAGGCATAGTCCCGCCCGTGCAGAAGGTGCGCGCCGAGGGCGACCGCGCCGCCGATGTCATGAGCGATCACCGAGGGCGCGGAGAGCCGCCAGCGGTCCAGCAGCTGGGCGAAGCGGCGCATCTGCGACCCCAGATCCACCGGAACCTGTTCCTCCTTCGCGGAGGCGCCGTAGCCAGGCATGTCCCACAGGCGCACCCGCCGATGCCGCGCCAGGTGACGGGCCGCCGCGCTCCACACGGCCGCAGACCACGGCGTACCGTGGCAGAGCACCACATCCGGTCCACGGGGCGGCCCATCGGGCTCCAGGAGCCAGGTCGCAACGGCGACGCCGTCGACATCGATGAAGGTGGGCTCAGGAAGGAGGACTGCGTCGTGCGACATGTCAGGAATCTATCTCTCCAGGCTTCGGGCGGCCAACACCTTCCGGCGGCTCAGCAGACCGAGTGGCCGACCTCGTGCTCCCCCACCGGCGTCGGCAGGGCGCCCGGCGCCGGGGCGCCGGCCAGGACCTCCACGAGGGCCGCGAAGCTCTCCTCCCCGCGTCCATAGAGGGCCACCTGGGTCTCGGCCGGGTGCAGACGCAGCGGCTCGGGACGGTCCAGGGCCACCACGACGTCGGCGCCCTGCGACGGCGGCGCCCCCGGCGCCACCAGGCCGATCACGGCGCCTCCGGCGCCCAGCTGATGGCCGGCCGCCTGCAGCGCCGACTCCAATCGCGCGCGGTCCTGCTCCTGTCCGCCGACCACCGTCACCGGACCCTGCAGGACATCGGCCTCGCACTGGCCGGCGACCAGCGTCACCGCGTGACGGGCGACGGCGGCGGCGACCTCGGCGGCGCCGTCGCCAGCGTCCTCGCCCGCGTCCTCGCCCGTGATGCTGGGCAGGTCGGCGTACCCGCCGCCGTCCTGTTCGACCTCCTCCTCGAGGCCCTGAAGGACCTCCGGCAGGGCGACGCCGGGGCCGGCGTCGAGCTCCCCGGCAGCCAGATCCTGCTGCCAGAGCATCAGCGCGACCACCCGCTCGGCGGCCTCCGTCAACCGGTCCTCCTCGAGCCGCCCCGACTCCACCGCGTCGACGATCGCCGCGTGGGCGGTGCGCACATCCGAGGGCATCAGCAGCAGGTCAGCACCGGCCTCCAGGGCCCGCACGGGCGCCTCGGCCGGACCGGCCTGGTCCACCACGGCGGTCATGTTCAGCGCGTCGGTGACGATCACGCCGTCGTGCCCCATCTCGCGCAGCCGCTCATAGGCCACCGGCGACAACGACGACGGCACCCCGGCCTCCAGGGCGGGGACGTCGAGGTGCCCCATCATGATCATCGGGGCGCCGGCCTCGATCACCTGCTGGAAGGGCGCCCAGTCATGGTCCTCCAACTCGCTCAGCTCGGCAGGCTGGACCGGCAGCGTGAGGTGGGAGTCCTCGGTGACGCCACCGTGGCCGGGGAAGTGCTTGGCCGAGCCGGCCAGACCGCCCTCGGCGAGCCCGCGGAGCCCTGCGAGCGCCAGGTCGGCCACCAGCTGGGGGTCAGCACCGAAGGATCGGGAGCCGATGGCCACATCCTCAGCGCCGAGGGTGACGTCCGCATTCGGGGCGAAGTCCATGGTGAAACCAAGCTCCGCCAGGTCCTCCCCCATGGCCCGGTGCCCCAGCGCCGCCAGGGCGTCATGACCGGCGACTGCGGCCTCCTCTGCGGCCTCGTCCGGGGCTTCCTCTGGGGCTTCGTCCGAGTGCTGTCCGTCCAGCGCTCCGAGGCGCGCGGCACCATACGCCATGGGCGCGGGCCACTCCGTCAGCGGGTGCCCCACCCGTGTCACCAGGCCGCCCTCCTGGTCCACGGCGACCACCGCTGGCCAGTCCCGGGACACGGCGGCCTGATGCAGGGTGTCCAATTCACCGGCGAGGGCATCGAGGTCCGCACCGTCCTCGCCGCGGGGAACGTTGTCCCCCATCACGATGGCGCCGGCCAGGTGGAGCTCCTCGATGAGCCCTGCCATGCCGGAGGCATCGGTGCCGCCGTACTCCCCCACGAGCACCTGCCCGGCCTGCTCGTCGATGCTCAGCTCAGCGACCGCCGCGGCCGCCGCATCACGGTGCTGGTCTCCCGGTCCGGCCAGGGCCGCCTCACGGGCCGCGAACGCCTCCCGACGCTCTTGCGCGTCCTGCTCCTGCTGGTCCCGCTCCTGCTGGTCCTGGTTCTGCCCGTCTCCGCTCGCCCCACCACCGGTGCCGTCAGCGTCGTCCCCGGCGCCGCCGTCGTCGCCCGAAGCGCAGGAGCTCAGCAGCAGGGCCGGAACCATCAGCAGGGGCGCCAGACGGCGCAGCGCCGAAGTCATCCGGCCAGCCGCCCGGGGAGCATCAGGAGACGAAGAGATCATGGCCCCAGGGTATCCAGCGTGCAGCATCGAGCGCGCATCGGGCGCCGGGCCCTGGCGACCGTCTCCGATGACCGTCTCTGATGACCGTCTCTGACGGCGTCGCGGTCCCCACTCCAGGGACCCACCGGACCGCTGACGCGCTTCATGCCCGGGCCCCATCCCTGCAACGGGGACAGCGATCCTCACCTGAGGCGCCGCGAGACGCGCGAAGGCCGCCTCACCGAAGGCGGAGGGGCGCCCTGTCCCCGGTATCCTGAAGCTCCCCGCCTGTCGTCCCAGCTGAGGAGCCCCCATGGACCTGCCCTTCGCTCCCTCGGAGCGCTCGACCCTCGGCCTCGAATGGGAGCTCGCCCTGGTGGACAGGTCCTCGGGCGACCTGCGCTCGGTGGCGGAGCATGTGCTCACCGCCTGCCTGGACGACGCCCGAGCCCCCGGCGTCGAACCCCATGAGGACGAGGAGCACCCGTATGTGAAGCGGGAGCTGCTCACCAACACGGTGGAGATCATCACCGAGGTGTGCGACGACGTGGCCGAAGGGGTCGGCTCCCTGCGGGAGACCGCCCAGCAGGTGCTGCGCCACTGCGACCCGCTCGATGTGGAGCTCTACTCCCAGGGATCCCATCCCTTCGCCCCGCCCACCGAGCAGCCGGTCACCGACAAGGAGCGGTACGCGGAGCTGATCCGCCGCACCCAGTGGTGGGGCCGCCAGATGGTGATCTACGGGGTCCACGTGCACGTGGGGCTGGACGATCGCCGGCAGGCCATGCCTGTGGTGGACGGCCTGCTCAACTTCTACCCGCACTTCCAGGCGTTGTCGGCGTCGTCGCCGTACTGGTCCGGGGAGGACACCGGCTACGCCTCGCAGCGGGCCCTGATGTTCCAACAGCTGCCCACCGCCGGGCTGCCCTTCCAGTTCGAGGACTGGTCCGGCTTCGAGCACTGCGTCGGAGACCTGGCCCACACCGGGGTCATCGACGACGTCACCGAAGTCCGCTGGGATGTGCGCGCCGTCCCACGGTTCGGCACCGTGGAGATGCGCATCTGCGACGGCCTGGCCACCCTGGAGGAGATCGCCGGGATCGCGGCCCTGACCCAGTGTCTGGTGCATTCCCTGGTGGAGCGGATCGAGGACGGGGAGAAGATCCCCACCATGCCGCCGTGGTTCACCCAGGAGAACAAGTGGCGGGCTGCCCGCTACGGGATGGACGCCATCATCATTCTCAACGCCGACGGCGACGAGGAGCTGGTGACCGACCACCTCTCCCGCGAGCTCGAACGGCTCGAACCGGTGGCGAAGCGTCTCGGCTGCGCCGACGAGCTCGCCCTGGTCGAGGACATGATGCGCGAGGGCCCCGGCTACCAGCGGCAGCGCAGAGTCGCGGAGAACCACGACGGCGACTTGCGGCAGATCGTGCTGGACTCCTCCGCCCGCACCCGGATGTCGATCAACGGAGGCCGGACCGTCTGAGGGGCGGGGAGCTCACCGGTCCGGAGCCTCACGGCACCCAGCGGTAGCGGTGCTCGGGCCTCCCGGCCTGCCCGTAGCGCAGAGTCAGCTCGGCGCGCCCCTCAGAGCACAGATGCTCCAGGTACCGGCGAGCGGTGACCCGGGCGATCCCGGTCCTCTCGGAGAGCTCCGCCGCGGAGACGTCCCCTTCAGCGGAGCGCAGCGCCTCCGCCACCCGCTCCGCCGTCGTCGCGGTCAGCCCTTTGGGCATGGACCGTGACGAGGCGCGAGGCCGCAGCATGCCGAACAGCGAGTCCACGTCGCTCTGCGTGACCGTGGACATCGCCTCCATCCGCTTCCGCGCGGACGCGTAGCGCTCCACCAGGTCTCGCAGCTGCCGCAGCGGGAACGGCTTGATCAGGTAGTGCAGCGCCCCCAGCGCCATGGCGGTGCGCACCTGGTCCACATCCCGCAGCGCGGAGATGATGACGGCGTCGACGACGCCGACCTCCCGCCTCCAGCCGGGACTGCGCAGCTCCTCCAGCACGGACAGACCCGTCCTGTCCGGCAGGAACAGGTCCAACAGCAGCACATCGGGCCGGTGGCGACGCACCTCCTCCAGCGCCTCGGCCCCGGTGTGGACCACTCCGACCACGGTGAGCCCAGGCAGCGACTCCACCAGCTCCCGGTGATTGTGAGCCACGCGGACGTCGTCGTCCACGATCAGCACCCGAACCCCGGAGCCCACCGAGGCAGGCGAGCCTCCCACTGCTCCTCCTCGCTGAGTCATGTCTCCGAGCCTTCCTCTCGCGCCTCAGCCTCTTGCGCCCCAGGTCGGCGCACCGGCAGATAGGCGGCGAACGTCGTCTCCTCTTCGGCCTCCACGGCCACCGTGCCGCCACGACGCAGACAGGCCTGACGGACCAGCGCCAGTCCCATACCCCGCTGGCCGTCGTCGCCCTTGGTGGACCGGCCCACATGGAAGATCTCCCGAGCGATCTCCGGGTCCAGGCCGGGCCCGGAATCGATGACACGGACCTCCACCACGTCTCCCGCACCCTCTCCGGCACCGTCCCCGGCACCGGCACCGGCAGCGCCATGCCGGCGCACCATCAGCTCCACCCAGCCGTCGGGTCCGGCCGCGTCCATGGCGTTGTCCACCAGGTTGCCCACCACCAGCAGCAGATCGTCGCGGAGATCGGAGGGCTGGTCCTCCGGCAGATGGGAAAGCTCGGAGAGGCTGAACTGCACGCCCCGTTCTGCCGCCTGCACCGACTTGGCCAGCACCAGCGCCGCCACCGTCATATCCCCGATGCGGGCGGCAATCTGAGCATCAGCCCCCGAGGTGGCGGTGGCCAGCTCGGAGAGGTAGTCCCGGGCCCGGTCCACCGCCCCGAGCTCCAGCATTCCGGACACCGTATGGATCCGATTGGCGAACTCGTGCCGCTGGGCGCGCAGCCCGGCGGTGACCGTCCGGGCCCCGTCCAACTGGTCGGTGAGCCGGGTGAGCTCGGTGCGGTCGCGCAGGGTGACGACGACGCCGCCGTCGGCCTCCCGCACCCGCACCGGCCGGCGCGTGCACACCAGGATCCTCCCGTGGGCGCCCAGCAGCAGATCCCCTCCCGGGTCGTCACCGGGGCCGTCACCGGAGAGCACCTGTTCGGCCTCCGCGCTGAGGCCCAGCTGCGCCGGAGTGCGGCCCAGGTGGTCCTCCGGCAGATGCAGCAGCTCCCGAGCCGGCGTGTTGGCCAGCACCACCCGGCGCTGCCGGTCCAGCCCGATGACCCCTTCCCCGATGGCATGGAGCAGCGCCTCTCGCCCATCCAACAGCGTGGCGATCTCCTTGGGCTCGAGCCCATGGGTGTCGGCCCGCAGCCGGCGGGACAGCAGCCGGGCGCCCACCGCCCCTGCCCCCACGGCCACCAGGGCCACCCCCAGGATCAGCGGCAGGGTCTGCACCGACGCCAACCGGACCTCCGAAGCCAGGATCCCCACCGAGACGTAGCCGATGACCTCCTCGGCGTCGTCGAAGACCGGCACCCGCGCCCGCAGGGTCAGCCCGGCGTGCCCGTGCTCCACACCGGTCCAGGTCTGCCCGGCCAACACCGGCGCCGGGTCCAGGGACGGCCGCTGACCGATGGCCTCCGGATCCGGGTGGGACTGACGGATGCCGTGACGGTCCGCGATCATGATGTACTCGAAGCCCGTGGCCGCCCGCAGGGTCTCCGCCCACGGGGCGAGGACCTCCGAAGGATCCTCGGTCTCCAGGGCCTCCTGGACAGTGGGCATCACCGCCACGGACTCGGCCATCGTCAGCACGCGTTCCTCATACTGCTGCCGAGCCTCCACGTACTGGACCACGCCCCAGAGCAGGCTGACCACCGTCACGGCACCCACCAGCAGCGCCATGTTCCACCGGAACAGCCGCCCGGCCAGAGTCACCTCCCGGCGGGGCGCGCGCGTGCGGCTCCGGATCTTCTGGCTCACGGCACCTCCTGGGGGTGACGGTCGCGTCGGCCGGGGCGGCCGACGTCGTGATCACCGATGTGATGACCAATATGACCACTATGGCCTCGGGATGCACAAAACTGTGGGGCCGGTCACATGAGATCCATGCTGTCACACAGGTCACATTCCCGATGCTGATCCTGCCGCACACCCGCATCCAGGAGGACACCATGCTCAGTCTCATCGGCCTGGCGGTGATCGTCACCATGACGACGCTGCTGATTCTCGGGCGCATCGCCCCCATCGTCGGCCTGACCGTCATCCCCGTCACCGGGGCCCTGGTGGCCGGCTACACCTTCACCGAGATCGGCGACTTCTTCGGCGAAGGTCTCAGCTCCGTGCTCAATGTCGCCGTGATGCTGGTCTTCGCGATCCTGTTCTTCGCGATCATGAACCAGGCCGGCCTCTTCGACCCACTGGTCCGCCTGACGGTGAAGCTCACCCGCGGCAACGTGGTGGCCATCTGTGTGGGCACCGTGCTGCTCGCCGCCGTCTGCCACCTCGACGGCGCCGGCGCCTCCACCTTCCTGATCGTCATCCCGGCCCTGCTGCCGCTCTACCGCCACCTGGGCATGAGCCCCTACCTGCTCCTGCTGCTGGCCGCCATGAGCATGGGCGTGCTGAACATGCTCCCGTGGGGCGGCCCTGTCGGCCGCGCCTCCGCCGTCGTGGGCATCGACCCGGTGGAGCTGTGGCGCGGGCTCATCCCCGTCCAGATCCTCTCGCTGGTGCTGCTGGTCATCGCCGCCGTGCTGCTGGGCCTGCGCGAACAGCGCCGCATCGCCGCCCGCGGAGGCGCCCCGGTCATCGAGGAGGACGTCCAGGAGGAGAGCTCCTCCGAGGCCGCGGCGGAGACCCGCGTGGAGGAGCGCGAGCTGGCCACGGTCGGCGCCGGCGGCTCGTCCGGGTCCACCGGCACCGCCGACGCCGTCGTCGGCACCTCGACCGGAGGCCCGTCGGACCGCATCGGCCACGGCACCGGTTCCGCCCGGAACACCCAGGACTTCGCCGGAGACAACGACGACGTCTGGGGCGCCCACGACGACGCCCCGGCCACGCCGCGCTGGCGGATGGCCACCAACGCCGTGCTCGTGCTGGCCATGCTGGCCCTGCTGATCTCGGACATCCTGCCCGCCCCGCTGGCCTTCATGCTGGGCCTCAGCGCCGCCCTGATGGTCAACCACCCCCGGGTCAAGGACCAGATGGAGGCCATCAAGTCCCACGGCGGCAGCGCCGTGGCCACCGGCGCCATCGTGCTGGCCGCCGGCTGCTTCCTGGGCATCATGGAGCACTCCGGGATGCTGGACTCGCTGGCCACCGACGCCGTCGCGATCCTGCCCAGCGCGCTGGTGCCCTACCTGCACCTGATCGTCGGCTTCTTCGGCCTGCCGCTGGAGCTGGTGCTGAGCACCGACGCCCACTACTTCGCCCTGCTGCCGGTGGTGGAAGGCATCTCCACCGAGGCCGGCGTCGGCACGCTCTCTGTGGTCTACGCAGTGCTGGTGGGCAACATCATCGGCACCTTCATCAGCCCGTTCGCCGCCGCCCTGTGGCTCGCCCTGGGCCTGGCCGGCTGCGACATCGGCAAGCACATCCGGTACTCCTTCTTCCCGATGTGGGTCTTCTCCGTGGTGGTGCTCGTCCTGGCCCTGGCCCTGGGCCTCATCCCCTGGAGCTAGCGGCCCCAGCGCTCACGCCTCCGCGCTGAGCGCAACAACCCAGCCGAGTTGGTCTGGAGTTGCGGGTACTCGTCTCGATCGAGTCGAGTACCCAGAACTCCAGACCACCTCGCGTCTGGGGGAAGGGCCGAATGGGCCTCGGGAGGGCCTCGGGAGGGCGCCGAGCTGCGGCTCAGACGCTGATGCGGTCCACCGGCTGGGAGGAGTCCGCGGGGATGTCCAGCGATGACGGCGCCACACCGGCGGCCACCAGCTGGGCCCCCAACGCGGCGACCATCGCGCCGTTGTCCGTGCAGAGGGAGACCGGCGGGATGCGCAGCTCGATGCCGGCGTCGGCGCAGCGCTGCGCCAGCAGCTCGCGGAGGCGGCGATTGGCGGCCACTCCCCCGCCCAGCAGCAGGGTGGTGATCCCGTGCTCACCGGCGGCGCGCACCGCCTTGGCGGTCAGCACGTCCACCACCGCCTCCTGGAAGCTGGCGGCGATGTCCGCCGTCGGAACAGGGCGCCCGGCGACCTCGAACTGCTCCACCGCCCGGGCCACGGCGGTCTTCAGCCCGGAGAAGGACCAGTCGTGCCGGTGCTTGCCGGGCTGCTCCGCGGTGCCGACGAACTTCGGCAGCGTCAGCCCACGCGGGAATCGGAAGGCCTCCGGGTCGCCCTCGGCGGCGAGTCGGTCGATCTTCGGTCCGCCCGGGTACCCCAGGCCCAGCAGCCGGGCGACCTTGTCATAGGCCTCTCCGGCGGCGTCGTCGATGGTGGAGCCCAGCAGCTCCACGTCCCGGGTCAGCGAGCGGACCCGCAGGATCTCGGTATGGCCGCCGGAGACCAGCAGCGCCCCGGTGCCGGGCGGCAGCTCGGTGACCGCGGCGGGCTGGCCCCCACCTGAGACACCGGCGGCGTCGGCGTCGGCAGCGTCATCCAGGAGACCCACCCCGACATGGGCCACCAGGTGGTTGACTCCGTAGAGCGGCTTGTCCGCCGCCAGCGCGAGGCCCTTCGCCGCGGAGAGTCCCACCATCAGGGCCCCGGCCAGACCCGGCCCGGAGGTCACGGCGATCGCGTCGACGTCGTCCAGGGTGACTCCGGCGGTGTCCAGCGCCTGGCGCAGGGTGGGGACGAAGGCCTCCAGATGCGCACGGGCGGCGATCTCCGGGATGACCCCGCCGAAGCGCACATGCTCTTCCACGGAGCTGGAGACGGTGTTGGCCAGCAGCTCGGTGCCGCGGACGATGCCCACACCGGTCTCGTCGCAGGAGGTCTCGATGCCCAGCACCAGCGGGGCGGCAGATGGTGGGCTGGCGGATGCGGTGTGCTCAGTCATCGTGTCCTTCTCGTCAGCGCAGCTGGGAGGCCGAGCTCGGGGCGTTCAGGTCGGTGAGCGGCTTCTGCATGATCAGCGCGTCTGCGCCGTCCGGGTAGTAGCGCCGCCGAGTATGGATATGGGTGAAGCCTTCGCGGGTGTACAGGGCCTGGGCGCCGTCGTTGTCCGCACGGACCTCCAGCAGCACCTGCTCCGCACCCCAGACGGCGGCGGTGTCCACCACCAGCCGCAGCAGCCGGGTGCCGAGCCCGCGGCCCTGCGCCTCCGGTGCGACGGCGATGGTCTGCACATCGGCCAGGGGCAGCACGCACATCATGCCCACATAGCCGAGGAGGCGCTCATCGGTGTGAGGGTCGTCGGCCACCGGCTCGGTGAGCACCCAGTAGCGACGGGTCGCCCGCTCGCCCTGGGTGTGGTCCAGCTCATCGAGGAAGAACTGCTCGGGCCAGGCGTCATGTGGGAAGAGCCGCCGCTCCAGCGCCATGACCTCCGGGAGGTCCTCCACCGCCATGGGACGCAGCCGCACGGCGGGCTCGTCCGGCACAGCACTCACGTGGTGGCCTTCTTCCGGCGCACCGGGGGCTTCGCGTCCGATTCCCGCAGGTACAGCGGTGCGGGGTCCCGGAGCAGCTGCGGCCGCTCCTCGGCGATCAGCCCCAGCTCGGCGGCGTCGGCGGTCCACGACGCCGCCTCCTCGGGCGCGCCGTCCGGCAGTCTGAGCTGCTCCGGGTAGAGGCTGACCCCCACGCCCACGGCCGGCAGCTCCGGGAGCTCCGCGGCCGGCCCCACCTGCGGGCCCTCGAAGTTCTCCACGGCCCGGTACCGCGCCCAGTACACCTCCCGACGACGGGCGTCGGTCGCCACGAGGAACTCCGAGTCCGTGCTCGCCCCGGCGGCGCTGTGCGCCACGGCGCGGCGGGCCAGGGAGTCGAGACTGCAGATGCCATGCAGGGGGGCGCCCCAGACCTCGGCGAGGCTGTGCGCCAGCACCAGCCCCACCCGCAGTCCGGTGAAGGGCCCCGGCCCCACTCCGACGACGACGGCGTCGAGCTGCGCCCCGGTCACACCCGCCTGTGCCATGACGTCCCGCACCGCGCCGGCCAGGACCTCGGCATGGGTGGTGGTGGCGTCGGTGCGCCAGGAAGCCCGCACCTGGGCGTCATGGACGACGGCGGCGGAGGCGCCGGCGGAGGAGTCGATCGCGAGAAGCACCCCACCATGGTAGCCCTGACCGGGATCTCCCGGCTGCGGGCCGATGAGCCTGCCCCAGCCCGAGGTCAGGGCAGGAGATCACGGCCGGGCGGCGGGCTCACAGCACCAGCGCCGCGATGACTCCACCCAGGAACAGCGGGATGTTGAAGTGCAGGAAGGTGGGCACACAGGTGTCCCAGATGTGGTTGTGCTGGCCGTCCGCATTGAGCCCGGAGGTCGGGCCGAGCGTGCTGTCCGAGGCGGGCGAGCCGGCGTCGCCGATTCCGGCGGCTGAGCCGATGAGCGCGGCGGTGGCCAGCGGGCTGAAGCCCAGACTCACCGCCAGGGGGACGAAGATCGCAGCCAGCACCGGCACGGTGCCGAAGGAGGTGCCGATGCCCATCGTGACCAGCACGCCGACCACCATCATCAGCACGGCCGCAAGCAGCTGGCTGTCACCGATCCAGGCGGCGGCGGCCTCCACCAGGGTCTCCACCGCACCGGTCTCGGTGAGCACCGCCGCATAGCCGGAGGCCACCAGCATGATGAACGCGATGGTGCCCATCATCGCCACACCGCGGTCGATGATCGAGTCGCCCTGCTTCCAGGACTCCCCGCGCGCCAGGAAGACCACCAGGATCCCGGCCAACGCGGCGATCACCAGCGAGCCATAGACCAGCTGCAGTACGAGCGTGACCACCAGTCCGAGCAGGACGGCGACGTCGCCCCGACCCCACCGCAGCGCGGGGTTCTCGTCCCCGCTCGAGGCGTCGACGTCGTCGTCGGCCCCACGACCGGCGGACGGGCCGGCGGCCGGGCCGATGCCCGGCATGGCATAGACGCGGGGGCGGCGATAGGTGACCAGCACCGCCACCGCGAGCCCCACCACCATGCCCGCCACCGGGATGGCCATGGCCAGCGGCACCTCCCGCAGGGAGATCTCCACGCCGTGGCGGGTCATCTCCTCGGCCACGATGCCCTGGAAGATGAGACCGAAGCCCAGCGGCACCAGCAGGTACGGCGCCTTGAGCCCGAAGGTCAGGGCCGTGGCGATCGCGCGCCGGTCGAACTGCAGACGGTCGAAGGCCGTCAGCAGCGGCGGGATCAGGATGGGGATGAAGGCGATGTGCACCGGCACCAGGTTCTGCGAGAGGCAGGCCACGCCGGCGATCCCGAACAGGACCATCGCCCGGGGGCCGCGCAGCAGGGGCATGACCCTCCGGATGAGCTTCTCGGCCAGCCCGGAGCGGGCCACCATCACGGCGAGCGTCCCCAGCAGGATGTAGCTCAGGGCCGTCTCGCCCTGCCCGCCGAGGCCGCCGACCAACGTGGAGAAGGTGGACTCCAGGGACAGCCCGCCGGCCAGCCCGGCCACCACGGCGGCCAGCAGCAGGGCGATGATGACGTTGACCCGTGCCAGGCTCAGTGCGGCCAGGACCAGCACAGAGAGCACCACCGGGTTCAGGAGTTCGGACACTCTCGACTCACCTCGTTCTCGACGACCGACGTCGCCGCGGTTGCTGCCGGGCACCACCACCGGGGAGGGCCGGGGCTACCCCTCCGCGGCATTTCACACAGCGGCACGCTTGTCCCATCTATTGAAACTGTGATCCGGGCCATAGGCAAATCGAACGCGGACGACGACGTCACGGGGAACCCTCATGACCACCCGGACAGGCCGAAGCAGGGCTCGGCCGACCATGTCAGACGGGCGGCTCAGACGGGCGCGTCAGACGAGGCACGCCAGACGAGCAGCGCCGGGCGAGCGCTTCAGACGGGTGGAGTGGACCAGCGGGGACCGTAGCCGCGCAGCACCGCGCGGCGCGCCCCACCCAGCAGGTCCTGGTCCGTCTCGGAGAAGTCGGTGATGATCTGCGGCTCGGCGGACTCGCCACCCTCAGCCGCGGCCTCCGGGGCGATCAGCTCCAGGTCCACCCAGGAGCCCTCCTCCCCCACCAGGGCATGCTCGGCCAGCCGGCGTCCCC
This sequence comes from Nesterenkonia sp. CL21, assembly GCF_031705515.1. NCBI lineage: Bacteria > Bacillati > Actinomycetota > Actinomycetes > Micrococcales > Micrococcaceae > Nesterenkonia > Nesterenkonia sp. CL21. The sequence continues at coordinate 49,024 of NZ_JAUTWR010000002.1, forward strand.
ATTCGACCACCGTGACCGACTCCTCCACAGTGGCGGCGATGTCCAGGTCCTCGAAACCGGCGGCATCCGTCCGATACGCGTCCACGTGGACGAGGTCGACGACCTCCCCGTGATGGATCCGGCTCAGCACGAAGGTGGGCGAACTGATCTGCCCCTCGACCCGCAGTCCGTCGGCGAGCGCCTGAGTGAAGGTGGTCTTGCCCGCCCCGAGCCCTCCGGTGAGGATCAGCAGATCGCCGGCCCGCAGGCTCTGCGCCAGCACCCGTGCCAGTGCGGCGGTGTCCTGCAGGTCCTCCAGCTCCAGAGTGCGGATCCAGCGATGGCCGGCCACCGGCTCCGGCACCATGTCCGCGCCGCCGGCGCCGCGGCTCATGCCCGGCCCTCCTCCGCCCCGGGGGCGGAGACGGCGTCCGACGTCGACCCGTGACCGGCGGCCAGCTCGGCGGAGTCCACCACCAGGCGCGGCACGCGACCTCCGATCCGGGTGATGATCTCGTAGTTGATGGTCTGCGCGGCCCGGCCCCAGTCGGCGGCCGAGATGCCCGAGTCGCCGCCGAAGAGGACGACGTCGTCGCCCACCTGCACCGGAGTGTCCGGGTCCTCCAGGTCCACCACGAACTGGTCCATGGCCACCCGCCCGGCAGACTGGTAGACCCGGCCAGCGATCTGCACCGGGGCATGCACAGCGATCCGCGGCACCCCGTCCCCGTAGCCCAGCGGGATGAGCGCCAGCGCGGTGGGCCGGTCCACCCGGTGGGTGAGTCCATAGCTGATGCCCTGCCCGGCGGGCACCCGCTTCACGTTCGCCACCGTGGTGCGCAGCTCCATGGCCGGCCGCAGGCCCAGCTCCTCGGCGGTGCGGTCCGCGAAGGGGCTCTGCCCGTAGACCCCCACCCCCACGCGCACCATGTCGAAATGCGCGTCCGGGCGCGAGAAGGCCGCCGGAGTGTTGGCGACATGACGCAGGGAGACGCTGAGCCCGGCCTCCTCGGCGACCTGCAGCGCCTCCCGGTAGACCTCCAGCTGCTCGTCGGTCTCCCGCCGGTCAGGCTCGTCGGCCACGGCCAGGTGGGTGAAGATCCCGACCACGGAGATCAGCCCGCGGTCCTGGTGCTCCGCGGCGCGGGCCACCAGCTGCGGCCAGTCGGCCACGGTGCAGCCGTTGCGGCCCAGGCCGGTGTCGATCTTCAGGTGCACGTTGGCCGGCGTCTGCAGGGAGGAGGCCGCCGCGGCCACCTCGTCGAGCTCCCAGCCGGAGATGCCGACGTCCACGGAGCGCTCGATGGCCTCGGCGAAGTCCGTCTGCGCGGTGTGCAGCCAGGCCAGCACCGGCGCCTCGATCCCCGCGTCCCGCAGCGCGATCGCCTCGGTGACGTGTGCGACTCCGATCCAGTCCGCACCGGCCTCCACGGCGGCACGGGCAGTGGTGACCGCGCCGTGGCCGTAGCCGTCGGCCTTCACAGCGACCATGACCTTGGCGGGACGGACGTAGGAGGCGATGGTCTCCACGTTGTGGCGGATCGCGGCGGGATCGATGATCGCCGCCCGTTCGCAGCCCTCCGGGAGACCTCGCGACGATGCGGGCACACGGCTCTGCGTGCCGGGGGAGGTACTCATGAGGACCACTCTACGCGGAGCCGCTGACGCTCTGGGGCTCCCCCGCGGGCACGTGAGGCGCGCCCCGAGGCCGCCGCCGGGGCCTACCAGGCGACCTGCCGGGCAACCTGCCGGCCGCTGGCCAGAGCCCTTCCCCAGCAGCCTCCCCGAGGGCTCAGCGCAGCCGGTCCGTCAACCAGCTGCCCCAGCCCACACCGAGGCCGAGCAGGACGATCCACACCACCTGCAGCACCGCGCTCAGCGGCGCCCAGAGCAGGCCGAAGGTCACCAGCGCACCCACCCCGGCGCCGGTGACGCCGGCGGTGACGGCGGTGCCCAGCGGGGAGGTCGCCGAGAGCCAGCGGGAGCACATCCCCAGCGCGGCCCCCAGCAGCCCTCCGACCAGGCTCACCGGCGCCAGCAGGCGCAGGTAGGCGGCGAGGACCAGGAGCGCCTCGTCGCCCGCCACGAAACCGGTCAGAAGGTCCACCGGCACGGCGACGATCACCACCAGGGCGACGGCGGTCAGCGACCCGAGGGCGCAGAAGATCAGACGGGCGAGGGGGCGCACGGGCGGCACGGAGACAGTCATAGCAGGCCCATCTTCGCAGACTCCCGGTCCCCGATGACCCGCGTCACCGGGTCGGGGCAACGGTGGAGAGCAGCTCCCCGGCCCCGAAGGCGCCGCAGGCGTAGGGATCCAGCCGCTTGGCGGCCTCGGCATGCAGCCGCACCCCCAGGGCCGCGGTGCGCCACATGGGCGCCTGCGGATCCACCGCGGCCAAGGCGCCGATGATGCCGGTGAGCACATCCCCGGAGCCCGCGGTGGCCAGGCCGGGGGCATGGACCCGGTGCACCACCGTGGGGCCCTGCGGCGCGGCGATGATCGTGGAGGGCCCCTTGAGCAGCACGGTGACGTTGAGCCGGGCCGCCAGCTGCTCCACGGCGGTGGCAGGATCCCGGTCCAACACCTCCCCCAGGTCCTCATGGCCGGTGTTGGTCATCACCCGGCGCAGCTCCCCGTAGTGCGGAGTGAGCAGCACGTTCGGGCCGAGATCCTCGTCTGCGAAGTACTCGTCGTCGAGGTTGGCCAGGGCCGACGCGTCGATCACGCACGGGTGCTCCGTGCCGGCCCACTCCACGGCGCGTCCCATCGCGGCGATCTGGAAGACGTCACGGGAGATGCCGGGGCCGATGGCCGCCGCCGTCGCCCGCTCCAGCACGGCGGTGGACTTCCCGGAGGTGGTCACCACCTCCGGCATCATGATGCTCAGGCGTTCCCGGACCTCCTCCGGGGCCTGCAGGGTGACCATGCCGACGCCGGAGGTCACCGCCGCTGTCGCGGTCAGCTGCGCCGCCCCGGGGAACTGCACCGAGCCGGCGATGACATGCAGCACCCCGCGGGAGTACTTGTGATCGCGCGCCGAGACCCGCGGCCGGCTCAACGGGGCCGGTGTGTCGGCCGCATCCGGCGTGGTCGCCCGCAGCCGCTCGTCGCCCACCAGCCAGCGGGCCGGCGTCGGCAGGGTGGCGCCCAGTCCGATGTCCACCGCCCGGATCTCGCCGGCGGCGTGGGAGCCCTCGCCCAGCGCCAGGCCGGACTTGATGCCCCCGAAGGTGACCGTCACGTCCGCGTCGATCACGTCGCCGGCGACCGCCCCGGTCTCCACGTCCACCCCGGAGGGGATGTCGCAGGCGATCACCTGGGTGGACTCATCGGCCAGCACCTCGTCCAGCCCCGGGATGCGCGGCATCTCGAAGCCCACCCGGGAGCCGGTGCCGATGATCGCGTCGATCAGCGCATCGGTGTCGGTGTCCACCACGTCCACGAGGCGACCGCCGGCGGCCAGGAAGGCGCGGGTCCCGGCCTCATGGGCGCGGTCCCGCATCATCACCGCATGGGTCTCCACTCCGCGGCGGCGCAGCATCGCCAGGGCATAGAGGCCGTCACCGCCGTTGTTTCCGGAGCCGATGAGCCCGGTGACCTTCGCCCCGTACACCGACCCGCGGACGGCGCGGAGCCTCTCCAGCACGGCCTGGGCCAGCCCGTAGGCGGCCCGCCGCATCAGCGTCTCCCGGTGGCCGGCCTCCAGCAGCGGGGCCTCCGCCTGGCGGATCTGCCGCCCCGTGTAGAGCGGGATCAGCGGGATGCATGACGGTGCGCCCATCGGTCAGTCCTTCCCTTCGGCGACCACCATGGCGGTGGCGACGTCGCCGTCGTGCGACAGCGAGAGATGCCAGCGGGCGACGCCCCGGGCCGCCGCGACGTCGGCCACCGTGCCGGTGACCTCCACCTGCGGGGCGCCCAGCGGGTCCAGCACCACCTGGCAGTCCTGCCAGTTCATGCCGGCCGGGGCGCCGAGCGCCTTGGCCACGGCCTCCTTGGCGGCGAAGCGGGCGGCCAACGACCGCACGTTCAGCTCCCGCTCCGCCGGGACGAACAGCCTCTCCCGCAGAGCGGGGGCCTTCGTCAGCTGCTGGGCGAATCGCGTCACGAGCACGACGTCGACGCCGATCCCGATGATCACGACGACACCTCCTTCAGCAGTCCACTCACCAGGTCATTCCGCTGGCCGTTCCGGGCTCCGCACGGCAGCTGGTCACTCCACCGTGACGGACTTGGCCAGGTTGCGCGGCTGGTCCACGTCGTAGCCCTTCTCGCTGGCCAGGGCGCAGGCGAAGATCTGCAGCGGCACCGTGGTCAGCAGCGGCATCAGCAGCGGCTGGGTCTCCGGCACGTGGAAGACGGCCTCGGAGAACTCCTTGACGGCCTCGTCACCGGACTCCGCCACGGTGATGGTCTTCGCACCGCGCGCGCGGACCTCCTGGATGTTGGAGACCACCTTCGAGTGCAGCGAGTCGCGGCCGCGCGGGGACGGGACGACCACGAACACCGGCTGCCCCTCATCGATCAGCGCGATGGGGCCGTGCTTGAGCTCGCCGGCGGCGAAGCCCTCCGCGTGGATGTAGGCCAGCTCCTTGAGCTTGAGCGCACCCTCCATGGCCACCGGATAGCCGACGTGACGGCCCAGGAACAGCACCGACGGCGTGTCGGCCATGTCCCGGGCGAGCTGCTTGATCTGCTCCGAGTTGTCCAGGATCTCCTGGATCTTGGCGGGGATCTTGTGCAGATCGGCCAGGATGTCGGTGATCTGGCCCTGGAAGAGCTGACCGCGCAGCTGTGCCAGGTACAGGCCCAGCAGGTAGGCGGCGGCGATCATCGCCAGGAACGCCTTGGTGGAGGCCACCGCGATCTCCGGACCGGCGTGCAGGTACAGCACCGCGTCGGACTCCCGCGGGATGGTGGCCCCGTTGGTGTTGCAGATGGACAGCGTCCGCGCGCCCTGCTCCTTGGCGTAGCGGACGGCCATGAGGGTGTCCATGGTCTCCCCGGACTGGGAGATGGAGACCACCAGGGTGGTCTCATCGATGATGGGGTCCCGATAGCGGAACTCGTGGGCGAGCTCCACCTCCACCGGAATGCGGCACCAGTGCTCGATCGCGTACTTGGCCACGGTGCCGGCGTAGGCGGCCGTGCCGCAGGCCAGCACGATGATCTTCTGGACGTCCTTGAGCTCCTCCGGGTCGATCCGCAGCTCATCCAGGGCGAGCCGGCCCTCGGCGTCGGTGCGGCCCAGCAGCGTGTCCTCCACGGCCTTGGGCTGCTCGTTGATCTCCTTCTCCATGAAGGTGTCGAAGCCGCCCTTCTCGGCGGCGGCCGCATCCCAGTCCACGGTGAAGCGCTTGCCCTCGGCGGGGGTGCCGTCGAAGCCGATGATGGCGACGTCGTCATGGGTGATGGTCACGATCTGGTCCTGCTCGAGCTCGACGGCCTCACGGGTGAAGTCGATGAAGCCGGAGACGTCGGAGCCCAGGAAGTTCTCACCCTCGCCAAGCCCGACCACCAGCGGGGAGTTGCGGCGGGCCGCCACCACGCGGTCCGGCTGGTCCACGTGGACCGCCAGCAGGGTGAACGCGCCCTCCAGCTCCTGGCAGGCCAGACGCATCGCCTCGGTCAGGTCGCCGGCGGCGTCGTCGGCGAAGTGCCGACCGATCAGCTGCGCCGCGACCTCGGTGTCGGTCTGGGACTCGAAGACGCACCCCTCGGCGAGCAGCCGCTCCTTGAGCTCCGCGAAGTTCTCGATGATGCCGTTGTGGATCACCGCCAGCCGGCCGCCGTCGCCCAGATGCGGGTGGGCGTTCTGGTCGGTCGGACCGCCGTGGGTGGCCCACCGGGTGTGCCCGATGCCCACCGTGGCGGGCGCGACCGGCGAGGTCTCGATCTCCGCGACGAGGTTGGCCAGCTTGCCGGCCTTCTTCCTCGACTCGACGACCCCTCCGGAGACGGTGGCGACGCCGGCGGAGTCGTACCCGCGGTACTCCAGGCGGCGAAGCCCCTCGAGGAGCACGTCGAGTGCGTTGTGTTCTGCAGTCTTCTCAGGCAGGCCGATGTAGCCGACGATTCCACACATGCGACATAGCGTATCGTGTTCACGTGTCACCGCACCCTGATGAACACCCGCGCCCGGCGGCCCCCATCCCCAGCGAGCCGCACCCGACCGGTCCCATCCCGGCGGAGGTCGCGGGCACCGCGCCGTGGGCGGGATCACCTCCGCTGGCCTCGGACGCTTCTGACCACTACTCCCCGTTCGTGGAGCTCGACCGCCGCGCCTGGTCCCGGCTGGCCGACACCATCGAGCAGCCGCTGAACCAGGAGGACGTGGACCGGCTCCGCGGCATCGGTGAGCACCTCTCGCTGGACGAGGTCGCCCAGATCTACCTGCCCCTGTCACGTCTGCTGTCCATCTATGTGGAGTCAGCCGCCCACCTGCGGGCCGCCACCAACGACTTTCTGGGCGGCAACGCCCGCCGCACCCCATTCGTCATCGGCGTGGCCGGCTCGGTGGCGGTCGGCAAGTCCACGACGGCCCGCGTGCTGCAGGAGATGCTGCGCCGCTGGCCCTCCACGCCCCGGGTGGAGCTGGTCACCACCGACGGCTTCCTGTATCCGAATGCGGAACTGCGCCGCCGCGGCCTCATGGAGCGCAAGGGCTTCCCGGAGGCCTACGACCGCCGCGCCCTGCTGCGCATGGTCTCCGAGGTGAAGTCGGGCAAGCCCGAGGTCCGCGCTCCCTGGTACTCCCACCTGTACTACGACATCGTGCCGGACAAGGAGGTCGTGATCCGCCGTCCGGACGTGCTGATCGTGGAGGGCCTCAACGTGCTGCAGCCCGCCCGGGTCCGTGCGGACGGCACCACCGGGCTGGCGCTGAGCGACTTCTTCGACTTCTCCATCTATGTGGATGCGAATCCGCGCCACATCGAGCAGTGGTATGTGGACCGGTTCATGCGTTGGCGCACCGGCGCGTTCGCGAACCCGGAGAGCTACTTCCACCAGTATTCCTTCCTCTCCGACGACGAGGCGGTGCAGCGCGCCACCGACATCTGGCACCGGATCAACGGCCCCAACCTGCGCGAGAACATCCAGCCCACCCGTTCCCGGGCCCGGCTGGTGATGAGCAAGGACCGCGACCACTCGGTGTCCCGGGTGCTGCTGAGAAAGGTGTGAGCTTCTCCCCGTGACTCCTGGCACCCCGATCCCCCGCCCCACACCGCGGGACCCCTCCTCGCCGCGCCCGCCCGCTCCGTCTGGGGGCACCCGCCACCGTCGCCGCCCCTCCCCTGCGGTGATCCGGCGACGGCGGCTGGTCGCCGTCGCGCTGCTGGCGCTCGTCCTGGTGGGCGCGGGCTGGCTGGGCGCCAGCCTGGTCGACGCCCTCCGCGGAGGCGACGACGAGCCCGTGGCCGAGCAGGGCGCTTCGCTGACCGAGCGCGCGTCCGACGAGGCGGCCGAGGAGGAGTCAGGAGAGGAGTCGTCGGCCCAGGACGGAGCAGCGGACGCCTCGGATGAGGACGCTGCCGACGACGCCCGGTCCGGTGCCGGAGATGAGGGAGACGGCGAGGAGACGACGGAGGTCGCTGAGAGCACCGACGAACCGGAGCGCACCGAGGACGAGCGCACCGAGGAGGAGGACGCAGACGGTGCAGAGGACGACGACGCCTCCTCAGGGGAGGATGCGGCGACGGAGGACGGCACCGCTGAGGACGAGCCGGAGCCGCGTCGGACGGAGACCGTGGGCCCGGAGGACTTCTACCCTCCGGTCAGCGAGGCCTCGTCGGACCCGGACTCGATCCATGTGCTGGTCAACAGGCTCAACCCGCTCGACCCGCTGGACCACCAGCCTGACGACCTGACCACCCCGCAGGTGCGGTCCTCCTACGACGGCATGCTGCTGCGCGAACAGGCCGCCGATGCGCTCGCCGAGCTGTTCTCCGCCTCCGATGCGGAGGGCCTGCTGATGACGCTGACCAGCGCCTACCGCTCCTACGGCTATCAGCAGCAGCTCTATGACGGCCGGGCCGCGGAGCTGGGAGTCGCCGGAGCCGATGAGTACACCGCACGCCCCGGACACTCGGAGCATCAGACCGGACTCGCCGCCGACGTGATCGCCTATGACAACCCCACCTGCGGGATGGGCGCCTGCTTCGGCGACACCGCCGAAGGCATCTGGCTGGCGGAGAACGCCCACCGGTTCGGCTTCATCATCCGCTACCAGGAGGGCACCGAGGACATCACCGGCTACGCCTATGAGCCCTGGCACCTGCGCTACGTGGGCGAGGAGACCGCCGAGGCGGTCTTCGAGGCCGGGGTGACCCTGGAGGAGTACTGGGGCGAGCCCGCCGCCCCGCGCTACCCCGGCGAAGAGTGAGCCGCAGCGTGCCGCGACACGCTGAAGAAAGTTCCCGGACCTGCACACGGCCCTGACATCGCATGCCTAGAATCGCCCCATGATCAAGGGATTCAAGGACTTCATTCTGCAGGGCAACGTGGTCGACCTCGCCGTCGCCGTGGTCATCGGCACCGCGTTCGCCGCCGTCATCAACGCCCTGGTGGAGAGCGTGCTGATGCCGCTCATCTCCGCGCTGGTCGGTTCTCCCGACTTCGACAGCTTCGCTGTGGTGTCCCTCAACGGCAATCAGCTGCTCTTCGGGGTGCTGCTCACCCAGATCGTCAACTTCCTGCTCATCGCCGCCGCGATCTACTTCGTGGTCGTGGTGCCGATGAACAAGATCATCGAGGCCCGCAAGCGCCGGCTGGGCATCGAAGACGAGGAGGAGGTCGAGCCGAACACCCAGCTGCTCACCGAGATCCGCGACCTGCTCCAGCAGCAGGCCACGCGCTGACAGCTGCCCCCAGGGGGCTCACGGAGACGGGGCGCGGTCCGGAGCTGATGCTCCGGGCCGCGCCCCGTCTCTGTTGTCAGTGAGCCACCGTGAGGAGGGCTCAGAGCGCCAGTTCGGCGCGGACGATCTGCGCCAGCGACTCCGACTCCTCCTGGGCGATCTCCGCTGTGGAGGCCTCCACCATCACCCGGACCACCGGTTCGGTGCCGGAGGGACGCAGCAGCACCCGGCCAGCTTCCCCGAGGCGACCCTCCACCTCCGCGACGGCGGCCAGCACGGCGTCATGGGTCTTCACCCGCGCCTTGTCCACTCCGGAGACGTTGACCAGGACCTGCGGCAGCCGGTCCATGGCCTCAGCGGCCAGCGTCTGCAGGGGCTTGCCGGTGGCGGCCACCCGGGCGGCCAGCTGCAGCCCGGTGAGCACCCCGTCGCCGGTGGTCGCATAGTCGGAGAAGATCAGATGCCCGGACTGCTCGCCGCCGAGCGAGTATCCGCCGGCGCGCATGCCCTCGAGCACGTAGCGGTCGCCGACGGCGGTCTCCACCACGGAGATCCCGGCCTTCTTCATGCCGAGCTTCAGCCCGAGGTTGCTCATCACCGTGACCACCAGAGTGTCGTCCTTCAGCTGACCGTCGGACTTCAGCGCCAGGGCCAGGATGCCCATGATCTGGTCGCCGTCCACGACGGCGCCGGTGTGGTCCACGGCCAGGCAACGGTCGGCGTCGCCGTCGTGAGCGATGCCGAGGTCCGCGCCCTGGGAGACCACCGCCTCCTGCAGCTGGTCCAGGTGGGTGGACCCGCAACCCTCGTTGATGTTGATGCCGTCGGGGTCCGCGCCGATGACGACGACGTCCGCACCGGCGTCGGTGAAGGCCTGCGGCGAACACCCGGAGGCGGCGCCGTGGGCGCAGTCCAGCACGATCTTCAGGCCACGCAGGGAGGTCTCCCCCAGAGAGCGCAGCAGGTGGACCACATAACGGTCCTCCGCATCCGCGAAGCGCTGCACCCGACCGACCTCCGCACCCGTGGGGCGGGGCGGCTCGTGGGCGAGCTGGTCCTCGATCTCGTCCTCGAGGGCGTCGTCGAGCTTGTGCCCGCCGCGGCCGAGGAATTTGATCCCGTTGTCCGGGGCGGGGTTGTGGGAGGCGGAGATCATCACACCGAAGTCCGCGTCGATGTCCGCCACCAGGAAGGCCGCAGCCGGGGTGGGGAGGACGCCGGCGTCGTGGACGTCCACGCCGGCGCTGGCCAGGCCCGCCTGCACCGCCGCGGAGATGAACTCTCCGCTGACGCGGGGATCACGGGCGACCACCGCCACGGGGCGGCGACCGCCCTCGGTGCGGCGGTGGCCGAGCACCTCTGCGGCGGCCTGGGCGAGCTTGAGTGCGAGCTCCGCGGTCAGCAGCCCATTGGCCACACCGCGGACTCCGTCGGTTCCGAAAAGTCGTGCCATGATGCGGACAAGTCTAGCCATAGCCGAGCAGTGCTCCTGCACCGACACCGTCGCCGGCCGATGACCTGCACCGCCAGATCACGTCTGCCCCCTCAGATCTGACGGTGCAGACGTGATGTCGGTGGGCAGAACGCGCGCTCGGACCGCCTGGGGCCACCGGGCGAACCGGCCGCAGACGCAGGAGGACCCCCGTCCGGCACGTGCCGAGCGGGGGTCCTCCTGCGGCGCTCGCACCACTGGATCAGCGGGGCGAGGCCGGAGCGGCTGAGACGATCAGCGCTTCGAGTACTGCGGAGCCTTGCGGGCCTTCTTGAGACCGGCCTTCTTGCGCTCCACGGCGCGGGCGTCGCGGGTCAGGAACCCGGCCTTCTTGAGCGCCGGACGGTTGTGGTCCCGGTCGATCTCGTTGAGCGCACGGGAGATGCCCAGGCGCAGCGCGCCGGACTGGCCGGAGGGGCCGCCGCCGTCGATGCGGGCGACGACGTCATAGGCGCCCTCGAGCCCCAGCAGGGTGAAGGGGTCGTTGACCTCCTGCTGGTGCAGCTTGTTCGGGAAGTAGTCCTCCAGGCTGCGGCCGTTGATGGTCCACTGGCCGGAGCCGGGGACGATGCGGACGCGGGCGCGAGCACGCTTGCGACGGCCGATGGCGGCGCCGCCGACGGTCAGCGGGGCGCGCTCGGTCTCGCCGGTCTCCTGGACGGGGGCGGACTCCGAGGTGTAGCTGGTCAGCTCCTCGGCAGTGTTCAGCTCTTCAGTGTTCTGAGCCACGGTTCTCCTTGAAAATGTTCTCGTGTCGGGTGGCCAGGACTACTGAGCGACCTGGGAGATCTCGTACGGCTTCGGCTGCTGGGCCGCGTGCGGGTGCTCCGGGCCGGCGTAGACGCGCAGCTTCTTGAGCTGGGCGGCACCGAGCTTGTTGTGCGGGAGCATGCCCTTGACGGCGAACTCCACAGCACGGGTCGGGTGACGCTCGATCATCTCGTCGAACGTCATGGAGGAGATGCCGCCCGGGAAGCCGGAGTGGCGCCAGTAGCGCTTCTTCTGGCCCTTGTCGCCGGTCACGGCGACCTTCTCGGCGTTGATGATGATCACGAAGTCGCCCATGTCCTGGTGAGGAGCGAAGGTCGGCTTGTGCTTGCCGCGCAGCAGGGCGGCGGTCTGGCTGGCGAGACGACCCAGCACGACGTCGGTGGCGTCGATGATGTGCCACTGAGCGTCGGCGTCGCCAGGCTTCGGGGTGTACGTACGCACGGTGATGATGCCTTCGGTCGGTGTTCTACGGTTCAGCGCACCGGGCACGCGGTGGTGTGAGAGTCACCATGCGCCAGTGGCTGTTTCTTCGCGAGTGCGCCGTCCGGCTTCCCAGGTGAGGGCTGGGAAGATGCCGGGCCCGTGAGTTCCCCTGCCGCTCGTGGAGGCATACGGTCATGCAACTGAACCGCCTCGACACAAGCCCACGCAGGAGTGGACACGCACAACAACCGTTCACTATACCGGGTGGGCCTCACCGCGGCAATGTGAGCTCCCGCTCCCCGGTCAGCGACGAGCTCCTCGTCCATCTCGTCCGTCAGCTCGGGTTCGCTGCGCCGTGACCCCCAGACGCGTCTGTCCCCGCCATGTTCGTTCGTCCCTACGGTATTCCACAGGGACGGACGAACGAACATGGCGGGGACAGGCGGCAGGGTGGGGGCGGGATCAGCCGCGACGGCGGGCCACCAGCTCCTCCACCGGCCCGGCCAGCGGGTGGTCGGCCTCCAACCCGGTCACCTGCTCCACGAAGTCCCTCGGCGGCAGATCCGCCAGCAGGCCCTCCAGCTGATTCGCCTGCTCGTCGTGGGCGTCCCGGAAGTCCAGGGCGGCGTCGACGACGGCGAGCAGCGCCTCCGCTCCCAGCCCCTGCTCCACGGCCTGGGAGGCCGGGCCGATCAGCCGTTCGTGGCGGGAGAGCTTGCGCAGCGGCTGGCGACCCACGCGCTGCACGGTGTCCGGCAGCGCCGGGTTCCGGAACCGCCCCAGGATGGTCTCCCGGTAGGAGGCCATGTCCTCGGCCGCGAAGCCGTGCTTGGCCACCAGCAGCGCGGAGGTCTCCTCCAACGCGGCGGCGACCCCGGACCCTACGGCGTCGTCGGCGAGCGCCTCGGCGATGGTCCCGGCACCGGCCCGAGAGCCCAGATAGGCGGCCGCGGCGTGCCCGGTGTTCACGGTGAACAGCTTCCGCTCGATGTACGGGCCGAGGTCGTCCACGAAGTGGGCACCGGGGATGTGCGGCGGGTTCTCCCCGAACGGCCCACGCTCGATCGCCCACTCGTAGAAGGGCTCCACGGTGACGTCAAGCCCCGCACCCTCGGGCTGTCCGGGCACGATGCGGTCCACCGCCGTATTGGCGAACACCGCCCGGGCGGAAAGCTCCTCCCAGTCCGCCCCGGCATGCTCCCGCATATGTCCGGCCAGGGTGTCCGTGGCGCCGATCGCGTTCTCGCAGGCCATGACCTGCAGCGGCGGCGCATCCGCGGCGCGCCGCCGCAGCCCGGCCACCACATGCGGGGCGATGTGCTTCAGGATCATCGGCCCGACGGCGGTGGTCACCACCTCCGCGGTGCCCACCTCCTCGGCCACAGCCTCCGGGGACTGCGCGGAGTCCACCGCGCGGAACCCGTCGACCACCCGGTCCGTGCCGCCGTCGCCGACCTCATGGACCGTATAGCTCTCCGCGGCGTCCAAGGCCTGCACCAGGGGCGCGACGACGTCGGAGAAGACGACCTCATAGCCTCCCTCGTGCAGCAGCAGGCCGACGAAGCCCCGACCGATGTTGCCTGCGCCGAAATGCACGGCCTTCATGACTGGTCCTCCTGTGCTCTCCATGGTCAACCCTCGTCCACCGCGGAGAGCAGCTCGAGCAGCTCCTCCTCACTGGTGGCCTCCTTGAGCCGCTGGACGGTGGCCTTGTCCCCGAACAGCCGGGCGATGCGGGAGAGGATCTGCAGGTGCTCGTCCCCCACTCCGGCGATGCCGACGACGAAGGTGGCCCGCTGGCCGCCCCAGTCCACGCCGTCGTCGTACCGGGCCACCGAGAGCGCGGAGGCCTTGATGGCGTCCTTGGCCTCGTTGGTGCCGTGCGGGATGGCGAGCTCGTTGCCCATGAAGGTGGAGACGGTCTCCTCCCGCTCATACATGGCGGCCAGGTAGTCCCCGGTGACCGCGCCGGCGGTCTCCAGGGCTGCCGCCGCCTCGGCCATGGCCTCGTCCCGGGTGGCGGAGCCGGAGTGGATGCGGACCCGGTCCAGGGCCAGGATCCCACCGGTCGCCGAGCCTGAGGGCTCGCTCGCTGCCGGTGCCGCAGCTCCGGCACCCACCGCAGCAGGCTGGGCGCTGCCGACCTCGGCCCGGCTGCGGACCAGCTCGACGACCTCGTCGTACTCCGGAGCGTCCATGAAGCTCTCCACGGAGACATGGATGGCCTCCGGCTCCTGCCCACGGGCTCGGTCGGTGAGCTGCTGCTGGGTGATCACCAGGTCGGTGTCACCCGGCAGCGCCGCCACCGCCTTGTTCGTCACCGTGACGCCCTCGATGCCCGCGTCCTTGATCTTCTTCCGCAGCACCGACGCTCCCATCGCGGAGGAGCCCATGCCGGCGTCGCAGGCGAAGATGATCGAGTTGATGCGGCCGGCGGCCTCCCCGGAGGCGGCCTGCGCGGCCAGGCCGGCGAGCGCCGCCGAGGACTTGCCCTTGGCGGCCTCGGTGCGTGCGACGGCGTCGGAGAAGGAGTCCTCGGCCTGCAGGTCCCGCTTCCGGCTGGCGAGCAGGATGAACGCGGCGATGGTGAAGCTGACCGCGGCGGAGAGGATCACCGAGAGAGTGACGCCGAGGTAGGAGTCCGAGGCGGTCTGGATGAGCACGGCGAAGATCGAACCCGGCGCGGCAGGGGCACGCAGGCCCGAGTCGAAGAGCGCATTGGTGGCCACACCGGTGGCGCCGCCGCCGATGACGGCCAGCAGCAGGGCCGGCTTCATCAGCACATACGGGAAGTAGACCTCGTGAATGCCGCCGGCGAACTGGATCAGCGCCGCCCCCGGAGCCGTGGCCCGGGCGGCCCCGACGCCGAAGACGGTGAAGGCCATCAGCACGCCGAAGCCGGGGCCGGGATTGGCCTCGAGCAGGAACAGGATGGACTTGCCCTCCGCCGCGGCCTCGGAGATGCCCAGCGGGGTGAGCACGCCATGGTTGATGGCGTTGTTGAGGAAGAAGACCTTCGCCGGTTCGATGATGATCGAGGTCAGCGGCAGCAGACCGTTGTCCACCAGGAACCGCACCGCAGCACCGAGGACGTCCATCAGGGCGTTGACGATCGGCGCCAGGGCGAAGAAGCCGACCACGGACATCAGGAAGGCCGTGATGCCGGCGGAGAACATGTTGACCAGCATCTCGAAGCCGGCCTTGACCTTGCCCTCCCACAGGGCGTCCAGCCGCTTGATCACCCAGGCGGCCAGCGGACCCATGATCATCGCGCCGATGAACATGTGGATCTGCCCCAGCTCGTCAGCCCCCTCCGGCAGCGCGGCATTGGCCTGCGCGATGAGGAAGTCCGAGCCGATGATCACACCGAAGGTGGCCGTGGCGCCGACGACGGCGCCCCGGACGTCGTAGATCATCTTGCCGCCCTGGACGGCGATCAGGATGGGCAGCAGGAAGTGGATCATCGGGCCGATGATCTCGCCGAACGCATCCGTGGCCGCCGTGCCCTCGGTGAACTCGTTGACGTTCACGATCACGGCGGTGATGATCCCCCAGGCGATGAGCGCGGGGATGATGGGCATGATCATGCCCGAGAGGAAGGAGCCGAACTTCTGGACCCCCACGCGCAGACTGCCTGGAGAACTGCTCTCCGAGCTCTGCGCCGCGGGCGACGTCGACGTCGTCGTCATGGCGTATGCCTTTCGTCAGGTGCCCCGTCGGGGCGAGTGATGTGGGTGGATGAGAAGAGAGGTCAGCGGGAGACGTCGGCGAGCGCCGCCCGGGCCGCCTCGCGCGCGTCCTGCGCGCCGGCGGCGGCCAGCGCCGCCTGGGCCGCGGCCCGAGCGGCCTCGGCCGTGTGTCGGGCCAGCTCGGCGCGGACATCGGCCATCGCGGCCGGAGCCATCGAGAGCGTCTGCACTCCCAGGCCGACCAGCACCACGGCCAGCAGCGGATCCGCGGCGGCCTCGCCGCACACCCCCACCGGGCGGTCCTGGCGGGCTCCGGCGGCGCCGACCTCGCCGATGAGCCGCAGCACCGCCGGGTGCCACGGGTCCTGCAGCTCGGCGACGGAGCCCAGCAGCCGGTCGGCGGCCATCGTGTACTGGGTCAGGTCGTTGGTGCCGATCGAGGCGAAACCGGTGCGGGCCAGCAGCTGGTCGGCGATCAGGGCGCTGGAGGGGACCTCCACCATCACCCCGGCGGTGCGCAGCCCGTGCTCGGCGGCGAGGGCGGTGAACGCCTCGGCCTCCTCCGCGGTGGAGACCATCGGAGCCATGACCCACAGGTCGGCCTCGGTGGCGGCGGCGGCCTCGGCCAACGCGGTGAGCTGGCCCCGGAGGATCTCCGGCTGCGCGTTCAGGGCGCGCAGGCCACGGCGCCCCAGCGCCGGGTTCTCCTCGTCCGCGTCGGTGAGGAACGGCAGCGGCTTGTCCGCGCCGGCGTCGAGCAGTCGGATGACCACCTTCTGCCCGGGGAAGGCCTCGAGCATCTGCTGGTAGGCGTGGCGTTGGGCGGCAACGTCCGGAGCGGTCTCCGCGCTGAGGAAGAGGAACTCGGTGCGGAACAGGCCCACACCTTCGGCGCCGCGCTCCACGGCCTCGGCCGCCCCCTCCGGCGATCCCAGGTTGGCCAGCAGCGGCACCGGGGTCCCGTCGGCCAGCGCCCCCGGAGTGACCGGGGCGGAGGCCGCGGCGGCCCGCTCCGCGATGCGCGCGCGGACCTCCTCCTCACGCTCAGGGCTCGGGGAGGTCTCCACCGCGGAGGCGGCGGCGTCGACCACCACGGTCTCACCATCGGTCAGCTCGGCGGCCCCGGCCACCCCGACCACGGCGGTGAGGCCCTTCTCCCGGGCGAGGATCGCGGTGTGGGAGGTGGGCCCGCCCTCGATGGTCACCACCGCCAGGACCTTCTCCAGATCGAGCAGCGCGGTGTCGGCCGGGGCCAGGTCCTGGGCCACCAGCACGAAGGGATGGCCGGGGTCCGGGACGCCGGGGGCCGGAAGCCCGGAGAGGTGGGCGATGACGCGCTGGGCGACGTCGGCCAGGTCGGCGGCGCGCTCCCCCAGGTAGCCTCCGGCCTGCTCCAGGCGGCGACGGAACTGCTCGAAGGACTCATGGACGGCCCGCTCCGCGGTGGCGCCGTCGCCGAGACGGGCCCGCACCGCCTTGTCCAGGGCCGGGTCCTGGGCCATCATCGCCTGGGCCTGCAGCACGCCCTGGGCCGTTCCGCCGGCGGCCTCGCCCCGGGCGGCGAGGTCCTGGGCGACGGCGACCACGGACTCCTGCACGCGAGCGTGCTCCTGCTCCGGGGTCAGGGCGCTGGGCTCCTCCCCCGGGGCCTGAAGAGGGGCCGCCATCCGGGCCACGGGCCCCAGGGCCACACCCTGCCCCACGCCGGTGCCGGTCAGGGTGCGCGCCCCGGGAGCGGGCTGTTCCGCGGGCGCGGCGGAAGCAGCGGACACAGCGGGCGCGACCTCCTGGGAGGAGGCGTGCGGCAGCAGGGACGAGGTCATGAGGTCTCCTCGGGGTCATTGCGGTCGACGGGGAGCGACTCGAGGATCAGGGCAAGGGTGCGGGATCCGTCGAGGTCGCTGAAGATGTCAGGGGGAAGGGTCACCAGGGGGATGCGCATGCTGTAGGAGTCCAGGCGGTCCTGGACCTGCTCCCGGAAGGCGGCCAACTGGGGCCCCAGCAGGAGGAGGTCGACGTCATCGAGGTCCCCCGACAGTGCGGAGTCGGCGGCGGCACGCACCGTATGCGGCAGCCCCGCCCGCTGCAGAGCGGCGCGGGCGCGCTGGGCCACGAATGTGCTGGACGCACCGGCGCCGCAGACCACCAGGATCTCCATCGATCATCAGCTCCTTCTTCTCCTGACTGTGATTCTCCGCGCGCCGCGATGCCCGTCACAACCATTGAAGTTTCCGCCTCCCCGGAAATCTGCCGGTCACCGGCCCGCCACCTGCCGGTCGCCCAAGGACCCGGAGACGCGGCGCGGGTATCGTAGGCGTGGATCCTCCCGCCGCCCGAGCGCAGGCGGGCGGCACCTGCCATGGAACGACGGCGCCGAGGGGGCATGCGATGACGCGGCAGCGCCAGGACCAGCTGGTCACCCTGCTGCTGCGCGACCGCGGCTGGACCACGGCGGCCGCGCTGGCGGACCTGCTCGGCGTCACGCCGCGCAGCGTGCGCTCCTACATCGCGGCGATCAACGCCCGCACTCCCGGCGGCGACGCCGTCGAGTCAGGGCCTTCCGGCTACCGCGCCAACCGACCCGTGCTCGCCGGGCTGAGGGCCGGCGGCGAGCGGGAGACTCCCCGGGACCGGCTGCACCGGCTGGTGCGGGCGCTGCTCACCGCCGAGGAAGGGCTCGACGTCTATGAGACCGCCGAGACGCTCTACGTCAGCGACGCCACGGTGGAGTCTGACCTTGCGCGTGTCCGCGGCCTGCTGGACGGGACCGAGCTGCAGCTTCGACGCAGCGGACCGCGGGTGCGCCTGGTGGGCGACGAGCTGGCCCAGCGCCGGCTGGTCTCCCGCCTGGCCCATGAGGAGATGGAGGAGGGAACCTTCGACGTCGAGGCTCTGCGGCGGGCCGCAGGGCTCGGCACCGTGGACAGCGCCGCCTTCGGGACCTTCACCCGGGAGCTGGCCGCCGAGCTCGCCTCGCTGGGCTGGTACGTCAACGAGTTCGCGGCCGCCGACGTCGCCCTGCACGCCGCCATCGCCGCCGACCGGGTCGCGCGCGGCCGCGCCCTGCACAGCACCCACGGGGAGCCCAGCGACGATCAGCACCGCCTGGGGGCGACCCTCGATGCGCTGAGCCGACGCCATTTCGACGTCGCCCTGGGCCCCGGCGACCTGCAGCATCTCAGTTCCCTGGTGCTGACCCGGGTGGTCGCCCCCGGTGGGGCCGCCGAGGAGCAGGTGCGGCTGGACCCGGAGATCGAGGCCACCGTGCGGCAGGCCGTCACCCACGCCGCCCACGGGTACCTGGTGGACATCGTCGACGAGGAGTTCATCCGGCGCCTCGGCCTGCACGTGCAGAACCTGGTGCTGCGCTCCCGGGAGCATGCGACCGCCCGCAACCCATTGACCCGATCCCTGAAGTCCGCCTACCCGATGATCTTCCAGGTGGCGGTGTCCATCGCCAACGACGTCGGCCGCCGCCTGGACGTGGAGATCCACGACGATGAGATCGCCTACATCGCCATGCATGTGGGGGGCCGTCTCGAGCGCCGCCGGATGGCGGAGACGGTACTGACCGCCACCATCGTCTGCCCCGGGTACTACGAGCTGCACGAGCTGCTGCGCTCCCGGATCGCCCGCTCCCTGGGACCCAGCATCGAGGTCACGGGAGTCGAGACCCGGGTGGACCCCGACTGGGCGGCGATCGACACCGACCTGGTGCTGACCACCATCGAACCGCCCCACCGCGACGAACGGACCGTCACCCTGCCCCCGTTCCTCACCGACGCGGACCTGGAACGCATCACCACGGCGGCCTCCCGGATCCGCCGGGGCCGACGGCTGGCCCGGCTGCGGGAGGAGCTCGAGCGCTACCTGAGCCCGGACGCCTTCATCCGTCCGCTGGACACCGCGGACGAGGAGGAGGCCATCCGCGCCCTGGGTGCTCCGCTGGCGGCCCGCGGAGTGATCGACCAGGACTACATCGACCGCACCGTGGAGCGGGAACGGCTCTCCTCCACGGCGTTCACGGAGGCCCTGGCGGTGCCGCATGCACTGCAGATGACCGCCACGCGCACGGCCATCGCTCTGGGCATCGCCGACGGCTCCGTCCCCTGGGGCGACGCCCGCATCCAGGTGGTCGCGCTGGTCGCCTTCAGCGAGGACGAGCGCGAGGCCTTCCAGACGATCTTCGAACAGCTCGTCGAGGTCTTCAGCGAACGCGAGTCCGTCCAGCGGCTGCTGCGCCGCGGGCAGGACTTCGGCAGCTTCCTGGACGAGCTGGTCGCCGTCATCGACGGGTGAGGGCGGCCCCCTGAGGCTGCCCACCCCTGGCACGTGCGGCGGGCTCTGGCCCAGCCTCCTGCGGCGGTTCGGCCCCGCGAGCAGGACGGGCATGCGCATGCCCGTCGTCATTCTCCGCCGCGTGTCGGAGGGACGGACGACGACGGCCGGCCACCTCCCCCCACTGAGGGACGTGACCGGCCGTCGTCTGCGCACTGCCCCGGTGCGCCCGATGGATCCGGGCTGCGGGCTCAGTCCTGCTTGGTGTAGGCGCCTTCCGCCATGTCCTCAAGCTCGCGGCCCTTGGTCTCCGGGACCCATTTGAGCACGAAGACCAGGGACAGCAGCGCCGAGACCGCATAGAAGCCGTAGGCGAAGACGAGCGAGAGCTCCGCCATGGACGGGAAGACCGTGGAGATCACGAAGTTCGCCGCCCAGTTGGCCGACGCCGTCACCCCCAGCGCGATGGCGCGGATGCGGTTGGGGAACATCTCCCCCAGCAGCAGCCACATGAACGGGCCCCAGGTGGCGCCGAAGAACAGCACGAACACGTTGGCCGAGATCAGGGCGACCACGCCCCAGGCCCCGGGGAGCTGGACGTCGTCGCCGACGGTGACGGCCTGGGAGAAGGCCACCGCCATCATCCCGAGGCCCAGGGCCATGCCGGCAGAGCCGACGGCCAGCGGAATGCGGCGGCCCACCTTGTCCACGATGATGATGCCGACCACGGTGGCCACGATGTTCACCGTGGTGGTGATGACCTGGATCAGGAACGACTGGTCCTCGGGGATGCCCACCGACTGCCACAGCGTGTTGGAGTAGTAGAAGATCACGTTGATCCCCACGAACTGCTGGAAGACCGCGAGCCCCAGGCCGACCCACACGATGGGCATGACCTTGCCGGAGACCAGCAGGTCGCGCAGTCGCTGCCGGGACTCCATGTTGATCGTCCGGCCGATCTCCTGGATCTTCGCGCGGATCTCGTCGTCCTGGCGCAGGCCCACGACCTCCCGCAGAACCGTCGCCGCGCGGGCGTCGTCGCCCCGCGAGACCAGGTAGCGCGGCGACTCCGGGATGGAGGTGGCCAGCAGGCCGTAGATCAGGGCGGGGATCGCCTCGATGAGGAACATCCAGCGCCAGGCGTCGACGCCGAACCACAGTTCCCCGGAAGCCCCACCGGCGAGGTTGGAGATGAAGGCGTTGGAGACGGCCGCGGCGAAGATCCCGATGACGATGGCCATCTGCCACAGCGAGCCCAGGCGTCCCCGGAGGTTGGTGGGCGCGACCTCGGCGATGTAGGCCGGGGCGATCACCGAGGCCATGCCGACGCCGACGCCGCCGAGCACGCGCCAGACGATCAGGTCCACGGTGTCGAAGGCCAGGCCGGAGCCCAACGCGGAGATGAAGAAAGCGGCGGCGGCGATGAGCATGGCGCGCACGCGACCCAGACGGTCCGAGAGCGTGCCGCCGATCCAGGCGCCGACCATGCAGCCCAGCAGAGCGGAGGAGACGGTGAAGCCGATCAGGACCTCAGAGAGGCCGAACGTGTCTTGGATGGCGCCGACCGCACCGTTGATGACGGCGGTGTCGAAGCCGAAGAGGAAGCCGCCGAACGCGGCGACCAGCACGACCCATGTCACGGCGGTGACCGCGGGGTCCTGCGATCGTGTGGTGGTGGTGCTCATCAGAGGGTGATCCTTTGAGTCGAAGAGGTCTGAACCGGTGAGCTGCGTCCTATGAGCCAGGTCGCAACGCATGCGAACTGTGGCACCCTACATCACCAGGCAGGAAGCGCTCTCAGCCTCTCGGCACGCCATGAGTGGAACATCACCCCTGGTCAGAGAGCTATAGCGCTGGAGCAATCGATGCGTGACTCCGCACACTGCGTGCGAAAGATCACATCAGTCGATGTCATGGGTGTCACAGCAGGCATCGCATGACAATTCGTCCGCGGCTCAGGATCCGCGTGTCGGGCGCGTGGCCCGAGTCTGCTCCGCACGGTCGGCCAGCTGATCGTCGGGCGGGTAGTCCACAGACTCCAGCACCAGTCCTCGCGGCGGGGCCAGCCGCACTGCGGCGTCCCAGCTGGGCGTGCCCAGCCGCTCCATGAGCCAGCCCGACTCACGGCGCCCCTCCCCCACGTCGATCGTCGCGCCGATCAGGGCCCGCACCATGTGGTGGCAGAAGGCGTCCGCGGTGAGCCGGGCCGCGATGACGCCGTCGTCCCCGCGTGCGATGCTGAACTCCTGCAGCTCTCGGATGGTCGTGCTCATCTCCCGGGGCCGGCAGAAGCTGCCGAAGTCATGCAGCCCCAGCATCCCGACGGTCTCAGCTGCCATGAGCGCGTCGTCCAGCCGCGCGCGATGCCAGGCGGTGTCCGCCCGACGCAGCGGATCCCGCAGCGCGGGATGGTCGGCGATCCGGTAGGTGTAGGTGCGGCTCAGGGCCGAGAACCGGGCGTCGAAGCTCGCCGGGACCTCGGCGGCGCTGTGGACGACGACAGCCCCGTCCTCGCGGGCCAGCACCCCGCCCAGCCGGCGCAGGATCGCCTCCTCGGGCGCGATGTCCCGGCCCCGTGACAGACCTTCCCATTCGGCGCGGCTCAGGTCCAGGTGCACCACCTGGCCTCGGGCGTGGACCCCGGCGTCGGTCCGCCCGGCGACCACGACCTTCACAGGCCGACGGATCAGGGTGGCCAGCGCCTCGGTGAGCACACCCTCTACGGTGCGCAGCCCCGGCTGGGCGGCCCAGCCGCGGTAGGCGCCGCCGTCGTAGGCCAGGTCGAGTCGGATCCGCACATCTGCCATGGACACCAGGGTATCCGGGCTCCGCACCGCAGCCCGCACACGCAGAAGCCCCCGATCCCCTCCAGGGGATCGGGGGCTTCTGCGATGCCGAGGGCACATCGTCACGGCGTGCTGACGATGCGCGGCGCGGAGAACCGTCAGGACAGGCGCTCTGCCGGATCATCGGACCCGAAGGCCCGGAAGGGTCACTTGTCCTCGGTCTCCTCGGAAGTCTCCTCAGCCGGAGTCTCCTCAGCGGGAGTCTCCTCGGTGACCTCCTCGACCTGAGTGTCCTCGGCGACCTCCTCGACCGACTCCTCCTCGACCGGGGCGGCGGCGGCCTGCTCGGCCTCCTTCACCACAGCCTGCTTCGGGGAGACCGGCTCCATGACGAGCTCGATGACAGCCATGGGGGCGTTGTCGCCCTTGCGGTTGCCGATCTTGGTGATGCGGGTATAGCCGCCCTCGCGCTGGGCCATGGCCGGAGCGATCACAGTGAACAGCTCGTGGATGATGGCCTGGTTGGTCGAGTTCTTGGCGCTGATCTTGCCGACCACCTGGCGGCGAGCCGCGAGGTCACCCTTCTTGGCGATGGTGATCAGGCGCTCTGCGTACGGACGCAGACGCTTCGCCTTGGTCACCGTGGTGGTGATCGAGCGGTGCTCGAACAGGCTGGCCGACAGGTTGGCCAGCATCATCTTCTCGTGCGACGGGCTCCCGCCCAGGCGCGGTCCCTTGGTGGGGGTAGGCATTGTCTCGTTCTCCTTGGATGGTGCGCCGCCGGGTCACAGCCCCCGCGACGCGCAGATGATGTCGTGTGCGTCAGGCGCTCAGAACTGCTGCTCGCCCTCGAGGTACTCGCCCTCGCCCGCCTCCTGGAAGCGCGCGGCGGTCGGGTCGAAGCCCGCCGGGGAGTCCTTCAGGGACAGGCCGAGCTCGGTGAGCTTGTCCTTGACCTCGTCGATGGACTTCGCACCGAAGTTGCGGATGTCCATCAGGTCGGCCTCGGAGCGTGCCACGAGCTCACCCACGGTGTGGATGCCCTCGCGCTTGAGGCAGTTGTAGGAGCGCACCGTCAGCTCCAGGTCCTCGATGGGCAGAGCCATGTCGGCGGCCAGGGCGGCGTCGGTCGGCGAGGGGCCGATCTCGATGCCCTCGGCGGCGACGTTGAGCTCCCGGGCCAGCGAGAACAGCTCGACCAGCGTGGTGCCCGCGGATGCCAGTGCATCGCGCGGAGCCATCGACGGCTTGGCCTCGACGTCGACGATCAGCTTGTCGAAGTCGGTGCGCTGCTCGACACGGGTCGCCTCGACCTTGAAGCTCACCTTCAGGACCGGGGAGTAGATGGAGTCGACCGGAATGCGGCCGATCTCCGAGTCCGCGACCTTGTTCTGCGAGGCCGACACATAGCCGCGGCCGCGCTCGATGGTCAGCTCCATGTCCAGCTTGCCGTCCTCGTTGAGGGTGGCCAGGTGGAGGTCGGGGTTGTGGACCTCCACACCCGCCGGCGGAGTGATGTCCGCGGCAGTGACCTCACCCGGGCCCTCCTTGCGGAGGTAGGCGACGACGGGCTCGTCGTGCTCGGAGGACACGGAGAGCCGCTTCACGTTGAGCACGAGCTCGGTGACGTCCTCCTTGGCGCCGGCGACGGTGGTGAACTCGTGGAGCACACCGTCGATCCGGATGCTGGTCACAGCCGCGCCCGGAATGGAGGACAGCAGGGTGCGACGCAGCGAGTTGCCGAGGGTGTAGCCGAAGCCCGGCTCCAGGGGCTCGATGATGAAACGCGAACGGTGGTCAGCGACGACTTCTTCGGTCAGCGTGGGGCGCTGTGCAATGAGCACTGGTGGTTCCTTTCAGAGTGCATCCGCTATATGACGCAAACTCAGCGATGATGATGCTCACCTCCGCCGCAGCCCGGGAGGCCGCGGCGGAGATCGGTGTCGTATAGAAGGTCGCTCAGACGCGACGGCGCTTCGGCGGGCGGCAGCCGTTGTGCGCGCTCGGGGTGACGTCCGTGATGGAGCCGACCTCGAGGCCGGCGGCCTGCAGGGAGCGGATGGCGGTCTCGCGCCCGGAGCCCGGGCCCTTGACGAACACGTCGACCTTGCGCATGCCGTGCTCCTGGGCACGCTTGGCGGCCTGCTCCGCGGTCATCTGCGCCGCGTAGGGAGTGGACTTGCGGGAGCCCTTGTGTCCGACCTCGCCCGACGAGGACCACGAGATCACGGCGCCGGTGGGGTCCGTGATGGACACGATCGTGTTGTTGAAGGTCGACTTGATGTGGGCCTGGCCCTGGGTGATGTTCTTGCTGGCCTTGCGGCGCGGCTTGCGAGCCGCTGCGCGTGACTTGGGGGGCATATCTTCTCCGTGACTCAGTTGGTCTGATCAGCGTGTGCCGGCCTGTCCGGGACCCCGGAGGCCGAGGGCATACGCAGAACTACTTCTTCTTGCCTGCGACGGTCCTCTTCGGACCCTTGCGGGTGCGGGCGTTGGTCTTGGTGCGCTGACCGCGGACCGGCAGGCCACGGCGGTGGCGCAGGCCCTGGTAGGAACCGATCTCGACCTTGCGCCGGATGTCGGCGGCGACCTCACGACGGAGGTCACCCTCGACCGTGAAGTTCCCCTCGATGTAGTCACGCAGAGCGACCAGCTGGTCGTCGCTGAGGTCCTTCACACGGGTGTTCGGGTCGATCCCGGTGGCCTCGAGGGCCAGCTGGGCGCGGGTGTGCCCGACGCCGTAGATGTAAGTGAGTGCGATCACCGTGCGCTTGTCGCGCGGGATGTCGACACCTGCCAGACGTGCCACGTGGCAGTCCTCCTTGTTCTTGTCCGAAGGTCTTCAGCAGTGCGTTCCCTCTGGGACGTCCCCGATACGGTGATCGGCGGCGTCCGGCGTCGGAGGTGACGCCGTCAGCGGGTCTCCGGCCCTCGGCAACCGGAGGTGGAACCGTGCAGCTCATCCACGGTGTGCACTGCCATCATCATTGAGCTGTGGTCGAGCGCCCGGGCGCCCTCACTTCATCCAGGTGGGAGAAGGTGAGGAGCTCAGCCCTGGCGCTGCTTGTGGCGCGGGTTCTTGCAGATCACGCGGATCACGCCGTTGCGGCGGATCACCTTGCAGTCAGAGCAGATCTGCTTCACGCTGGGGTGAACCTTCATGGCTTTCCTCTTTACTTGTAGCGGTAGACGATACGTCCACGGTTGAGGTCATACGGGCTCATCTCCACCACGACCCGGTCCTCCGGGAGGATCCGGATGTAGTGCTGGCGCATCTTGCCCGAGATGGTGGCGAGCACCACGTGGTCGTTCTCCAGACGCACGCGGAACATCGCGTTCGGAAGGGCTTCGGTCACCCGGCCCTCAACCTCGATCACACCTTCTTTTTTACCCATATGCTCCACACCGTTCGCGACTCCCCCGTCCGGTCGATGCACGACGACGGCGACAGCACCCGTCGATCCGGACCGCGGCGCACTGCACCGCCTGACCCGTGATCATGAGGAATGATGCCGCCGCACGTGACGTGCGGGCCGGGAGAATCTGGTTCTGTTTCTGACAGACGCCGCTGGGCTCCCTCCGCTCCCGGTGAGACCGGAGGCGCAGGACGCCCGCCGGTCTGCGGGCACGGCTGAACCACAGAGACAACCAGCAGTCAATACTACCCGACACCGAGTCGTCGCGGCAATTCGCCGCAGGAGGACCCGGGGCGGGTCAGCGGTGAGGAGGGCGGACCGGGGCCGGCAGCCGCGGTCGACCCGAGTGTCGATCAGCGGATCGGCACGGGGGTCACGCCGAGCGGCTCCAGCTCGGAGGCCCCGCCGTCGGGTGCGGTCAGCACCCAGATCCCGCCCTCGTGGCGGGCCACCGAGTGCTCCCACTGGCTGGCCCGGGACCCGTCCTCCGTGACGACCGTCCAGTCGTCGTCGAGGACCCGGGTCTCGATGCCGCCGCAGGTGAGCATCGGCTCGATGGCCAGCGCGAGGCCCGGCTTGATCCGGGTGCCCTTCATGCCCGTGGAGTAGTTGAAGACGTCCG
This sequence comes from Nesterenkonia sp. CL21, assembly GCF_031705515.1. NCBI lineage: Bacteria > Bacillati > Actinomycetota > Actinomycetes > Micrococcales > Micrococcaceae > Nesterenkonia > Nesterenkonia sp. CL21. The sequence continues at coordinate 75,342 of NZ_JAUTWR010000002.1, forward strand.
GGGGCAGGTGCATGGCCGAGCCGATCCCGTGGCCCACATAGTCCTCGAGGATCCCCAGCCGCTCGCCGGGCTGGGAGACGACGTGCTCCTCGATCGCTTCACCGATCTCCCCGACGTGGCGGGCCGTGGCGAAGGCGGCGATGCCGCGCCACATGGCCTGGCGCGTGATCTCCGAGAGACGCTCGTCGCCGGCGTCGGCGGTCCCGTCCTGGGAGGAGCCCAGGATCACCGTGCGCGCCGAGTCCGAGTGCCAGCCGTCGATGATGCAGCCGCCGTCGATCTTCAGCACGTCGCCGGTCTGCAGGACTCGGCCTCCGGGGATCCCGTGGACGACCTCGTCGTTGACCGACGCGCAGATGTGCCCGGGGAAGCCGTGATAGTTCAGGAAGTTCGGCTTCGCCTCGTGGTCGGCGAGCACCTCGGCGAAGACCGCGTCGAGCTCCGCCGTGCTCCGTCCGGGCTCTGCCGCGGCGACGGCGGCGTCGAGCGCCTCACACAGCACTGAGCCGGCGGCGTCCATGGAAGCCAGCTGCTCGGGCGTCTTGAGCTCGACGCGGGGTCGGGAGAACATCAGCCGCGGATCGCTTCCATGATGCGTCCGTAGACCTCGTCGATCTCGCCCAGCCCGTCGACCTGGCGGAGCAGGCCGCGGGAGTCGTACTCGGCGATCATCGGCGCGGTCTCGGTCTCGAAGAGCTCCAGACGACGGCGGATCGCGGCCTCATCGGCGTCATCCTCGCGCCCTTCGATCTCGGCGCGCTTCTTCAGCCGCTGGGTCAGCTCCTCACGGTCGGCGGTGAGCTCCAGCACGACGTCGAGCTCCACTCCCAGGCGGGAGAGCATCTCATCGAGCGCAGTCACCTGGGTGCGGTTGCGGGGGTAGCCGTCCAGCAGGAAGCCGTCCTTCGCGTCCTCCCAGGACAGGCGGTCCTCGACCATGCGGTTGGTCACCGAGTCCGGGACGAGCTCGCCGGCGTCGACGTAGGTCTGGGCCTCCCGGCCCAGCTCCGTCCCGCCCTTGATGTTGGCCCGGAAGATGTCACCGGTGGAGATGGCGACGATGCCCAGCTCCTCGGCGATCTTCTTCGACTGGGTTCCCTTGCCCGACCCGGCGGGTCCGACGATCAGCATTCGCGTCATCGCAGCAGCCCTTCGTAGTTCCTCTGTTCCATCTGAGCATTGATCTGCTTCACCGTGGTCAGACCCACACCCACCATGATGAGGATGGAGGTTCCGCCGAACGGGAAGTTCTGGTCGGCGCGGATCAGCACGAAGGCGATCAGCGGGATCAGGGCGATGAAGCCCAGATACAGCGAGCCGGGGAACGTGATGCGGGAGATCACGTAGGCCAGGTAGCTCTCCGTGGGCCGGCCGGCGCGGATCCCGGGGATGAACCCGCCGTACTTGCGCATGTTCTCGGCCACCTCGTTCGGGTTGAACGTGATGGTCACGTAGAAGTAGGTGAACCCGATGGTCAGCAGGAAGAAGATCACCATGTACACCGGGTGGCTCTGCGTGCCGAAATACGTCTGGATGAGCTCGGCGAACCGGCCGGGCTCTTCTCCCGGGGCCGGCTGGTTGAACTGGATGTACACCGAGGGGAGCATCAGCACCGAGGAGGAGAAGATCACGGGGATGACACCGGCCATGTTGACCTTGATCGGAATGTAGGTGGAGGTTCCGCCCACCGTGCGACGGCCGACCTGGCGCTTCGCGTACTGGACCGGCACACGCCGCTGGGACTGCTCCACGAAGACCACTGCGGTGATGATGACCAGGCCGATCAGCATCACCAGGGCGAAGGTCCGCCAGCCCTGCACGGTCCAGATCTGACCCATGGCGCCGGGGAAGCCGGCGGCGATGGAGACGAAGATCAGGATGGACATGCCGTTGCCGACGCCTCGCTCGGTGATCTGCTCGCCGAGCCACATGATCAGCGCCACGCCCGAGGTCAGCACGACGATCATCAGGACGATGACCCACAGGGAGTCGTTCGGGATGATGGGGATGTCACAGCCCAGCAGCGCACCCGTGCGGGCCGTGGCGACCAGCGTGGTGGCGTTCAGCGTGGCCAGTCCGATGGTGAGGTAGCGGGTGTACTGCGTCAGCTTCGCCTGCCCCTGCGGGCCCTCCCGCTGCAGCGTCTCGAAGCGGGGGATGACCACGCGCAGCAGCTGCACGATGATGGCCGCGGTGATGTAGGGCATGATGCCCAGGGCGAAGACCGAGACCTGCAGCAGCGCACCGCCGGAGAACATGTTCACGAAGGAGTAGAGGCCCCCTTCCGTGGAGCCCAGCTCGAGACACTGCTGGACGGCGCCGTAGTCCACCCCGGGGGCCGGGATGAAGGCTCCGATCCGGTAGATCGTGATGATCCCGATCGTGAACCAGATCTTGCGGCGCAGGTCGGGCGTCTTGAACACCCTGGCTAGTGCGCTGAACACGCGTCCTCCTGTGGATGGTGCCTCGGCATGGCGTCAGTGGTCGCCGCCGAGGTCCGGCGGCCACACAGACAGCCATACTAACGTCACATGCGGGAACGATGAGAATCGTCTCCGGGATCCGGACCACAGCCGGAGCTCCTGATCACATGGCGGCGAGGCGGAACATGGGGTGGGTGGAGATGCACGACGGCCCCCGTCGCACGCGACGGGGGCCGTCAGACATCAGCGATGTGTCGCTCAGTCCTGTGCCGGAGCCGGACGCAGGTCCAGCGTCGTGACCGAACCGCCGGCCTCGGTGATCTTCTTCTCGGCCGAGGCGGAGAAGGCGTGGGCCTTCACCTGGACCGCCGAGGAGATCTCACCGGAGCCGAGCACCTTGACGGGGCGGCCCTTCTTGGCCACGCCCTTGGCGATGAGGATCTCCGGAGTGACCTCGCCGCCGGAGGGGAAGAGCTCCCCCAGGGTGGAGAGGTTCACCGGGGAGAACTCGACCCGGTTCGGGTTCTTGAAGCCGCGCAGCTTCGGAAGGCGCATGTGCAGCGGCAGCTGCCCACCCTCGAAGCCGGCGCGGACCTGGTAGCGGGCCTTGGTTCCCTTGGTGCCGCGGCCTGCGGTCTTGCCCTTGGACGCCTCACCACGGCCCACACGGGTGCGGGCCTTCTTGGAGCCGGGGGCCGGACGCAGGTCGTGGACCTTGAGGACCTCAGACTCGGCAGCGTTGTTCTCTGCCATCACTTGGCCTCCTCAACATTCACGAGATGCTTCACAGTGTTCAGCATGCCCACGGTGACGGCGTCCGCGTCACGGACCACGGTGTGGCCGATCCGCTTCAGACCCAGCGAACGCACCGTGTCACGGTGCTTCGGCGTGGCGCCGATGGTGGACTTCTTCTGAGTGATCTCCAGCTTGTGGTCGCCGGGGACCAGGTTCTTGGCGGTGGTGTAGTTGACCGTCACCCTCATGCACCTGCCTTCTGCGCACGAGCCTCGCGGTCCGCCTCCATGGTGCGGAGCATCGGGGCCGGTGCGACCTCGTCGAGGGCCTTGCCGCGGCGAGCCGCCACAGCCTGAGGCTCCTCGAGCTGCTTCAGAGCGTCGATGGTGCCGTGCACGATGTTCAGCGCGTTCACCGAGCCCATGGACTTGGTGAGCACGTCGTGGATGCCGGCGCACTCCAGCACGGCGCGAACCGGACCACCGGCGATCACACCGGTACCCGGGGAGGCCGGACGCAGCAGCACGACGCCCGCGGCGTCCTCGCCCTTGACCAGGTGCGGGATGGTGGAGCCCACGCGCGGCACGCGGAAGAAGTTCTTCTTGGCCTCCTCCACGCCCTTCTGGATCGCGGCGGGCACCTCCTTGGCCTTGCCATAGCCGACGCCGACCATGCCGTCGCCGTCGCCGACGACGACCAGCGCGGTGAAGCTGAAGCGACGACCGCCCTTGACGACCTTGGAGACGCGGTTGATGGTCACGACGCGCTCCAGGAACTTGTCCCGGTCGTCGTCGCGGCCGCCACGGCCACGGCCCTCGCCGCGGCCACGACCGCCGCGGCCACCACGGCCGCCGCGCTCGTCACGACCGCCGCGGCCGGAGCTCTTGTCAGCGGCCTGCTGGGTCTCGCCGGCCTGGGGCTGCTGAGCAGCCTGGGCGGCGTTCTCGTTGGCCTCAGTCACAGATGAGTCCTTCACAGTGTTGTCGGTGTTCTCACTCACAGCTTCAGACCACCCTCCCGAGCGCCGTCAGCGACGGCGGCCACGCGACCGTGGTACTTGTTGCCGCCGCGGTCGAAGACCACGGCCTCGATGCCGGCAGCCTTGGCGCGCTCGGCGATCAGCTCGCCGACCTTCTTCGCCTTGGCGGTCTTGTCGCCGTCGAAGCTGCGCAGGTCCGCCTCCATGGTGGTGGCGGAGACCAGCGTGCGGCTGCGGTCGTCGTCGACGACCTGAGCGACCATGTGGCGCGATGAGCGGGTGACCACCAGGCGCGGACGCTCGGCGGAACCGCTGATCTTCTTGCGCAGGCGGAGGTGACGACGGCCGCGGGCAGCGGACTTCGACTTGCCCTTGATACCAATAGCCATGCGTTACTTACCTGCCTTTCCGGCCTTGCGGCGAATCTGCTCGCCCTCGTAGCGCACGCCCTTGCCCTTGTACGGGTCAGGCTTGCGCAGCTTGCGGATGTTGGCGGCGACCTCGCCGACCTGCTGCTTGTCGATGCCGGAGACCGCGAGCTTGTTGGCGCCCTCGACCTGGAAGGTGATGCCCTCGGGGGCCTCCACCTGGATCGGGTGCGAGTAGCCCAGGGCGAACTCGAGGTCCGAGCCCTTCGCCTGCACGCGGTAACCGGTGCCGACGATCTCGAGCTTCTTGGTGTAGCCGTCGGTGACACCGATGATCATGTTGTTGATCAGGGTGCGGGTCAGGCCGTGCAGGGAGCGGGACTCGCGCTCGTCGTCGGGACGGGTCACCGTGATGGTGCCGTCCTCGATGGCGACGTCGATGCCCTCGGCGAGGGTCCGCTGGAGCGAGCCCTTCGAGCCCTTCACGGAGATCTCACGGCCGTCGAGGGAGACCTCGACGCCGGCAGGGATGGTGATCGGAAGACGACCGATGCGTGACATTGTGCTTCGACTCCTTCCGGTTACCAGACGTAGGCGAGGACTTCCCCGCCGACGCCCTTCTTGGCAGCCTGCCGGTCCGTGAGCAGACCGGAAGAGGTGGACAGGATCGCGATGCCCAGACCGCCCAGCACGTGCGGGAGGTTGTTGGACTTCGCATACACCCGGAGACCGGGCTTGGAGATGCGGCGCAGGCCGGCGATCGAACGCTCACGGTTCGGGCCGAACTTGAGGTCGATGACCAGGGTCTTCCCGACCTCGGCCTCCTCCTCGCGCCAGTCAGTGATGTAACCCTCGGCCTTGAGGATGTCGGCCACCCGCACCTTCAGCTTGGAGCTGGGCATGGAGACCTGGTCGTGGTAGGCCGAGTTGGCGTTGCGCAGACGCGTCAGCATGTCTGCGACTGGGTCAGTCATTGTCATGTGGGGCGTGTGCCCTTCCTCGCCGCGGTTTCCGATCTCCGAAGGGACTCAGCGTCCCCGACAGAGTCGGGGCCGATGGAACCTCTGGTGAAGGGACCTGCGGCGTAGTGCTTACTGTTCGGTCTTGAAGGGGAAGCCGAGCGCCTTCAGCAGCGCGCGGCCCTCGTCGTCGGTCTTGGCGGTGGTCACCACGGTGATGTCCATGCCGCGAGCACGGTCGATCGCGTCCTGGTCGATCTCGTGGAACACCGCCTGCTCGGTCAGACCGAACGTGTAGTTGCCGTTGCCGTCGAACTGCTTGGGGCTCAGGCCGCGGAAGTCACGGATGCGCGGCAGCGCAAGGGTGACGAGGCGGTCGATGAACTCCCACATGCGGTCGCCGCGCAGCGTGGTGTGCGCACCGATCGGCTGACCCTCGCGCAGCTTGAACTGCGCGATGGACTTCCGGGCGCGGGTGACCTTCGGCTTCTGGCCGGTGATGTTGGTCAGGTCGCGCACGGCGCCGTCGATGAGCTTGGAGTCGCGTGCGGCCTCGCCGACGCCCATGTTGACCACGACCTTGACCAGGCCGGGGACCTCCATGACGTTGCCGTAGCCGAACTCGCCCTGCAGCGCCTCGCGGATCTCGGAGCGGTACTTGGTCTTCAGACGGGGGGTGATCTTCTCGGTCACGCTCTGCACCTCGGTCATCACAGGTCCTTTCCGGAGGCCTTGGCGTACCGGACGCGCACAGTCTTGGTGCGGCCGTCACGCTCGACGGTCTCCTCCCGGTAGCCGACCCGGGTGGGCTTGCCCGACTCCGGGTCCACCACGGCCACGTTGGAGATGTGGATGGGGGCCTCGGACTCGACGATGCCGCCCTCGGTGTTGCCGAACTGGCCGGCACGGAGGTGGCGCTTCACACGGTTGACGCCCTCGACGACGACGCGCTCCTCGCGCGGCCGCACCTCGAGGACCTTGCCCTGCTTGCCCCGGTCCTTGCCGGTGAGGATCTGGACGAGGTCGTCCTTCTTGATCTTTGCCATGAGTCAGAGCACCTCCGGCGCGAGCGAGACGATCTTCATGAACTTCTTGTCGCGCAGCTCACGACCCACCGGCCCGAAGATACGGGTACCGCGGGGCTCCGGGGTGTCACCCTTGAGGATGACGGCAGCATTCTCGTCGAAGCTGATGTAGGAGCCGTCGTTGCGGCGGGTCTTCTTCTTCGAACGGACGAGCACAGCCTTGACGACGTCGCCCTTCTTGACGTTGCCGCCGGGGATGGCGTCCTTGACGGTGGCGACGAAGGTGTCGCCGATGCCTGCGTAGCGGCGTCCCGATCCGCCGAGAACACGGATGACCAAGAGTTCCTTGGCCCCGGTGTTGTCAGCGATCTTCAGCCGCGATTCCTGCTGGATCACGTGGATAATCTCCTGTCGTCTCGCCGGTTCTCGTCGTCCATCCGACGAGCCTTGCGGAACTTCTACGGGAACACTCCCCCGCCGCTTACCCCCGTGGTCCATCGCGTCAGACGCGATCTGTCACTGTCCACGGGGCCGAGGCGGCCTTGGGGGACGTGCGCTTTCCTCAACCCTCCCGGTCTGGCGACCGGAGACGAGGGCCCGCGGGATGGATGGTCCCGCTGCAAGGGCGCACAGCCTCAATATCATACCTGAAAACAGTTCGGGACCCAACTCACCGCGGTGAGTCGGGTCCCGAACCGTCAGCCGGCCCCTCCGGGCCGGGGTGCCGTGCCGCGCTCCCCACAGGGAGCGCGGCACGGGATGCTCATCAGTCGATGATCACTTGGCCTTCTCGATGATCCGCACCAGGCGCCAGCGCTTCGACGCCGACAGCGGGCGGGTCTCCGAGATGAGCACGGTGTCGCCGATGCCGGCGTCGCCGTTCTCGTCGTGAGCCTTGAACTTCGAGTGCCGCTTCATGACCTTCCCGTACAGGGAGTGCTTCCTGCGGTCCTCGACCTCGACCACGATGGTCTTGTCCATCTTGTCGGACACGACCACACCACGCAGGTTCTTGCGGTAGTTGCGCTCGGTGCCCTGTGCTTCGGTGTTCTTCTCGCTCATGCTCAGTCCTCAGCCTTCTCTTCAGCAGCCTCTGCCTCGGCGCCGACCATCTCACGGATGCCCAGCTCGCGCTCCCGCAGGACCGTGTAGATCCGGGCGATGTCACGCTTGACGGCCTTCAGGCGGCTGGAGCTCTCCAGCTGACCGGTGGCGGACTGGAAGCGCAGGTTGAACAGCTCCTCCTTGGCGGAGCGCAGCTGCTCGGCCAGCGAAGCGTCGTCCATGGTCGAGAGCTTCTCGACCGTCAGATCCTTCGAACCGACTGCCATCGTCACTCACCACTCTCTCGGCTGATCACGCGTGCCTTCATCGGCAGCTTGTGGATTGCCAGACGCAGGGCCTCCTTGGCGACCTCTTCGCTGACACCGGACAGCTCGAACATCACGCGTCCGGGCTTCACGTTGGCGACCCACCACTCGGGCGAGCCCTTACCGGAGCCCATGCGGACCTCGGCGGGCTTCTTGGTCAGCGGCTGGTCCGGGTAGATGTTGATCCAGACCTTTCCGCCTCGCTTGATGTAGCGGGTCATCGCGATACGTGCCGACTCGATCTGCCGGTTCGTCACGTAGGCGGGGCCCAGGGCCTGGATGCCGTACTCGCCGAAGGCGAGTTCGGTGCCGCCCTTGGCCTGGCCGCGGCGCTTGGGCTTGTGCGGCTTGCGGTACTTGACTCGACGGGGCATCAGCATCAGCTCTGTCCTCCTTCAACTGCAGACTCGGCAGCCGCCGGAGCGCCCTGCTGGTCCCGGCTGCGACCGCCGCGACGACGACGCTCGCCGCCGCCGGCACCGCCGCGACCGCCACGACCGCCCCGGCCCGAAGGCTGGGAGGCCTGCTGAGCGGCCAGCTCCTTGGCGGTCAGGTCACCCTTGTAGACCCAGACCTTGACGCCGATCCGACCGAAGGTCGTCTTGGCCTCGTGCCTGCCGAAGTCGATGTTGGCGCGCAGGGTGTGCAGCGGCACGCGACCCTCGCGGTAGAACTCCGAACGGGACATCTCCGCACCGCCCAGGCGTCCGGCGCACTGGATGCGGATGCCCTTGGCGCCGGCACGCATGGCCGACGAGATGGACTTCTTCATCGCGCGGCGGAAGGCCACACGGGAGGCGAGCTGCTCGGCCACACCCTGGGCGACCAGCTGAGCGTCGGTCTCGGGGTTCTTGACCTCGAGGATGTTCAGCTGGATCTGCTTGCCCGTGAGCTTCTCCAGCTCGCTGCGGATGCGGTCCGCCTCGGCGCCGCGGCGGCCGATCACGATGCCCGGACGTGCCGTGTGGATGTCCACACGGACGCGGTCACGGGTGCGCTCGATCTCGACCTTGGAGATGCCGGCGCGCTCGACGCTCTTGTTCAGCAGCTCCCGGATCTGGACGTCTTCCTTCACGAAGTCCTTGTAGCGCTGACCCGGCTTGCTCGAGTCGGCGTACCAGTGGGAGACGTGGTCAGTGGTGACACCCAGACGGAAACCATTCGGGTTGATCTTCTGTCCCACTACTGATCCCCACCTTTCTCTTCCGTACCGACCACGACGGTGACGTGGCTGGTGCGCTTGTTGATGCGGTACGCCCGACCCTGGGCGCGCGGACGGAACCGCTTCATGGTCGGTCCCTCGTCCACTCGGGCCTCGGTGACGTAGTAGTCGTCCTCGTTGAAGGCGACACCGGCCTGGTCCGCGTGCTGGCGAGCGTTCGCCAGCGCGGAGGCCACCACCTTGTACACCGGCTCCGAGGCGCCCTGCGGGGCGAACTGGAGGATCGCCAGCGCCTCGTTGGCCTGCTTGCCGCGGACAAGGTCGACGACGCGCCGGGCCTTCATAGGCGTCACACGCAGGTAGCGCGCAATTGCCTTGGCTTCCATTGCTTTCCTTCTCTCGTCTCTCGATCGAAGAGGCTTCACGTTCACTCATCCCGTGAGGGGATCAGCGACGCTTGCCCTTCTTGTCGTCCTTCACATGGCCGCGGAAAGTGCGGGTCAGCGCGAACTCGCCGAGCTTGTGCCCGACCATCGACTCGGTGATGAACACCGGGATGTGCTTGCGACCGTCGTGCACTGCGATCGTGTGGCCGAGCATGTCCGGAATGATCATGGAACGGCGGGACCAGGTCTTGATGACGTTCTTGGTGCCCTTTTCGTTCTCAGCCACGACCTTCAGGTACAGGTGCTGATCAACGAAGGGGCCCTTCTTCAAGCTGCGTGGCATGTCTCCAGGCTCCTATCGCTTGTTCTTGTTCCGACGGCGACGCACGATGAGCTTGTCGCTCTCCTTGTTGGGACGACGAGTGCGACCCTCGGGCTTGCCGTTCGGGTTGACCGGGTGGCGACCACCGGAGGTCTTGCCCTCACCACCACCGTGCGGGTGGTCCACCGGGTTCATGACCACACCGCGCACGGTCGGGCGGATGCCCTTCCAGCGGTTGCGGCCGGCCTTGCCCCAGTTGATGTTGGACTGCTCGGCGTTGCCCACCTGGCCGACCGTCGCGCGGCAGCGGACGTCGACGTTGCGCACCTCACCGGAGGGCAGACGCAGCTGGGCGTACTTGCCCTCACGGGCGACCAGCTGGATGGAGGCTCCGGCGGAGCGGCCCAGCTTTGCACCGCCGCCCGGACGCAGCTCCACCGCGTGGATCACGGTACCCAGCGGGATGTTGCGCAGCGGGAGGTTGTTGCCCGGCTTGATGTCAGCGTTCGGGCCGGACTCCACCGGGGCACCCTGCTCCAGCTTGGCCGGAGCCAGGATGTAGCGCTTGGTGCCGTCGGCGAAGTGCAGCAGGGCGATGCGGGCGGTGCGGTTCGGGTCGTACTCGATGTGCGCGACCTTCGCCGGGACGCCGTCCTTGTCCGAGCGACGGAAGTCGATCAGCCGGTACTGGCGCTTGTGACCGCCGCCCTTGTGGCGAGTGGTGATCTTGCCCGAGCTGTTGCGGCCGCCCGACTTGGACAGCGGGCGCAGCAGGGACTTCTCCGGGGTGTCCCGGGTGATCTCTGCGAAGTCGGCCACCGACGAGCCGCGCTGGCCCGGGGTGGTCGGCTTGAGGTTACGGATAGCCATGTTCTTCTTCCTCGATTAAGTGGTCTCCGCGGGGCTCAGCCCAGCGGACCTCCGAAGATGTCAATGTTGCCCTCGCGCAGGGTGATGATCGCGCGCTTGGTGGCGTTGCGAGATCCCCAGCCGAAGCGCGTGCGCTTCCGCTTGCCCGGGCGGTTGATGGTGTTGACGGAGTCGACCTTCACCGAGAAGATCTTCTCCACGGCGTACTTGATCTCCGACTTGGTGGCCTTGACGTCGACGAGGAAGGTGTACTTGCCCTCGTCGATCAGGCCGTAGGACTTCTCCGAGACGACCGGTGCGATGACCACGTCCCGGGGGTCTTTCTCGGTCAGGACGCTCACTTCGTCTCCTCCTTCTCGGCGCCCGCCTGCTGCGCGAGGAAGGCGTCATAGCCGGCCTGGGTGAACACCACGTCGTCAGAGACGACGACGTCATAGGTGTTCAGCTGGTCCGAGTACAGCGTGTGGACGTGCGGCAGGTTGCGGGTCGACAGCGCGGCGACGTCGTCGCTGCGGTCGATCACGACCAGCCAGTTGCGGTTCGCGCCGCCCAGGGAGGCCAGGGCTTCCTTGGCGGCCTTGGTGGACGGGGTCTCAGAGACCAGAGCGTCCACGACGTGGATCCGTCCGTTGCGCGCCCGGTTGGAGAGGGCGCCGCGCAGAGCGGCGGCCTTCATCTTCTTGGGGGTGCGCTGGGCGTAGCTGCGCGGGGTCGGGCCGTGGACGATGCCGCCGCCGATCATGTGCGGGGCGATCATCGAACCCTGGCGCGCGCGGCCGGTGCCCTTCTGGCGGAACGGCTTCGCCGTGGTGCCGGACACCTCCGCACGGGTCTTGACCTTGTGCGTGCCCTGACGGGCTGCAGCCTGCTGCGCGACCACGACCTGGTGGATCAGGGCGACGTTGGTCTTGGCGTCGAAGACCTCGGCAGGGAGGTCGACGGAAACCTTGTTGGCCATGTGGATCATGCTCCCTTCACTGCCGTGCGGACCAGGACGACCTGGCCGCGAGCACCGGGGACGGCGCCCTTGATGAGCAGCAGGTTCTTCTCGGCGTCCACCGCGTGGACGGTGAGGTTGTGCGTGGTGTGGCGCTCGTTGCCCATGCGGCCGGCCATGCGCAGACCCTTGAAGACGCGACCCGGAGTGGCGGCGCCACCGATCGAGCCCGGCTTGCGGTGGTTCTTGTGCTGACCGTGCGAGGCGCCCACACCGGCGAAGCCGTGACGCTTCATGACGCCGGCGAAGCCCTTGCCCTTGGTCTTGCCGACGACGTCGACCTTCTGGCCGGCCTCAAAGGCTTCGACGGAGAGGTCCTGGCCGGCCTCATAGGCAGAGGAGTCGGCGGTGCGGACCTCGACGAGGTGGCGACGCGGGGTCACACCGGCCTTGGCGAAGTGGCCCGCCAGCGGCTTGGTGACCTTGCGCGGGTCGATCTGGCCGTAGCCGATCTGCACCGCGTTGTAGCCGTCGGTCTCGTCAGTGCGGACCTGCGTGATGACATTGGAGTCGGCCTGGACGACAGTGACCGGAACGAGGTTGTTGTCCTCGTCCCAGACCTGGGTCATGCCGAGCTTCGTGCCCAGCAGTCCCTTGACGTTCAGTTCGACGCGGGAAATGTTGGTCATAGTTCTCTCAGCACCTCCCTGCTTCAGAGCTTGATCTCGATGTTGACATCTGCAGGCAGGTCGAGTCGCATCAACGAGTCGACCGCCTTGGGGGTGGGGTCGACGATGTCGATGAGGCGCTTGTGGGTGCGCATCTCGAAGTGCTCGCGGCTGTCCTTGTACTTGTGGGGAGAACGGATCACGGCGTACACGTTCTTCTCGGTGGGCAGCGGCACGGGGCCCACTACCGTCGCACCTGCGCGCGTGACCGTGTCAACGATCTTCCGGGCTGAGGTGTCGATGACCTCGTGGTCATACGACTTCAGCCGGATGCGGATTTTCTGTCCCGCCATGGCGTCTGCCTCTTTCTGGTCAGTGCTTCTTCGTCTGGTCTTCTCGCAGTCCACCGCTGCGGCAGAGCATCACGCTCCCAGAAAAGGCATCGCCCCATCCCCGTCTCGCGACAGGCCTGAGCGGCACTCCCCTTCTGCAGTTGTGGACTGCGCATCAGGCAAGGCCGTGATGCACACCCCGGTCAGGCCGAACCCGTCATGATGACGGGCTGCTCGCCCCGCCGGACTCCGACCCCCGCGGTCGGGCGTGTCGCTTTGATGAGCGGAGAACTCCGCGCACAGCAGGACACACCGCGCAGATCGGGCTGGACTTCGATCAGATTGACAGCTCATCGGCGCCTGATGACACCGGGATTCGGGCGACCCCTGGGGAGCGGGCCTGCGATCATGTCGCCTGCCGCAGCCATCTCAGGGCGCACTCGTCCGTGAGCAACTTGTCCATCTTGACAGAAAAACCTCCAGCACGCAAAACAAGGGCCCCCGACGTCCTGGTGGACATCGGGGGCCCTTGTGCGCCCTCAGGAGGAGGTCAGGTCCTGACCTGGGCCCTCCTGCGGATCAGCCGTGGGGATCAGATCACTTCAGGATCTTGGTCACACGACCGGAGCCGACGGTGCGGCCACCCTCGCGGATGGCGAAGCCGAGGCCCTCCTCCATGGCGATGGGCTGGATGAGCTCCACGGTCATCTCGGTGTTGTCACCGGGCATGACCATCTCGGTGCCCTCCGGCAGGGAGATCACACCGGTCACGTCCGTGGTCCGGAAGTAGAACTGCGGACGGTAGTTGGTGTAGAAGGGGTTGTGACGGCCGCCCTCGTCCTTGGACAGGATGTAGACGTTCGCCTCGAAGTCGGTGTGCGGGGTGATCGAGCCCGGAGCGGCGACGACCTGGCCGCGCTCCACGTCGTCACGCTTCAGACCGCGCAGCAGCAGACCGCAGTTCTCGCCGGCCCAGGCCTCGTCGAGCTGCTTGTGGAACATCTCGATGCCCGTGACGGTGGTCTTCTGCTTCTCGCGGATACCGATGATCTCGATCTCGGAGTTGATCGACAGGGTGCCGCGCTCGGCGCGACCGGTGACCACGGTGCCGCGACCGGTGATGGTGAAGACGTCCTCGATCGGCATCAGGAACGGCTTGTCCTTGTCGCGCTCCGGCTCCGGGATGAACTCGTCGACGGCGTCCATCAGATCCTCGACGGTCTTGACCCACTCGGCGTCGCCCTCGAGGGCCTTCAGACCGGAGGTGCGGATGACCGGAGCGTTGTCGCCGTCGAACTCCTGGTCCGACAGCAGCTCGCGGACCTCCATCTCGACGAGGTCCAGCAGCTCCTCGTCCTCGACCATGTCGGCCTTGTTGAGGGCGACCAGCAGCGCGGGGACGCCGACCTGGCGGGCCAGGAGGACGTGCTCACGGGTCTGGGCCATCGGACCGTCGGTGGCGGCGACCACGAGGATCGCACCGTCCATCTGAGCGGCACCGGTGATCATGTTCTTCACGTAGTCGGCGTGGCCGGGAGCGTCGACGTGCGCGTAGTGACGCTTCTCGGTCTGGTACTCGACGTGGGAGACGTTGATCGTGATGCCGCGCTCGCGCTCCTCGGGAGCGTTGTCGATGGACGCGAAGTCACGCTGCTCGTTCAGGTCCGGGTACTTGTCACCCAGCACCTTGGAGATGGCGGCGGTCAGAGTGGTCTTGCCGTGGTCGACGTGACCGATGGTGCCGATGTTGAGGTGCGGCTTGGTCCGCTCGAACTTTGCCTTGGCCACAGGTTCCTCCTATAGAACTTGTTCAGGTCAGAAGACTTGCTATCAGCCGCACAGGTGAACAGGCTGAAACTCTCGCAAGTCTACTGGGGCGCATGGTATTTGGTGAAATTCTCCGGATGGCCTGCGGGCCCGGGTTCACCGGTTCCCGCATGGGTGTTGCGACGACGGGACGACTCCGGAGCTCATCCCGCCCTCGGTCCGCTTCCCCCGGCGACCGGGATGGTCCCCGGGGGAAGCGGACGATGAGCGTCAGGCGCGAGGGGTCACCTCACTCGCCGCGGCTCTTCTCGATGATCTCCTCGGCCACGGCCTTGGGAACCTCGGCATAGGAGTCGAACGACATGGTGAAGACCGCGCGGCCCTGAGTGCGCGAACGCAGCTCACCGATGTAGCCGAACATCTCCGACAGCGGCACCGCGGCCTTGACGACCTTGACACCGGAGGCGTCGTCCATGGACTGGATCTGACCACGGCGCGAGTTCAGGTCACCGATGACATCGCCCATGTACTCCTCGGGAGTACGGACCTCAACGGCCATCATGGGCTCGAGCAGCACCGGGTTGGCCCGCTTCACGCCCTCCTTGAACACCTGGGAGCCGGCCAGCTTGAAGGCCATCTCGGAGGAGTCGACGTCGTGGTAGGCACCATCGGTGAGCTCGGCCTTGACGCCGACCATCGGGTACCCGGCCAGCACGCCCAGCTGCATGGCGTCCTGGATGCCGGCGTCCACCGAGGGGATGTACTCACGCGGGATGCGACCACCGGTGACCTTGTTCTCGAACTCGTAGAGCTCGCCCTCGCTGGTGTCCAGCGGCTCGAAGTTGACGAGCACCTTCGCGAACTGACCGGAACCGCCCGTCTGCTTCTTGTGGGTGTACTCGACCTTCTCGACGCGCTTCTTGATCGTCTCGCGGTAGGCCACCTGCGGCTTGCCGACGTTGGCCTCGACCTTGAACTCGCGCTTCATGCGGTCCACGAAGACGTCCAGGTGGAGCTCGCCCATGCCGCCGATGACGGTCTGGCCGGTCTCGTCGTCGAGAGAGACGGTGAAGGTCGGGTCCTCCGCCACCAGCTTCTGGATGGCGGTCGACAGCTTCTCCTGGTCACCCTTGGACTTCGGCTCGATGGCCACGTTGATGACCGGCTCGGGGAAGGTCATCGACTCGAGCACGATCGGCTGCTCCGGGTTGCACAGGGTGTCACCCGTGGTGGTGTCCTTCAGACCGATCACCGCGTAGATGTGGCCGGCCTGCACCTCCTCCACCGGGTTCTCCTTGTTGGCGTGCATCTGGAACAGCTTGCCGATGCGCTCCTTCTTCCCCTTGGTGGAGTTGAGGATCTGCGCGCCGGAGGACAGCTGACCGGAGTACACCCGGATGAAGGTCAGGGTGCCGAAGAACGGGTGCGAGGCGATCTTGAACGCCAGCGCCGCGAACGGCTCGTCCTTGGACGGGCGGCGGGTGAGGATGGCCTCCTCGTCGCCCGGCTTGTGGCCCTCCATGGACTCGACGTCCGCCGGCGACGGCAGGTAGTCCACGACGGCGTCCAGCATCGGCTGCACGCCGCGGTTCTTGAACGCGGAGCCGCAGAAGACCGGGTAGGCCTCGCCCGCGACCGTGAGCTTGCGGATGCCGACCTTGAGCTCATCGATGCTGAGCTCCTCGCCCTCGAGGTACTTCTCCATGAGCTCCTCGTCGGCCTCGGCCACGGCCTCCACGAGCTGGTTGCGGTACTCCTCCGCGCGCTCCTGCAGGTCCTCGGGGATCTCACGGGTCTCGTACTCCGCACCCATGGTCACGTCACCCTTGGCGTCACCCGGCCACACCAGGGCCTTCATCTGGAGCAGGTCGATGACGCCGATGAAGTCGCTCTCGGCACCGATCGGCAGCTGCATGACCAGCGGCTTGGCACCCAGGCGCTCGACGATGGTGTCGACGGTGAAGTAGAAGTCCGCACCCAGCTTGTCCATCTTGTTGACGAAGCAGATGCGCGGCACGTTGTACTTGTCGGCCTGGCGCCACACGGTCTCGGACTGCGGCTCCACACCTTCCTTGCCGTCGAACACGGCGACGGCGCCGTCGAGCACGCGCAGGGAGCGCTCCACCTCGACGGTGAAGTCGACGTGGCCCGGAGTGTCGATGATGTTGATCTGGTTGTTCTCCCAGAAGCAGGTCACCGCGGCAGAGGTGATCGTGATGCCGCGCTCCTTCTCCTGCTCCATCCAGTCCGTCGTCGACGCGCCGTCGTGGGTCTCACCGATCTTGTGGTTGATGCCCGTGTAGAACAGGATGCGTTCGGTCGTGGTGGTCTTACCGGCATCGATGTGAGCCATGATGCCGATGTTGCGGACCTTCTTCAGGTCGGTGAGCACGTCTTGTGCCACGGTTGATCCCCTTGTCCTCTCAGGTCTCTCTCAAAAGGGTGGAGCCGCCGGCGGGGCCGCCGACTCCGTTCAGCCTACGCGGCCCGCCCGCACCGGTGAAGCCTCGTCCCGCAGGACGGCGGCCGACCGGGCACGGGCGGGATGCTCCGCGCAGACGCCCGCTCACCAGCGGTAGTGGGCGAAGGCCTTGTTGGACTCGGCCATCTTGTGCGTGTCCTCGCGGCGCTTCACAGCGGCGCCGAGGCCGTTGGAGGCGTCGAGGATCTCGTTCATGAGGCGCTCGGTCATCGTCTTCTCGCGGCGGTCCTTGGCATAGCCGACCAGCCAGCGCAGCGCCAGCGCGGTGGCGCGACCCGGCTTGACCTCGACGGGCACCTGGTAGGTGGCGCCGCCGACGCGGCGGGAGCGGACCTCGAGGGCCGGGCGGACGTTGTCCATGGCCTTCTTCAGGATGCCGACGGCGTCCTCGCCGGTCTTCTTGTGGACGCCCTCGAGGGCGCCGTAGACGATGCGCTCGGCGGTGGACTTCTTGCCGTCGACGAGCACCTTGTTGATCAGCTGGGTGACCAGCGGGGAGCCGTGGACGGGGTCCTGGACGAGCGGGCGCTTGGGTGCGGGTCCCTTACGAGGCATTACTTCTTCTCCTTCTTCGCACCGTAGCGGCTGCGGGCCTGGCCGCGACCCTTGACACCCTGGGTGTCGAGGGCGCCGCGGACGATCTTGTAGCGGACACCGGGGAGGTCCTTCACACGACCGCCGCGCACGAGCACGATCGAGTGCTCCTGCAGGTTGTGCCCCTCGCCGGGGATGTACGCGGTGACCTCGACGCCGCCGTTCAGGCGCACACGGGCGACCTTCCGGAGTGCGGAGTTCGGCTTCTTCGGGGTCGTGGTGTACACACGGGTGCAGACACCGCGACGCATCGGGCTGCCCTGCAGGGCAGGGGTCTTGTTCTTGGCAACCTTGGGAGTGCGCCCCTTGCGCACCAGCTGCTGAATAGTAGGCACTATGCGTTCTCCATACGTGGTTCGGGCTTGACGATCTGTGGACGGGCCGCAGACCGGTCGAGCTGAGGGATGCACTGAAGATCCCGCGTGCGATCGGTTCTGACACGATCCGCGGGAAAAGCCCCTGGGCGTGCAAAAATGTGGCATTCGTTGCGCACCTTCCCCGCAACCCGGACCGAGTCCCTCTGCCACACAGAAACAATCGAGTCAACGATACCAGCTGGGGCGGATCCTGGCGAAACGGGGCGACCGGCGGGACCCTGCGCCCCTGCGGCCACCCCGTCCGGCATGCAGCCGGTGAGCATCCGCCGCGGCCCATCACAGAGCATGGAGGGCACTTCCGCAGGCCTTCAGCGGACCGCTCCCCCACCCGTATCAGCCTCTTCGTCCGGCCTCTCCTCGTCCGGCATCTCCTTGCGCACCGCCTCCTCGTCGGACGCCGTCCCTGACGCGGCGACCTCTGCCTGCGGCACGGCCACACCTGCCCACGCCTGCCGACGCAGCTCCCGACGCCGGCGGTCCCGCCGGACCAGCCACCCGACGCCGACACCAGCCACCACCAGCACGGGGATCCAGGGCACGAGCACCCCGGCCACCACCAGCACCCCGTCGGCGGTGCGCAGCAGCCCGTTCCAGCCGGACTGGAGACCGCCCACGAATCCGTCGGCGCGCACCGCGGCGACGCGTCCGTCGATGAGCTCGAGCCGCAGGGTCGACATCTCCACCTGATCCGCCAGCGCATCCCGCTGTGACACCAGAGACTCCAGCTCCGCCTGACGGTCGCTCAGCGTGGTCTCCGCCGCGAGCAGCTCCTCGCTGGTCTCCGCCTGCTCCATGATCTCCAGGAGGCGATCCACCGAGATCTCCAGCGCCTGGATCCGGGCATCCAGATCGCGAGCAGTCCCGGTGACGTCCTGAGCGCGCTGACTCAGGTCATGGACGTCGCCGAGGCCCTCGAGGTCGTCCAGCAGCTCGGCGAGATGCTCGGCCGGCACTCGCAGCGTCAGAGTCGCCAGGCTGAGCCGACCGTCGTCGTCGGTGCTCTCCCGGCGTGCCTCCACATGACCGCCATACCGCTCGACCTGCTCGACGACGTCCGTCACCGCCTCGGCGACGTCGCGGACCTCCACCTCGGCGGAGGCTGTGGTGACCACCTCTCGATCCTCCGCGTCGGCGTCCGGGCGGGTGCGCTCCTGGCCCGGCGCCTCCGGCGCAAAGTCTTCGGCCGCCTCGTGATCCACGGCCCACTCCCCGCCTTCCGCCCCGTCCGCCTCGCCGTCACCGGCTCCGCATCCGGTCAGCAGGAGCACCGCCACCACCAGCGCGGCCACCGCTTGCAGCCCCCGCAGGACCGCTCCGCCGGCCCCGCGCGCCCTTCCCGTCGCCCTCATGATCCGCCCCTCCGCCGCCTGAACTTTGCAACTGTGAATCCATGATGACAGCAGCGACGGGCGAGGACAAGAGCCCGGGGGCCCTTCACCGACACCCTGCCCTGGCGGTCGACGCGTCTCAGACGCACGAGAGCCCGGACCCCTGGCAGGGTCCGGGCTCTCGAGTGCTCACCTCAGACTGTGGCAGCCCGCGGTGCGCGGAGGTCAGCGGAAGTCGACCTCAGTGTTGTAGTCATCCAACGGGATGGCGTGGAACTCTCCCTCACCCTCCGCGCCGGCGTAGTCGAAGCTGGAGCCGTAGAGGCTCGGCCCGGTGAACAGGTTCGCCTTGGCCTCCTCCGTGGGCTCCACCGCCGACTGCGTGTAGCGGTCCAGACCGGTGCCGGCCGGGATGAGCTTACCGATGATCACGTTCTCCTTCAGGCCCAGCAGCGGGTCGGACTTGCCCTCCATCGCCGCCTGGGTCAGGACACGGGTGGTCTCCTGGAAGGAAGCCGCCGACAGCCACGAGTCCGTGGCCAGCGAGGCCTTGGTGATGCCCATCAGCTCGTCACGACCGGAGGCCGGCTGGCGACCCTCGGCCACGGCCTTCCGGTTCTCCCGCTGGAAGCGGAACCGGTCGGTCAGCTCACCGGGCAGCAGGTCCGTGCCGCCGGACTCGATGACGGTGATGCGCCGCAGCATCTGCCGGACGATGACCTCCACGTGCTTGTCGTGGATGCCCACACCCTGGGACTGGTAGACGTCCTGGACCTCGGAGACCAGGAACTTCTGCGCAGCCCGCGGGCCGAGGACGCGGAGGACCTGCTTCGGGTCCACCGCACCGGCCACCAGCTGCTGGCCGACCTCGACGTGCTGGCCGTCCTCCACCAGCAGACGGGCACGACGCAGCACCGGGTAGGCCTGCTCCTCCGAACCGTCGTCCGGGGTGAGCACGAGGCGTAGCTGCTTGTCCGCATCCTCGAGACGCACACGGCCGGCGGTCTCGGCGATCGGCGCCACACCCTTGGGGGTGCGGGCCTCGAAGAGCTCCTGAATACGGGGCAGACCCTGGGTGATGTCGTCCGCCGACGCGATACCACCGGTGTGGAAGGTACGCATCGTCAGCTGCGTGCCGGGCTCACCGATGGACTGGGCCGCGATGATGCCCACGGCCTCACCGATGTCCACGGTCTTGCCCGTGGCCAGCGACCGGCCGTAGCACAGCGAGCAGGTGCCCACCGGCGACTCACAGGTCAGCACGGAGCGGACCTTGATCTCGGTCACGCCAGCCTCGAACAGCCGTGCGATGAGGACGTCGCCCACATCGGTGCCGCCCTCGGCGAGCACGGTGCCCTCGGCGTCCACGACGTCGACGGCGAGAGTCCGCGCGTAGGCGGAGTTCTCGACGGCCTCGTGGAGCTTCAGCTCGCCGTTCTCGTCGGCCACAGCGATCGGCACGGTCAGGCCGCGCGACGTACCGCAGTCCTCCTCGCGGACGATGACGTCCTGGGAGACGTCCACCAGACGACGGGTCAGGTACCCGGAGTTCGCGGTCTTCAGCGCGGTGTCCGCCAGACCCTTACGGGCACCGTGGGTCGCGATGAAGTACTCGAGGACCGACAGGCCCTCTCGGTAGGAGGACTTGATGGGCCGCGGAATGATGTCACCGCGCGGGTTGGTCACCAGACCACGGATCCCGGCGATCTGCCGGACCTGGAGCCAGTTGCCTCGAGCACCTGAGGTCACCATCCGGTTGATGTTGTTGAGCTCGTCCATGCCCTTCTGCATGGCACCGGCCACCTCGTCGGTCGCCTTGGACCAGATCTCCACCAACTCGGCGTGACGCTCGTCGTCGCCGATCAGACCCATGTCGTACTGCGACTGGACCTTGGCGGCCTGCTCCTCATAGGCGTCCATGATGGACTGCTTGTCCATGTCGGAGGTGATGTCCGAGATGGCCACCGTCACGCCCGAACGCGTCGACCAGTAGAAGCCGGCGTCCTTGAGGTTGTCCAGGGTGCGCGCCGTCGCCACGGTGGGGTACCGCTCGGCGAGGTCGTTGATCAGCGCGGAGAGTTGACCCTTGTCCGCGGCCGTGTCCTGCCAGGGATAGTCCGCCGGCAGCAGCTCGTTGAACTTCACCTTGCCCAACGTGGTCCGGATGACGGCCCGCTGGCCCTGCTCCCAGCCCTCGGGAGCGGGGACATCGGCCGAGGGGACGAAGTTCTCCACCGCGATGGACACCGGAGCGTTGAGGTGCAGCTCCTTCAGGTCGAAGGCCATCTGCGCCTCACCCACGGAGGCGAAGGCACGACCGGCGCCGACCTCGTCCTCCCGGACGGTGGTGAGGTGGTGCAGACCGATGATCATGTCCTGCGAGGGCAGGGCCACCGGGCGGCCGTCCGAGGGCTTCAGGATGTTGTTCGAGGACAGCATCAGGATGCGCGCCTCGGCCTGTGCCTCCGGGCTCAGCGGCAGGTGCACCGCCATCTGGTCGCCGTCGAAGTCCGCGTTGAACGCCGCACAGACCAGCGGGTGCAGCTGCAGGGCCTTGCCCTCCACCAGCTGCGGCTCGAAGGCCTGGATGCCCAGACGGTGCAGGGTGGGGGCACGGTTCAGCAGCACCGGGTGCTCGGTGATGATCTCTTCGAGCACGTCCCAGACCTGGGAGCGCTGACGCTCCACCATCCGCTTGGCGGACTTGATGTTCTGAGCGTGGTTGAGGTCCACCAGGCGCTTCATGACGAAGGGCTTGAACAGCTCCAACGCCATCTGCTTCGGCAGACCGCACTGGTGCAGCTGCAGCTGGGGGCCGACCACGATGACCGAACGGCCCGAGTAGTCCACGCGCTTGCCCAGCAGGTTCTGACGGAAGCGTCCCTGCTTGCCCTTGAGCATGTCGGACAGCGACTTCAGCGGACGGTTGCCCGGCCCGGTGACCGGACGACCGCGACGACCGTTGTCGAACAGCGAGTCCACAGCCTCCTGGAGCATGCGCTTCTCGTTGTTGACGATGATCTCCGGAGCACCCAGGTCCAGCAGACGCTTCAGACGGTTGTTGCGGTTGATCACCCGGCGGTACAGATCGTTGAGGTCGGAGGTCGCGAAGCGGCCGCCGTCCAGCTGGACCATCGGACGGATCTCCGGCGGGATCACCGGCACGGCGTCGAGCACCATGCCCTCCGGCGAGTTGCCGGTGGACAGGAACGCGTTGAGGACCTTCAGACGCTTCAGGGCGCGGGTCTTGCGCTGGCCCTTGCCGGTGCTGATGGTCTCCCGCAGCTTCTCGGCCTCGGCGTCCATGTCGAAGGTCGCCAGACGCTTCTGGATCGCCTCGGCGCCCATGAAGCCCTCGAAGTACTGGCCGTAGCGGGCCCGCAGCTCGCGGAACAGCGCCTCGTCGCCCTCCAGGTCCGAGACCTTGAGGTTCTTGAAGCGGTCCCAGACCCTCTCCAGCTGCTCGATCTCGGCGTCGGCGCGCTTGCGGATCTGCGCCATCTGCTTGTCGGCGGCGTCGCGGGCCTTCTTCTTCTCCGCGGCCTTGGCACCCTCGCCCTCCAGGCGCTCGAGGTCGTCCTCCAGGTCCTTCGCGACGGCGGCGATGTCCGCGTCGCGCTGGTCCGCCAGGTGCTTGACCTCCTGGTCGTACTCGGCCTGCAGGTTCGGCAGGTCCTCGTGACGACGGTCCTCGTCCACGGAGGTGATCATGTAGGCCGCGAAGTAGATGACCTTCTCCAGGTCCTTCGGAGCCAGGTCCAGCAGGTAGCCCAGACGCGAGGGCACACCCTTGAAGTACCAGATGTGGGTCACCGGGGCGGCGAGCTGGATGTGGCCCATCCGCTCACGACGCACCTTGGCACGGGTCACCTCGACGCCGCAGCGCTCACAGATGATGCCCTTGAAGCGCACCCGCTTGTACTTGCCGCAGTAGCACTCCCAGTCCCGCGATGGTCCGAAGATCTTCTCGCAGAAGAGTCCGTCCTTCTCCGGCTTCAGGGTGCGGTAGTTGATGGTCTCCGGCTTCTTGACCTCACCGTGGGACCAGCTGCGGATGTCGTCACCGGTGGCCAGCGCGATGCGCATGGTGCCGAATGAGGATTCGTTGGACATAGTCCTGTGTCTCTCTTTTCTCTCTCAAGATTCGTGACGCGATGACTGCCGTCGCCGACTGCTCTCAGCCGGCGACGGCGCGGGTGAGGCTCAGACCTCTTCGACCGAGCTGGGCTCCGCACGGGAGAGGTCGATGCCCAGCTCCTCGGCGGCGCTGAACCCGGACTCCTCCGCGTCACGCATCTCGATCGCGCTGCCGTCGGCGGAGAGGACCTCCACGTTCAGGCAGAGCGACTGCATCTCCTTGATCAGGACCTTGAACGACTCCGGAACACCGGGCTCCGGAATGTTCTCGCCCTTGACGATGGCCTCGTAGACCTTCACACGGCCGTGGATGTCATCCGACTTGATGGTCAGCAGCTCCTGCAGGGTGTAGGCCGAGCCGTACGCCTCCAGGGCCCAGACCTCCATCTCGCCGAAGCGCTGACCGCCGAACTGCGCCTTACCACCGAGCGGCTGCTGGGTGATCATCGAGTACGGACCGGTCGAGCGGGCGTGGATCTTGTCGTCGACCAGGTGGTGCAGCTTCAGGATGTACATGTAGCCGACCGAGATCCCGTCCGGGAACGGCTCGCCGGAGCGGCCGTCGAACAGCTGGGCCTTGCCGTCGGGCCCGACCAGCCGCTCACCGTCGCGGGTGGTGTTGGTCGAAGCGAGGATGCCGGTGAGCTCGTCCGCCTCGGCACCGTCGAACACCGGAGTGGCGACCTTGGTCGGCCCGGTCTCGCGCGGCAGGTTCGGCAGGTTCTTCAGCCACTCGGGCTCGCCCTCGATGGTCCAGCCCTGCTTCGCGGCCCAGCCCAGGTGCAGCTCCATGACCTGACCGATGTTCATACGACCGGGCACACCCAGCGGGTTGAGCACGACGTCGACCGGGGTCCCGTCGGCCAGGAACGGCATGTCCTCGACCGGCAGGATCTTGGAGATCACACCCTTGTTGCCGTGACGGCCGGCGAGCTTGTCGCCGTCGGTGATCTTGCGCTTCTGGGCCACGTAGACGCGCACCAGCTGGTTCACGCCCGGAGGCAGCTCGTCGCCGTCCTCCGCGTCGAAGATGCGCACACCGATCACGGTGCCGGACTCGCCGTGGGGCACCTTCAGGGACGTGTCACGGACCTCGCGGGACTTCTCGCCGAAGATGGCGCGCAGCAGGCGCTCCTCCGGGGTCAGCTCCGTCTCACCCTTCGGGGTCACACGGCCGACCAGGATGTCCCCGGCCTCGACCTCGGCACCGATGTGGATGATGCCGCGCTCGTCCAGCTGGGAGAGCATCTCGTCCGAGACGTTCGGGATGTCCCGGGTGATCTCCTCCGCGCCCAGCTTGGTGTCGCGCGCGTCCACCTCGTGCTCCTCGATGTGGATCGAGGTCAGGACGTCGTCCTGCACCAGGCGCTGCGACAGGATGATCGCGTCCTCGAAGTTGTGGCCCTCCCAGGACATGAACGCGACCAGCAGGTTCTTGCCCAGGGCGATCTCGCCGTACTCCGTGGACGGACCGTCGGCGATGATCGACTGCCGCTCCACCCGGTCGCCCTCGGAGACCCGGACACGCTGGTTGTAGGTGTTGCCCTGGTTCGAGCGCTCGAACTTCATGATCGGGTAGTGCGTCATGGTGCCGTCGTCATTCATGACGGAGACCAGGTCCGCCGCGACCTTGGTGACCACGCCGGCCTGCTCGGCGGTCACGGAGTCGCCGGCGTCGACTGCGACGTACTTCTCCATGCCCGTGCCGACCACCGGGGACTCGGACTCCAGCAGCGGCACCGCCTGGCGCTGCATGTTGGCACCCATGAGCGCGCGGTTGGCGTCGTCGTGCTCCAGGAACGGGATCAGGGCGGTCGCCACCGACACCATCTGGCGCGGAGAGACGTCCATGTAGTCGATGTCCTCGGCGCCGACCAGCACCGGCTCGCCCTCACCACCGCGCTGACGGCACAGGACCTGCTCCTCAGCGAAGGAGCCGTCCTCAGTCAGCGGCGCGTTGGCCTGAGCGATCTGGGCCGCCAGCTCGTCATCGGCGGTCAGGTACTCGATCTCCTCGGTGACCTTGCCGTCGACGACCTTGCGGTACGGCGTCTCGATGAAGCCGAAGCGGTTGATACGCCCATAGGTCGCCAGCGAGCCGATTAGACCGATGTTCGGACCTTCAGGGGTCTCGATCGGACACATGCGGCCGTAGTGCGACGGGTGGACGTCACGGACCTCCATGCCCGCGCGGTCACGGGACAGACCGCCCGGGCCCAGCGCGTTCAGACGCCGCTTGTGCGTCAGACCGGCCAGCGGGTTGTTCTGGTCCATGAACTGCGAGAGCTGCGAGGTGCCGAAGAACTCCTTGATGGAGGCCACCACGGGACGGATGTTGATCAGCGTCTGCGGGGTGATCGCCTCCACGTCCTGGGTGGTCATGCGCTCACGCACCACCCGCTCCATGCGAGACAGGCCCGTGCGGACCTGGTTCTCGATCAGCTCGCCCACCGCACGGATGCGACGGTTGCCGAAGTGGTCGATGTCATCGATCTGCACGGGCAGGTCGATCTGCTCGCCGTCGCGCAGACCCTTGATGGTCTCGCGGCCGGCGTGCACCGCGCACAGGTAGTGGATCATCGCCACGATGTCCTGCTCGGTGAGCACCGAGGCGTCGGCGTCGGTGAAGTCCTTGTCCACGCCCAGCTTGCGGTTGAGCTTGTAGCGGCCCACCTTCGCGAGGTCGTAGCGCTTCGGAGTGAAGTACAGGCCCTTGAGCAGGCCCTCGGCGGCTTCGACCGTCGGCGGCTCTCCCGGACGCAGCTTGCGGTAGATGTCCAGCAGCGCGTCGTCCTGGGTCTCGAAGGTGTCCTTCTCCAGGGTGGCGCGGATGGAGTCGTAGTCGCCGAACTCCTCGATGATGCGGGACTCGGTCCAGCCCAGCGCCTTCAGCAGTGCGGTGACCGGCTGCTTGCGCTTGCGGTCCAGACGCACGCCGACCTGGTCGCGCTTGTCGATCTCCAGCTCGAACCACGCGCCGCGGGACGGGATGATCTTCGCGGTGAAGATGTCCTTGTCGCTGGTCTTGTCCGGGGTGCGCTCGAAGTAGGCGCCCGGGGAACGGACCAGCTGCGAGACGACGACGCGCTCGGTGCCGTTGATGATGAACGTGCCGCGGTCGGTCATCAGCGGGAAGTCGCCCATGAACACCGTCTGCTGCTTGATCTCGCCGGTGTTGTGGTTCATGAACTCGGCCTTGACGTACAGCGGAGCCGCGTAGGTGGTGTCGCGCTCCTTGCACTCGGCCATCGGCATCTTCGGGTCGGCGAATTCCGGCTCGGAGAAGCTCAGGGACATGGTGCCCTGGAAGTCCTCGATGGGGGACATCTCTTCGAAGATGTCCGCCAGGCCCGAGGTGTCGGAGACGCCCTTGATGCCCTTCTGGCGGGCCTCCTCCACGCGGGCGGCCCAGCGCTCGTTGCCCACCAGGCGGTCGAAGGAGTCGATCTGCAGAGCCAGAAGCTCCGGGACATCGAGGGGTTCGTGGATCTTTGCGAATGAGAGTCGGCCGGCGTATTCAGCGGTACGGGCCGAGGCAGCGGTTTGAATTGAGGTGCTCGAGGCGACCAAGAGGGATCCTTCCACAGACCTTCGTAGCTTCCTTGGCACGCTTCCCCGTCCCCGCGCACGCGGACGGTGTCTGGCCGATCCGACGCCGGGCAGACGTCAGGCGGTCCAGCTGTGAGGAGGAGACGATGCAGGTGCCCACCGCTATTTGAAGGCACGCGCATAGAGGGGAGGCGCAAAAGTACAGCATAAACGACGAGTACGCAGACGCGCAACGCCGCGTCGTGGAGATCACACGCACCGGCGGTGTCGATGAGAGGCGGACGTCCGACGCCGAACCGGCGGGACTGAGTTCCGAGGCAAGATTCTAGCACCGGCGCCGCGGTCACGCATGCGCCGCGCAGGGGCGCGGCGGGGCTCAGTGAGGTGACGGCGGCACCGCCTCAGGGCCGGAGCCGCTCCAGATGCCGGGCCATCACCGCGGCCATGTCCACGCGCGGATCCAGCAGCCACTGGGCCTGGAGGCCGTCGGCCAGCGCGACGAGCTCCAGGGCCGTCTCCTCCGGATCCAGCTCCGGTTGCACGTCCCCCTGGAGCTGAGCGGCGCGCACGGCGCGGGCGAGCCCGGCCAGCACGCGCTGCTGGCGCGTACGGAAGTACTCATGGGCGGGATGCCCGGAGTCCGCCGCCTCCGCCTGCAGCCGCGTATAGAGGTGGATCAGACCCGGCACCTCGGCATTGCGCCGGAGGATCTCCACGAAGCGCCCCAGCTCCAGGGGGACGGCGGACAGATCGGGCCCGCCCGGCGCCGACCCGTCCGGCGCGCTCCGGCGCGGCGCGGGGTCGCCCGCCGCGACGGCGGCGTCGACCTCGTCCCGAGCGCGCAGCACCTCGATGAAGAGCTCCTCCTTCGTGCCGAAGTGATGCAGCAGCCCCGCCTGGCTCAGCCCGACGGCATCGGCCAGCTCCCGCACGGAAGCGCTGGAGTAGCCGCTGCGGGCGATGACCTCCAAAGCGGTGCGCAGGATCTCTCGGCGCCTGGCCAGACCTTTGGCATAGGACCCTCGTCTCCCCATGGCGGCGATTCTACGGCCCCGTCCGCCGACGCTTGCCGCATGAAAACCGAGTGGCGTACAGTTTTGGACAGTGAGGCGGACCACATCGACTCCAGGTCGTCCGTCCACCTCTCCCATCTCCGCTCCGGAAGGACCCCTCATGACCACACCCGCCACACCTTCCTCCCTCGGCACCGACAGCTCCCCCGACCTCTTCGCCGAGGCCGAGCCCCGCGACGTCGTCGCCCGCCTGAGCCTGGAGCAGAAGGCCGAGCTGGTCACGGGCGCCACCTTCTGGACCACCGCCGCCGTCGAGGAGGCCGGGATCCCGGCGATCATGGTCACCGACGGCCCCCACGGACTCCGCAAGCAGGGCGGAGCCGCCGACCATCTGGGCCTGGAACAGAGCGTGCCCGCCACCTGCTTCCCGCCCGCGGTGGCCCTGGGCTCCGCCTTCGACACCGACCTGGCCGAACGCGTCGGCGCCGCCATCGGCGCCGAGGCCCGCGCCGAAGGGGTCGGCGTCGTGCTGGGCCCGGGCCTGAACATCAAGCGCTCCCCGCTGTGCGGCCGCAGCTTCGAATACTTCTCCGAAGACCCCCTGGTCTCCGGCGAGCTCGCCGCCGCCGTCACCCGAGGCATCCAGTCCCGCGGCGTGGGCGCATGCCTGAAGCACTTCGCGGCGAACAACCAGGAGCATGACCGCATGCGCGTCTCCAGCGACGTGGACGCCCGCCCCCTGCGGGAGATCTATCTGCGCGGCTTCGAACGGGCGATCGCCTCCGCCCGCCCGTGGACGGTGATGAGCGCCTACAACAAGATCAACGGCGTCTCGGCCTCCGAGGACCCCTGGCTGCTCACGGAAGTGCTGCGTGACCAGTGGGGCTTCGACGGCCTGGTGATCTCCGACTGGTTCGCCGTCGGCGACCGAGTCGAGGCGCTGCGAGCTGGACTGGACCTGGAGATGCCGACCACCGGAGGCGCCAGCCAGGAGCAGGTCATCGCCGCGGTGCAGGAGGGCGACCTCGACGAGGCGGCCCTGGACCGCTGCGCGGCGCGCGTGGTGGAGCTGGTGCAGAAGGTCCAGGCCGGGGCCCGCACGCCGGCGGTGGACGTCGACGTCCAGGCACACCACGCGCTGGCCCGCGAGGCCGCCGCACGCTCCGCCGTGCTGCTGAAGAACGACGACGAGATCCTGCCGCTGGATGCCAGCGCCTCCGTGGCGGTCATCGGCGAGTTCGCCCGCACTCCGCGCTACCAGGGCGCCGGCAGCTCACAGATCAACCCGACCCGGGTGGACGACGCGCTGACCGCCATCACGGCGGCGTCCCGGGCCGAGGTCCGGTTCGCCCCGGGCTTCCCCCTGGAGGGCGCCGAGGAGACCGCCTCCGGGACGGCCGAGTCCCTGCGCGCCGAGGCGGCGGAGGCCGCCGGCGCTGCCGACGTCGCCGTCGTCTTCCTGGGACTGCCCGCCGCCGACGAGTCCGAAGGCTTCGACCGGGAGCACCTCGACCTGCCCGCCGAGCAGCTGAACCTGCTCGAGGCCGTCGTGGAGGCCAACCCCCGCACCGTGGTGGTGCTGTCCCACGGCGGCGTCGTGGCGCTGCCCTTCGCCCAGACGGTGCCGGCGATCCTGGAGGGCTGGCTGCTCGGCCAGGCCGGCGGATCCGCCACCGCCGACCTGCTCTACGGGACGGCCAATCCCTCAGGACGGCTCACCGAGACCATCCCGCTGCGGCTGGCCGACTCTCCCGCCTACCTGGACTTCCCCGGCGAGCACGGGCACGTCCGCTACGGGGAAGGAGTCTTCGTGGGCTACCGCTGGTACGACGCCCGAGACCTCGACGTGGCCTTCCCGTTCGGCCACGGCCTGAGCTACACGCGCTTCGAGCACACCGACCTGGACGTCTCGGTCGAGGCGGACGAGCTGCGCATCCGGACGACCATCACCAACACCGGCGAGCGCGACGGGCACGAGGTGGTCCAGGTCTATGTGGGCCGCCCCGGCTCCGCCGTGGCCCGTGCCCCACGTGAGCTCAAGGCCTTCACCGCCGTGGCCCTGCAGGCCGGAGAATCCCAGATCGTGGAGCTGCGCGTGCCGCGCCAGGACCTGGCCCACTGGGACCGCCGTCTGGACCGATGGGTGGTGGAAGGCGGCGAGCACGTCGTCGCCGTCGGCGCGTCCTCCCGCGATCTGCGCCAGGAGACGAGGGTGGAGGTGCCTGGCGACGAGGTGGCCGTCCCGCTGACCCGGGAGTCCACACTCGGCGACGCCCTGGCCCACCCACTCACCGGTCCGCTGGTGCGCGAAGCGGTGCAGGAGGCGGCCCAGTCCGGCGGAGGCGGCGACGTCTTCAGCGCCGAGGGCCTGATGCGGATGTTGGAGTCCTTCCCTCTGGGACGGCTCGGCGGATTCTCCACCAGCGGGATGGACCAAGAATGGGTCGACGGGCTGATCGCGCGCACCCGGCGGGGCTGAACCGGCCGGGCCGGAAGACAGGGGGCACTCCGTCCGAGCCCCTCCGTCCCCGTCGGGTTCGTCCGTCCTCCGGAATACCCTAGGGACAGACGAACCCGGCGGAGACGGGCCGGGCCCCCTCGAGGGGGGGGGGGGCGGACGCCCAGACCTCAGACGATGCGGCGCTGCTCGGCCCAGCGAGTCAGCTCATGCCGAGAAGACAGCTGCAGCTTGCGCAGCACCTTGGAGACGTGGGACTCCACCGTCTTGACGGAGATGAACAGGTCCGAGGCGATCTCCCGGTAGGTGTAGCCCCGCGCGATGAGCCGCATGACCTCCACCTCCCGGGCGGAGAGCAGATCCAGCTCCTCGTCCCGGACGTCCTGGGCCACCGAGGAGGTGCCGAAGGCGTCCAGCACAAACCCGGCCAGCCGTGGGGAGAAGACCGCGTCTCCCCCGGCGACGGCCGCGACGGCGTCGACCAGGTCGTCCGAGCTGATCGTCTTGGTGACGTACCCGCGGGCGCCGGCGCGGATGACCGAAACCACGTCCTCGGCCTGGTCCGAGACGCTGATCGCTAGGAACCGCACGTCCTCCAGCAGGTCACGGCAGCCCGCCACCACCTCCGCTCCCCCGCCGCCGGTCCCACCCGGCAGGTGTACGTCCAGCAGCACCACCTCAGGCAGGTGCTCGCGCACCGCCAGCACCGCGGAGTCGACGTCGTGGGCCTCCCCGACGACGGCGACCCGACCGTCCAGCTCGGCGCGCAGCCCGGCGCGGAAGATGGCGTGGTCGTCCACGATCACCACCCGATGCAGCTCAGTCATGGCCGTTCTCCTCCTCGACGGCGGCGTCGACCGGCATGAACAGCTGCACCTCGGTGCCTCGGCCGTTCGAACGGATGCGCGCCTCGCCGCCGGCCCGACGCATCCTGCCGATGATGGACTCCCGGACTCCGAGGCGGTCCTCCTCGATCCCCTCGAGGTCGAACCCTGGGCCCCGGTCACGGACGAAGACCGCGTCCTGGGCGGCGTCGGACTCCACATACACCGAGGCCGGCCCGGCGTGCTTCAGGGCGTTGACGATCGCCTCCCGGACGGCGGCCACCAGCACACGGTGGTCCTGACGCCGGGACTCGCCGACGGCGACGACCTCCACCGTGCCGTCATGCATCTCCTCCAGTTCGGCGGCGGCCGCGGTGAGCTGGTCCTTCAGCGTGCCGGACTCGTGCTCCTGCTGGCGGTACAACCAGCCTCGCAGCTGCCGCTCCTGGCTGCGGGCGAGCCGCTCCACGGCCGCGGGGTCGTGACGCTGCTTCTGGATCATCGCCAGCGTCTGCAGCACCGAGTCGTGCAGGTGGGCGGCGATGTCCGCCCGCTCGGCCTCCGCGGCCGCGCGGGCCCGTTCAGTGGTGGCGGTGCGGTACAGGCGGATCAGCCATGGGGCGATCACCAGGGCGATCCCGGCCAGCAGCATCATGGCCACGATGAGTCCCAGCAGCAGGTCCCCGCCCGGTACGAAGCCGCCGGCGATGACCAGCAGCGCGACCACCACGAGCCCTGCCCCACCGGCGATCTGCCACAGCGTGGTGTGGTCGGCGCCGCCACGGCCGGTCTTGTCGACCTGGGACCAGGCCAGGAGGATCCCGACCAGGATCACCGCGGGCGGCCCGAAGAGCCGCCAGTTCATCTCGACCCCCGCCAGGGACAGCGCCAGCAGGGCGGCCGCACCGAGCAGCAGGCCGCCCAGCAGCACCTCCGGCGAGCTGGTCAACGAGTCCAGGAGCCGGCGGATGCGTTCCCCCGGGTCGGCGGCTCCCTGGGTCCCGTCACGCGCCGCGCCGTCGGACGCGGGTTCCGCACCGGGCGGCCCTTCGCCGTCCACCGCCGGGCCGGAGAGGCCGCGCACCCCGGCGGTGGCCTCCGGCTCGTCCTCCGACGGCACGAAGATCCACAGCCAGCAGTACAGGAGGATCCCTACGCCTCCCGCGATGGCCAGGCCGATCATCACCGCGCGGACCACCGGCAGGGAGACCCCGAGGTGCCGGGAGACGCCCAGGCACACGCCGGCCACGGGGGTGCCGGTGCCCCGGCGCAGCGGGGGCCGTTCGGTGTCCGTGACCATGGTTCCATCCTGCCACGGCGGGAGACCCTGAGACCCGTCGTCGCCCGGAATTCCGGGCTTCTGAGGGAAGGATCAGGGTCGGATCAGGGTGGACCCCCATAGCGGAGACCCCCGGGGGCGGAGGAAGCTGGAGGCATGGATGACTCGACCACTCCCCACGATGAGCGCGCCCGGCCACGGCCGGAGGCGCCGGACCCCCGGCCCGAGGCCGGCCACCAGTTCTTCGACTGGATCCGCTCCACCGGCCTGACCCGTCCGGACACCGGGTGGGCCGGCGGCGTCATGGCGCTGCTGGCCCAGAAGCTCCGCTGGGACGCCACCCTGGTGCGTGGCCTCGGCGTCGTGGCCCTCGTGCCGTTCTTCTCCCCGGTGATCCTGCTCTACGGCCTGGCGTGGATCCTGATCCCGGACTCGAAGGGCCGGATCCCGACGCAGCAGGCGCTGCGCGGAGACTTCACCGGCGGACTCGTCGGCGGCGCCGCCCTGGCGGTCATCGGCGCGCTCAACGTCTCCACCCCGCTGAGCCTGGCCGGGCCGTTCGCGATCCTGCTGAACCTGGTGATCATCGGTGTGGTCGCCTGGGTGGTCTACACCCTGATGCGTCGGCACACCGCTGAGCACGGCGGCCCGCGCTGCGCCCCGGCGGGCTCCTCGTCCGGGCCGGGCGGATACGGAGACGACGCCGCGTTCCGCCGTGAGGCGCAGCGGGAGGCGGACCGGGAGGCTCGCCGGGCCTCCCGTCACGCCCGTCATGAGGCGCGCCGCGCCGCGCGGGAGGCCTCTGCGCAGGTGAAGGAGGACGACGCCCAGGGAAAAGCGCAGGCCGGGAGCTCATCATCCGTCCGTGATGACGGGCGCCCGGCCTGGTACCCGAAAGAGACGGCCTCCGACGCCGACAGCGGCTCCGGAGGCGACTCCGGAAGCGGTCCGGGCAGCACCTCCGACGCCGCCGGGACGTCCGCCCCCCGCAGTCCGCACCAGGACGCGCCTGCCGGCGCCGCCGTGGCCTGGGACCCTCGAGTCCTGGAAGAGTCCCGGCGTCGGCGCATGATCGCCTTCGGTCTGTTGCTGGCCGCAGCCTCCGGCGTGCTGGCCGCGATCTGGGTCCTGGGCGTCTCCGGCACCTCCGCGGTGCTGGCCGGACTGGTGGGCCTGGTCTCCGTGCTGGCTCTGCTGCACCTGCTGGGGGCACTGCGCGGCAGGCGCGGGCACGGCTTCCTGCTGACGGTGGCCACCGTGGCGATGCTGCTGACCTTCTTCGTCCACCAGAATCCCGGCAGCGCACCCTCTGTGAGCGGCTCGAACGTGGCGTTCGGCAGCTACACCAGCGACGCCGAGTCGCTGAACTCAGCTTTCGCGAACACCACCATGGACCTGCGCCACCTCGCCGGACGTGGCGAGCCTGGCGTCACCGAGGTGGTCCACGCCGAGCTGAACTCCGCCTTCGCCCGCACCACCGTGGTCATCCCCGACGACTCCACGCTGATCGTCCAGTCCCGTCAGGCGCTGGGTCGGCTCGACATCCATACCCAGGACGAGCAGCGCAGCTCCCGCGGAGCCGAGGTCACCGAGCACCGGATCGGTGACGAGGATGCGGATCTGCAGATCCTGCTGACGGCCAACACCGCCTTCAACAGGGTGGAGATCTACGACGCGACCACCTATGCGGAGCAGGTCGAAGGTGACATCGGCGGGCAGCACGACGACGGCGACGCCGCCGGAGCCGGTGCGGGTGCCGGAGCTGGTGCAGGTGCCGGTGCAGGTGCCGGTGCCGGAGACCTGACCGATGCGGCGGCGTTCGAGACCTATCCCTTCCCGGGCGGCGTGACGCAGGCCGAGACCGCCGCAGACCTGGAAGGAGCCGACCGATGACCCACGACCACGACGAGCCCCGCACCACTTCCCCCGACCGCCGCGCGTCCCCAGAGCCCCCTGACTCCCCGCAGTCCGCCGGATCACCGGCCGACTCACCGACGGGCGCCGCATCCGCTACCGCGTCCCCGACCCGACCGACCATCCCCCTGCCGCCGGAGCCCGAGGACGTCGA
Source organism: Nesterenkonia sp. CL21 (assembly GCF_031705515.1). Lineage (NCBI taxonomy): Bacteria > Bacillati > Actinomycetota > Actinomycetes > Micrococcales > Micrococcaceae > Nesterenkonia > Nesterenkonia sp. CL21. Next base: position 109,754 of record NZ_JAUTWR010000002.1, read on the forward strand.
CGCCCTGCTGGCCGACTCCCTGAGGGCCCAGAGCGAGCAGGAGTTCACCTGGAAGGAGCCCGAGCGTCGCCCCCGCTGGTACGAGCGGGCCGAGATGCAGCAGGCGGCCTCCGCCGAGTCTCCCTCCGCCCCGGCCGCTGCGACCGCACCCGGGAAGTCCCGCGGACGCCGGCGCGGCCGACCCCGGATCGGGCAGGCGGTCTTCGCCCTGATCTGCCTGATGCTGGCACTGTGGGTGTTGGCCGCCGTCGTGCTCAACGTCATGATCGACCCGCTGATGGTGGCCCTGGGCATCTGCGCGGTGGCCGGACTGGCCCTGGTCGTCGGAGGCCTGCGCCCCCGCCCCGGCGCCAGGCTCTGAACCGGGCCATGGTTCGGACCGCTCGCGGAGACGTCCCGGCCTGCGATCCTTGACAGCCCGCGAAGCGTCCGGCCTACCCTCAGAGCCCGCCGATGCCATGGAGTGACATGGGGTGAGCGGGGTGAGCGTCGCCGTCGAACGCAGGGAGCGCATCATGGACAGGGCCATGCCGCCGGTGGTGGACCAGCAGATCTGGGAGCAGGAGCTGGAGCGACTGCGCACCCGGGAGAAGGCGGTCACGCGCGAGCTGGACGCCGTCGCCGCGCAGCGTCGTCGCCTCCCGATGGTGAAGATGCCCGACTACACGCTCGCCGGTGAGCATGGCCCCGTGCGGCTCGCGGAGATCTTCGACGGAGCCTCCCAGCTGATCACCTACCACCACATGTGGACTCCGGGCGCCGAGTGGCAGTGCGGCGGCTGCACCGGCTACACCTCCCAGTTCACCCGCCTCGACTTTCTCCGGCACTACGACGCCCGGTTCGTGATCGTCACCCAGGGTGAGATCCATGATGCCCTGGCGTATCGGGAGAAGGTCGGCAACCGGATGACCTGGTACTCCACCGCCGACAGCAGCTTCGGCGCCGACGTCGGCGCCCCGCCGGGCGGAGGCTTCGCCCTCAACGTCTTCCTCCGCGACGGCGACGACGTCTACCGCACCTGGCACTCCTCCGGACGCGGGACCGAGCAGCTCAGCCACACCTTCGCGCTGGTGGACGTGCTGCCCTACGGACGGCAGGAACGGTGGCAGGACTCTCCGGAGGGATGGCCCCAGGGCCCCACCTACAGCGGATGGTTGGGCTCCGAGGAGGTCGCCCGGCTCTATGGGAGCGGCCGCGAGGACGACGGGCCGCAGGAGGATGAGCGGCAGGAGGATGAGCGGCCATGAGACGGCGGCGGGCCCACGGAGCCTCGGAGGAGGCCCTGCACAGGGACCGGCTGATCGAGGCCCCGGCCGCCAGGATCTTCGCCGTGCTCACCGACCCCGACCAGCACCAGTACACCGAGCCCTCCGACTGGGTCAGGGAGGCGATCTCCTCCGAACCGCTGACCCGTGTGGGACAGATCTTCGGGATGGCCATGCACCACGTCAATGCCGGCGGCGACTACGTCATGCACAACAGAGTGGTCCTCTTCGAGCAGGACCGGGCCATCGCCTGGGAGCCCGGCCAGTACGGCGCCGCAGGACAGCTCGACGTCGGCGGCTGGATCTGGCGCTACGACCTCGCACCCCACGGCGCGGGCACCGAGGTCCGGCTGACCTATGACTGGTCGGCCACCCCGGCGCATGTCCGCGCGGAGATCGGAGGCATGCCGCCCTTCGGCGCGGACTTCCTGGAGACCTCGCTGGCCACGCTGGACGTGCACGTCACCTCACGCACCCGGTGATCGCATGCGTCGCTCCTCGCCGTCCTGGCACTCGGGGGTCTCACCGCGGGCGCCCTCGTGCTGTCGGCCTGCGGACCCTCCCCGCGGGCCACGTCTTCCGGCAGGACGGCTATCGAGACTTCACCGCAGACTGCCCCACCGGGGCGCCGGACGCGATCTGGCTCGAAGAGGCCACTGGGGAGACCCTGCTGATGGCCGTCGGTGCGCCCGGCGGTCCCTCGAACACCCGACGAACCAGATCGACGACCGCCCGCGCGTCCCGGGAGGGCTCGCCGAAGAAGACCCACTGGCGGGAGGAGCCCCCAGATGCCACGCCCCGGCGCTCTCGGGCCTCCTGGCGGACTCGGTGAGCGCGGACGAGCACTTCTCCGAAACGCGGCTGGACCACACCGCCCGCGGTCACATCCGCACCATCGGGGCTCCGGAGCCAGCCTCCGCCGGTGCTCGGAAGGGCACGGCCGACGGCGAGGACACCGGATTCGTAATCGCCCGTGAGGCGGACGCCAGGGGGCTGTATCGGCGCCCGGTGGGCAGCCGATGGGGTCGGCTCCGCCGTGAGGTGCTGCTGCCGGTGACCACCAGCCCCTTCGCGGAACTGTTCGTCCTGGTCTAGGTGCCGTTCGCGCTGCCGCTGCTCGGCTCGTGGATCCCCGGGACGCAGCGCCGTGGGCACCGCGCTCCATGGCCAGGTCGACGGCTTCCGCGAGGCACTGGCGGAGATGACAGCCCAGGAGCTGGCTGGTGCCACTGAGCTCGGCACTCTGGCGGCCTCCTCCGAACCCGGGGGCAGGATGCTCCACCAGCGGCGCCTCGGGCACTCCTTCGGGGCTTCGGTGGGCACCGTGGTCAGCACCTCTGGCGGCTTCGCCGGTGGAGGCGGCGGAGTGAGGTGGGGCGGTCGGTGACCGCCCCACCCGGTCAGGCATCCGCGCCGTCGTCCTCCGCGCCGGTGTCCTCCGCGCCGGTGTCCTCCCCATCAGACTCTTCAGAGTCATCAGAGAACTCGTAGCCGCTGCGGGAGACCTGCATCCAGTTGTCCCCGGCGATGCAGGTGATGGCGTCCTCGCCGACCGTGCAGGCCAGCCCCTCGACCTCGAGGACCTCGCCGTAGTTCAGCGTCGGCACCTCAGAAGACTCGAACTGGGGGTAGACGGGCCCCTCGTAGCCGTAGAGCCCCACGTCGGACTCCAGCAGGGACGGGTGGCGCTCACGGCCCTGGTCGTCCGGCTCGGGCTGGACGTCCTCGTCGAAACTCATGTAGCAGACCGCGGCCGGAGTCGCGGCCTGACCTGAACGCCCCAGGCTGCACGTGTGCCGGCCACTGGGAGTCTCGAACTGCCAGGCCCGGGCGCCGATGGCCTGGCTCTGCTCGTCCAGCGGCACCTCGAAGGCGTCCGGGTCCACCCGGTCCCCGCTGAGCTCCCCATCGAGGTGCTCATCCGCGGCCTGGTCCTCCTCGGGCTCCTCCTCGGGCTCCTCCTCCGCACCGTCGTCGGCAGCGTCTTCGGCACCGTCGTCGGCGCCGTCCCCGGAGGTGTCGGCGCCGTCGTCGTCGCCGGAGCCGCCGTCTGGGGCGTCCTGGCCGTCGGTCTCCTCCTGTGCGGCGCCGTTCTCCTCGGTCTCGCCCTCGGAGTCATCGGCCACCGCGCAGGAAGCCAGCGCCAGTGCTCCGATGCCCAACACGCCCACCAGAGCCTGCTTCGTCCTGATCAACGCCATCGCGCCCCCTTGTCCGTTCGATCGGTCCTCGTCAGCCACATGCTACTGCCCTCTGCCGCCCCAGGGGAGAGGGTGCCGGTGCCGCGTCAGCGCGTCGGCGCCCGCAGACAGACGGATCCCCGGGTGTCAGGCGTGCTGCCTGACTCCCGGGGATCCGTCGTATGAGCAGATCAGGTGACCTGCGAGAAGCGGTCCTCAGACCGCGACCATCACTTGAGGGTGACGGTGGCGCCGGCGCCCTCCAGGGCCTCCTTGGCCTTCTCAGCGGCCTCCTTGTCGACACCCTCGACGACAGCCTTGGGGGCGCCGTCGACCAGCTCCTTGGCCTCCTTCAGGCCGAGGGAGGTGAGACCGCGCACCTCCTTGATGACGCCGATCTTCTTGTCGCCAGCGGCCTCGAGGATGACGTCGAACTCGGTCTGCTCCTCAGCAGCCTCGCCCTCGCCACCACCGGCGGCCGGGGCCGCACCGGCGACGGCCACCGGAGCGGCGGCGGTCACGTCAAAGGTCTCCTCGAACTGCTTCACGAACTCGGAGAGCTCGATGAGGGACATCTCCTTGAACTGCTCGATCAGCTCGTCGTTGCTCAGCTTCGCCATGGTTGGCGCTCCTTCTCTGTCTTGGCGTGCCGCGCCGTCGGTCCGACGACGTCGACACATGCGGATCTTGGTGGTCACCACCGCTCCTGCGGAGCGATGTGGCAAGGCCCCCGGTACGCCTCCGGGACCTCACCGTCGTGTCACTCGGCTCAGGCGGCCTCTTCCTGCTTGGCCCGCAGCGCGTCGGCTGCCCGTGCGATCTTGGAGATCGGGGCCTGGAAGGTGGCGGCAGCCTTGGTCTGGGCGCCGATGAGCGCCCCGGCCAGCTTGCCGAGCAGAACCTCACGGGATTCAAGATCCGCGAGCTTCTTCACGCCCTCCTCATCGAGAGCGGCGCCATCCATGTAGCCGCCCTTGACGATGAGCTGAGGGTTGTCCTTGGCAAAGTCACGCAGCGCCTTGGCCACGTCCACGGGGTCCCCGTGGACGAAGGCGATCGCGGACGGACCGGACATCTTGCCCTCAAAGGCGTCGACGCCGGCTTCCTTGGCCGCGATCTCGGTGAGCGTGTTCTTCACCACGGCGTAGTTCGCGTTCTCCCGCACGGACCGCCGCAGAGTCTGCAGCTGGCCCACGGAGAGGCCGCGGTATTCCGTGAGCACTGCGGCGTTGGAGCTGCGGAACTGCTCCGCGAGCTCGGCAACGGCGGCAGCCTTCTCAGGATTCGCCATGGCACTCCTTCCGATCAATCGAGCCGGCCAGGTCCTTCCAGAGGTCCAGGGCATGAAAAAAGCCCCGGTGCGCAGGCACGGGGCTCGGATGACTCCCAGCAGAGACGCCGTGAGAACACGGGCCTCCCGATGGGGAGATCGGCTCGAGGTGCACCTGCGCAGGTCGCCCGGAAGGGTCTTTACAGTTGCGCCGCACATCGAGCATGCTGCTCGACGACCGTGGAGCTCAGTGCCACTGCTCTCCACACGACGACAACGACCGGCGGTCTTTGGTCAGCGCTCATATTACACAGCCGACGGTGCCGGAGCAAAACGGGCCCCGACGGCGCCGCACGCGCGAGGAGCGGTCCCTCTCCGTCGGGAGAGGGACCGCTCCTCAGCAGGTGGGCGGCAGGCGCTCAGCCGCGGCGACGCACCAGGCGTGCCCGGTGGGCGAACGCCATGAGCGCGGCACCCAGTGCCAGGAAGGCCCCGGCGATCGTCCCGGCGGTGCGGGCCTCGACGCCGGTCTCCGCCAGCTTCTCGCCGGAGGACTCGGCCGGGGCCTCGGTCTTCGCCTCGGTCTTCGCCTCGGTCTTCGTGTCAGCCGTCGAGACGACCTCCTCCTCCGTGGAGTCCTCGACGGTGACCGTCACGCCCTCATCGGAGAGTTCGACGTCGATGCCGGCAGCGGTGTCCTCGGCGGCATCGTCGTCGTCATCCTCCTCGGAGACGCCCTCCTCCGCGTCAGAGGTGGACTCGTCCTCGGCGACAGGCTCGTCACCGTCATCCTCGGAGGCAGACTCCTCGTCTCCCTCATCCTCGGACGACGCCGAGTCATCCTCATCCGACGGGGTCGACTCGTCGCCATCCGACGGGGACTCATCCTCGTCCGGCGGGGTGACCTCACCTTCGTCCTCATCGTCCTCGTCATAGATCTCGACGTCCTCGTCGTTCGCGTTGCGCAGGAAGTCGGTGGGGACATAGAAGAGGAAGAAGTCGGTGGTGTCGAGAGCATCCGCGAGCTCAGGGCTCTCGACCATGATCCGCTGCCCGATGAGGTCGGGGTTCCGTCCCTCACCCACATCCTCCGGCGAGTCGGCATGAGCAAAGCGGATCAGCGTCCCGGCCGGGATGTAGGCCAGCACCTCGTCGTTGAGCCCCTCGGTGTAGGAGCCATAGACGGGTGCGCGGTCCGTGACCACCGCAAGGTTCCACAGGTCGCCGTCATACTCCGGGTCGTCCAGATCGACGGTGGGTGCCTCCGATTCCGTCGGCGTCGGCCGCGGGCCGTCGGAGACCGCGCTGTCATCGTCGACGGAGGTGATGTGGTCGGTGCGGATCGAGACAGACTCCACACCGAGCTCGCGCTCGAAGAGGTCGTCGGTGAGGGTGACGAACCCTCCGGCCTCGTCGACCCGCTCGAGGTCGCCGGTGAAGCGGACGATCGAACCCTCCGCGATGTAGGCGATCGGTTCACCCCACTCCCCGCCAGTCTCGAAGACCGGAGCCCGCTCCGTGACGACGAGGACGACCTCGTCCTGGTAGTCCGAGGCATCGCGCGGCGGGAACTCCAGGACCGGCACATCGGCGTCCGGCACGTCCGTCTCAGGAGCGTCCTCATCGGGTGCACCGTCGGCGACAGCGGCGACGTCCGAGGGAGAGAAGTACACGACTCCTACCCCGAAGTGCTCGGCGAAGATGCCGTCAGAGGAGGAGATCCTGGACCAGTCGTCATCCGCGTCGAGGTCACCCGAAGAGTGCTGCAGCACGCCGCCCTGGGCGACGTAGCCGATGACCTCGAGCTCTCCGTCCTCATCGATCACGTGCACGGGCGCAGGGTCAGCCGTGACCTGGAAGAACTCGTCCTCCTGGCCGGTCACGTCACGCGGTCCGACCGTGATGGTCGGCAGCTCGCCGGCATCTTCAGCGTCCGCGTCCTCAGCGTCCGCGTCCTCACCGTCACCCTCTTCGGAGTCCGCACCCTCCTCCTCAGAGACGGGCTCGTCCCCCTCAGAGTCAGCGTCGTCCTCGTCGGAGACCGGTTCGTCGTCGTCTGCGGCGTCCTGGTCCCCACCCTCGGTCGCGTCCTGGCCGTCGTCGACGGTCTCGTCCTGAGTCTCCTCGACGACCTCTGCCGAATCCGGCTCCTGCTCGGTGTCCGCGGAGACGGGCGCCATGCCCAGTCCCAGCATGCCGGCGGTCACCGCCGGGCCAGCGATCAGCGCCGCGGCCAGTCGCCCCTTCTTCGTGGTCAGTTCCTCGGTCATGAACCCCTCATGTCTCGGCCCGCACGCATGACGGCGGGCCTGTTCATCTGGTTGCTGATGCTGCTCGGCGTGGCCCGCAGGCCGCCGCGCCCTGGGCGCAGGACACCGAGGCGCCTCCATGCGTCGCCCCACCTCTCAGACGATGGAGACTCCTGTGACAGTAGCGAAGCGTTCAGGAGGATTCAAGGTTTTGTCAGGATTCTTTCCAGCGACGCAGGTCAGCGACTGAAGCGCACCACCCCCGAGTACACCTCTCGGGAGGCGGAGCCCCGGCGGAGTCGGCCACCGTCAGTCGTGGTGGCGGATCCGCGTCATGGCACATATGCGCCACACTGTTCCTCTTCTCAACGAGCCACGCGGCCCCGAGCATGGTGTTCACCTGTCACTCGACCAGGAGAACATCTGTGATCACTCCATCCATGACCACCCGTGCGGCGGCGATGCTCGCCGCGGGTGCGCTGACCCTGACCTTCGCCCCCGCGGCGAGCGCCGCACCCGGTGCGGGCGACGTCGTCGTCCCCGCATCCCCCCACGCCGCACACCCCGACGCCGGAGAGCTGGGCGCCCATCTTCTCGACCAGGACCTCGAGTGGGAAGACTGCACGTTCCCCAGCGTCGCCCCCGAGACGGAGGCCGCACTGCAGGAGATCGAGGGACTCGCCTGCGCCGACGTCACCGTCCCCCGCGACTGGCACGACCCCACCGACGGCGAGACGCTGACCGTTCGCGTGTCGGTCACCGACACCGCCGACCCCGACCTCTCCCAGGGAATCGCCCTCGTCAACCCGGGCGGACCCGGCGGCTCGGGCCTGCCCTGGGGAGCCGCGATGGCCATGCGCTCACCCGAGCTGGCCGAGCAGTTCAACTTCGTCGGCTTCGACCCGCGCGGAGTCGGCGAATCCACACAGCTCATCTGCGAGTATCAGCCGGACGCCTCCCATGACGCCTGGGAGGACTCCGCCGCCGCAGTGGACGGCTGCCTGGAGAATCCGCTGACCCCGTTCATCACCACCGAGCAGACCGCCTATGACATGGACTTCATCCGAGCCCTGCTCGGTGAGGACCAGATCAGCTACGTGGGCTACTCGTACGGCACCTGGCTGGGCAGTTGGTACCAGACGCTCTTCCCCAGCCACTCCCACAGGTTCCTGCTCGACTCCGCCACGGACCTGACCCGGAAGTCCCTGCAGGAGACCTGGGACCTGCAGCCGCGCAGCCGGGACCGGCAGTTCCAGGACATGCTGCTGCCCTACATGGCCCGCAACCACGACACCTACCAGCTCGGCGAGGACCCGATGGAGATCCGCCGCGCCTGGGAGAACGCCGGCGGCACCCGTGACCCGCTGGGTGCGCTGATCACCGCGCAGATCGTCATCCCGGCCATGTACTCCACCGCCGGATACCCTGGTGCGGCAGACGCGATCGCCACGTTCATCGCGCTCGACGCCCCGGAGGCCGACGGCGCCGAGGAGCTCTCCGCGCAGCTGGAGGACTTCATCGCCTCCTCCGGCGGTGTGGCCGTCGACGAGGCAGAGGCCTCCGTCGTGCAGGCCCAGCTCTTCGAGAAGGCCCGCGAGGAGGTCCAGCGCCTGGTCGAGGTCGAGCAGGCCGCCGTGACCGGGGAGACCGTCGCGTTCTCCGGAACGTTCAACGCGATCCGGTGCCAGGACGGCCAGTGGAACCAGTCCCAAGGCTATTGGAACGCCTGGGTGGCGGACCTGAACAACAAGGCTCCCTACATCGGCCCGCTCATGGGCGCCCCGCTGTGCGCCCACTGGCCGGCGGTCACTGAGAAGCCGAAGCCGCATCAGCGCACCCACCCGGACACGCTGATCCTCCAGGCCGAGTTCGACGCCGCCACCCCCTACGAGGCCGGTGAGCGCTCGGCGAAGATCATGCCCAACACCACGCTGATCAGTGTGAACAACGAGGGGACCCACGGGATCTTCCCCTATGGCACCACCTGCGTGGACGACCCGGTGGAGGCCTTCTTCCTGGAGGGCACCATGCCTCAGAACGTGGTCTGCGGGGCGCTTCCGCTGCCCGGCGAGGACCAGGCATACCAGGTCGGCGGGGACATCCATGAGGCCCAGCAGTCGGTGAAGGTCAAGATGCGCACCGACGCGGTCAAGGAGGCCAACCGGATGGTCCGCGAGATGCTGCTGGAGCAGCACCACGGCCAGTGACCCGGTGACCCCTCGCGTCGAGCCCCTTCCCGCCGACGGCGGGGAGGGGCTCGCCCGCGTCTGACCGCTCCACACCGGGGCGGCCGACGTCGGGCCCCGCGAACTCAGGTCCTCAGGGAGAGGTCAGGCAGGGCTCAGACCAGCCAGCCGCGACGCGCGGCCTGCACCCCCAGCTGGAAGCGGGTCCGCGCCCCGGTGCGCTCCAGGAGGTCCTGGACCCTGCGGGAGAGCGTCCGCCGGCTGATCCCCAGCTCCCGGGCCATATGTTCATCGGTCAGTCCGGAGGCCATCAGCCGCAGCAGCTGCCGGGTCTGACCGTCGACGTCGTCCAGATGCGGGATGTCGTCGGCCACCCCGAGGGGCACCGACGTCGCCCAGATCGAGTCGAAGAGCCCGATCAGTGCGTCCAGCAGAGGCGAGGGGTGGACCACCACACCGGTGACCCGCTCCTCCTCGTTGAGCACGATGAGCCCGAGATCGTCGTCCATGAGGCGCAGGCGCATCGGCACTGCGGCATGCACTCGGGCCTCCTCCCCCAGATCCACGGACTCCCCGATCGCCCGTCGGATGTCCGCGGCCGCGGCGGCGTCCTCGCCGTACACGGTCCGATACCGGATCCCGCGGGGCAGCATCTGCCGCTGGATGGGACACATCTCCCCCGCCGTCGAGGGCGAGTAGGGTCCACGGTCCAGGGAACGCACCTCATGCCGGACCGCCAGCTGCGAGGAGTCCGCCACCTGCGTCACCGCACTGCGGCCGTGCAGGACCTCCACGATCTCCGTGCCGGACTCGGTGGGTCGGTCCCACAGGGAGCCGAGCTGGTGCTCCAGGTGCAGCACTGCCTCCGCCTGACGGCGGTGCCTTCGAGCCACTGCCCGCAGGACCTGGCGCGGATCGTTGAGCAGCCAGACGCCGTCGTCCCCCGACTCCCCCAGCAACCCTGCCGCCGCCAGTTCGGCGCGCACGGGTTCCGGCGGGATGACCCGGCGGCTCCCCTGAGCGAGCAGCGTCAGATAGGCCTCCGCCGCCTCCCCGGAGAGGCCCAGCCGATGCAGCTGGTGAGCGTCCATCGTCGAGGCCAGGGCCGGGGACTGGCTGGGCGACGTGCTGGGCGACATGCTGGATTCTGGCGTGGCCGGTGCGGCAGTGTCCATGAGGCGCGCTCCTCTCCGTTCCCCTCGGCGAGCTCCCGGGCCACGTTACCGGAGCGTCAGGGAGATCCTCGTCACAGGGTCAGCACCACGGGAGGTACGCTCGACTCTGACATCGATGGGACGGCCGATCGGCCGCCGCGGAGGAGGAGCGCCTGTGCTCGATGACCTGGAGCGACGCATCGCCGAGGCCCTGCAGATCGACCCGCGGGCCAGCTGGCGACGCATCGCCCGGGTCCTGGGCGAGCACGAACGGCTCATCACCCGCCGGGGCACTGCGCTGCTGGAGTCGCGCGGCGTCGTGGTCGCCGGGGTCCGTCACGAGGGGTCGAGCACCTTGGTCCGCGGCATCTGCCACCCCGGCGCCCGACTCACCGCCGCTGAAGCCCTGGCCCTTCGTCCCGACTCGACCTTCACCTATGTGCTCTCCGGCGCCTTCGACGTCGTCGCCGAGATCCACCGGCGCCCCCGCTCACCGGCGTACTCCCTGGACGCCTCCATCACGCCGGGGCTCGCGCGGGCCGAGACGCTGCCCATCCTGAGGTACTTCCGCACCATCCGCGGGTGGCGGCTGGGAGTCCTGACCGAGGCCGAGTCCCGAGCGCTGACCCGCGGCCCCTCGGAGACGTTCCCCGAAAGCGAGACCCCGGAGCCCGACTCGCCGGTGGACCTGGCGATCATCGACGCACTGGAGGGCGACGCCCGGATGAGCCTGGACGAGATGGCCCGCCGCGCGGGAGTCTCCGAGTCCACGGTCCGCCGGCGTCTGGACCTCCTCCAGGAGAAGAACCAGGTCAGCATCCGCGCCCTGGTGGAGCCGGCGGAAGCCGGGCTGCACACCGAAGCCCTCCTGTGGATGCGCGTGGCGCCGCACCGGATCCACCAGGTGGCCACCGCCGTGGCGGCCGAACGGAGCGCCCGATACGTGGCCGTCGTCGCCTGGAGCTGCCAGCTCATGGCCGATGTGACCGTGCCCGACCCGGCGGCGCTGTACCGGCTCCTCACCGAGAGCACCTGGGCCAGCCATGTGGAGGCCCTCGACGTGTCGATGGTCGCCGGCGCCCGGAAGCGCGGAGGTCAGCTGTTGAGCATGCCAGGGGCCACCGAGGACCAGCCCGTGGCCCGCTCATAGGCCCAGGCGTACTCCAGCAGCCACGGATCCCGCAGGTGGTCCGCACTCAGCTGGATCCCCGTGGGGAGGCCGCCCGGGTCGAAACCGGCCGGCAGGGCGATGGTCGGCACACCGGCCGCGGAGAGGACGGACGCGGAGCGCATCCACTCCAGATAGGTGGACATGGGGCGGCCGTCGACCGTCGAGGGCCACCGCTGGGAGCCCTCAAAGGGCGTCAGCTGGGCCCCGGGGCTGAGCAGCAGGTCCACCTCGCTGAAGCAGGCGCGGGTCGCCCGACGCAGATCGGCCAACAGGGCGCGCGCGCCCAGGATCCGCTCGGCGGAGAGCGCCAGGCCCTCCTCCACGTTCCACACCACCTCTGGCTTGATCTGCGCGCGATGCTCGCGCACCAGCCCACCGAGCGCGCCGGCGAAGTCGAGGGCGCGCACCACATGGAAGACCTCGTCGGCGGCGGAGAAGTCATGGCGGGACTCCACGACCTCGGCCCCCAGCTCCTCGAAGACCGCCACGGCACGGTCCAGCGCCTCCCGCATGGCCGGCTCCACCGGGATGTCCGCCCCGTGGTCCACGGTGACGCCGATCCGCACACCGCGCAGGTCCTGGGTGTGCGGCTCCCGACCGGTGAGGGCGAACCGCTCGGGCGTCAGGAAGGGAGTACCGGGAAGCTCCGGGGTGCCGGCGACGGCGGCGCGCATGAACAGCGCGATGTCCTCCACGGTCCTGGCCATCGGTCCGCTGCGGCCCAACCAGGACTCGGCGCTGTGGGGCGGGGTGCCGGGCAGCAGGCCGTGAGACGGGCGGAAGCCGACGATGTTGCACCAGCAGGCCGGGTTGCGCAGGGAGCCGCCCATGTCGCTGCCTTCGCCCAGCGGCTGGCACCGGGACGCGACGGCGGCGGCCACTCCGCCGGAGGAGCCCCCGGCGCTGCGGGTGGGGTCATAGGGGTTGCCGGTGGCGCCGAAGACCTCATTGAAGGTGTGGGAGCCGGCGGCGAACTCGGGCACGTTGCTCTTGCCGGAGGAGACCACGCCGGCCGCACGGAGACGCGCGACGAGCGGGTCGTCACGCTCGGGGACGTTCTCGGCGAACAGCGGCGACCCATGGGTGGTGCGCATGCCGGCGACGTCGTGAGTGTCCTTATGCGTCATGGGCAGACCGTGGAGCAGGCCGGTCGGCCGTCCTGCCGCCCGCCGCTCGTCGGCGTCCAGGGCCTCCCGCCGCGCTCTCTCCGGGTCCAGGGTGACCACGGCGTTGAGCTGTGGATTCACCGCCTCGATCCGGCGCAGATGCGCCTCGGTCAGCTCGCGGGCGCTCAGCTCCCCCCGCGTGGTCCGGCGGACCAGCTCGGTCGCGGACAGCTCCAGCAGCTCGTCCATGGTTCGTTCCTCCCTCAGCGAGGCGCCCGGCCCGGGACGGGGCTCATGGCGTCGAGTGTGTCCTTGACCACCACGGTGACGCACAACTCCGCCCACCGCGACCCCTGACGGAATGAGACACGACCTGCGTCGCATTCCGTCCACCCTTGCCTGGGCCAGTGATCCTTCTCACACTCGAGGCATACCCCATGGACGGGGCACCGCAGAGTCCGGCACCGACGCCGCCCCGGCACGCACCGTCCGACATCCGAAGGAGGGCCTTCCGTGATCTCCCCGATGCACACCGTGGCCACCGCCGACATCTCCGCGGTGGCGCACTCACCCTGGCTCTGGGGCAGCGCCCTGGTCATCTTCGGCATCATCGCCGTGCAGTCCTGGATCTATCTGCGGGCCGCCAAGACGGCCGGAGACGGCGTGGGCCTCTCTCGGCAGGACCTCAACCGTGCCTTCCGCTCCGGCGCCGCCGCCTCCGTGGGACCGTCGCTGGCCGTAGTGCTCGTGGCGATCGCCCTGCTCACCCTGTTCGGCACTCCCGCCGTGCTGATGAGGATCGGCCTGGTCGGCTCCGCCGCCACGGAGACCGCCTCGGCCACCATCGCCGCCTCCACGATGGGGGCAGACCTCGGCGGCGCGGGCTGGACCCAGGACGTCTTCGTCGTGGCCTTCTTCGTGATGTGCGTCTCCGGCAGCGCCTGGATGCTGTTCACCCTGATCCTCACCCCCGTGCTCTCCCGAGGCAGCAAGAAGCTGAGCTCCATCAGCCCCCGCGCCATGCGGATCATTCCGGGAGCGGCCCTGCTGGGCGCGTTCCTGGCCATCGCCGTCACCGAGGTGCCGAAGTCGTCCATGCACGTCGTCGCCATGGCGGTCTCCGGCGCGGCGATGGCCCTCATGCTGCTGATCGCCCGCCGATGGTCCGTCGGCTGGCTCAAGGAATGGGCCCTCGGCCTGGCCATCCTCGTCGCACTCGGCGTCGTCTACCTCACCCACCACGGCATCCTCGGCTGAGCGCCCCGACTCCGGCCGCCGGCACCCTCCACTTCCCTGACAGAGAGGCCACCATGAGCACTGCAGACCAGTCCATGCTTCACTTCGAGAGGACCACCGCACGGTGGGGTCGGCTCACGATGGGCGCCGGCCTGGTCGTCTCCCTCGCCGCCCCCATGCTGCTGCTCAGCCTGGGCGACTTCTCCATCACCGGCGGCCAGCTGATGACCGCCTACCTGGCCGTCGCCGCCGTGTTCCTGGCCTTCGCGATCATCGAGCCCATCACGTACTTCCCGATCCTCGGTCAGGCCGCCATGTACCAGGCCTTCATGATCGGCAACATCTCCAACAAGCTGCTGCCCGCCGCCGTCGTCGCGCAGAACCGCATCGACGTGCGGCCCGGCAGCAGGCACGGCGACCTCGCGGCCGTGGCCGCCATCTGCGGCGCGGCCAGCGTCCACATCGTCTCTCTGCTGCTGTTCGTCGGTCTCTTCGGCACCTGGTTGCTGCGCGTGATCCCCGAGTCGGTCATGGAGGTCACCCAGCTCTACATCCTGCCCTCGATCCTGGGCGCCGTGGTGGTGCAGGCCGTGGTGACGGTGCGCCAGGCACGCAGCACGGCCTTCGCCCTGATCATCGCCTGCCTGGTCATCCTCGTGGCGGTCCCTCTGGCACCGGCCATCGGACCCTACGGTGTGGCCATCACGGTGCTCCTCACCGTCGTGGCCTCCTGGGTCTTCCGAGGAACGGCTCCCGCACAGGAGGATGGACCCGAGCCCGCCGCCGCCGAAGACGGCGAGCTCCCGGAGGACGCCCGCAGCCCGCACTGACGTCCTCACGGCGCTTCGACACCTGCACCGCGCACCTGACCACCCACCTGACCGCCCTTCCCACCGCCCATCCCAGGAGGACCGCCCCATGACCGAGAACCCCGCCCCCACGCTGGCCGGCTTCGCCCTCGACGCCGCCGAGCGGACGCAGATGCACCAGCTGTACCGCACGCTGCACGCCGAGCCGGAGCTGAGCATGCAGGAGCACCGCACCGCCGCGCGGATCGAAGGCATCCTCGGCGACCTCGGGGTGGAGCACTTCCGCTGCGGCGGCACCGGTGTGGTGGGTATCCTGCGCAACGGCGCAGGCCCAGTGGTGGCCTTCCGCGCCGACACCGACGGCCTGCCCATCGAGGAGCAGACGGGTCTGGAGTACGCCTCCACGGCACGCGGAGTCCTGCCCGACGGGACGGAGGTGCCGGTGATGCACGGCTGCGGGCACGACACGCACGTCGCCGCGCTGATCACCGCGACCCGC
Source organism: Nesterenkonia sp. CL21 (assembly GCF_031705515.1). Taxonomy (NCBI): domain Bacteria; kingdom Bacillati; phylum Actinomycetota; class Actinomycetes; order Micrococcales; family Micrococcaceae; genus Nesterenkonia; species Nesterenkonia sp. CL21. Next base: position 124,879 of record NZ_JAUTWR010000002.1, read on the forward strand.
CTGCTGGTGCGCGAGCGGCAGCGCTGGTCCGGAACCGTGGTGCTGATCTTCCAACCCGGAGAGGAGACCGCCGCCGGGGCCCGGGCGATGGTGGACGACGGCCTGTGGGACCGCGCTCCCCGTCCGGAAGTGGTGCTCGGCCAGCACGTCTCACCGGCGAAGGCGGGCACCGTCCTGCTCAGCCGAGGACCGGCCATGGCCATGGCCGACTCGTTGCGAGTGCGGGTGCTGGGCCGGCAGACCCACGGATCCCAGCCGGAGAACGGTCGGGACCCGATCGTCGCGGCGGCCGCCATGGTGACCCGGCTGCAGACCATCGTCTCCCGGGAGCTGGCTCCCCAGGATCCCGCCGTCGTCACCGTGGGCACCTTCCATGCGGGGCTGAAAGAGAACATCATCCCGGCCGAGGCGGAGTTCACGATCAACGTCCGCACGCTCTCCGGAGAGGTCCGTCAGAAGGTGCTGTCGTCGATCCGTCGGATCATCGGTGCCGAGGCGCTGGCTGCCGACCTTGAGGAGCCGGAGATCAGCGAGATCTACGACTTCCCGCTGAACCACAACGACGAAGACCAGGCCACGACTCAGCTGTCCGTGCTGGGCTCGGCTCTGGGCGAGGAGGCCGTGACCGAGACCGGCCCGAAGATGGGCTCCGAAGACTTCGGCTGGCTGGGCGAGTCCATCGGCGTTCCGTCGGTCTTCTGGTTCTTCGGAGGGACCGCCGACGGCGACCCCGAGGGCCCCACCAACCACTCCCCCTTCTTCGGGCCCGTCCTGGAGCCGACCCTGGGCACCGGGGTGACCGCCGCACTGGCCGGGCTGCTCCACTGGGTGGGCGTCAGGGACTGACGGAGCCCCGCGGACACAGGAAGACGCAGCAGACAGACACAGCCCCAGACACAGCAGAGCCCCGATGCACCGGGTGCATCGGGGCTCTGCTGTGTCAGCGTGCTGCGTGGGTGCTGAACCTCAGCGGCTCAGCGGAGCGACGAAGACGCTCAGGCGTCGACGACGACCTTGGTGACGTTCGGGTCCACCTGGATGCCCGGACCGAAGGTGGTCGAGATGGTGGCCTTCTGGATGTACCGGCCCTTCGACGCCGACGGCTTCAGACGCAGGATCTCGTCCAGCGCGGCGGCGTAGTTCTCGGCCAGCTGCTTCTCGTCGAAGCTGGTCTTGCCGATGATGAAGTGCAGGTTGGAGTGCTTGTCGACACGGAAGTCGATCTTGCCGCCCTTGATGTCGGCCACGGCCTTGGCGACGTCGGGGGTGACGGTGCCGGTCTTCGGGTTCGGCATGAGGTTGCGCGGACCCAGGATCTTGCCCAGACGACCGACCTTGCCCATCATGTCGGGCGAGGCGACGGCGGCGTCGAAGTCGGTCCAGCCGTCGGCGACCTTGGCGATGAGCTCGTCGGCGCCGACGTGGTCAGCACCGGCCTCCTCGGCCTTGGCGGCGTTGTCACCCTGGGTGAAGACCACCACGCGGGCGGTCTTCCCGGTGCCGTGCGGCAGGTTGACGGTGCCGCGCACCATCTGGTCGGCCTTGCGGGGGTCGACGCTGAGCCGGAAGACGACCTCCACGGTCGTGTCCTTCTTCGACGGGTTGGTCGACTTGGCCAGGGACACGGCCTCGGCGGGCGAGTAGACGGTGTCCTCGCCGATCTTCTCGAGAGCGGCCTTGTATGCTTTGCTGCGCTGTGCCATCTGCGATGTTCTCCTTAGCAGGTGTGGTGTGACGGGCCGCGCCCGGCCCTTTCCCACGATGTTCTGTTCAGCCGGAAGGCCGGTGTCAGCCGTCGACGGTGATGCCCATGGAACGGGCGGTGCCGGCGACGATCTTGGAGGCGGCCGCCAGGTCGTTGGCGTTGAGGTCCTCCATCTTGGTCTGCGCGATCTCCTCCACCTGAGCCTGGGTCAGCTTGCCGACCTTCTCGGTGTGCGGCACGCCGGAGCCCTTGGCCACACCGGCGGCCTTCTTGATCAGCTCGGCGGCCGGCGGAGTCTTGGTGATGAAGGTGAAGGAGCGGTCCTCGTAGACCGTGATCTCCACGGGCACCACATTGCCGCGCTGCGACTCGGTCGCGGCGTTGTAGGCCTTGCAGAACTCCATGATGTTGACACCGTGCTGACCGAGCGCAGGGCCGATCGGCGGGGCCGGGTTGGCGGCGCCTGCCTGGATCTGCAGCTTGATCAGGCCGGCGACTTTCTTCTTCGGGGCCATGTGAAGCGTCCTTACATGTCGTACGTGTCCCTGCCGCCACAGGAGTGTGGACGGAGGGGTTGGTCACCATGGCGGCGATGACCGGCTCGACGCCGCGGACCAAAGCAATCCGCGACGTCGAAAGTCTGTGAAGTTGTGGCGACCCCGCTCGGCGAGGAGCCGGGAACCTCAGTAGATCTTGTCGACCTGGTTGAAGTTCAGGGTCACCGGGGTCTCCCGCTCGAAGATCGAGACGAGGACCACCAGCTGGCGGCTGTCGGGGTGGATCTCGGAGATCGATGCCGGCAGGGTCGCGAACGGACCGTCGTTGACCGTGACGGACTCGCCGATCTCGAAGTCGACGGTGACGTTCTGCGCCGGAGCGGCGGCCTCGGCGGCCGAGTCCTCGGAATCGCCCTCGATCCGCTTCGGGGCGTCCGGCTTGCCGAGGCGGTGCTCGGCCAGCATGTCGAAGACCTCGTCGAGGGTCAGCGGGTGCGGGTCGTGGGCGTTGCCCACGAAGCCGGTCACACCGGGAGTGTGGCGCACCACGCCCCAGGAGGCGTCTGTGAGCTCCATGCGGACCACCACGTAGCCCGGGATGCGGACCCGGTTGACGATCTTGCGCTGGGTGCCCTTGATCTCGACGACCTCCTCCATGGGGACGTCGATCTCGTAGATGAAGTCCTCCATGTCCTGGGTCTGGATGCGGGTCTCCAGGTTGGACTTCACACGCTTCTCGTAGCCGGCGTAGGTGTGCACGACGTACCAGTCGCCCAGCTGACGACGCAGCTTGCCACGCAGCTCGTCGGCGCGCTCCTCGTAGGACTTCTCCTCCTCGGGAGCGTCCTCCGCCGGAGCCTCGTCAGCCGCAGCCTCCTCAGCCGGAGCCTCAGCGTCGGCCTCCTCAGCCTCTGCGGCAGGAGCCTCGGCGTCAGCCTCCTCTACGGCGACGTCGTCGTCAGCCTCGACGGCCTCGACCGCCGCCTCCTCGGCCTCAGCCTCGGTGTGCTGCGAAAGTTCCTGGTCAGACACTGTTCTCCTGCTTTCCGTGGTGCTCGCCGCGGCCCGTCCTGGCGACGGATGCCTCGGTCGCTTCGTCTCTCACGTCATCGCTCGCCCGGCCGACGTCGGCGACGTCAGCTCATTCGCCGGCGCCGTCACCCTCGACCGGGACGTCTGCGGGAAGCTCCGTGGAGCCGTCACCGAAGATCCACTCCGCGCCGTTGCTGAACACCCAGTCCAGCCCGGAGACGATCAGGATCACGATGATCACGAAGACCAGGACGACCAGCGTGTAGTTGGTCAGTTCGCGACGAGTCGGGACGACGACCTTCTTGAGCTCGTCGACGACCTGCCGCAGGAACAGCCACACCTTCCCGAAGGGACCCTTCGGATCGCCTCCGTCAGGCGTCGACCCCTGCACATCAGTGGAAGGCGTCTGGGTCACGGAGGGCTCCATCTGGTCGAAGGGACGCGTGTGATCGATGCTGTATGCCTGAGCGGCCGTGTCGACGACGCTCAGCGCAGGGCAGACAGGACTCGAACCTGCAACCTACGGTTTTGGAGACCGTTGCGCTACCAATTGCGCCACTGCCCTTCGGGTCACGGCGGACCTGACCTGACCATTCTCCCATCGAACCACCGGGCCGCAAACTGCGGAACAGGGGACCTCGACGGGCACGGCCGTGCCAGGTGCACAAGACACCGATGGACAAGTTTACGGGCATACCGCCTGCCACGGCAAACCGAGCGCCTCGGCCCTGACCCGCGGCGGCGCGCTGCCGGTAGTGTGGTGACCCGCAGGCGCCCTGCCTGCCCGTCAGTGTCGACACCGTCCACGCTCGCGACAGACAAGGAAACCCGATGACCGCTCCGTCCTCCCGCGTCTCCGACCGCATCGGCTCGATCGCCGAGTCCGCCACTCTTGCCGTCGACGCCAAGGCGAAGGCCCTCAAGGCAGCCGGAGAGGACGTGATCGGGTTCGGCGCCGGGGAGCCGGACTTCCCGACTCCAGGCTACATCGTGGACGCCGCCGTCCAGGCGGCCTCCGAGCCGCGGTTCCACCGGTACTCCCCGGCCGCCGGGCTGCCGGAGCTGCGCCAGGCGCTGGCGGAGAAGACCACCCGGGACTCCGGCTTCGCCGTGGAGCCCGGTCAGGTGCTGGTGACCAACGGCGGCAAGCAGGCCGTCTACAACACCTTCGCCACGCTGCTGAACCCCGGCGACGAGGTCATCGTGCCGACGCCGTACTGGACCACCTACCCGGAAGCCATCAGGCTCGCCGGCGGCGTGCCCCGCGAGGTCTTCGCGGGCCCCGAGCAGGGCTACCAGGTGACCGTCGAGCAGCTGGAGGCCGCGCTGACCGAACGCACCAAGGTGCTGCTGTTCGTCTCGCCGTCGAACCCCACCGGGGCCGTCCACTCCCCCGAGGCCACCGAGGAGATCGGCCGCTGGGCCGCGCAGAATGGCCTGTGGGTCGTCACCGACGAGATCTACGTGCACCTCACCTACGACGGCGTCCCCTTCACCTCCATCGCCTCCCTGCCCGAGCTGGCCGACCAGGTGGTCGTGCTCAACGGCGTCGCCAAGACCTATGCGATGACCGGCTGGCGCGTCGGATGGATGGTCGGCCCCGCCGACGTCATCAAGGCCGCGGCGAACCTGCAGTCGCATGCCACCTCCAACGTCGCCAACGTCTCCCAGATGGCCGCCCTCGCCGCGGTGACCGGGCCGCTGGACGCCGTGGAGGAGATGAAGGTCGCCTTCGACCGGCGCCGCCGCGCCATGGTGGAGGGCCTCAACGCGGTGGCCGGCTTCTCCTGCCCGACCCCGCAGGGCGCCTTCTACGCCTATGTGGACGTCCGGGACGCGCTGGCGGACGGTGCACGGCCGGCGGAGGTCGCCGGACGCACCCCCACGACCTCTGCCGAGCTGGCCGAGCTGATCCTCGAGGAGGCGAAGGTCGCCGTCGTGCCGGGCGAGGCCTTCGGGCCCAGTGGGTACCTGCGCCTGTCCTACGCCCTGGGCGACGACGACCTCGCCCGCGGCCTGGAGCGGATCCAGCGCCTGCTCGGCACCGCTTGAGCACCCCCGCGGTCCTGTGCCAGCGGCGCCAGCGGTGCCGGTGGAACGCACAGGACGCCCGCGGGGCTCACCGCCGTCGCCGCCGCATGTGAGCGTCGCGGGCATCACACCATAGACTGGAGACATCCACCTGCCGAGGGCGCCAGGTCATTCACCACTGATCACACCAGGAAAGGGATGAGCTGAACCATGCGCATCGGACTCCTCACCTCAGGCGGAGACTGCCCCGGCCTCAACGCCGTCATCCGGTCAGCCGTGCTGCACGGCATCAAGAGCTACGGCGACGAGTTCGTCGGCTTCCGCGGCGGCTGGCGCGGGCTCATCGAGGGTGACTACATGGAGCTGGGCCGCCAGGACGTCCGGGGCCTGGCGCGCGACGGCGGCACGATCCTGGGCACCTCCCGCACCCACCCGTACAACCACCCGCAGGGCGGCCCGGAGAACATCCGGAAGATGATGCGCCGCCATGACATCGACGCGGTCATCGCGATCGGCGGCGAGGGCACCCTGGCCGGCGCGCGCCGACTGGCCGCCGACGGTCTCCCGGTGGTGGGCGTGCCCAAGACCATCGACAACGACCTGAAGGCCACCGACTACACCTTCGGCTTCGACACCGCAATCTCCATCGCCACCGACGCGATGGACCGACTGCGCACCACCGGCGAGTCCCACCACCGCTGCATGGTGGCCGAGGTCATGGGTCGCCACGTCGGCTGGATCGCACTGCATTCGGGCATGGCCGCCGGTGCGCACGCGATCCTCATCCCGGAGCAGAAGGTCAGCCTGGACCAGGTCAACGAATGGGTCGAGCAGGTCCACTCGCGGGGACGCTCGCCGCTGGTCGTCGTCGCCGAGGGCTTCATCCCCGAAGGCGCCGAGGAAGCCTTGGCCGGCAAGGGCCAGGAGGCCGACGGGCGCCCGCGCCTGGGCGGCATCGGGGAGTGGCTCACCCATCAGATCGAGGAGACCACCGGCATCGAGACCCGCAACACCACGCTGGGACACATCCAGCGCGGCGGGAATCCCACCGGCTATGACCGGGTGCTCGCCACCCGCTTCGGCATGAAGGCCCTGGACCTCGTCCACGAGGAGGCCTGGGGACATATGGCCGCGCTGCGGGGAACCGAGATCGTGAAGGTGGACCTCGCCGACGCCCTCGACGGACTCAAGGAGGTCCCGCAGTCCCGCTACGAGGAGGCGAAGATCCTCTTCGGCCGCTGAGCCGGCCGGCGAGCACCGGCTGACGAGCACCGGTCCTGATCAGCGTCCGCCCGGGCGGCGCGTAGAGTGGCCTGCATGTCCCTGACCGAGCAGACCCGGCAGATCGTCAAGCTGGCCTGGTGCCGCATGCTGGACCTCGAGGACACCGACCTCGACCTCGGCGACCCCCGGGTACGGGTGGAGGCCGTGGCCGAGGACGCCGCGGCGGTGACGTTCGTCCGGCTGTTCGACCGCACCGTAATCTTCGGACCCGCCGAGGTCATCGGCGAGGCCCGCCGGTACAGCGATGCGGAGCTGGCCCGGGAACGCACACTGCTGTCTCTGGTGCGCGCACATCATTCCGGCGCCCGAGCGCTGGGTGCCGCCCACCTGCTCTACTGCGAGGAGCCTCCGCAGATCAGACCGCGCGCCGACGTCGCCGTCTCCTTCGAACCGGAGCATGTCACCGGGCTCATGGCCGCCTCCCCGGCCGACGACGTCGCCGCCTCTGGGCTCGCGGAGGCCGGCTGGGCGGCCGCCCTGGTGGAGGAGCGGCCTTCGTCTGCTCCCGGTGCACCGGGACACAGCGAGGGCTCTGCCGGGGCCGATTCCCGGGAGCAGGTGCTGGCCGCCGCAGGCCGGGAGGTCTGGCAGCAGATGATCGCTCAGCTGGGTGTGCTCACCCATCCGGCCCACCGCGGGTCCGGCCACGGACGCTACATCGCCTCCGTGGCGGTGGAGGAGGCGTTCGTCGACGGCCTCGTCCCGCAGTGGCGCGCCGCCATGGACACGGAGGCCTCACATCGGGCCGCCATCCGGCTCGGCTTCAGCGAGGCCGGCTCCCAGACCACAGTCCTGCTGGACTGAGGCGACGCGCAGACTGAGGCGTCGCGCGGAATCAGGTGACGCGTGGAATGAGGTGACGCGCAGACTGGGTCCTGCCCGGACCCGGCCGCCGCCCGCGGTGTGTGGGGCTCAGCGGGGGCCGCGCAGGAAGTCGCCCTGCGGACGCCCGACCGTCTTGCCGGCGTCGGGCCGCACGATGAGCTCCTGGGCGGCGGCGTAGAAGGTCTGCACGGGCGCAGCGGCATCGCCGGCGCCCTCGCCGACGTCCTCGCCGACGTCCTCGCCGGCGTCCTCGCCCTCGGCCTGCGACGTGTCACGCACCACCAGGCGGGCTTCGGGATCCACCCGGCGCTTGAGCAGCGCCAGAGCGATCGGACCCATCTCGTGGTGCCGGGCCACCGAGGTCACGGTGCCCACGGACCGCTCGGAGGACAGGCTCTCCGCGGTGGCGGCGTCCACGTCGGCCGGAGCCAGGACGGCGGATCCGGCCGCGGGCAGCGTGTGCTCGCTGCCGTCCAGGTGCAGGAACACCAGACGGCGCGGCGGGTGCCCCAGATTGTGCACCCGTGCGACCGTCTCCTGCCCGCGGTAGCAGCCCTTCTCCAGATGCACTGCGGTGCGGATCAGGTCGAGTTCGTGCGGGATGGCCTTCTCATCCACCTCGGTGGCCAGTCGAGGCCGCCAGGAGGCGATGCGCAGCGCCTCGGCGGCGAGCACGCCGGCCAGGCGCAGGCCCTGGACCTCCAGCGCGTCGACGACGTCGGTCAGCCGGGGGCGCTCCACCAGGGTCAGGTGCCAGGACCAGTCGGAGCCCGGGTGGTCGACCTCGTCGACGGCGGCGTAGCTGGCCGCACCGGGCCCCAGTCGCGGCCACGGATCCTCCCAGCGCACCGGCAGCTCCCCGGGGAGGCCCTGCGGCAGCGCCGTAGTGGAGCCGAGCACCGCCACCTCGCCGGTGCGGTCGGCGATCTCCACGCGCAGCATGAACTTCATGGACTCCAGCCAGGAGGCCAGCTGGGCGCCGTGGCCGCCCTCGGTGATCAGCCAGGCCGTCTCACCGTCGTCGACCACCGCGGCGTCATGCTCGATGCGCCCGGAGACGTCGAGCAGCAGCAGCTCGGTGGACTGCCCGGCAGGCAGCGACGCCACCTGCTGGGAGGACAGCGTGGTCAGCCAGGAGAGCCGGTCCGGCCCGGTGACGGTGACCACGGCTCGATGGGAGAGGTCCACGACGGCGCGACCCTGGTCCAGGGCGCGCTGCTCGCCGGTCGGGTCGCCGTAGTGGGCGGCGACGGCGGCGTCCACGCCTCCTGCGGCGACCGCGCCCTCACGGGCCAACAGCGGACTGGTGCTCTCGGTGCTCACGGGGATGCTCCTTCGGCGGGGTGATCAGTCGGCCGACTCGGCCGCCGTCGCCCGGCGATCCAGTATCGCGGAGGCGTGGGGCTCCATCTCGCCGTCGACGCCGCGGGTGTCCCAGCGCCAGAACAGCTGGCCGTTCACCAGGCCGAACATGCGAGTGGCCCCGCCGTATTCCGCAGCGTGCTCGCCGCGCATGACCGCGTCGGTCGCGATCTGCAGCTGCGGACCCTTGATCTGGCCGTAGTACAGCTCCGTGAGGCTGCCGGGGTGGGAGATCGTCGCCGTGATCGGGTAGGAGCCGTCATCATTGACGAGGTCCTCCACCTCGGAGGCCGTCTTGTAGGCCGGCACCACGTCGGCAGGGCTCAGCCCGGGGCCGACGTCGGCGTCGGCGCGCGGACGGTCCAGGGACCAGAAGCCGGTCTCCACGCTCAGCGGGCGCAGCCGGGCACCGGACTCATCGGTGAGCCAGGACACGGCACGGTACTCCACGAACTCCAGCCCCGAGTCCCGGAATGTGACGTGCTGCGTGAAGGTCGGGTCGGACTCCTCCCCTGAGCCGAGACGGCCCTGCCCCTCCCAGCTGCCGAGCAGCCAGTACAGGGGAGCCAGCTCAGGGGTGAGGTCAGTGGGCAGCTCCATAGGTGCCAAGGGTCAGCGCTGCCCCTTGTACAGGCGAGACACGACGGTCCAGGAGATGCCGGCGATGACCAGCGTCGCCAGGATCAGCAGCCCGATGAAGAAGATCTCCAGGGCCAGCAGCGAGACGTTCTGCAGTGCGAATTCCATGCCGCAGAGTCTACCTCCGACGCCGTCCCCGTGCGCCGCGCCCGACCGCAGATGACCTGCGCCCCGTCCGACGCTCGTGGAGCTCGTGGAGCCCGTGGCGGCTTCAGACGAACAGCAGACGCTCGGTGAAGTAGACCAGAGCTCCCATGCCGGCGATCGGAGCCGCCCCCACCGCCATCGCGGACAGCGTGGCCGCCGGCGCCCCCTGAATGATCAGGAAACGGCGCATCGCCGCGATGAGCGCCCCCGCGACCAGACCCAGCAGTCCGGAGAACAGCAGGGTCAGCTCGCCCCAGAGCAGCGCCGTGCCCAGAGATCCTGCGAAACCGCCGAGGAGCACCAGCGGCAGGGCGACGGCGTCTCGCACCGGCAGGCAGGCCATCAGCACGGACACGGCCAGGCTGATCCCCGCCAGACCGACCACCGACAGGTCGCCCCCCGCGCCGGTGACGTCCAACAGGGCCCAGTCCTCGAACAGCGCCAGCCCGGGCACCGCCAGCACACCGAGGGCGTCCTCACCATCAGCGAGGCCGACCAGCTCGGCGGGATAGCGCAGGCCGGCCACCCATCCGGCCGCCGTCGTGGAGATCACCACACCCGCACTCGCCCCCAGGGTGGACTCCAACCGGTGGGGCCGGCCGGTGCCGCGCAGCACCTGGATGACGAACACCGCCATCACGCCGAAGGCCAGCGCCACCGAGGACCAGAAGAACAGGGACTCCACCTCGTTGACGATGGCCGCACCCAGGGCGGCGACGATTCCCGCCAGCAGGATGACCGCCGACAGCGAGCGCCGCGCCGTCACCCCCATGAGCTGGGGCCAGCCGAGGGCCAGGATCACGCAGATGGCGCAGACGACCGCGGTGAGCGCGGCGGTGCCCGCCCAGGAACCCGCCACCAGGGCGATCGCCGAGAGCAGGGCCGAGGCGGCCACCGGGAAGTACTTCACATCACGCCATCTTGCCAGAGGTGGCCCGCGGTCCTTCCGTGACGCGGCCCGCGGGCCGCTGACCAGCGGTGCCGATATACTCGTCGTCGTGCGGTCCCAGGCGCACGAGACGGCGACGTCATAGTCGGCGCCGACGACGCGCCGGCGGTCACACTGGGAGACGACTCACGCGAGGGAGGGACCCGGATGGCTCAGGTGCTGCTGCTCTCTGACGCCCCCGACGACGCCCTGCCCTCCCTGGAGCTGCTGACCCACCGGGTCCGCGTCTTCCCCGCCGAAGCCTCCTCCATCGTGCGGGCGCCGAACGCCGACATCACCCTGGTGGACGCCCGTCGCCAACTGGCCCACGCCCGCTCGCTGTGCCAGCTGGTGAAGTCCTCGATGCTGACCCCGATCATCGTCATCGTCTCCGAGGCCGGGCTGGCCACCCTCAACGAGTCCTGGCAGATCGACGACTTCGTGCTGGCCGACGCGAACCCCGGCGAGGTCGACGCCCGGATCCGGCTGGCCGCCGTCGAAGTCGAGGAGGAGGCCCCCACCGGAGAGATCCGCGCCGGGGGAATCACCATCGACGAGACCACCTATATGGCCACCATCGACGGGCGACTCCTGAACCTCACCTATAAGGAGTTCGAGCTGCTCAAGCACCTGGCGCTGCACCCCGGCCAGGTCTTCACCCGCGACCGGCTGCTCCACGACGTCTGGGGCTATGACTACTTCGGCGGCACCCGGACCGTGGACGTCCACATCCGTCGCCTGCGCGCCAAGCTCGGCCCGGACCACGAGTCGCTGATCGGCACGGTGCGCAACGTCGGCTACCGGCTGGTGGTCGCCGACGCCGGCAAGGACAGCGACGACGACGCCGACGCCTGACCACAGACCAGTCCACGTCCGCCCACGTCCAGGAGGATCTCCCCCATGAGCACCGCCCAGCCCGTCGTCGTCACCGCCTCCTTCCACCCTGCCGAAGGTCGGCGCGACGAGGTCATCGCCGCCCTCGAGAAGGCGATCCCCCGCGTCCACGAGGAGCCCGGCTGCAACCTGTACTGCATCCAGGACGCCCCGGACGGCACGCTGCTGATGATCGAGCACTGGGACTCCGCGGAGGCGCTCGACGCCCACGGAGCCGGCGAGCCCGTGGCGGAGCTGAACCGGGACCTGGAGGGGTCCCTCGCCCGCCCGGTGGAGGTCACTCGGCTGACCCCTCGGCCGATCGGCCAGCCTGCCAAGGGCGCCCTCCTCGGCTGAGACCCCGGCACCCGTCCTCCGATACGGCGCCCGTCCTCCGATACGGCGCCCGTCCTCCGATACGGCGCCCGTCCTCCGATACGGCGCCCGTCCTCCGATACGGCGCCCGTCCTCCGATACAGTGGAGACATGAGGCCCCAGGAGACCCAGACCGCCCCTGAGACGACCGTCGAACTGTGCGGAGGCGCCCCCACCGCGGACCAGGTGGACGCCCTGGTCGAACTGGCCCGCGCCGCAGAGGAGGCGGACGCCAATCCGCCGTTCTCGGAGCAGACCCTGGTGGAGCTGCACCAGGCCGCCGACTCCGGCGACCCCCAGGCCCCGCTGCGCATCGCCTACGCCTGGGCCGCCCCGGACGAGCACCGCACCGATCATCAGCATCTGCTCACCGGCGCCGGCGTCGTCGTCCTCGGTGCCGAAGACGCCCCGGACGTCCTCGAGCTGGTGGTCCGCCCCAACTGCCGCCAGCACGGCATCGGCGGGCAGCTCACCGCAGCCCTGGCCGACGACGTCCTCGCTCCGCAGCCCGGACGCGTCCAGCGGGCTTGGGCCCACGGTGAGCACGACGCCGCCGCCCGCCTGGCCACCCGCTACGGCTGGGCCCCGGTCCGCGAACTGTGGCGGATGCGCCTGACCTCGCTGGACGAGGTCCCCTCCCCCCGCCTGCCGGAGAGCGTCACCATCCGGGCCTTCGAGCCCGGCCGTGACGAGGAGGACTGGCTGCGGGCCAACGCCGCCGCCTTCGCCACCCACCCCGAGCAGGGCCGCCTCACCCGGGCGGACCTCGATGCCCGCATGGCCGAGGACTGGTTCGATCCGTCCGGCTTCCTGCTCGCCGAGGAGGACGGTCAGCTGCTGGGCTTCCACTGGACCAAGGTCCACCCCGGCGAGGACGGCGGAGCCGAACCGCTGGGCGAGGTCTACGTGGTCGGCGTCGTCCCGGATGCGCAGGGCCGCGGACTCGGGTACTCTCTGACGCTGGCCGGCATCGAGCATCTGCGCTCGCAGGGGCTGGGCGCGATCATGCTGTACGTGGACGCGGACAACACCGCCGCCGTCGAGCTCTACCGCAAGCTCGGGTTCACCCGCTGGGACGTGGACACCATGTACGCCCCGGTGACCGAGCCCGGTGCGGAGCCCGCCTGACCCATCCCGACTGCGTGAGACAGCGAGCATCCATCCGATGAACCCCCGGCCGAGCGCCCGCGCCGAGAGCACCGGCACCACCTCCGGTGACGTCCCTGCCAGCCTCACCGACTCCGACGAGACGCCCGCCGCCGCAGGAGGTCCCTTGCGCCGAGTCCCCCGCCGCCGCACGCCGGCCCACGCCGACGACGGCACCGACGCCCAGATCCTCGCCGCCGGAGCCCTCTGCTGGCGCCTGCACCGCGGGGAGCTGGAGGTCCTGCTCATCCACCGGCCCCGCTATGACGACTGGTCCTTCCCCAAGGGGAAGCTCGACCCCGGCGAGACCCTGCCCGAATGCGCCGTGCGGGAGGTCGCCGAGGAGATCGGGCTCAAAGTCCGCCTGGGCGTGCCGCTGCCGATCACCCGCTACGACGTAAGGAAGAACGGGCGCGCCAAGCCCAAGGAGGTCTGGTACTGGGCGGCCCGGATCATGGAGGGCACCCCGACGCCGGACGGCTCCGAGACCGACGAGGTCCGGTGGGTCTCGGTGGACACCGCCCGCGAGATGCTCACCAATGTCACGGACCGTGAGCCGCTGGACGAGCTCGAGCGGCTGCATGCGGACCTGCGGCTGCACACCAGCCCGTTCGTGGTGCTGCGCCACGCCAAGGCCAAGCCCCGGGCCAGCTGGTCCCGCGCCGAGGGCGAACGCCCCCTGGCGGCCACCGGGAAGCGCCAGGCCAAGGCCGTGGAGCGACTGCTGACCGCCTGGCGGCCGCGGCTGATCGAGACCTCCCCGTGGCGTCGCTGCGTGGAGACCGTGGCGCCCTATGTGAAGCGTCACCGCCACAAGCTCAAGCACCGCAAGTCCCTCACGGAGAAGCGTGCCGAAGAGGATCCGCGCAAGACCCTCCACCGCACCCGCAAGTGCCTGGAGGTCCTGCAGCCCACGGTGCTGTGCACCCACCGTCCGGTGCTGCCGATCGTGCTCGGGGAGGTCCGCAGCTGGATCCACGACGAGCGCCTGCTCCAGGCCATGCCGGAGGCCGACCCCTTCCTGAAGCCAGGCGCGGTGCTGGTCGCCCAGCAGGCGGTGGACCGCAGCGGCGAGATCGTCTCCGTGGAGGTCTACGAGCCGTTCGAGGACTGACAGCCGGTCGAACGTGACGGTAGTCTCACCGTATGAGCGTTGAGAAGAACGTCCACCCCACTGCGGTGCTTCGTCGGGATGAGGACCGCGGCCGTGCCGAGCTGTGGGACACCCTGGACGGCGTCGAGACCTTCATCGGGTTCATCGGCTACACCGAGGAGACCATCGGCGGCCAGCAGGTGAAGCGCCTGCAGCACACGATCATCGATCCGCAGTTCGGCCGTCGCGGCTATGCCCGCTGCCTGGTGACGCTGCTGCTGGACGAGCTCGTCGCCGAAGGGTGGTCGTTCCTCTCCGAGTGCAGCTACATCGATCAGTACCTGCACCGCTATCCGGAGTACCGGAAGCACCAGGCGCCGGTGAGCTGAGCGGGACGGCCGACGTCGGCCCGTCCGCACCCGGCGCGCCTCCGGCGTCGGCCGGTATGCTGGGCACCGTGAGCGACGCGATCCCCACCCCGTATGAGGACCTGCTGGCCGAGGTGCTGGCCGAGGGCACGCCCAAGTCGGACCGCACCGGCACCGGAACGCGCAGCGTCTTCGGCCGGCAGCTGCGCTTCGACCTGCATGACTCGTTCCCCCTGATCACCACCAAGCGCGTGCACTTCAAGTCGGTCGCGCTGGAGCTGCTGTGGTTCCTGCGCGGAGACTCCAACGTGCGCTGGCTCCAGGAGCGCGGTGTGCGGATCTGGAACGAGTGGGCTGACGAGGACGGCGAGCTGGGCCCGGTCTACGGCGTGCAGTGGCGCAGTTGGCCCACTCCCGACGGCGGCTCCATCGATCAGATCGCGCAGGTGGTCGACTCGCTGCGCACGAATCCGGACTCGCGCCGCCACGTGGTCACTGCCTGGAATCCGGCCGAGGTGGAGAAGATGGCCCTTCCGCCCTGCCATGTGATGTTCCAGTTCCATGTGGCCGAGGGGCGGCTGTCCTGCCAGCTGTACCAGCGCAGCGCGGACCTGTTCCTGGGTGTGCCGTTCAACATCGCCTCCTATGCCCTGCTGACCCTGATGGTCGCCCAGCAGACCGGCCTGGAGCCTGGAGAGTTCATCTGGACCGGTGGGGACTGCCACATCTACGACAACCACGTGGAGCAGGTCACCGAGCAGCTCTCCCGGGCCCCCTACCCGTATCCGCGCCTGCGGATCGGCCGCACTCCGGAGTCGATCTTCGCCTACGAGTATGAGGACTTCGAGGTCCTCGACTACCAGCACCACCCCACCATCTCCGCACCGGTGGCCGTATGACGACGCCCGAGTCCGCCGCCCGCCCCTGGGTCGGGATGATCTGGGCGCAGACCCGCGACGGCGTGATCGGCCGCGACGGCGACATGCCGTGGCACCTTCCGGAGGACTTCGCGCACTTCCGCGCCCAGACGCGCGGCCGCCCGGTGGTGATGGGGCGTCGCACCTGGGAGTCGCTGCCGGAGTCCGTCCGTCCCCTGCCGGGACGGCGCAACATCGTCATCACCGGTGACGCCGACCGGGCCGCGACGATCACCGCCGCCGGCGCCGAGACGGCGTCCTCCCTGGACGCCGCCCTCGATCTGGCCTGCTCGCCGGGTGCCGACGGGCAGCCGCCTGCGAAGGTCTGGATCCTCGGCGGAGGGCGCATCTACGCGGAGACCGTGGAGCAGGACCTCGCCGACGGCGCGGTGGTGACGGTCATCGACCTCGACGTCGACGGCGACACCTACGCCCCGCAGCTGCCGCCGTCGCGCTGGGAGCTCTGCGCCGCAGACCCCGCAGAGGGCTGGCACACCGCCGCCGACGGGCAGCGCTACCGCTTCGAGACTCTCTGCCGCCACGACGGCGAAGAGGATCCGGACAGCGACTGAGCCTTCCGGCGCCGGACCGGCGGCCGGGGAACCGTGACACTGACCCACCGGCGGCCTACCGTCGTGTCATGAGCACGATGCCAGGGCTGGGCGAGGCGGAGGACTGGAGCGCCGACGCGCCCCACCGCAAGCTGTGGAAGCTGCTGCTCGGCGTCCTTCTGCTGCTCGTCGCCGTCGGTGTGGTGATCGGCGCCGCGGCGCAGTACATCGGCGACACCTCCTCAGGATTCGCCGCAGGCGACCCCCTCGGGGTCTACCTGATCGGCATGCTGCTGGGCGGGTTCCTGTTCGTGGTGGTGCCCGCCGTCGTCGCCGCCTGGCTGATCTGGAGCTGGCGCCGCGGCCTCTGACTCGAGCCGGGGTCGGCCCGGATGATGACGCCGCATGAGCCGGACGTGATGCTCACCACTCGGTCTCACGGACCGAGTTCGTTACCCTGGTAAGCATGGCTTCTACGACATCCCTCGCAGTCTCGGCCCTCTCCGACGCCACCGGCGCGACCCCGTCCGTCGGGATCGTCGGCTGGCGCGGCATGGTCGGCTCCGTGCTCATCCAGCGCATGCTCGACGAGGGGGACTTCGACCACATCTCCCCGGTGTTCTTCTCCACCTCCAACGCCGGCGGGCCCGCCCCGAGCTTCGACGGCGTGCAGCCGGCCGAGGACACGCTCCAGGACGCCTATGACCTGGACACCTTGGCGAAGCTGCCGATCATCGTCACCGCGCAGGGCGGCGACTTCACGAAGGCCGTCCACCCGAAGCTGCGCGCGGCCGGATGGGACGGCATCTGGATCGACGCCGCCTCGACGCTGCGCATGGCCGAGGACTCCATCATCACCCTCGACCCCATCAACCGGGACGTCATCGACGCCGGCCTGGCCGCCGGCGTGAAGGAGTTCATCGGCGGCAACTGCACCGTCTCCTGCATGCTGATGGGCTTGGGCGGACTGTTTTCCGAGGGCCTGGTCGAGTGGGGCACAGCGATGACCTACCAGGCGGCCTCCGGCGGCGGCGCCAAGCACATGCGCGAGCTGCTGACCCAGTTCGGCGACCTGCACAGCGCCGTGGGCGAGGAGCTCGCCGATCCGGCCTCCGCGATCCTGGAGATCGACCGCAAGGTCCTCGAGTCCCAGCGCGGCGGCCTGGACGCCTCCCAGTTCGGAGTGCCGCTGGCCGGCTCGCTCATCCCCTGGATCGACGCGGACCTCGGCAACGGCGTCGCCAAGGAGGAGTGGAAGGCCGGGGTGGAGACCAACAAGATCCTGGGCCGCGGCGACTCACTGGCCCCCGGGGTGGAGCGCCGCGGGGAGAGGATCCCGTTCGACTCCCTGTGCGTGCGGGTGGGCGCCCTGCGCTCCCACTCCCAGGCACTGACCCTGAAGCTGCGCGAGGACCTCGAGGTCTCTGAGATCGAGTCGATCATCGCCGCCGGCTCCGACTGGGCGAAGGTGGTCCCCAACGAGAAGGAGGCCACCATGGAGCAGCTCACCCCGGTGGCCGCCACCGGCGAGCTGACCATCCCGGTGGGCCGCATCCGCAAGTTGGAGATGGGCCCGGAGTACATCTCCGCCTTCACCGTGGGGGACCAGCTCCTCTGGGGTGCGGCCGAGCCGCTGCGCCGCATGCTGCTGATCGCGGTCGGCAAGCTCTGAGGACGCCCCACTCCCGCTGTCGCCTCGGCGCTTTCTCCGGCACCCCGCGCCCGCGCCACCACACGACGACGGCGCCCTGCCTCCTCAGCGAAGCAGGGCGCCGTCGTCGTGTGGTCGGGCAGTGACGACCGCGCTCCGAGAGCCGCAGGCAGGAGCCCTGCTCAGAACTCTCCTCGAAGCGCTGCTCAGAGCTCGCAGCCGATGAGCACCGGCTCGGGGTGCAGTTCGATGCCGAAGATCTCCCGGACCCGGTCGCGGACCGCACCGGCCACCGTCAGCAGGTCCGCTGTGGAGGCCTCACCACGGTTGGTGACGGCCAGCGTGTGCTTGGTGGACAGTGACGCACGGCCCTCCACCAGCTCCGCCCCGAAGCCCTTCTGGCAGCCGGCGCGGTCGATGAGCCAGGCCGCGGAGAGCTTCACCCGCGGGGAACCGTCCACATCCGGCAGGGCAGGGAAGCGCGGCGCCCCCTCGGGCAGGGTGGCCAGCACATCCTCCCCCACGATCGGGTTGGTGAAGAACGAACCGGTGGACCAGGTGTCGTGGTCGGCGGGGTCCAGGACCATGCCCTTGCCGGCCCGCAGGGCCAGCACCGTGGTGCGCACGTCGGCCAGCGGCGCACGCCGCTGATCCTCCGCCGCGTTGACGTCCAGGCCCAAGGAGCGCGCCAGCTCCGCATAGCGGACCGGCGACGACGGCGTGGCCTCACCTCGGTGCGTCAGACGGAACCGCACCGAGAGCACCACGTAACGCGGCGAACCGTGCAGCGTGGTGCGCTTGAGCACCGAGTCCCGGTACCCGAAGTCCAGCTCCTCGTTGCTCAGCGTCACGACCTCGCCCAGCAGCCGGTCCCAGGCGCGGACGTCCACCAGCGTCTGGGACACCTCGGCCCCATAGGCGCCCACGTTCTGCACCGGGGTCGCCCCGGCGGCCCCGGGGATCCCGGAGAGGGCCTCCAGGCCCGCATACCGGCGCTGCACGGTCCAGGCGACGACGTCGTCCCATTCATGTCCGGCCGCGACGGTGACCAGCACGTCGCCGTCGTCGTCGTCCACCGGTGCCGCGGTGATGCCGGTGAAGGCCAGCTGCAGCACAGTGCCAGCGAAGCCGTCGTCGGCCACCAGCAGGTTGGAGCCGCCTCCGAGCACCAGCAGGGTGTCCCCGCCGGCGGCGCGGTCCTCCTCGGACGGCAGCGGATGGCGGGAGAGCGTCTGCAGGGCCTCGAACTCGGTGCCGGCGACGACCCACTCCCCTGCGGTGCCGCCCACTCGGGCGGTGGTGTGGTCGCTGAACCGGCGCATGACGGTCTGCCGCATCAGTCCCGGATGTCCACGTCGGTCGGGTTCAGCACTCGGCGCAGGAAGTCCTGGGTGCGGGGCTGCTGCGGGTCGCCGATGACCTCGGCGGCGGGGCCCTCCTCGACCACACGTCCCTGGTCCATGAACACGACCCGGTCGGCGACCTCCCGGGCGAAGGCCATCTCATGGGTCACCACGATCATGGTCATCCCGGCCTCGGCGAGCTGCCGCATGATCGCCAGCACATCCCCGACCGTCTCCGGGTCCAGGGCGGAGGTCGGCTCGTCGAAGAGCATCAGCGCCGGGCGCATGGTCAGCGCGCGGGCGATCGCCACCCGCTGCTGCTGGCCTCCGGAGAGCTGGTCCGGACGGCGCTGGGCGAGCTCCTCGAGCCCGACCCGGCGCAGCTGAGTCATGGCCTCCGCCTCGGCGTCCTCCTTCGGCTGTTTGAGCACCCGGCGCGGGGTGATCGTGCAGTTCTCCAGCACCGACAGGTGCGGGAAGAGGTTGAACTGCTGGAAGACCATGCCGATGTGTCGGCGCATGGCGTCCAGGTCGACGTCGGGATCGGTGGCTTCGAAGGAGCCCACCGTGATGGTCCCCGCGTTGGGGTCCTCCAGGCGGTTCACGCAGCGCAGCAGCGTGGACTTCCCGGACCCGGAGGCCCCGATGAGGCAGACCACCTCCCCGGGGCGCACCGACATGTCGATGCCCTTGAGCACCTCATTGTCCCCGTAGGCCTTGTGGAGGCCCGTGATGGTCACCCCGGCGGGGCCGTCCTCCGCAGAGGGGTGTTCGGCCAGTTCAGGCTCGGTCATGTGGATCGGGCCTCCCTATTTCTTCCTCGGCGAGCGGTGCTCCATGCGGCGCGCCAGGATGGACAGCGGCACCGTGATGAGCAGGTAGCAGGCGCCGGCGGCCACCAGCGGGGTCAGACCCGCCTGGTAGATGTTGATGCCGTCGCGTCCGAACTTGGTCAGCTCGGCCGCGCCCGCGGTCAGCCCGACCACGAAGATCAGCGAAGAGTCCTTGGTGAGCAGGATCGCCTCATTCGTCAGCGGCGGCAGCACGATGCGGAAGGCCTGCGGGATCTGGATGGAGACCATCGCCCGCCAGGCCGGCATGCCCAGGGCCCGTGCGGCCTCCACCTGGCCCTTCGGCACCGCCTGCAGACCGGCGCGCAGGGTCTCGGCGATGTAGGCGCTGGCGACCAGGCCGAGCGCCGAGCCGGCGATCTGCAGGGAGGTCAGGTTCCATCCGAAGGCGATCGAGACGCCGAAACCCAGGGCCAGGAACACCAGGATCGCAGGGATCCCGCGGAAGAACTCGATGTAGGCGGTCGCCAGCCACCGGTAGACCGGGAAGCTGGAGAGCTTCATCAGGGCCAGCACCGTGCCGCCCAGCAGGCCGAGCACGAATCCGACCGCCGTGTACTGCAGGGTGTTGACCAGCCCGACGGTGATGATGTCGGGGAACATCGGGCCGATGCGCTCGATGTCGAAGAAGCTGCGGTGGATCGCGCTCCAGTCCATGATGAACAGGAGAGCGATCAGCACCGCGACGAAGAGGCCGGCCTGGATCCCGAGGCTCAGCCGTGCTCGGTCACGGGTCGTCAGTGCCATGCGGGTCAGTCGTCGTCCTCGTCGGCGTCAGCGTCATCGGCGTCGTCCGCGTCGTCCGCGTCGTCCGCGTCATCGACCTCGTCGTCAGCCTCCTCGTCGACGTCGCCCTCCTCGGGAGTCTCGCCGCCGCCGAACCACAGGTCCTCGGCCTCGGCCATGAAGCCGCCGGACTCCATCTCCGCGAGGATCTCGTCCACTGCGTCGATGAGGTCCTGGTTGTCCGACTGGGCGGCGATGCCCAGCTGCTCGCCGGTGTCGATCTCCTCGACGAACTCGGAGCCCTCGTGCTCGCCGGCCTGGTAGCCGAGGATGGAGATGTTGCCGATGGCGGCCTCCACCTGGCCGGACTCCAGCCCCTGGATGAGCAGCCCGGAATCGGGGTAGGAGCGGATCTGGTACCCCTGCTCCTCCGCGTAGGTCTCTCCGGTGGTGTCCGCCTGCACGCCCACCGTGATGGAGTCGTCGATGTCCTCCAGGGAGCCGATGCCGGCGTCGGAGGCGGCCAGCAGACCCAGGTTGTCGTCCAGATACGGCTCGGAGAAGAGCATGTTGCCGGCGCGCTGCTCGGTGATCGTCATCCCAGAGATGGCCAGGTCGCAGGACGCCGCGTTGAGCGCCACACCGGACTGGATGCCCTCGAAGCTGGTCTGCACCACCTCGAGCTCGACGTCGAGCACCTCCGCGATGCCCTCGGCGATGTCGATGTCGAAGCCGACGACCGCGCCGTCGGCGTCGTAGTACTCGAACGGCGGGTAGGGCACGTCCGAGCAGACGGTCAAGGTGCCCTCGGAGATCAGCTCCACCTCACCGACCTCGAGGTCGAGCTCGGTCTCCACCTGCGGCTCGGCCTCGACGTCGCCCTCTCCCTCGTCCTCGCCGCCGCAGGCGGTCAGGGCCAGGGCGGCGATCGCCGTCACGCCGAGCCCTCTGGCCACGTGGGTGCGCCGCGGGGCGGCAGGGCGTGCGACGGGCGCGACGGCGCCCTCCGCGGTCTCGATCTCCGTGGTGCTGGGCATGAGAGGTCCCCTGTTCGCTGGTGCTCGTGGGCCGCGCCGGTGCAGGTGCGGCGAATCCGTGTGGCGATTATACGGTGCTGACCGGCCCGCGGACGGGATCCTCGGGCCCGTGATCAGGCGTGATCCTCAGAGCCGGACGCTGACCTGGGACTTCGCCAGGACCTTGGCGCCTTCCAGGCTCACCGTCAGATCGACGCGCGCCGTGGCGGCCTCGACGTCGACCGCTCCGACCTTCCCGCTGATCAGCAGCGTGGCGGTGGGTGTGTCCGGGGGTCCGGCCTCGGCGTCCGGGACCGGGACCGGCTTGGTGAAGCGGGCCTGGTAGTCGACCACCCGGCCGGGGTCGCCCACCCAGTCGGTGACCAGGTCCACAGCCAGGCCCATGGTGAGCATGCCGTGGGCGATGACACCGTCGAGGCCGACCTCCCGGGCGAAGCGCTCGTTCCAGTGGATGGGGTTGTGGTCGCCGGAGGCGGCCGCGTAGCGGAGCAGGTCCGCACGGGAGAGCCGGACCTCCCGGCTGCCGATCTCCTGGCCCTTCTCCAGCGTGTTGATGTCCGGGGTGGTGGTGTCCGGGGTGCTCATGCGTCCTCCTCCTCGGCACGCACCAGCAGGGAGGAGGTCACGGTGCTGCGCGCCTCGCCCTCGGCGGTGGTGATCTCTACCTTGGTGGTGACCATCGCCCCGGCACCCATGACCCGGATCCGGTCCAGGGTTGCCTGGGCGTGCAGCGTGTCGCCGGCCAGGATGGGGCTGTGGTGAGTGAAGCGCTCGTCGGCGTGCACCACGCGGGAGAAGTCGATGCCGACCTCATCGTCGGCCACCACGGCGGCCTCCGCGCGCTGGGCGACGACGACGGCGAAGGTCGGCGGGGCGACCAGGTCACGGTGACCCAGGGCCGCGGCGGCGTCGACGTCATGGTGGGCGGGGTGCTCGGCCTTGACCGCGACGGCGAACTCGCGGATCGCCTCCCGGCTGACCTGATACGGCGCGGCCGCCGGGTAGACCCGGCCCTCCGCCTCGGTGGTGATGCTCAACGCGTCAGCGCCCTCTCTTCTTCGACTGGTCCGCCCGGGCCTGGATGATCTGCTTGGCCTGCCGCTTGCGCAGCAGGATGGCGATCAGGTGGCTGATGATGCCCAGGCCGATGAGCCCGAGCCCGAGCCCGCGCAGGGTCGGCTCGAGGTCCGGCCCGACGGCGACGGCCGCCAGCACCACGCACACGACGCCGAGGAAGGTGGAGACCATCCCCAGCAGCAGCGTGCGTCGGTAGGCGGGCGTCCCGTTGGTCCACGGGTCCAGAGGCGGTGTGCTCATCGGGGCAATCCTACCGGGGACGGCGGCTCTGCCGGGCAGCTCCTCGCGCACGTGCCTGTGATGTGAGCCGGTTGTGAGGACCTCCGGCTAGGGTCCGGGGACACGCTGCACGCACGACTCCCCGAGGAGAAGCCGATGACCGACCAGTCTCACCGCCGGCCGCCGGAGCACCCGGCAGTCCCGGCGCCCGACGAATCCGGAATCGGGGCCGGACCGGCCCCCGGCTCCCTGCCGCCGCGCCTCGGATCTGCCCCGATGCTGCTGTGGCAGCGGATCGGTCTGGCCCTGCTGGCCGCCACGGTCGACACCGTCATCTTTGCGGTCAGTCTCCACGCGGCGGCACCCTCCTCCTTCCGCTGGCTGACCTTCCATCTGGAGGGCTGGCTGACCCTGAGCCTCATCGCTGTGCTGGCGGCGGGTATCGCCGCTCTGATCCGCGCGCTCACGGGCAGTGCGCTGCTCGCCGCCCTCGGCGTCGTGGGCTTCCTGCTGCTGGACTCGCTGCGTTTTGTGGTCACCGTCCTGACGTCGCCGGATGTCCACACACCCGACTCTCTCTGGCACCATGTCCAGTTCTGGGTGCTCGTCCTGCTGGCCTGTGGGCTGCCAGACCTGCTCCCGTCCGGCCGTCGCGGCCCCCACGCCATGCCTCGCTTCCCCGCGGGTCGGCGCCCCGCTGCGCGTCCGGCCGCTCGGCTGGTCGGCACCCCGGCGACGGCGGCGCTGGCAGCCCTCTGCGCATCACCCCTCGGGCTGGGCCTCGGCCTGGCCTTCGGGAACCATCCCTGGCCCTGGTCGCCCACCGCCCTGGCGGCGATCCTCGGGCTGCTGGTGCTGGTCCTGGGCGTCTCCGGACTGCTCGCCGGGACACTGAGCCTGCTGCTGCGGCGGCTGGGGCACCTGCACCTGGTCACCGGTGTGACCGCGGGAGTGGTGGTCGCCCTTCCGGCCAGGATGGTGTGGACTCCGCTGGCGAACCAGCTTCAGGAGATCATGCCCGGGCTTCACACGACCTGGGTGCTGATGGTGTGCCTGTGGGCCGTCGTCGTCGCCGCCGCGATCTTCACCGGCGTGCTGGACCGGCCGCGGCGTACCGGTCCAGGATGATGTCCACCAGCTCCGGAGGGGAAGCCGGCGGCGCCCCCGCGTCCTGCGGAGCGGGCAGCAGCGGCGCGGTGGTGACGTCGCCGGCCGCCTTCTCCAGCAGGGTCTGGAAGTAGCCGGGGGCCAGCAAGTAGCTGGCGACGACGACGCGCCCACCCTCCCCCGCAGCGTCGCGGGCCTGCCGGGCATCGGCGACGGCCCCGGCCACCGTGGGCTGGGCTGCGGCGAGGAAGGCCACCTCGACGTCGGCCCCCAGGCGCGCGGACAGGCGGCGGCCCATCTCATGGCAGTCCTCGACGGCGGCCGGGTCCGAAGAGCCCGCCACCCCCAGGATGATCCGGTCCGTGCCCGGGGACGCGCCGGCCTCCGCCAGGCGGCGCACCAGGATGTCCACGAGCCGGTCATCCGGGCCGAGGGCCCCGGCGATGGGGACCTCACGGCCGACGTCGGCGGTCTCCTTCCTCAGGTCCACGTGGACGTGGTAACCGGCGGAGAGCAGCACCGGCACCACCACAGCGGGCAGGGACTCGGGGAGCTGCGCCAGCGTGGCGGGCACGTCCGGGTCCTGGACGTCCACATGTCCCAGTCGCACCGGGGCGTCCAGGTCACGGGCCTCGGCCGCCGCGGCGACGTCGTCGGCCAGCCGACGGACCACCGCCTGACCGGCGGCGTCGGAGGTGCCGTGGGAGATTGCCACCAGGGCGGGCGGGAGCTCGGGGCTCTCGGGGCTCATCGAGGACGTCCTTCCGGAGGGTGCCTGCAGTCCTGGGCACTCAGCCTAGGACGGATGTGTGACACTCCGATGAACGCGACGTCTCGCGGCGTCACAGCAGCGGTGAGCACCGCCCCTCCGGCGGGCACGTCATGGTCCCGGTGAGGTGAACACCGCCGCCGACTGGCCGCCGATCCTCCACACGCCGGCATCCTCACCCTCCGGACGTGCCTCACCGGCGGTGTCGACCTCCAGCTGCCATGGCCCGTCGCCGGGAAGGCGCACCGTCGTCTCCTCACCCACGGTGAGCACGACCGCCACGGCCCCGGTGAGGGTCTCCCCCACGGGGTCTCCGGCGGCGCCGCGCAGCACCGCGATGACGGTGCGAAGCTCGGGGTCCTGCCAGTGCTCCTCCGTGGCGGGTTCACCGTCCGCGCTGAGCCACAGCACATCTGGGGCGCCGTCGGACCGGGCTGCTCCGTGCAGGAAGGCCCGCTGCCGCAGCACCGGGAGCCGCCGGCGCAGCGCGGTCAGCCCTCGCATCAGGTCCAGCAGCTCGTGGTCCGGGTCCGTCCAGTCCACCCAGCCGATCTCGTTGTCCTGCGCGTAGGCGTTGTTGTTGCCGCCCTGGCTGTTGCCGATCTCGTCCCCGGCCAGCAGCATGGGCACCCCCTGGGAGACGAACAGGGTCGCCAGCATCGCCCGCACCCTGCGCGATCGCGCGGCGCGGATCTCGGGATCGTCGGTAGGGCCCTCCACCCCGAGGTTGTCAGAATGGTTCTCGCTGTGGCCGTCGCGGCCGTCCTCGCCGTTGGCCTCATTGTGCCGCTCGGCGTAGGAGACGACGTCGGCCAGGGTGAACCCGTCGTGGGCGGTGAGGAAGTTGATCGACGCCGTGGGGGCGCGCCGCGAGTGGTCGAAGGTCTCGGCAGAGCCCAGCAGACGTGCGCCGAGGGCCCGGACGGCGTCCTGGTCCCCGCGCCAGGCGCGCCGCACGTCGTCACGGAAGCCGTCGTTCCACTCGGACCACGGGTGCGGGTAGGCGCCGCGCTGGTAGCCGTCGGGGCCGAGGTCCCAGGGCTCGGCGATCAGCGTGGCCCCGGCGAGCACGGGGTCCTGCCGCACGGTCTGGAAGAACGCGCCGGCGGCGTCGAAGCCTGCCGGCCCGCGGGCCACGGCGGTGGCCAGGTCGAAGCGGAACCCGTCGATCCCGTAGCGCGTCACCCAGTGGCGCATGCTGTCGAGGATCAGCTGCAGCATCATGGGGTGTTCGGTGGCCATGGTGTTGCCGGTGCCGGTGTCATCGATGTGGGAGCCCTCGTGCCGGCGGTAGTATCCGGCGTCCAGGCCGCGCAGGCTGAGGACGGGGCCGCCGTCGCCGCCTTCCCCGGTGTGGTTGTACACCACGTCCAGGAACACGGCGATGCCCGCCTCATGCAGGGTGTGCACCAGGGTGCGCAGCTCAGCGTCGGCGTCGTGGAGCGCGTAGCGCGGCTCCGGCGCGTGCCAAGCGATCGGCTGGTACCCCCAATAGTTGGTGAGGCCACGCCCGACCACGTGCTCGTCGTCGAGGAAGGCCTGCAGCGGCAGCAGCTCCACGGCGGTGACACCCAGCTCCACCAGGTGGTCGACGATCGCCGGGTGGGCGAATCCGGCGTAGGTGCCGCGCAGCTCGTCCGGCACCTCCGGATGCGCGGCGGTGAGGCCCTTCAGATGCGCCTCATAGATGATCAGGTCGCCGACGTCGTGGCGCGGCCGGTTCGCCGCAGGATCCGGGACCTCCGCGTCGCCGGTCTGAGCCTCACGCCCGCCCACGTCCGCGACGATGATGCCCTTGGGCATCACGGCCGCGCTGTCCTCCTCGGAGCCGCTGGCCATCTCCGGGTGCCACCGGACGGGGCCGTCGAGGGCGCGGGCGTAGGGGTCGATCAGCAGCTTCCGCTCATCGAAGCACAGCCCCTGCTCCGGCGCCCAGGGCCCGTCGGCGCGCAGCCCGTACCGCATGCCTGCGGACAGGCCGGAGATGTGAGCATGCCGGATGCCGCCGTCGGCATAGGGCAGCAGGACGCGTTCCTCCTGCTCGCCGTCGACGAGGCACAGCCAGACGGACTCGGCCTCCGGGGCCCAGACGGCCACGTTCGCGCCGTCCTCGGACAGGGTGATGCCCAGCGGCCAGGAACGGCCGGGCGTGACACGACGGGTCACCGCACCAGCTCCGTGAACAGGGCGGCGTACTGCTGCGCCGAGGAGGACCAGTCCACCGGGCTGGTCATGGCGGTCTGCCGGACCGCACCCCATGCCCGCTGGTCCTGGTGGAGCCGCAGCGCCCGGCCAAGCGCGTCCGCCAGGCCGGCGGCGCTGAGCTCGGTGACCAGGAAGCCGGTGGCGGTGCCCGCGGCCAGGTTCTCCACCGTGGCGTCGACGACCGTGTCCCGGAGCCCGCCGGTGGAGGCCACCAGCGGCAGCGCCCCGTAGCGCAGGCCGTAGAGCTGGGTGAGGCCGCACGGCTCGAACCGTGAGGGCACCAGCACCAGGTCCCCTCCGGCGTACATCCGGTGACTCAGCGGCTCGTCGTAGCCCAGGCGCACACCTACCGCGTCAGGCCGTCGGGCGGCGAGCTCTCGGAGGCCCTGCTCATAGGCGGGGTCCCCTGAGCCGAGCACCGCCACCGCACCGCCGGCCTCCACGAAACCGGGCAGAGTCTCCAGCAGCAGGTCCACGCCCTTCTGGTGCGTCAGGCGGGTGACGACCACGGCCAGGGGCCCGGTGGGCTCGGCGAGCCCGAACTCCTGGAGCAGCGCCGCCCGGTTGGCCGCCTTGGACGCGGGGGCCTCCGCCGAGTACGGCCTGATGTGCGGGTCCTGCGCCGGATCCCACACGGTGGTGTCGATGCCGTTGACGATCCCGTGCATCTCGCCGCGGCGGCGACGCATGGCGACCACGCCCTCAAGGCCGAAGCCGAACGCGGGGGTGGTGAGCTCCTCCGCATAGGTGCGGCTGACCGTGGTCACCCGGGAAGCGTGCATCATCCCCGCCTTCAGGCTGCTCACCGCCCCGTGGTACTCGATCCCCTCCGGGTGGAAGTCCCAGCGCGGCAGGCGCAGCCGATCCAGCTGGTCCTCCCCGAAGATCCCCTGGAAGGCGATGTTGTGGATGGTCATCACGGTCGGCACGCTGGCGCCGGCATACTTCAGGTACGACGGCGCCAGCCCGGCCTGCCAGTCATGGGCGTGCACCAGATCCGGCCGCCAGGGCTCCCCCGCGCCGTCGTCGACCCCGTCCTGGGCGATCTGCGCGGCCGCCCAGCTCAGCGCGGCGAACCGCACATGGTTGTCCGGGTGGTCCTGCTGGCCGTCGGCATAGGGGCCGCCGGGCCGCTGGAACAGGTGCGGAGCGTCCAGCAGCAGCATCGGCAGCCCGTCCACGGTGCCCGAGCGCACGCAGGCGGGTCCGCCGAACAGGTCGTCCTCGGCCCATACGCGGCGGGAACCGTCGAGTTGATCGAGCACCTGCGGGTAGGCCGGCAGCAGCACCCGGGACTCCCAGCCGCAGGGCTCGAGTGCGCCCGGAAGCGCCCCGACGACGTCGGCGAGCCCGCCGGTCTTGATCAGGGGTGCGCACTCCGAGGCGACGGAGAGGACACGACGACGCACGGCGGTCACGGGACGTCCTTTCAGAGGAGGAGCACCAGACTACTCCAGCGCGGCGGCCCGGCGGTCCAGCATGTCCTGGGTGATGAGCGTGATCCCCTTGTCCGTGTGCCGGAACCACTTCGCATCCTCCTCCGGGTCCTCCCCGACCACGAGGTCGTCCGGGATGCGGACCCGGCTGTCGATCACGCAGCGGCTCAGCTGGGCGTGCCGGCCCACCTCCACGTACGGCAGCGCGACGACGTGGTCGAGCGTCGAGTACGAGTGCACCCGGTTCCCGGTGAACAGCAGCGAGTTGTGCACATCGGAGCCGCTGATGATGGTGTCCCCGGAGATCAGCGACTGGATCGCCTGGCCCCGGCGGTCCTCCTCGTCGTGGATGAACTTCGCCGGCGGCGTCTGCTCGGCGTAGGTCCAGATGGGCCACTTCTGGTCATAGAGGTCCAGCGGCGGCACGAACTCGGTGAGGTCGATGTTGGCCTGCCAGAACGAGTCGATCGTGCCCACGTCCCGCCAGTAGGGACGGGTCTCCAGGCCGCTCATCACGCAGGATTCGCTGAAGCGGTGCGCATAGGCCGCACCTCGGGTCACCAGCTGCGGGATCAGGTCGTGACCGAAGTCATGGCTGGAGTCCGGGTCATGCATGTCCTCGATGAGCAGCTGGCGCAGGAACTGCCAGTCGAAGACGTAGATCCCCATCGATGCCAGGGAGACGTCCGGGTCGTCGGGGGTGCCGGGCGGATCGGCCGGCTTCTCCAGGAAGTCGATGATCCGGTCCCGCTCATCGATGTGCATCACCCCGAAGGCGCTGGCCTCCTCCCGCGGAACCGTCAGGCAGCCGACGGTGACCTCCGCGCCGCTCTCCACGTGCTGACGCAGCATGACCTCGTAGTCCATCTTGTACACGTGGTCCCCGGCGAGCACGATCACGTACTCGACGTTGTAGTCGTCCACGATGTCGATGTTCTGGGTCACGGCGTCCGCCGTGCCGAGGTACCACTTGTTCTCCTCCACACGCTGGCTGGCCGGAAGGATGTCCAGGTACTCGTTGCGTTCGGCACGGAAGAAGCTCCAGCCGCGCTGCATGTGGCGGATCAGCGAGTGAGCCTTGTACTGGGTGGCGATCGCCATCTTCCGGATGCCCGAGTTCAGCGCGTTGGACAGCGGAAAGTCGATGATGCGGGTCTTGCCCCCGAAGTGCACGGCGGGCTTCGCCCGGCGGTCCGTGAGCTCCTCCAGGCGGCTGCCCCGGCCGCCGGCGAGCACGAAGGCCATGGCCTGACTGCTCAGCCGGGCTGGTGCGCCCGGCTCGATGCTGGTGTTCATGAGTGATCCTCCACGAAGTAGATGGCCGAGAGAGGGGGAAGGGTGAGGAGCGCCGACTGCGCCTCGTCCACCGCGGGCACCGGCTCCGTCTCCACGGCACCGCCGTGGCCCCGATCGCCGCCGCCGTATGCGGAGGAGTCCGTGTTGAGCGCCTCCCGCCAGCGCCCGGCGACGGGGAACCCGACCCGGTAGCCGGTGCGCTCCACGGGGGCCAGGTTCAGCACGACGACGACATGCGGATCACCCGGCTCTCCCCGTCGGGTCCAGGCCACCACCTGGTCGTCGGCTCCGTCGACCAACAGCCAGGAGAACCCGCGGGCGTCTGAGTCCCAGCGGTGCAGCGCCGGCTGCTCCCGGTAGATCCGGTTCAGGTCCCGGACCAGGGCCTGCACACCGGCGTGACCGGGGTCGTGGAGGACGCCCCAGTCCAGTTCGCCGTCGTGGTCCCATTCGGCCGGCTGGCCGAACTCCTGCCCCATGAACAGCAGCTTCTTCCCCGGGTGGCCCCACATGTAGCCGAAGAACGCTTTCAGCCCGCCGAGCTTGTCCGCATGCGAGCCGTGCATCCTCTGGTACAGGGAGCCCTTCCCGTGGACAACCTCGTCGTGGCTGATGGGCAGCACGAAGTTCTCGCTGAAGGCGTAGGAGAGCCCGAAGGTGAGGTCGTCGTGGTGATACTTCCGATGGACCGGGTCGCGGCTGAAGTAGGTCAGCGAGTCGTTCATCCAGCCGAGGTTCCACTTGTACCCGAAGCCCAGACCGTCATGGTCCACCCGGCGGGTCACCCCCGGGAAGGAGGTGGACTCCTCGGCCGTCATCGCCGTCCCCGGGTGGGTGCCGTAGACGGCGACGTTGGTGGCGCGCAGGAAGTCGATGGCCTCGTGGTTCTCGCGCCCGCCGTCCCGGTTGGGGACCCACTCCCCCTCCGCCCGTGAATAGTCCCGGTAGAGCATGGAGGCGACCGCATCGACCCGCAGCCCGTCCAGGTGATACTGGTCGATCCAGTAGAGGGCGTTGGCCACCAGGTAGCCGCGCACCTCGGGGCGCCCGTAGTTGTAGATGTAGGTCTTCCAGTCCGGGTGGAATCCCTGACGGGGGTCCAGGTGCTCGTACAGTGCGGTGCCGTCGAACCGTCCCAGCCCGTGCTCGTCGGTCGGGAAGTGTCCGGGCACCCAGTCGGCGATGACTCCCAGCCCCCGGGCGTGGGCGGCGTCCACGAAGGCCGCGAACTCCGCCGGGGTGCCGTAGCGGATGGTGGGCGCATACATGCCCACCGGCTGATAGCCCCAGGACCCGTCGAAGGGGTGTTCGCTGACCGGCAGCACCTCGATATGGGTGAAGCCCATGTCGGCGACGTAGTCCACCAGCTGCGAGGCGAGCTCCAGGTAGGACAGCGGGCGGACGCCGTCGACCCTCCGCCAGGACCCCAGGTGGACCTCATAGACGCTGATGGGGCTGGTCACCGCGTTCGCCTCGGCTCGGCGGGCCAGCCACTGGTCGTCCTGCCAGTGGTGGGCGTCCAGGCGGCGCACCACGGACCCGGTGGCGGGCGGGTGCTCGGCGCCGAAGCCCACCGGGTCGGCCTTCTGCGGCAGATGGTGACCGTCTCGGTCGTGGAGGTCGTACTTGTAGACGGTGCCCTCGACGACGCCGGGCACGAAGGTCTCCCACACCCCGGTGGACCCGACCGGCCGCATCGGATGCTCGTCAGGGTTCCAGTGATTGAAGTCCCCGACCACGGCGACCCGGGAGGCGTTGGGGGCCCAGACGGCGAAGTGCACGCCGTCGACCCCTTCATGGGTGATGAGGTGTGCGCCGAGCGCGTCCCACAGCCGGTGGTGCGTTCCCTCGGCGAAGAGGTGCTCGTCGAGCGCTCCCAGCACGGGGCTGAATCGGTGCGGATCTGCCGGTGGGGACATGGCCGGGGCCTTTCGTCGACAGGACGGCGGCTACTGCGCCGGGGGTACGTTCCAGATCTCCCTCATGTAGTGCCGTACTGCGCGGTCGGAGCTGAAGCTGCCCATCCGTGCCACATTCGTCACTGCCATCCGCTGCCACCGCAACGGATCGCGGTAGGACATGTCTACCAGCTCCTGGGAGGAATTGTAAGCGTCGAAATCGGAGGCGACGAGGAACCAGTCGCTGTTCCACAGGTGGTCGACGAGACCGCTGTAGCGCGCTGGTTCCTCGGGGCTGAACGTGCCTTCCGCGATCGCCTGCAGGACGTCCTGCAGCGGTTGGCTCTGCTCGATCGCCGCACGAGCGTGGCCGGGCTGCTCACGCCGGGCGAGGACCTCGTCCGCGGTGAGGCCGAAGAGGAAGAAGTTCTCCGCCCCGACCTCCTCGCGGATCTCCACGTTCGCGCCGTCCAGGGTGCCGATGGTCAGCGCCCCGTTGAGCGCGAACTTCATGTTCCCGGTGCCCGAGGCCTCCATCCCAGCCGTGGAGATCTGCTCGGAGAGGTCGGCGGCGGGGATGAGCTTCTCCGCCATGGTGACGTTGTAGTTCGGCGGGTAGATGATCCGCAGCCTCTCCCGGGTCTCGGGATCGCTGTTGATGACCGCCCCGACGTCGTTGATCAGCCGAATGATGTCCTTGGCCGCGGTGTAGCTGGGAGCCGCCTTGCCTCCGAAGATCTTGACGCGCGGCACCCAGTCCGCGCCGGGGTCGGCCTTGATCCGCTGCCAGCGAGAGACGGTCCACAGGATGTTCAGCAGCTGTCGCTTGTACTCGTGGAGGCGCTTGACCTGCACGTCGAGGAGCGCTTCCAGGGGCAGCTCGATGCCGTGCTCCTCGTCCAGCCAGGTGGCCAGGCGGTGCTTGGCCAGATGCTTGGTGCGTCCGAAGGCCTCCAGGAAGTTCGGGTCCTCCGCGTGGGGCTCCAGTTCACGCAGCCGGTCCAGATCCGTCTCCCATCCGGGGCCGATGGTCTCGGTGACCAGATCGGCGAGTGCGGGGTTGGCCAGGGCGAGCCAGCGCCGGGGCGTGATCCCGTTGGTGACATTGAGGATGCGGCCCGGGGTGAGGGCCTCCAGGTGGGGGAAGAGGTTCCGGCGCACCAGGTCCGTGTGCAGCGCGGAGACGCCGTTGACCCGGTGGCTGGTCACCACGGCGAGCTCCCCCATCTTCACGTGGCCGTGCTCGATGAGGTGGACGTCGTCTGCCGCACTCCCGTGGACCTCGTGGACGCGCTGGTCCAGCCGCTCGATGATCTGCAGGTGACGGGGCAGCAGGTGGCGCATCAGATCCACCGGCCACATCTCCAGGGCCTCCGGCAGCAGGGTGTGGTTGGTGTATCCGAGCACCTGGACGGCCAGGTCGGCGGCGGTGTCGAAGCCGACGCCGTGCTCGTCCACCAGCAGACGGATCAGCTCCGGGCCGGCCAGGGCCGGGTGCGTGTCGTTCATCTGGATGGCGGCGTGCTCGGGAAGACGGCGCAGATCCTGCTGGGTCTCCAGGAACCGGTGCAGCACGTCCTGCACCGAGGCGGAGGTGAGGAAGTGCTCCTGGGACAGGCGCAGGCGCCGCCCCA
Organism: Nesterenkonia sp. CL21; assembly: GCF_031705515.1. Classification (NCBI taxonomy): domain Bacteria; kingdom Bacillati; phylum Actinomycetota; class Actinomycetes; order Micrococcales; family Micrococcaceae; genus Nesterenkonia; species Nesterenkonia sp. CL21. Next base: position 157,901 of record NZ_JAUTWR010000002.1, read on the forward strand.
GGTCGGTGGTGTCGGTCGGGTAGAGCACCCGGCTGAGAGTGCGCGCCCAGGTCTCCGTCTCGGCGGCGCCGAAGAAGTCGCCGGCGCTGAACCGGTCCAGATCCAGCAGGTCTGCGGCGGGCAGCGCCGACCACAGGCGCAGCGTGTTGACCCACCCACCGCCGTAGCCGATCACCGGGGTGTCGTGGGCGGCGGCCACGAGGCGGGTCTCCGGCCGCCAGGCCGTGCCGCCGTCGTCGTCGGAGACCTCCCCGCCGAAGGGGACCGCGTAGGCGGTGGCAGGGCGGGAGAGGCTGAACGGATCGCCAGAGGTGAGCCACTCATCCGGGCGCTCCACCTGCCGACCGTCCTCGAAGTGCTGCCGGAACAGGCCGCGCTCATAGCGCAGCCCGTAGCCGTGGGCGGGGCACGCCAGGGTGGCCATGGACTCCAGGTAGCAGGCGGCCAGACGCCCCAGTCCGCCGTTGCCGAGCGCGGGGTCCGGTTCGCCGGCGACGACGTCGGCGAAGCTCACTCCCAGGTCGTCGAAGGCGGCGCTGACAGAGTCCCGCAGCCGCAGGTTGATGGCGGCGTCCTCGAGGAGGCGACCGGGCAGGAACTCCATGGAGAGGTAGTTGACGCTCTTCAGCCCGTCCTCCCGGGTGCGCCGGGCGGAGTCGAGCCACGAGTCCGTGGCCTGCTCGCGGAGGGTGTGGGCCAGGGCGAGGCGCCAGTCCAGCAGCTGGGCGCGGGCCGGCTCCACCCCCACCGAGCACCTCAGATGGTGCAGCAGGACGGAGGTCAGATCTGAGGCTGTCGACATGCGCTCAGCATAGCCCGGCCGACAACGCACGACGCCCCCGCGTCCAGGGGGACTCGGGGGCGTCGAATGTAGTAGCGGTGGCGGGGCTCGATCCCGCGACCTCACGATTATGAGTCGTGCGCTCTAACCAGCTGAGCTACACCGCCACGAATGAGAAAGCCCGCGCCGCGCCGGAAGCGCCGCGCGGGCTCTCATTCAGAGCCCCAACCGGGAATCGATCCCGGGACCTCAGTCTTACCAAGACTGCGCTCTACCACTGAGCTATTGGGGCAACGGCATGAAACTCTACCACCAGCTCCCGTCGGGAGAAAATCGAGGCAGAGAGACGTCCGTCACAGAACCCTGGAGGGGTCCTGCTGAGTTTCAGCGCCAGCGGGGCTTGCGACGCTTGTCGCCCTTGTCCCCGCCGAAGCCGCCCTTGCGGTGCCCGCCGCGCGGTCCCCGGTCGCCACGGTCGCCGCGGTCAGCACGGTCGCCGCGATCACCGCGGTCTCCACCACGGGAGCCAGCGCCGGAGCCGGCGCCGGAGTCCTTCTCCAGGCGGATCAGCTCGCCGCCGATCCGGGTCTTGGACAGCGCCTCCCACTGCGCGCTGGAGAGGTGATCGGGCAGCTCCACCAGCGAGTGGGTGTTGCGGATGTCGATCCCGCCGATCTTCTTGGCGGGGATCTCCGCCTCGTTGGCGATGGCGCCCACGATGTGGCCCGGCGCGACGCCGTCGCGACGACCCAGCGCAATCCGGTACATGGCGTTGCCAGGACCGGCCTCGCGGGGAGCCCGCGGCCCACGCTCGGCACGCGGACCCCGCTCGGGGCGGTCGTCCCGCTCACGCCCGGCGCGCTCAGCCTCGCGGACCAGCTCGTCGGTGCCGTTCTCGTCCAGCAGCAGCGGACGCCCGTCGTGGACCATGGCCACCAGAGCGGCGGCCACGTCCTCGGCCGGGGTGTTCTGCTCGGCCACATAGGAGCTCACCAGCCCGCGGTACTCCTCCAGGTCCTCGGAGGCCAGGGTCTGGGTGATCTTCTCGGAGAACCGCTGCAGGCGGGAGGCGTTGACATCGGCCACGGTGGGCATGGACATCGGCTCCACTTTCTGGCGGGTGGCCTTCTCGATGGCGCGCAGCAGGCGGCGCTCCCGCGGGGTCACGAACAGCACAGCCTCGCCGGAGCGTCCGGCGCGGCCGGTGCGGCCGATCCGGTGCACATAGGACTCGGTGTCCAGCGGGATGTCGTAGTTGAACACGTGGCTGATCCGCTCGACGTCGAGGCCGCGGGCCGCGACGTCGGTGGCCACCAGCACGTCCACACGGCCGGAGCGGAGGTTCTCCACCGTGGTCTCGCGCAGCTTCTGCGGGATGTCGCCGTTGATGGCGGCCGCGCGGAACCCACGGGCCCCCAACCGGTTGGCGACCTCCTCGGTGGCCGAGCGGGTGCGCACGAACACGATGGCGGCGTCGTGCGCCTCGGTCTCCATGATGCGGGTCAGCGCCTCCAGCTTGGAGGAGTGACGGACCTGCACATAGCGCTGACGGATCGTCGACGACGTCGAGGTGGTCGACTTGACCGAGACCTCCACCGGGTCGTTCAGGTAGTCCTGGGAGATGCGGCGGATGGCCCGGGGCATGGTGGCCGAGAACAGCGCCACCTGCTTGTCCGCAGGGGTCTGCTCCAGGATCTGGTCGACCTCCTCGGCGAAGCCCATGCGCAGCATCTCGTCGGCCTCGTCCAGCACCAGGTGCTGCACCTCGGAGAGGTCCAGCGAGCCGCGGGAGAGGTGGTCGATCACACGACCGGGCGTACCAACCACGACGTGCGCACCCCTGCGCAGGCCCGCCAGCTGCGGGCCGTAGGGGGCGCCGCCGTAGATCGGCAGCACGGTGATGCCGTCGACGTCGGCCGCGTAGGTGGAGAAGGCCTCGGCCACCTGCAGGGCCAGCTCACGGGTGGGAGCCAGCACCAGGGTGGAGGGGGCGGTGCCCAGCTCGCCGGCGTCGGCGGCATGGGCCATGTGGGTCAGAGCCGGCAGTGCGAACGCGGCCGTCTTGCCGGTGCCGGTCTGGGCGAGGCCGACCACATCGCGGCCCTCGTTCAGCAGCGGGATGGTCTGGGCCTGGATGGGTGAGGGGGTCTCGTAGCCGAGCCGCTCAGTGGCGGCCAGGACACGGGCGTCCAGGCCCAGATCCGCGAAGCGGGGGCCTTCCTGCTTCGGCTGTTCCTGCTTCGGCTGTTCCTGCGTGGGAGCATCCTGCGTGGCGGCATTCTCCGGAGTCTCTGCCGGGGTCTCCACAGCGACCTCAGCCGGGGTCTCCGTGGAGGTCTCTGCGTGAACCGTCTCTGCGTGCTCTGCGTCGGCAGCACCCTCGAAGGTCTCGGGGGCGTCCGTCGTCGTGATGGTGGGGGTGCTCATGGGTTGAGGCTCCTTCATCTGGTAGGCGGCCTCGAATCCCCGTACGCGGCCCTCTGCACACGGGCGTCAACCACCTCTGCTCGACAGTCATGTCAAGGGCAGGGCAGGGTGCACATGCTCTGATGGGGCGTGACGGGACGGGGACTCTGCGGCCACTGGTGGGCTCCGGAGTCGACCCGTGAAAACACACACGAACCTCGACAGCCTCTCGGGCGCCGAACCTGTCGGCGCGCACCGATCATCGGTGCAGAGATGCTGGAGTAGCAAGAGAAGACGGGATCTTCCGGAGAATGCTCTTCAAGTGTAGGGGACGCCGTCGCATTTTCCCCAATCAGGAGACCAACATCACGCTGAGTGGCACACTGGCCGGATGGACCATGGCCACCTGCAGACCCTCGAGACGGAGCTGCTCGCACCCACCGTCCGCGCGGACCGCCGCCGGCTCGACGTGCTGCTCCACCCCGACTTCCACGAGATCGGCAGGTCTGGCCGGCACGTGAGCCGCGAAGAGATCCTGGACGCCCTGCCCCACGAGGAGCGGACCGCCCCTCCGGTGCCGGAGGAACGGCGGGCCGACGACGTGGGCCCGGGTCTCGTGCTGCTGACCTACCGTCTCACCGACCCGGTCTCCGGACGGCGAAGCCGACACTGTTCTCTGTGGGAGACGACGCCCGAACCCCGCCTGAGGTACCACCAGGGCACCTGGGAACTCTGAGCCTCCCCACCACACCTTCGGCTCGATCCCACATGCTGAGGTGGTCTGCAGTTGTGGGTACTCGACTCGATCCAGTCGAGTACCCGAAACTCCAGACCAACTCGCGGAAGAGGAGGGCGGGTCGGGGAGGCTCTCTGCGCGGCTCAGTCGTTCGGGCGGGCCGCCGTCGGGCCCTTGGCCAGGGCGATCTCTCGGATGGTGAGCTCCGGGGCCTCCGCCGCAGCGATGACCTCCACCGGGTCGCCGGCGCGGACCTCTCCGGGGGTGACCACGCGGAAGTAGGTGCCAGGACGTCCGGCCTGCAGGAACCGCTTCACCCAGCCGGGCTGGTCCATCCAGCGCCCGAAGGTCGCACACGGGATCCTAGGCCGGGTGACCTCCAGGACGAGCCGGTCCCCCACCCGCCAGCGCTCACCCGGGAACGCGCCGTCGACGTCGAAATCCTCACCCGCGGACCCGGATATCCGCAGATTCTCCCCGAAACTGCCGGGCGAGATGTCCCGGCCCAGCTGCTCGGCCCACCAGACGGCGTCGTCGGCCGCATAGGCGTAGACCGCCTTCTCCTCCCCGCCGTGGTGCTTCCGGTCCGCCTGCAAGTCGCCGTGCAGGCCGAGGCTGCGCACCATCACGGGCCCGCTGACCGGACGCTTGTCGATGCCGGTGACCCCGACCGGACCGGGGTCGTCCCGAATCAGCTGGTCCACCACGCAGACGGCGTCGACAGTCCCGGTCAGGCCCAGACGCTGCGCGGCGGCGGCCAGACAGGTCGGAGAGGAGGCGTGGTCGAGGCTCATGGACGACAGTCTAAGCAGACCAGAGGTCCCACTCGGGAAGCCGGCTGTCGGCCCGGAGCACCCGGACAGTCAGTCCCCGAGCAGAGCCACAGGGACGACGGCGATTCCGTCTCGTCGACGAGAGGCACGTCTCCCTGTCGTCACCACCACCAGGTCCACGACGTCGTCGGGCATCTTCTCCCGCCACGATGAGGTCGACCTCCTCACACGAGTCATGCGACCGACGATGCGTCACCCGAGCGCCATGAGCCTCCGCAATGGCACGAACAGTGAGCGTCGCCAGCGCTTCGAACAGCTTGCCTGCCAGGTCGGCGGACGCGGGAAGGCTCAGGCGACGGGCGGTGAGTCCCTGATCGGGGAGGTCTCGGTCGATCACCCGTGGGAGGCAAGAGTCCAGCTCCCGCCCGAGCAGGTGAGCCGGACGCTGGCGCAGACCCGGGAATCCACCTCAGACGATCTCCTGGCAGCAGTCCGTCACGGGGAGCCCCGACTCCCCATGCACCTCCGTCTCCGAGCCGTCGATCATCTCGACCAGACTGACGGTCGACTCCGCGAGCCCTCTCTCGTGGAGACCCATCGGCCACAGCCGGGCGTGAAGGATTCGTCCCGCTCCACTCTGGACAGTCGAGCCGGCACGGGGCGCGGCGCTGCCGGCCAAGAGAAACGTGCACCACTGACGCTGCCTCTGGTGCACTTCTGCGACGCAGCATGCCTCCGCGGCTCGGGCCCTTATGAGCGCGCATCTGCGCCGACAAGGGCCCGCACCGCGGAGGCATTTCCGAACGTGTCGGTTCAGAGTCCGGCGAGCGCGGCGTCCAGGTCGTCGATGAGATCGGCCACGTCCTCGATGCCCACCGAGAGACGCAGCAGGTTCTCCGGCACGGCCAGCTCGGTGCCGCGCACCGAGGCGTGCGTCATCTCATGCGGGTAGTTCATCAGGGACTCGATGCCGCCCAGAGACTCGGCGAGCACGAACAGCCGGGTGGCCTCGGCGACCTTCCGCGCCGCGGGCTCCCCGCCGGCCAGCTGGAAGGAGACCATGCCTCCGTAACCGCTCATCTGCCTCGTCGCGAGCGCGTGGCCCGGGTGGTCCGGCAGACCCGGGTAGAGCACCCGCTCCACGCCCGGATGGCCCACCAGGTGCTCCGCCACGGCCTGAGCATTGCTGCAGTGCCGGTCCATCCGGACCCCGAGGGTCTTCAGCCCCCGGGTGGTCAGGTAGGCGTCCAGCGGTCCGGAGACCGCGCCGACGGCGAACTGCTGGAAGGCGACCTTCTCGGCCAGGTCTGCCGCGGCGTCGTCGGAGCCCAGCACCACGGCACCGCCGACGACGTCGGAGTGCCCACCGATGTACTTGGTGGTGGAGTGCACCACGATGTCCGCACCGAGGGCCAGCGGCTGCTGCAGGTACGGGGTGGCGAACGTGTTGTCCACGACCAGCAGCGCCCCGCGTGCGTGGGCGATCTCAGCCAGGGCCGGGACGTCGACCACCGTCATCAGCGGGTTGGACGGGGTCTCCACCCACAGCAGGGTCGCGTCGTCGCCGTCGAGCTCGGCGGCGACCCGCTCGTGGTCGTTGAGGTCCAGCGGAGTGTTCGCAATGCCCCAGTCGCCATGGATGCGGCTGATCAGCCGGTAGCTGCCGCCGTAGGCGTCGTTGCCCATCACGATTCGCTGTCCCGGGCGCATCACGGCCCGGATGACGGCGTCCTCGGCGGCCAGCCCGGAGCCGAAGCTGAAGGCGTGCCCCCCGCCCTCGACGGCGGCCAGCTGATTCTGCAGGGCCGTGCGGGTGGGGTTGCCGGCGCGGCCGTAGTCATAGCCGTTGCGCAGGTTCCCGATGCCGTCGGGCGCGAATGTGGTGGAGAAGTGGAGCGGCGGGACCACTGCGCCGAAGACCTCGTCGAGGTCCTGGCCGGCGTGGATCGCCTCGGTGGAGAATCCGCGAGCGCGGTGGGCGTCGTCGTGGTGGGTCATCGGTCCTCCTTAAGCACCGCTGAGGTGCGCCAACAGGTCGTTGCGGGTGAGCACGCCGACGATGTCGCCGTTCTCAGCCACCAGCAGGGTCGGGTTCTTCCGGAGCTTCGCCAGGATCTGCGGCACCGTCTCGGTGATGCCGACCAGAGGCAGGTCCGCACTGAGGTGCTGAGCCACCTCGTCTCGGGGGTCGGCGTGGCCCACGATGAGGTCCTCGGAGAGGCGCTCGACGTCGACGATGCCGTAGACCTCACCGATGCGGGCGACCCGCCCGGGCTGGTCGATGACGGGCACGATGTCGATCCCGTACCGGTTCATCACCGACACCGCCTCCCGCAAAGACGTGGTCCGGGGGATGGAGATCACCTCGGGCAGCGCTTCGCCCACGGAGGTCCGCTTGGCGGCGAGCACGTCGGCGGCCGTGGTGGAGGCGGGGTCCTTCGCGCCGGTGCCGGGGGCAGGGGCGGCGTCGGCACCGATGATGCCCTCACGCACCGCCGTGCTGATCTCGTCCTGGCTGGCCACGCTGATCTCGGTGCCGGTGGAGGTGGACACCACCTCGCCGAAGCCGTGGTCGATCATCCACTGGTCGTTGAAGATCTTGCCCAGGTAGCCGCGGCCGGAGTCCGGCAGCACCGCGACGACGACGTCGTCGGGCCCCAGATCGGCGGCGACCTTCAGCGCCGCGGCCACCGCGGTGCCGGAGGAGCCGCCCACGAGCAGTCCCTCCTCGGTGGCCAGCCGACGGGCCATGGCGAAGGACTCGGCGTCGGTGATGGCGTGGTTCTCGTCGGGGACGGAGGCGTCGTAGTTCTGCACCCAGACGTCCTCGCCGACGCCTTCCACGAAGTACGGGCGGCCCTCGCCGCCGGAGTAGATGGAGCCGTCCGGGTCCGCGACGACCACGCGCACCGGCCCGGTCTCGCGGTCCGCGGAGACCTCCTTGAGGTAGCGACCGGTGCCGGTGACGGTGCCGCCGGTTCCCGCGCCGACCACCAGGTGGGTGATGCGGCCTTCGGTGTCCTCCCAGATCTCCGGTCCGGTCGTCTCATAGTGGGAGGCGGGCGCGGCGGGGTTGGAGAACTGGTCAGGCTTGTAGCCGCCGTCGATCTCGGCGGCGATCTGGTCGGAGATCCCGTAGTAGGACAGCGGCGACTCCGCGGGCACGCCGTTGGGGCCGACGACGACGTCGGCTCCGTAGGCACGCAGCACGTCGCGCTTCTCCTGGGCGACCTTCGGCACGGTGATGAAGACGCTGCGGTAGCCCTTCTGCTGGGCCACCAGGGCCAGGCCGACCCCGGTGTTGCCGGAGGTCGGTTCGACGACGACGCCGCCGGGCTTCAGCCTCCCGTCGGCCTCGGCCTCCTCGATCATCTTCAGCGCGATGCGGTCCTTGATGGACCCTCCGGGGTTCAGGTACTCCAGCTTCACCAGCACGGTGGCGGAGATCCCCTCTGTGATGCGGTTCAGCTTCACCAACGGGGTGCCGCCGATGAGGTCGACGACGGACTGGGCATATCTCATGAGGCCAGCCTACCGGCGCGGACCGACGCGTCTCCGGGGCCCCTCCCCTGGGGGACTCACGGCGCAACATGTCAGTCCGCTGTGCTTCCATGGACAAGTGACGCACCAGCCCCTGACCCAAGACTCGGCGCGGCCGTGGGCGCCCGACGGCGAGGCAGTCGTCGACATGGCGGGGCCGGTGGATCTGCCGCGCACCCTGGGGATCATCCAGCGGGGCTCCGGGGACCCGGCGTTCCGGGTGGATCCCGGCGTCTGGAGGGGTGGGGCCGCCGGCACTTCGGGAGCGGGGGCGTGGGCCTGCTTCAGGATGTGGTCTCCGCAGTCCTCCCGCGAACTGGGCCAGGTCCTGCTCCGGCTGGATCAGCTGGACGTCTCCCGGGTGCGCGCCCGCCTGTGGTGCGCCGGCGTCGAGGCATCCTCCGAGGAGCTCGCCACGGCAGCGCTGGAGCGTGTGCCCGCGCTGCTGGGCGCTGAGGACGAGGGCTGGGAGGATTTCGACCTCCTGATCGACGCCCTCGGCGACGACCAGTCGACCGCCCTGGCGCGGATCCGTCGCCGGCACCCCGGGGTCCGGCTGCCGGCCACCGGCCAGCTGCTGGACCAGCTGGTGACAGTGACCCTGGAGCAGAAGGTCACCCATGACCAGGCCCGGCACGGCTGGCGTGAGCTGCTGCGCCGGCATGGAGAGCGCCCGCCCGGACCGGCGCCGGACTGGATGCGGCTGCCGTTGACCGGCGAACAGCTCCGCCGGATTCCGTCCTGGCGCTGGCATCAGATGTGGGTGCAGCCGCCGATGGCGGCCACGGTCCTGCGGATCGCCGAGCGTGCCTCCGCGCTGCATCGACTCGCGGCGTGCCCCGGCGATGCGGCATCACTGGAGGACCTGCAGTCCCGGCTGACGGCGATCTCCGGCGTCGGGGTCTGGACCGTCGCAGAGACCCTGCAACGCACGCACGGCGCCGCCGACCTGCCCGCGGTCGGTGATTATCACCTGCCCGCCCTGGTGGGCGAGGCGCTGACCGGGAGCAGGACCGACGACGCCGGCATGCTGCGGATCCTCGAACCGTGGCGGGGACACCGCCAGCGGGTGGTGCGGCTCATCCGGCTGAGCGGATACCGGCACCAGACGTTCGGGCCCCGGCTCAATCCTGCGGACCACCGGGGACGATGACGGGAAAGGTCAGCCCTGCTGCTGGCCCTCGGCCTGGTCCTCGGCGATCTGCCGGTGGATCTCCTCCATGTCGAGGCCCTTCACCGCGGTGATGACCTCGTTGAGCTGCTCGGCATTGAGCGCGCCGGGCTGGGAGAACACCAGCACCTTCTCGCGGAAGGCCATGAGAGTGGGGATGGAGGTGATGCTCGCCGCGGCGGCCAGCTCCTGCTCCGCCTCGGTGTCGACCTTGGCGAAGGTCACGTCCGGGTGCTCCTCGGAGACCTGCTCGTAGATCGGAGCGAACTGCTTGCACGGGCCGCACCAGTCGGCCCAGAAGTCCACCAGGAGGATGTCATTGTCCTCCAGGGTCTTCTGGAACTCCTCGGCGGTGATGTCGGTGGTAGCCATGGCGGCCACGATACGCGACACCGGCGGCGCTGTCGGCCCCGCAGCAGTCGCCGGCGCCCGCTTAAGCCGCCGGCGAAAGGCCTGCGGTCTGCAGTCCTGGCGTGCGCAGTCCTGGCGTGTGCAGTCCTGGTGCGCGCCTCAGTCCACGCACCAGAGGACGGGTTCCTCGTCGCCCTCCTGTGCCTCCAGGCAGATCGCCGCCTCCTGGGCGAGGTCTCGCAGCGCCGGGTCCACCGGCAGCTCGAGGTGCAGCGTCTCCCCGGGTGCGAGGGTGTGGACCTCATCTTCCGGCCCCCACAGCCACACCGGCACCGCAGTGACCGTCCGCAGGGTGTCCGAATCGGACGGGACCCTCAGGCGCAGCTCGTCCCGAGCCGTGCTGACGAGCTCGAGCAGGTGGCGGTCCTGCGCGCCGTCCTCGATCTCCTCCCGTTCTGCGGCCTCGTGGCTGCGCCTCGGCAGCAGAGCACTGAACGGCCGCTCGGTCTCCGGTGGGAGCTCGATGCCGTTCTGCTCGGCGGCCCAGGCCATCCCGTCGAACGGCTCGGCCGCAGGGTCGGCCTCGGTGCAGGTCAGCTCGAGGGCCGCCTCGGAGCTGCGGATCACCACCTCCAGCAGCATCCCCGGCAGGGGGTAGTGGTCCTCGAAGGACGAGAACGCAACTTCCTCAGCGTCGGTGACCGCCAGGCACAGGGTCTCGACGTGCGTTCCGGCCGCGCTGACCGGAACGTCCTCCCCGGCAGGGACGCTCAGCACCGTGACCCGCGGCGCGTCGGCGTAGAGGATCTCTCCGCGCTCCCAGGGCAGGTCGAACGGACTCACGTGCAGGGTGACTCCGTCGACCGTGGGCGGGCCCGGATCCCGGGGAAAGACGACGTCTCGTGCGGAGGAGATCAGCACCACGTATCGGTCGGCGTCGGCGTCGGGCCGCAGCGTGAGGGTGACGTCCTCGGCCAGGCTCGCCTCTCCAGCGTTGACGCGCAGGATCCGCCCGTCCTCCAGTTCCAGGTCGGCGACCGCGGCGTCACGGTCGTCGGTCTGCCGCAGATCGACGACGGCGGAACGGCCGGTCGGCTCGCCGAGCGGCACACAGCCAGCCAGCAGGACGGCCGCAGCCGTCCCCGTCAGTGCGAGGCGACTACGGCCCCACCTGCGTCCTCTCCCCCGGTGCCCCATGACACCAGTGTCCATGGTCCGGGGCCTCAAAGCACCGGAGACGCCCGACGAGTTGTGAGACCCCAGGCACGAGAAAGGCCCGGACCGTGTGGTCCGGGCCTTTCCAGTGGGTGGCAGATGAGGGATTCGAACCCCCGTAGGCAATGCCAGCTGATTTACAGTCAGCCCCCTTTGGCCGCTCGGGTAATCTGCCGTGGTGCCGTCGTCGGCACCAGACAACTTTACCCAAGACCTCGCGATTTTTCGAATCGGTCGCTCCGGGACGTCCCCGTCCGCCTGTCACGACTTGCCAGTAGGCTGGCCCTGCCCCGTTGTTCACCCATGCCCAGAACCTAGGAGGCTTCGTGGCTGACGTCGAAGCCGAGTCATTGGCCCGCTCCCTGACCGAACGCAGCCCGGCCGGCATCGCCGAGCAGATCCGCGAACTCATCGCCGCCGGCGTGCTCACCGCCGGGATGCGCCTGCCCACCGTCCGCGACGTCGCCACCGAGATCGGAGTCAGCGTCGGCACGGTCGCCCAGGCCTGGGCGCTGCTGCGCGAAGGTGGGCTCGTGGAGACCCGACGCCGGGGCGGCACCCGCATCATCGAGGGCGCCGACCCCCTGGGTGGCGAGTTCGCCGGCTGGTCCGGTGTGGACCTGCTCTACTGCAGTCCTGACCCTCATCTGCTGCCGCCGCTGGACGAAGCTCTGGCCAAAGCTCTCAAGCAGCCCGGCATCAACGCCTGGGGACGGGAGCATATGCTTCCGGAGCTGCAGAAGGAGCTGCAGAAGCGGCTGACGGACCAGCCGCGGGAGTTCGTCACCGTCAGCTCCGGCACCGAGGCGCTGTGGCTGGCCACCCGCGCTGCGGCGGAGTCCGGGGACACCATCGCAGTGGAGGAGCCCACGTCCCCCGGCTACCTCTCCGTGCTGCAGTCCATGGGCCTGCGGGCGGTCGGGGTCCCGGTGGACGAGCAGGGTCCGGTCCCGGAGCGTCTCTCCGAGGCCCTCGAAGCCGGCGCGGTCGCGTTCGTGCACTCCCCCGGCGGTGCATTCTCAGATCGCCACACCCTCACCCCAGAGCGTGGGCTCGCCCTGGAGGCCGCCCTGGAGGCCGCCCCGGAGGTGCTGATCATCGAGGACGATCCGCTGGGACCGCTGGGCCCGGGGGCTGCCCCTTCCCTGGATGCGCTGTTCCCCGAACGGACCGTGCGGGTGCTCGGATTCGAGCGCGCGTTCGGCATGGATCTGCGCACCTCGGCCCTGGCGGGGCCCCGGGAGCTGGTGCATCGCTGTGTGCGTCACCGGTCCGGAGGCGTGGCCTCGAACTCGCGGATCCTTCAGCATGCGCTGGTGCAGCTGCTGCGGGACCCGGTGGTCTCTCACCGTCTCACCTCCGCGCGGGGACACTATGCCACCCGCCGACGACTGGCCTTGGAGGCTTTCGAAGCCGCCGGACTGACCGCCCGCGCGGGCACCCACAGCTGGGCGGTGTGGGTGGAGGTCGCCGACGAGCGCGCTGCGGCCCTGGCGCTCAGCGGCCAGGGGGTGGTGGCCGACGTCGGCGCCGCCAGCCACGTCACGGAGCAGCCCACCGGCCTGCTCCGCTTCTCGGTGGCGCAGCTGCCGGAGGACGACGCCGTGCTGGCCGAGCTGGCGCAGCTGGTGCGTCGCGCCGCCGTCGGGGAGCTGGGCGAGGCGACGTTCGTCTGAGCCGCTTTCGCCGCTCACCTCACCTCGCCGTCCGTGGACGTCGATAGACTCGACGTCGACGACGACCCCGAGCAACAGGAGGATCTATGGCCAAGGAATCCAGCTTCGACATCGTCTCTAAGGTGGACAAGCAGGAGGTCAGCAACGCCCTGAACCAGGCGCAGAAGGAGATCGCTCAGCGCTACGACTTCCGCGGCACCGGCGCGGAGATCGACTTCTCCGGGGAGAACATCCTCATCAAGGCCAACTCGGAGGAGCGGGCCAAGGCCGTGCAGGACGTGTTCGGCTCCAAGCTCATCAAGCGCGGCATCTCCCTGAAGTCCTTCGACGCCGGCGAGCCCTTCGCCTCCGGCAAGGAGTACCGGATCGAGGGAGCCATCAAGGAGGGCATCGACCAGCCCACCGCGAAGAAGATCACCAAGCAGATCCGGGATGAGGGCCCCAAGTCGGTCAAGGCCACCATCCAGGGCGATGAGCTGCGCGTGACCTCGAAGTCGCGTGACGACCTCCAGGAGGTCATCACGATGCTGAAGGACTTCGATGACGCGGCCCTGCAGTTCGTCAACATGCGCTGAGGATCCGACCACCTGGACTCAGTCGAGGACGAGCCCCCAGGCATCTCGCAGAAGCCCGCGCCCAGACTCCGTGAGCGTCAGCCCACGGCCGGCGCGGTGCTTCTGCACCCACTCGGCATCGAGGAAACGCGTGGCCACTGCTGCGCCGAGAGCTCCCGCCAGGTGGGGCCGACGCACGGTCCAGTCCAGGCAGGCCCGCGTGGTGGGGCGCCTGGCCTCTCCTGCCGCGCAGACGTCGACGTCCAGGGCTGACAGGCCCTCCGCTCCGCGGTCGCTGAGTGCCAGCTGGTCCCCCGTCAGCCAGCCGCGACGTCGCCATTCGTCGGTGATCGCCACACCGAGTCGACCCGCCAGATGGTCGTAGCACAATCGGGCCTCCGCGAGCCGTGCGGCCTCACGGCTGACCGCATAGCTGTGAACCTCTGTAGGTTCGCTGACCGCCCCAAGGGCCTCCAATGCCTCTGCCACCTCCGGACCCGCAAGGGCGTACCAGCGACGCCTCCCCTGAGCCGTACAGGTGACCAGCCGGGTCTCCACCAGCACCGCCAGATGCTCCGATCCGGTGGAGGGACTCACCTTCGCCGCCCGAGCCAGCTCCCCCGCCGGACGGACGCTTCCGTCCATGAGCAGGTTCAGCATCCTCGCCCGCGCCGGCGCTGCCAACGCGGCCCCGATCCGCGCGAAGTCCCGGTCTCTCATCTCCACCACCGGCACCGCCCCGTCCCGTCCTGGCGCGTCCTGCTGCGCCTGGTCATCTGGTTCCCTGCTCATCCTCCCGCAACGACGTTTCGGCCGTGGCCGCACCGATCGGCTCCTACGGTGGATCCATGAGTGCTACAGCCCACCATTATCAGACCCGACTCGCCTGGCCTGTCTCCCCGGAGGCGGGTTCCACCGGTCGAGGGCTCCGAGGCTACTCCCGGAATCATGAGGTGGTCACCGACGGAGTGGACGGCGCCCTGGCCTTGAGCGCGGACCCGGGCTTCCGTGGAGATCCGTCGCGGCTCAACCCCGAGCAGCTGCTGGTGATGGCGGCGTCGTCCTGCCAGATGCTGAGCATGCTGGGGGCCGCTGCCCGTGCGGGGGTGGACATCCTCAGCTATCAGGATGTCGCCACGAGCCGGCTGCTGGGTAATGCCGCCCGCCTCGACCCCATCCGCCTGGAGGTGACGGTCCAAGTCGCTCCAGGAACGGACGCATCCCGCGTCCGCGAGCTCGCGCAGGAGGCGCACGAGCAGTGCTACATCGCCAACAGTCTGGCGATCCCCGTCGAGGTGGATCTCACCGCGGTGGTCACCGCGGGTCGGGGCTGAGCGGAGGATCGCCTCCGTCGTCCTCCTGCCCGGGCAGTGCCGGGCCATCCGTGCCGTCCGAGCCGGACCGCCCGCCGGCGTCGCCGTCCTGCCCGCGGACCTCGTGGAGGACCTCCTGGAAGAAGTCGCGGACCTCTTCCCAGCGGACGCGGGAATTCGCGAGGTGCTCCTCGAGGCGCTCGATCTCCTCATGCTGCAGGCGCCGCTGACGCTGCTCGGAGAGCTCTCGGCGCAGCTCGGCGACCGTGGACTCGGCCTCGCGGAGGATCTTCTCGAGCTCGGCCTCCAGCTCCGTGACGTTCTCGTCGTGCTCCGGACGATGCTCCTCGTGTTCAGCGCTCACGGCCTGGCCCCTTCTCTTCCCTGAGGCGCAGCGCGCCCGCGTTCTCAGCTCCCACTCTGGCCCAGCATGGGCTCCGGCACAACACGTGCCGAGGGCCGGACGGTGAACGGCGGGGGAACGCTCAGAAGATGACGGTGCCGAAGATCAGCACCAGCGGCAGGGCGACGAAGACGCCGAGGACCCAGACGGCGGCGTAGATCTTCTTCTCGGCCGCCAGGTTCGCCAGCCAGGTGGCGCCGCGCGGCGGCAGCTCCCGCAGGAACGGCAGGCCGAAGATCACCAGGGTGGCCAGCACGTTGAAGCTCAGGTGCACCAGGGCGGCGATGAGCGCGTAGTGCGCCTCCACGCCGGTGAAGGCGAAGGCGGAGATCAGCGCGGTCACCGTGGTGCCGATGTTGGCGCCGATGGTGAACGGGTAGACCTGGCGCAGCGTGAACGCGCCGGAGCCGGCCAGCGGGACCATCAGGGCGGTGGAGGTGGAGGAGGACTGCACCATGACGGTCATCAGAGCGCCGGAGCCGATGCCGGTGATCGGGCCGCGGCCCATGGCCGCGTGGAAGACGGCCTTCGCCTTGCCGACCATCAGGACCTTGAGCATCCGGCCGATGAAGTTGATGACCATCAGGATCAGCGCCACGGCGACCACGATCATCACGATGCCGCGGACCGGGTCCGGGATCCAGCTGACGGTGTACTGGATGCCGTCCGCCAGCGGCGTGGTGGCTGCTTTGACGACGTCGCCGATGCCGCCGAACACCGCAGCGAACAGGCCGCCGTCGCTGTCCGAGGCGTGGCCGGCGAAGAACGTGGCGATGCGCTCCAGCAGGCCGAAGGCCATCTCCAGGGGCAGGAAGATCAGCACCGCGATGAGGTTGAAGAAGTCATGGACGGTGGCGGCGGCGAATCCGCGGCGGAACTGCTCCTTGTCCCGGACCATGCCGAGGCTGACCAGCGTGTTGGTCAGCGTGGTGCCGATGTTCGCACCCAGGATGATCGGGATGGCCACCTGCAGCGGCAGACCGCCGGCGACGAGGCCGACGGTGACCGAGGTGGTGGTGGAGGAGGACTGGGTCAGCGCCGTGGCGGCCACACCGATCATCAGGCCGATGAGCGGGTTGGTGGCAAAGGCGAACAGCGTCTCCGCCTGGTCGCCGGTGGCGGCCTTGAAGCCGGAGCCGATGACATTGACGGCGGTGATGAGCACGTAGACGGCGGCCACGACGGCCAGCCAGTTGATGACGTCGAGTGCGCGGCCGGAGAATCCGAGGCGCTCGAACGGGCTGATGAGACGGGGCGTCTCCTCAGCGGCCTGCACTGCCGGGCGGCGGGCCTCGACAGACGGCATTGCGGTCATCCAGTCTCCTCCAGATGTGGGCTACGCACAGCCCTGACTCACTGTCCTCATCCAGAGTGATCCCTCCCGACGACCAGAACCACACGTTAAGGTGAACGGAAGGTGAACAGTGGCGCACCGACCCTGTGAGTCCTCGCACAGACGTCCGCGCAGACCTCCGCACAGCTGTCCGCCCTCAGCGTGCAGACAGCCGCCCCAGGGCGCCGTGTCAGGCGGGATCAGTAGGATGGCGCCATGCACCATCACCATGGACGGCTCCGCACGGCAGGCCTGCTGGCCTTCCTGTTCGCCCTGCTCCTCTTCGTGGGCGCGATCGTCGCCTACTTCACCAATGCGCCGATCTTCCTGTTCATCTTCGCCGGAGTCGGCCTGGTCTCCGTGGCGATCAGCTACTGGAACTCGGACAAGATCGCACTGCGCGCCATGAAGGCCTACCCGGTGAGCCGGGAGCAGGCCCCCCAGCTCTACCAGATGGTGGAGGAGCTGGCCCACCGCGCCCAGCAGCCGGTGCCGCGCATCTACATCGCACCCAGCCCCACCCCGAACGCCTTCGCCACGGGCCGCAATCCCGAGAACGGCGTCGTGTGCTTCACCGAGGGCATTCTCAACCTGCTGACTCCGCGCGAGCTACGCGGTGTGACCGGCCACGAGCTGATGCACGTCTACAACCGAGACATCCTGGTCTCCTCGGTGGCGGCGGCCGTGGCCGGCTTCCTGACCACCATCAGCCAGTACTTCATGTTCTTCGGCATGATGGGCGGCGGTCGCAGCAACAACCAGGGCGGCGGCAACCCGCTGGTCCTGGTGGGCGGCCTGCTGGCCATGCTGCTGATGCCCATGGCGGCCAGCCTGATCCAGATGGCGATCAGCCGCACCCGCGAGTATGACGCCGACGCCGACGGCTCGGAGCTCAGCGGAGACCCGCTGGCGCTGGCCTCAGCCCTGCGCAAGCTCGACGGCGGCATCGCCCGTCAGCCGCTGCGCGAGGAGCCCAAGCACGACGCCCACGCGCACATGATGATCGCCAACCCCTTCGGACCGAAGGCGAAGCAGATGTTCAGCACCCACCCGCCGATGGACGAGCGCATCGCCCGCCTGGAGCAGATGGCCGGCGGTCAGGCCCCGCAGGGCTGATCGGCCGGCGCCGGTCAGACCGTCGCCTGCACCGCGCGGGAGATGCGCACCATCTCCTCGCGCGGGACCACCTTGACGCGCTCGCGCTCCACGGGGCCGGACGCAGTGGCCTCCTCACCGAGGCGGACCTCGTGCTCATCCAGCTGCAGCCATCCGTCCCAGGTGGTGAACTCGACACCACGGGACTCCAGCAGCTCCACCACAGCATCCTCCCGCGGGTCCTCGGCCACGGGCAGGTGGTGGACATCCTCGAGCAGGCAGCCGATGGTCTCCAGCGCATCGCCCTTGGTGTGACCGATGAGCCCCACCGGCCCCCGCTTGATCCAGCCGGTGGCGTAGGTGCCGGGAATGTGTTCGCCGTCCTGCAGGACGCGGCCGGCCTCGTTGACGATGACGCCGCGGCGCTCGTCGAAGGGCACGCCGTCCACAGGGGAGCCGAAGTAGCCGACGGCCCGGTAGACCGCCTGGCACTCGTAGTCCAGGAACTCTCCGGTGCCACGGACGCCGCCGGCGCCGTCGAGCTCCATGCGTTCGAAGCGGACCCCGGCGACCTTCCCGGCCCGGTCGCCGGTGCCTTCGAGGATCTCCACCGGCTGGTGCAGGAAGTGCATATGCAGCCGGCGTGACGCCTCCTCGGTGCGTTCCTCCTGCTCCACCAGCCAGTTCGCCAGGGTGTTGACCATGGTCTTGACCTGGTTGTTGGACTTGATGGCCTCGTCCGAGGCCTCGTCGAACTCGAAGTCCTGCTCGTCCAGGACGATGTCGACGTCGCGGCTGTGGGCCAGCTCGCGCAGCTCCAGCGGGGTGAACTTCACCTGGGCGGGCCCACGGCGCCCGAAGATGTGGACGTCGGTGACGGGCGAGGACGCCAGCCCCTGGTAGACGTTGTCCGGGATCTCTGTGCTGAGCATGTCCGTGGCGTGCTTGGACAGCACGCGCGCCACGTCCAAGGCCACGTTGCCGTTGCCGATGACGGCCACCTTCTCCGCCTCCAAGGGCCACTCGCGGGGGTAGTCCGGGTGGCCGTCGTACCAGGAGACGAAGTCCGCGGCGCCGAAGGACCCCTCGAGCTCGATGCCGGGGATCGCCAGCTCGGCGTCCTTGATGGCCCCGGTGGCGAAGATGACGGCGTCGTAATGACGCCGCAGGTCCTCCAGGGTGATGTCGGTGCCGACGTCGACATTGCCGAGCAGACGGATGTCTCCACGGTCCATGACCTTGTGCAGAGCCTTGATGATGCCCTTGATCCGCGGGTGGTCCGGGGCCACGCCGTAGCGGATCAGCCCGAAGGGCGCCGGGTAGCGGTCGAAGAGGTCGATGCTGAACTCGATGTCGCTCTTCTTCTGGGACTTCGACAGGATGTCCGCCGCGTAGACGCCGGCGGGGCCGGAGCCGATGATGGCCACACGGAGGGGCCGCTGGCGAGGATTCTCAGACACGGACGACTTCCTTTCGGCGCGAATACCACAGAACAGTATGCCGTATTGGTCAACGCCACCCCTCCCCCCGGCTGTTCCCGACAGGCGCGAACTCCGCCCATCATGAGGGAACTCACACCATCAGCAGCAGCATCACTGGCCAGGTGCACGAAAAGTGCACTACAGTGCACTGCATGGATGTGACCCAGGCCCTCGGCGAGCGCGTGCGCTCCGCCCGCCTCCGCCGCGGCTGGACCTTGGACCGACTGGCGGAAGCGGCCGGCGTCTCCCGCCGCATGGCGGTCAACATCGAACAGGGCACCACCAACCCCACGCTGGCCACGCTGCTGAAGCTCAGTGAAGCGCTCGGCACCGGACTGCCGGCGCTCGTGGAGCCCCCGCGCCGGCCCCTGCAGGTCACCCGGTCCGGGGAGGGCTCCACGCTCTGGAAGGGCGAGCACGGCGGACGCGGCGTGCTGGTGGCCTCCTCGGACCGCCCCGACGTCGTCGAACTCTGGGACTGGACGCTGCGCCCCGGAGAGTCCCACCGCAGCGCACCGCATCTGCCTGACACGCGGGAACTGCTGCATGTGATCTCCGGGGAGCTGACTGTGGAGGTCGACGACGACGCCGTCACCCTCTCCCCCGGCGACTCCCTCACCTTCCCCGGAGACGCCCCGCACGCCTACCGATGCACCGGCGCCGACCCGACGCGCTTCTCCCTGACCGTCCACGAACCCCGCAGCGAAGGACCCTCATGACAGCACTGACCCAGACCGACCTCGACCGGTTCCTGGCCGGAGCCCGCATCACCGACCCGGTCATGGCGTTGCGCCCCGACTACCGGGCCCTGCTGCTGGCCGTGGACCGGGTCGACGCCGGCGAGCGCGACGCCGCCAGCGAGGACCTGCTGCGCCGCGCCGAGGCCTCCGCCGCCGAGGAGCTCACCTCCCGGCCCGTCACCGAGGTGCCGCATGTGGCCGCCTGGCGGGAGGCCTACCGGGCCTTCGGCGCCAAACCCAAGAAGGTCCGCAGCAGCCTGGAGGCGCTGATGCGCCGCGCCGCCTCCGACGGACTGCCGCGGATCAACCGGCTGACCGATGTCTACAACGCCGTCTCGGTGCTCCACCAGGTGCCTGTGGGCGGAGAGGACCTGCACCGCTACCAGGGCTCACCTGTGCTGACCCGGGCCGCCGGGGACGAACCCTTCGACACCGCCGCCGGCGGAGAGCCGCTCATCGACCACCCAGAGGCCGGAGAGGTCATCTGGCGCGACGACGTGGGGGTGACCTGCCGGCGGTGGAACTGGCGTCAGGGCCGCCGTACCGCGCTGACGACGTCGACCTCCGCCGCCCTGTTCATCTTCGACGCCCTCGAGCCGATGGACGACGACGCCCTGCACGCCGCCGCCGACGTCCTGGTGGAGCACCTGGGCGCCGGAGCCTCTGCCCGCCGCCTCCTGCCGGGAGACTGAGCCATGCCTGCCCCGACCCCCGCAGAGCTCTTCTCCGGCCTCTCCGCCTTCCCGCTGACGCCATTCCGCAGAGCCGCCGACGGAACGGACACCGTCGACCTCGACGCCGTGTCCTCCCTGGTGGCACGCTGCGCGTCCGCCGGAGCCCAGAGCATCACCGTGCTGGGCTCCACGGGCTCCTACGCCTACCTGAACCGCACCGAACGGCGGGACGTGCTGGAGGCCGCCGTCGCCGCGTCCCCCGGGAGCCCCGTGCTGGCCGGTGTGGGAGCGCTGCGCACCTCGGCGGTGCTGGAGCACGTGCGCGACGCCGAGGCCGCCGGCGCGGCCGGCCTGCTGCTGGCCCCGGTCAGCTACCAGCCGCTCTCCGAGGACGAGGTCGTCGGGCTCTTCGACGACGTGTGCCGCCGTACGGAGCTTCCCGTGGCGCTCTATGACAATCCCCGCACCACCGGATTCCGCTTCACCCCCGAGCTCTACGGGCGCATCGCCGCACTGCCCCAACTGGCGGCGGTGAAGATCCCGCCGTTGCCGGAGGACCCCGCCCAGGCCCGCGACGTCGTCGCCGCAGTCCGCGCGGAGGTCCCCGACGACGTCGCCCTCGGCATCTCCGGCGATCCCTCGGCGCTCCGGGGGCTCACCTCCGGCTGCGCGGCCTGGTTCTCCGTGATCGGCGGGGTGCTGCCCGGGGCCGCCCGTCGGCTGGTGGAGCGCCGGGACGACACCGAGCTGAGCCCGCTGTGGCCGCTGATGGCCACCCATGGCAGCCTGCGCGTGGCCGCCGCAGCCGCCGAACATCTGGGACTGGCGCCCCGGGACTGCCTGCCCCGGCCGCTCCGAGGGCTGGACGAGGACGCCCGTGCCCACGTGGCCGACGCGCTGGAGACCGTGCAGCCCTGACCGTCCAGCCCTGATGACCGCCCAGCCCTGACCGCCCAGTAGACTGGCGCGCATGGCGGAGATGCTGCTCGAGAAGTTCAAGGCCCTGGTCCCGAAGTACCTCGATGAGAAGTGGACCCCGCAGGAGGGCTACTCCGCCGAGGAGCTGGGCGACGCCCTCGCGGAGGCGGAGCTGCCCGACGGCGTCCGACTGCCGCTGGTGCTCGAAGAGTTCTACCGGGCGCTGGGCCGCTGCGAGGAGCTCATGGAGGCCCATCACTTCTTCTTCGACCCGGACGAGCTCGAGGTCGAGGACGGGCACCTGCTGTTCCTGGAGGACGAAGACGAACGCTGGGTGTGGGGCATCCCCGTGGACATCCTGGACGTCCCGGACCCGCTGATCCGGCGTCGCAGCAACAAGCAGAAGCACTGGAACGATGAGGACGCCACCGTGGGCGAGTTCATCCTGGACCTGCTCGAGTTCTCCTTCGAGGAGGACTGATGCCGCTGTGGAGCTCCCACGCGCCGGACGCCTATCCCTGCCCGTTCTGCGGCCTGGCCCGCGGTGACGTCAGCGACCCGACGAACCGCTGCGAGCTGAGCGACCTCGTCTTCCAGGACGAGGAGCTGCTGGTGTTCATGGCCTGCGACGGGTTCGGCCCGCACGAGGGTCACGCGATGATCTCCCCGGTGGCCCACCGGGAGACGCTCTACGACCTCGACGACCACCTGCTGGCGCGCATCGGGGCCATGTCCCGGGACCTCGCTCTGGCGATGAAGCTCGCCTGGAACCCGGAGGGCACCTCCGTGCGGCAGCACAACGAGCCGGCCGGCAACCAGCACGTGTGGCACTATCACCTGCACGTCTTCCCGCGGTACAGCGATGACATGCTCTACCGGCAGGTCCGTCATCCCGTGGCCGTGGAGGTGCGGGCCCAGAAGGCCCGGCAGCTGGCGGCCGCGCTGGAGCAGATCCTGGCCGGGGCCAGGCACTGACCCTCAGGCCGGCGGCTTCAGCGGCTCAGCTCTCGCGGTCGACGACGGCCTCGGCGAAGGACAGCAGCGCCGACTTCACCGTGGACTCCGGCAGTCCCGCCACCGCCTCCTGGGCGGTGGCCGACCAGGCGCGGGCCACCTGCCAGGCCTCTTGGGTGACCGGGTGCGTGACGACGGCGGCCACGGCCTCGGCCAGGGCCTCATCTCCCCGGAGATCGCCGTCCACCAGGCGCAGCGCCTCAGCCGCCTCCTGTTCCCCGGCGGCGGCGCGTTCGCGCAGCAGCAGCACCGGCAGCGTAGGGACCCCTTCGCGGAGGTCGGTGCCGGGCGTCTTCCCGGAGGTCTCGCCGTCGGAGGTGAGGTCGATGACGTCGTCGGCCAGCTGGAACGCGACCCCGACGGCCTCACCGTAGGTGGCCAGCATGGCCGCGGTCTCCTCCGTGCATCCGCCGAACATGGCGCCGAGCCGGGAGGCGGCCGCCACCAGGGACCCGGTCTTGTCCGCGATGACGGACAGGTAGTGCTTCTTGGGGTCGTCACCCTCGCGCGGGCCGACCGTCTCGTGCAGCTGCCCCATGACGAGGCGTTCGAAGGTCTCGGACTGCACCCGGGAGCCCTCCTCGCCCATCTCGGTCATCAGCTGCGAGGCGCGGGCCAGGATCAGGTCACCGGTGAGGATGGCCACCGAGTTGCCCCACACCTCGTGGGCGGCGGGGGCGCCACGGCGGACCGGCGCGGAGTCCATGACGTCGTCGTGATACAGGGTCGCCAGGTGGGTCATCTCCATGACGACGGCGGCTTCCCTGACCTGCGCGTCAGGGCCCTCGCCCAGGAGGGAGGTCAGGATGGTCAGCAGCGGGCGGATGCGCTTGCCGCCGGCCTCGGCCAGGTAGCGGGCGGAGGCGTTGGCCAGCTCGTCGGAGCTGGAGAGGGCCTCCAGGAGTCGCTCTTCGACCTCCCCGAGGGCGCGGAAGACCTCGGAGGCGAGGTGCTCGTCGTCGGCGAGAACGTCAAACCCGGCCGGCAGTCTCAGCGACAGGGGCTCGGCTGCTGATTCAGTCATCGGAGTCCAGCCTACCGAGCTTGCGTGCGTGGTGGATGGCCACGATGCCTCCGCTGAGGTTCCGATACTTCACATCCGCGTACCCGACCCCAGAGATCTGGGCGGCCAACTCGTCCTGGTCCGGCCAGGCCCGGATGGACTCGGCCAGATACACGTACGCCTCCGGGTTGGAGGACATCGCCCGCGCCACGGGGGGAAGCGCCCGCATCAGGTACTCGTTGTAGACCCGATTGAACGGAGCGAAGGTGGGGTCGGAGAACTCCATGACCGCCAGGCGACCGCCAGGCCTGGTCACGCGGAGCATCTCCGCCAGTCCCGCGATCGGGTCGGCCACGTTGCGCAGCCCGAAGGAGATCGTGACGGCGTCGAACGTGTCATCGGCGAAGGGCAGGTTCATGGCGTCCCCAGCCACGAAGGTCATGTCAGGGCGCCGACGCTTGCCCACCTGGAGCATGCCCAGGGAGAAGTCGCAGGCGATCGCCTCAGCGCCGGCGGCCACGAACGGCTCCGTGGAGGTGCCGGTGCCGGCGGCCAGGTCCAGCACCCGCTCTCCGGGCTGGACGTCCAGCGCCTCCACCAGACGTCGGCGCCACAGCCGGGCCTGTCCGAAGGACAGCACGTCGTTGGTGATGTCATAGCGGGCGGCGACCTCGTCGAACATCGAGGCGACGTCGGCCGGCTTCTTGTCCAGATCGGCCCGGTTTCCTGGGGCGTGCTGCTCCTGTGTCACCCCAGCATTGTCCCAGATCGCGGGGACCCCCGTGCGCGCGGGGCGTGGGGCGTTCGGCGATAGACTTGCTCCGCTATGCCTGCCCAGCCTCTGCGCGCCGTCTCAGTGACGGTCGCCCTCCCCCACGACGTCGCCCTGACCGACCTGCTGCCGCGGCTCACCCCCAGCGGCACCTGGCTCCGTCATGGTGAAGGCATCGTGGGCCTCGGTGTGGCCGACCGCGCCACGGCCCGTGGCTCGGAGCGCTTCGCCGACCTGGCCCATTGGTGGGAGGACCGGCTGGCGACCATCACGGAGGAGCCGCGGCCGGAATCCCTGCAGGAGGTGCCCGGCTGCGGGCCGGTCGCGTTCACCTCGGTCACCTACTCCTCAGATTCCGCCGCGGACTCGGTGCTGGTGCTCCCGGAGCTCATCCTGGGATCGGTGGCCGGCCGCAGCTGGGTGACGGTGCTCAGCGCCGCCGCGGACCAGGCCGACGTCCTCTCCGCGCTGGACCGGCACGGCCTCACCCTGACGGGCGGCGTCCTGGGTCCGGCCTCCCCGGAGCCCCTCGATCCGGCGCTCGACCCGGCGCTCGTTCCGCCCCGCGACCCTCGCAGCGCCACCGCCCTGCAGGAGGGCACTCATCCCACGGCGCACTACCTGCAGGCGGTGGAGGCCGGGGTGCAGGCGATCACCGAACGAAGGCTGGAGAAGCTGGTGCTGGGCCGCGACGTCGTCGTCGCCTCCGAGGAGCCGCTGGCGGCGGGGCGTCTCCTGGCGACCCTGAGCCGTGACTATGCCGACTGCTGGACCTACCGGGCTGGCGAGGTGTTGGGCGCCACCCCGGAGATGCTGGTGACGGTGCGCGGGGAGCGCATGGCCGCCAGGGTGCTGGCCGGCACGGTGGACGGGACGCTGCCGGCGGAGCAGGCGCGCGCCCTGCTGCTGGAGGACCCCAAGCAGCGCACCGAGCATGAGATCGCCGTACAGTCCCTGCTCACCCAGCTGGCCCCGGTGGTGGAGGTCATCAGCGCCCAGAACCCGCCGGCGGTGCTGGAGCTGCCCAATGTCTACCACCTCTCCACCGATGTGACGGGCCGCCTGGTCAAGGACTGCACCGACGGCGGCCGCCCCGGCGCCGCCCCGGTGGCGCCCCGGGTGCCGCCGGCGCTGCTGGTCGCCGAGCGGGCCCACCCGACGGCGGCCATCTGCGGGACGCCGACGGCGACGGCCGCCGAGTTCATCGCTCGCCTCGAGGATCTGGACCGCGGCCCGTTCACCGGCCCGGTGGGTTGGCTGGACGGCCAGGGCAACGCGGACTTCGGGATCGCCCTGCGCGGTGGGGTGCTGTCCCAGGACGCGCGCCAGGTCCGCCTCTACGCCGGCTGCGGGATCGTGGCCGGCTCCGAGCCGTCCTCCGAACTGGCCGAGACCTGGGCGAAGCTGCGCCCCATGCTGGGCGCGCTCGGCGTCGGCTGAGACCCGCTGAACCCCGCTGCCGAGGAACGTCCCCACGGCCTGATCCCCGCAAGCTCCTGCCCCTCCCCGCGACTTCCCCGACGAGAGGTCACTTTCCTGCATACCTCGACCGTGGTGACGCGCTTCAGCTCATCGAGATGCACGGGCAATTGACCCCTCGATGCCTGCACTCTGCCGTGCGCGGCGCCTCGCGACGGACGGCTGGACCGCTCACGCGGCCACCAGGGGGTCGAGGCGCAGATGGGTCCGCGTACGTTCGATCCCGAGCAGGTGCCACCTGTCCCGGAACAGGGCGAGCAGCTGCCCGTCGCTGCGCTCGAGGACCTCCACCCCAGCCAGGCCGGCCAGCTCGTGGGACGAGGGCTCATCGGTGGCGCGCGCCAACGAGTGCTCCAGCGGCTCCAGCTTCGCGCTGGAGCGGAACTCCTCGCGCAGGCGATGGTCGACGACCTCGAACTGCATGGGCCCCACGGCCGCTAGAACCGGCACATGGGTGCCCCGCACCTCCGAGCGCAGCACCTGGATCACTCCCTCGGCCTCCAGCTGCTCCACACCCCGGCGGAACTGCTTCATCCGCCCCATGTCTGCCGGACGGGCGACGGCGAAGTGCTCGGGCGCGAAGCGCGGCAGCGGCGGGTACTCCACCGGCTGCGCCTCATAGAGCGTGTCGCCGATGCGCAGCGCGGAGGCGTTGACGATGCCCACGACGTCGCCCGGGTAGGCGACGTCGACGACCTCCCGGGTGCGGCCGAAGGCCAGATGCGCGTACTTCATGGAGAAGGGCCTGCCGGTGCGCGCGGAAGTCACCGTCATGCCGCGGCGGAACACGCCGGAGCAGACCCTCACGAAGGCCAGCCGGTCCCGGTGCGCGGCGTCCATGCCGGACTGGATCTTGAACGTGAAGGCGCTGAAGGGCGCGTCCAACGGCCGCGACTCGCCCTCGGCGTCGGGGCGGGGCTCCGGCGACGGCGCCAGTTCCACCAGCGCGTCCAGCAGTCGGGGCACCCCCAGGTGCCTCACGGCGGCGGCGAAGAACACTGGCGTGGAGATCCCAGCCAGGAAGGTCTCCTGGTCATGGTCGGCCCCCGAGGCGCCGAGCAGCTCGGACTCCTCGCGGGCCTCGGCGAGCTCCGGCAGGCCGAGAGCCTCGGGGGTCGCCTCCTCGGCGCTGAAGTGCTCCTCCTCTGCCGAACGCCGACCGCCCGGCGTGGCTCGGATCAGCGTGAGGTCCCCGGTCCTGCGCTCCAGGTAGCCATGGAAGTCTCCGGCGATGCCGACCGGCCAGGTCACCGGCGTGGGGTCCAGCCCGGTCTCCTCGCGGATCTCATCGATCAGTTCCAGCGCCTCCAGGCCGGGACGGTCCCATTTGTTGATGACGGTGATGATGGGGATCCCCCGGTGGCGGCAGACGTTGAACAGCTTCATGGTCTGCGGCTCGAGACCCTTCGCGGCATCGATCAGCATGACGGCGGCGTCCACGGCGGCCAGCACCCGATAGGTGTCCTCGGAGAAGTCGGCGTGACCGGGGGTGTCCAGCAGGTTCAGCACCGTGCCCCGATGCTCCAGCTGCATGGAGGCGGAGGAGATCGAGATCCCGCGGTCCTTCTCCATGCCCATCCAGTCGGAGACCGTGGCCGACCTGCCGGCCTTGCCATGGATGTGCCCGGCCTCCTCGATCGCACGGGCGTTGAGCGCCAGCGACTCGGTCAGCGTGGACTTGCCGGCGTCGGGGTGACTGATGATGGCGAAGGTGCGGCGCCGTGCGGCCGCCGCCGCGGCACCTTCTGCCGGGTGGTCCTCTGCCGTCACGCCTTCTCCTTGCCACTGCTGCTGGGACTCGAACGGCACGTCGTGCAGGTGCACGTGAGCCGCTGGATGCTCTGTGAGCCAGAGCCTCCGCTGAGAACCTACCGCAGCGTCAGAGTCGCACCCAATGCCGCGGTCCCTCCGCCGACCCCACACCGACCCCACACCGGCCGCGAGGCCGATCGGTCGACGATCATGTCTCGATCACTGAGATCTTCCTCACGCAATTCCGACCCATCCCTCACGTAAGGGTAGAGTTGAACGCTGTGAGCCGGGCACGCTCCGCCCGCCGCTCCCCACTGATCATCTCGCCCTGATCGTTCCGCGCAGTGCCGCGCGCCCGTCGCCCCTTGAAGAGCCGGACACGACTGTGCCCTGTGAGCCGCACACGCCGGTGTCCTGACCACAGAACGGAGCCCCATGGCCCCCGCACCCACTCCTGCCGTCGCGCATCCCGAGGAGTCGATCGCGCATCCGGAGGACCGCCAGTCGGTCCTGCGCACGCTGAAGTCGCCCCGCCTGCTGAAGGTGGAGGTCCTCGCCGGCCTCGTCGTCGCCCTGGCCCTGATCCCTGAGGCCATCGCCTTCTCGCTGATCGCCGGGGTGGACCCCCAGTACGGACTCTTCGCCTCCTTCACGATGGCCGTGGCCATCGCCTTCCTCGGCGGGCGTCCGGCCATGATCTCGGCGGCCACCGCCGCCACGGCGCTGGTGATCGCCCCGCTGGTGGAGAGCCACGGGATCGACTACTTCATCGCCGCCGTCATCCTCGCCGGCATCTTCCAGGTGCTGATGGGAGTCCTCGGCGTCGCGAAGGTCATGCGATTCATTCCGCGCTCGGTGATGGTCGGCTTCGTCAACGCGCTGGCCATCCTCATCTTCACCTCCCAGCTGCCGGAGCTCATCGGGGTGCCCTGGCTGGTGTATCCGATGGTCGCCGCCGGGCTCCTCGTGATCTACCTGCTGCCCCGCATCACCAAGGTGGTGCCCGCTCCGCTGGTCTCGATCGTCCTGCTCACCGTCATCTCCGTGGCTTTCGCCTTCAACGTCCCCTCCGTGGGCGACAAGGGTGAGCTGCCCGACTCGCTGCCGTCCCTGTTCATCCCGGACGTGCCGCTGACCTTCGAGACCTTCCAGATCATCGCGCCCTTCTCCCTCGGCATGGCCGTGGTGGGCCTGCTCGAGTCCCTGATGACCGCCAAACTGGTGGACGACGTCACCGACACCCGCTCCGACAAGGTCCGCGAGTCCTGGGGCCAGGGCGCGGCCAACATCATCACCGGCTTCTTCGGCGGCATGGGCGGCTGCGCCATGGTCGGCCAGACCATGATCAACGTGAAGGCCTCGGGCGCCCGGACTCGCATCTCCACCTTCTGCGCAGGGATCTTCATCCTCATCCTGGCTGTCTCCCTGGGCGACGTGGTCGCGCTGATCCCGATGGGCGCCCTGGTGGCCGTGATGATCTTCGTCTCCGTGGCGACCTTCGACTGGCACAGCATCCGGCCCTCCACCCTGCGCATGATGCCCAAGAGCGAGACCTCAGTGATGCTGGTGACCGTGATCGCCACCGTGTGGACCCACAACCTGGCGATCGGCGTGATCCTGGGCGTGCTGACCGCCATGGTCCTGTTCGCCCGCCGCGTGGCCCACCTGGCCACCGTCACCCGCCGCGTGGACGAGCACTTCGGCGAAGAGGTCGCCAAGTACGAGGTCAAGGGGCAGCTGTTCTTCGCCTCCTCCAACGACCTCTACACCCAGTTCCACTACCGGGACGACCCCGACCACGTGGTCATCGACCTCTACAACGCGGACCTCTGGGACGCCTCCACGGTGGCCTCCCTGGACGCCATCTGCGAGAAGTACGCGAAGTACGACAAGCACGTGGAGATCGCCGGGCTCGAGGGCGCCAGCGCCGTGATGCACGAGCGGATGGCCGGCAAGCTCGGCGCCGGGCACTGAGCTCGCGCTCACGGAAGCTCGCTGCCGGGCGGCTCGTTGCCGGGACGCTCAGCCCGTGGACGCCGCGTACTGGGCGATCCGCCCGCCGGCCAGCACCATCTCCACCTGACGTGCCGAGAGCCGATGGCGCAGGGTGACCTGCCGTTCGTCGCCGTTCCCGACGACGACGGCGGGCACCTCGCGTCCGGTGTGCAGCGCCTCGGCCAGCCCGCGCAGCCTGATCCGGTCCTCCTGGTCGACCGAGGCGTAGACCTCCTCATCGCACTCCAGCGCCAGGACTCCGAAGTTGGCCAGATTCTGCCAGTGGATCCTCGAGAAGGAGCGGGCCACCACCAGGCGCAGCCCCAGATACCGCGGAGCGATCACGGCATGCTCCCGCGAGGACCCCTGGCCGTAGTTCACGCCGCCGAGGATCGCATGGCCGCCCCCGACCCCGCCTGCCCGCTCCGGGTAGGTGGGGTCGACCTGTCGGTAGACGAACTCGCTGATCTTGGGGATGTTGCTGCGGTAGGGCAGCACCCTCGATCCGGCGGGCATGATCTCATCGGTGGAGACGTCGTCGCCGAGCTTCAGCAGCACCGGCAGGTCGATCTCGTCCGGCAGGGGGTCGAACTCCGGCAGCGCACTGATGTTTCCTCCCTTGACCAGCTCGACCTCACGGGCCTGCTCCGCCGGCAGGGGCGCCACCAGCATCTCGTGGTCGATGGTGGGCGCCTCCGGCATGCGCGGGGTGGGACAGGCGAGGCCCGGTGACTCCTCCAGGGCACGGGGGTCGGTGATGCGCCCGGTCAGAGCCGAGGCGGCCGCGGTCTCCGGGGAGCACAGCCACACCGAGTCCTCATCCGTTCCGGACCGTCCCGGGAAGTTGCGCGGCATGGTGCGCAGACTGTTGCGCCCCACGGCCGGCGCCTGCCCCATGCCGATGCAGCCCATGCAACCGGACTGGTGGATGCGGGCCCCGGCGGAGATGAGGTCCAGCAGCCAGCCGCCGCGGGCCATGTCCGCATAGATCTCCCGCGAGGTGGGGTTGATGTCCAGGGACACGCGCTGGTCGACCTGACGTCCGCGGAGGATCTCCGCGACGACCGCGAAGTCCCGCAGCCCTGGGTTCGCGGAGGAGCCGATCACGACCTGGTGGACCTCTTCCCCGGCCACCTCCCACACCGGCGTCACGTTCCCCGGGGAGGACGGCGCGGCGATCAGAGGCTCCAGCGTGGACAGGTCGATCCGTTCGGTGAGGTCGTATGCGGCGTCCTCGTCGCCCTGCAGCTCGACGAACTGGTCCTCCCGGCCGCGCTCGGCCAGATAGCGCCGGACCTCATCGTCCGCTGGGAAGATGCTGGTGGTCGCCCCCAGCTCGGCGCCCATATTGGCGATCACATGCCGGTCCATCGCGCTGAGGGACCGGACGCCGTCGCCGTGGTATTCGATGATGCGGCCGCCGCCTCCGGTGACGCCGTGACGCCGCAGCATCTCCAGGATGACGTCCTTGGCCGAGACCCAGGGCGGCAGCTCACCGGTGAGCTCCACTCCCCAGACCTCGGGCATGGTGACGTACAGCGGCTCCCCGGCCATGGCCATGGCGACCTCGAGCCCACCGACCCCGACGGCGAGCATCCCCAGGGCACCCGCCGCACAGGTGTGGGAATCGGATCCCACCATCGTGGCCCCGGGACGCCCGAAGTGCGCCTGGTGGACCGGATGAGAGACACCGTTGCCGGCCTTCGAGAACCAGAGGCCGAACCGCCGGGCCGCCGACTGCAGGAACAGGTGGTCCTCGGGGTTCTTCTCATCGGTCTGAAGCAGGTTGTGGTCCACGTACTGGACAGAGAGCTCCGTGCGGACCCTGTCCAGCCCCATGGCTTCCAGCTCCAGCATCACCATGGTGCCGGTGGCGTCCTGGGTCAGGGTCTGGTCGATGCTCAGCTCGATCTCCTCGCCGGGGTGCGGGCTTCCCTCCACGAGATGCGAGGTGATGAGCTTCTGTGTCAGATTCTGGGAGGCGTGTGCCATTCCGGTCATCCTCCTGGGGTCGGGGCGCTGCGGGTGGAGCCCACGGCGCGGGCTCTCCCCTCGACCATCTCTCCCCCGTCCCGAGCGGCACAAGGGTTCCCGAGCGGCATCAGGGCCGCAGCACCACGGACGAAGAGTCAGATTCCCGCACATCACCCCCTCGGTGACGCGCGTCAGCAGCCGCCGGAATGCCGGGAACTGACCCCTCGATCGCAGGGGGCGGTCAGAGGGCGGCCACGCCGTCCTTCATCCGGGCGTGCAGGTCCCGCAGCCCGTGGCGATCGGTGCGGACCTCGATGATCCGCACACCGAGCCGGTCATCGGGGTGCGCCAGGGCCTGCTGCAGCTGCTCCGGGGTGCCCACCCCGCGGTGCTCGACGCCGAATCCGGCGGCGATCTGTGCCAGGTCCACCGCCTGCGGAGTGCCGAAGAGCCGTTCCACGGCTTCTCCCTTCCCCGGGCGGCGTCCCACGTCCCCGTGCTCGAGCTGGTCGAAGATCGCCCCGCCGGCGTCATTGATCACCACCACATCCACACTGGGCACCTGCTCACGGGACGGCAGCAGCAAGGCATTGAGGTCATGGAGGAACGTCAGGTCGCCCACCAGTGCCGTCACCCGGCGCTCCCGGCTCAGGGCGATCCCTGAGGCCGCCGAGACGTTGCCGTCGATGCCGGAGAGTCCCCGCAGCGCCACCAGCCGCGCCGGCCCGTGCATGGTCAGCCGGGCGGCGAGGTCCACATCGCGGATCACCGAGGAGGAGCCCAGCAGCAGCGGGGTCCGCACCGTCTCCGCCACCAGCTGCGCCGCCCGCACTGAGGACATCGCCCCGACGGAATCCAGCTCCCGATCCACCACCTGCTGCGCCCGGCGGCCCACCCTCAGCCACGTGTCCAACCACCCGGCGGGAGGAGCTCCGGCGAACTCGCGGATCCTCTCCAGGTCATGCTCCACGGGACGGGGCAGCCGCTCATCGTGCCAACCGACGCCGGCGGGCTGGTACTGCACCGCCTCCACGGAATCGGCACTCAGCAGCCGCTGCACCGGCCGGGACAGCGTCGGGCGTCCGGCCACCACCACCCGTTGGATCTCCGCGGTCAGCCGGCCGCCGGCGCTCGAGGCCGGCGCCTGCAGGATCAGCCGATAGGCCGGCACGGCCGCATCGGCATCCCGGGCCCCGCTGGTCGGCTCCGCCAGGACCGGGTGACCCAGCTCCAGAGCCAGCTGCGCAGCCTCGGGCGGAGCGTCGTGGCCCAGGACGAAGACGGTGCGCACGTCGCGGGCGATGTCCTGCACCGCCCGCAGGCTGCGCCGGATCTGCTCCCTGGCGGCCTCCCGCTCCTCGGCGTCCAGCTGGTCCATCAGCGCCCCGCCCTGCAGATGCACCGCCGGCTGCACAGGCGCCTGCGGACGCACCGGTCGGCGGGCCCAGCGCTGCGGCACCGCGGGCGCGCCCTCTTCAGGTTCGCGGGGCACCAGGGGGTCCCGGAAGCCGATGTTCAGGTGCACCGGGCCGGGTCCCTTGCCGCGGGACTCCGAGGCCTGCCGCATCAGCAGCGCCACCTGGGTCTCCGCGGAGAGCATGTCGTCCCGGGAGACAGGCTCCAGGCGCACCTCGCCCTGCTCCAGATGGATCTCGTCCCGCACCCGGCCGGCGAACATGCCGTGCTGCCAGGTGGTCTGGTTCGCGCCGGTGCCGTGAAGCTCCTCCGGCCGGTCGGCGGTGATGGCCACCAGGGGCACACCGGCCATGTCCGCCTCCATCACGGCCGGTGTCAGGTTCCCCACGGCGGTCCCGGAGGTGGTCACCACGCCGGCCGGCTGGCCCGAGTCCAGCGCGATTCCCAGGGCGGTGAACGCCGCGGAGCGCTCATCGATGCGCACGTGCAGGCGGATCGCACCCAGCTGTTCGGCCTCCGCCAGGGCGTAGGCCAGCGGCGCGGAGCGGGACCCCGGAGCGATCACCACGTGGCGCATGCTCAGGCTCAGCCCGCGCACCACCCGACGCGCCAGACGCAGCGCCTCGGCGTCCTCAGAGTCGTCGAATTCGCGGAAGGGACGCCGGTCGGAGTGCATGCCCCAATCCTAAGACGCAGCGCCCGTCCTCTGAGCCAGCACGGCATGGGCAGACCGCAGCCGCTGCTCCCACCAGGCACGGCGTGCCCCGTCCACCCGGTGCTCGTCCAGCAGCCGCGGCGCCGGGTCCGGAGCCACCACGCGGCCGTTCCGCACCGGGACCCTCAGCGCCCCCTCCACCGGAAGCAGCGGGGGGTCCACGACGTCGGCTGCCAGCAGCGCGGCAGTGCCCAGTCCGCACGCATAGGGCAGGGACTCCAACCGGGCGGCCAGCGCCAGGCCGGCGGCCAGACCCACGGAGGTGTCCAGCGCGGAGGAGACGACGGCGTCGAGCCCGGAGTCGCGCACCACCTGGGCGGCACGGTCCACTCCGCCGAGCGGCGGGACCTTCACCACGATGAGGTCGGCGGCGCCCAGCCGCGCGACCCGCAGCGGATCCTCAGCTTTGCGGACGGCCTCGTCGGCGGCGATCCGCACCACGGTGCCGCGCCGGTGGAGCTCCTCGCGCAGCACGGCCAGCGGCTCCACGCCGGCCACAGGCTGCTCCACATACTCCAGCCGGTCACCGGCGACGTCGGCGATCGCCTCCACCGCGCGAACCGCCTCGGCGTGCGTCCAGCCGCCGTTGGCGTCGGCCCGCAGGCCGGCATGCGGCAGCAGGCGCGCCACCTCCCGGAGGCGGGCGACGTCGTCGTCGAGGCTCTGACCGGGCTCGGCCACCTTGATCTTCACGGCGGGGATCGCCTCGGCGCGGCCGTAGCGCTCCAGCACCTGGGCCACCTGCGCGGCCGGCACCGCCGGCATCGTGGCGTTGACCGGCACCGTGGTGCGCCGGTGCTCCCCCAGGCCGGTCCATCCGGCGTCGACGGCGGCGGCGAGCCACGCCGCGGACTCCTGCGGACCGTACTCGGGGAAGGGCGCGAACTCGGCCCAGCCGGCCGGACCGTGCAGCAGCATCGCCTCCCGGGCGGTCTGGCCGCGGAAGCGGGTCCGCATCGGCAGGCTCACGACGGCGGCACCGCGCAGCAGCTCCTCGACGTCGGGCAATGAGGTCATGGGCACAGTGTAGGCTTCACCGGCTCGACGGCAGCCGCCTGCGATACTGGTGTGCATGTCCGAGCATTCCCGTCTCCGCCTGCCCGCACGCCGCACCTGGCTGTGGGTCGTGGGCCTGCTGCTGTGCGCCTTCGCGCTGGTGGCGGTGCATGAGTTCTTCATCCGGTCCGCGACGGGGCAATGGCTCGAGCAGGCCACGCTGGAGTCCCGGTACTGGAACATCACCCAGGGGCCCCTGCAGAACGAGACGCTGCGGCAGCTGCTGCTCAAGGCCCCGGCGGCCGCGGCGGCGGTCTCGGGGCTGATCTTCTTGGCGATCACCCTGCTGCGCCGTCGGTTCCTCACCGCGGGCATCGCGATCGTGGTGTTCCTGGGAGCCAACATCACCACCCAGGTGCTGAAGAACGTGTGGATCCACCGGCTGGACCACGAGATCCCGCTCTCGGTGGCGGACATGCGCTCCTGGTGGTGGACGGATCCCACGTTCCCCTCCGGGCATGCCACGATGGCCGCGGCAGCCGCCGTCGCCGTGTTCCTGGTCAGCGCCCCGCATCAGCGGCCCTTCATCGGGCTGTTCACCGGCCTGCTGGCGGTGTTCTCCGGGGCGGCGATCTTCATGACAGGGCATTTCGCCTCGGACATCATCGCCGCCTATCTGGTGGCCGCGCTGTGGGGCATCGCCGGCGGCTGGCTGGTGATGCGCACCGGCGAACGCTGGAACACCGTCACCGTGGAGGACGACACCGCCGTCGGTGCCGGAGCCGGGTTGGCCTGGTTCCTGGGGGTCGTGTTCTGTGCGGCCACAGGGCTGGCCTTGCTGTTCGCGGGCGGCTGGGAGGCCGTGCGCACTGCGGCCGAGAACCCCAGCGGCTGGCACTGGGTGGCGGGCACGCTGCTGCCCGTAGGTCCCGGGTTCCTGCTGTGCGCCGCGGGCATCACGTTCTTCGACGCCGAGGCCGGGCGTCGCCACCACGGACAGCCGCTGCACGCGGCCCCGCCGACGCCGCACCCGGTGCCGCCGCAGTTCACGCATCTCTACGACGTCTGATCGCCCCGCCGGGGAGGCTCCCCCGGGTGGAGGCTCACGGTCCCCAGTCGATGCTGAGCCAGGTCGCCACACCGAGCAGCAGCATGACGCCGAGGATGACGCCCAGCCGGTTCAGCCGGATCTGGAACTCGGGCTCCTCCCGCTCCTCGCCGGGGCGCTGACGATTGGTGAAGAACATGGGCCTCGCGGGTCCGTCTCAGGGTCAGTGGCCGGCGCGCAGCCGGCTGATCAGTTCCCGGGACTCCTCCGGGCCATAGGGCAGGATCGGGATGGCCTTGGTCGCATCGGTGACGGCATCCCGCAGCGCCTGCCGGGAGAGGGTGTGCCCCTGTTCCATGCGGCGGCGCATCGAGGCCACGAAGTCCGCGTCCACCGGCTGACCGTGACCGGGAATGATGCGCGAGCAGGTGCCCGCCATGGACCAGATGCGCCCCAGCGTGCGTACCCAGTCCTCCGGATGGGAGTCCCGGAAGCTCGGATCGGTGCCCTCGCGGACGAGGTCCCCGCAGAACATGATGCCGTCGTGGCCCTCGCGGCTGACCTCGACCACCAGGTCGCCGTCGGTGTGACCGCGTCCCAGGTGCTCGACGACCACCTCAGGGCCTCCCAGGTCCAGAACCACCGGGGCCTGGCCGACCAGCTCGGTGGCGGTGGCCACCTCCGCCTCACGGTGGGCCAGGATCCGCTCCACACCGTGCTCACGCAGATACGCGTTGGCCCCGATGTGGTCCCCGTGACCGTGGGTGTTGACCACGATCAGCTCCGCATCGGTGACCTGTCGGACCGCCGCCAGCAGGGCCTCATGGTCGCCGCCGTCCGGCCCCGGGTCGATCAGCACCGCGCCGCGGCTGCCGACCACCAGTCCGATGTTCAAGGGGGTGACGCCGCCGTCGACGGTGGTCATGAAGACGTCGTCGTCGACCCGGGTGAATGGAGTGATGCCAGGGGTGCTGGCCATCGTGATCACCTTCTCTGCCAAGGGGTGCCCGTTGTGCTTCATTGTGCCCCACGGGCACCCCTCTGGCGAGGATCCGGCCGGCTCGGCGGGCCTCAGTCGGCGCTCGGGTAGTGGCCCTCCGGCACCGGGACCTGACGCCAGTCGATGTCATGGCCGAGGTGGAAGTCCGGGTAGGTCGGCTGGTTGTAGGCGGTCTGCTGGTAGGCCACACCCACCCGGTACTGCGGGTCATGCATCAGCGTGTAGAGCTTGCGGTCGGTCACCTCGGTGGCCGTGAAGATCCGCAGCGCGGAGCTGTCCGACGTGCGCAGCACCAGCTCCTCACGCCAGTCCCCAAAGATGTCCGCCACCAGGGACGGGTTGCCCTTGGTGTAGTTGTTCGTCCTCGTACCCTCGGCCACCAGCAGGGTGCCGTCCAGCCAGTCCTCGATGCGCGGAGTGTCCTCCCGGTCGCCGACGATGAGCTGGGTGGTCATGTCCGGGGCCCAGCGGATGCTCATGTTCGTGCCGGGGACGTCCCCGTCCACCGGCTCACCGGTGGCAGTGAACAGTCCGGTCGTGCCCTCCTCCTCGTTGGGCGGGATCGACGCCCAGGCATGGTAGCCGGGGGTCTCCGGGTCGATGTCGCCGACCATGCCGCGGCCGACGTCGGTGCCGGTGTAGTCGCCCCACAGGACCTCGCCGGTGGCGGCGTCACGCATCGTATAGCCATAGGGCGCCCAGGGACCGGCCTCGTGGACGGCGAAGATCTCCTGGCCCTGCCGATCGGGATCGAAGTGGCCCACGTGCAGGGCGTCCCCATGGCCCAGCTTCATCTCCTGGCCGGGGATGCTGCTGTCCGGGTGGCCCACTCCGGTGGATGAGTACAGCAGGCTGCCGTCATGGTCCAGAGTGGCGGAGCCGTAGATGATCTCCTGGTTCCCGTCGCCGTCGACGTCGGCCACGCTCAGCGAGTGGAAGCCCTGTCCGGCGAAGGTGCCCAGCTCGGGGTCCGTCCCCACTCCCTCGTGCGGGCCGGCGTCGAAGGGGTTGTCCATCGGCACATGCCCGGAGTCGGCCACCCACCGCTCGGTGATCTGCTCGCCGTCGAAGTCATAGGCGGCCGCCGCGGAGCGGGTGTAGTAGCCGCGGGTGAATACCGCGGACGGCGACTGGCCGTCCAGGTAGGCCACCCCGGCCAGGAAGCGGTCCACCCGGTTGCCCGGCTCGATGCGGGACATCGCGTAGTCGCCCCAGAGCAGGCCGTCGTCGCCGCGCTCCGGCGTGTAGGGCACGGTGTCCAGCTCGGCGCCGGTCTCACCATCGAAGACGGTCAGGTACTCCGGGCCGTGGACGATGAAGCCCTCGAAGGTCCGCAGATCGTTGCGTTCGCTGCGGGAGGGCGCGTACTCGTCGATGAAGAAGTCAGCCAGCTGCCGGGCGTCGGCGTCACCGAGCGGGTAGTCGTAGGAGGGTTCCTCACCGAAGGCCTCCTCCAGGGTCTCCGGCCAGTTCCCGGCGACCACCTCGGGATGCCCGTGCCAGCCGCGGAATACCTCCACCACATGCTCGTAGTAGTCGTCGGCGCTCATCCGGTAGTCGTCCTCAGGGCTGTACCCGGCATCCAGGTCCTCCTGCGGCATGGTGATGTGCTCGCCGTCGCCGGCCACCGTGCCGGGGGCGGTCTTCATCATGATCTCGGCGGTGCCGTCGCCGTCGAAGTCATAGACGAGGAACTGGGTGTAGTGGGCCCCGGCGCGGATGTTGGGGCCCAGTTCGATGCGATTCAGCAGCTCACCGTCGAGCGTGTAGGTGTCCACGTAGACCTCGCCGGTGTAGCCCACCTGGGAGACGTCCTTGGAGTTGCTGGGGTCCCACTTCACCACGAACTCGTACTGCCCGTCGCCGGTGACGTCCCCGACGGAGACGTCGTTGGCGTGGTACTCATACTCCTCTCCGGCCGGGGTGGTCCCCGGTTCGGGCTTCTGCAACGGCAGGTCATAGTGGCCCTCCGCCCAGACCTCCGCCTCGCCGTCGGGTCCGTTGTGCGGGGCGTTGCCCACCGGGGTGACGGTGTAGGTGGAGTCGGCGTCGCCGTCCGCGTCGTGGAAGTTCGTGGAATCGGTGACCGTGGCGATGCGCTCGCCATCGCGCAGCACGTGGAAGTTCGGCCCCTTCATGCCGTGGCCCGTGGCTCCGGTGGTCTCCTCGCCCAGCAGTCGCCAGCTCAGGTGGACGCCGTCGTCGGTGCCGACCGCGACCAGGCCGCGGTCCAGGGCCTCCAGCTGGTGGCCGAGCTCGGTGGTCTGGGAAGGACCCGCGGACACGGATCCGGCAGTCAGGCTCAGCGCCGCGGCACCGGCCAGGGCAGCGGCGGTACGTGCTGTTCGTCGTCGATAGGGCACAGGCTCAGCTCCTCGTTCATCACTCTCGGACCATCCAGCGTTGTAACGTGGATCACCCTAGAGCGGCGCGGTTGCCCTCGACAACAGTGATGCTAAAAACGTTTCAATAGCGGTGGGCACAGCGCTGTCGCGACATGACGTACGACGGCGCACACGCCGTCAGCCCGCTCTCCACCTGTTGTCCGCCTCACAGTGCGCGATACAGTCGGCCCATCATGACTATGGATTCACTGCTCCAGATCATCGGAGACATCGAAGAGACCGCCTGGTCCTGGCTCGGCATCTGGGTCGTCATCGGCGTCGGCATCTACATGACCGTCCGCACCGGGGTGGTGCAGCTGCGCCACCTGCCCGCGATGTTCGCGGCCATCGTGGAGAAGGCCCGGCGGGACGAGACCGGTCGCACCAAGTCGCTGTCCGCCTTCCAAGCCTTCACGATCACGGCGTCGGCCCGCGTGGGCACCGGAAACATCGCCGGAGTCGCCGGAGCGATCGCCCTGGGCGGCCCGGGCGCGATCTTCTGGATGTGGGTGATGGCCGTCCTGAACTCCGCGGCCTCCTTCGTGGAGTCCACCCTGGCGCAGCTCTACAAGACCCGCCGCTTCGACACCTTCAAGGGCGGCCCGGCCTACTACATCCAGCGCGGACTGGGCTCCCGCAGCGCCGGCATCGTCTTCGCCGTGATCTTCATCTTCTGCTTCGCCCTGTCCTTCACCTCCCTGCAGGCCAACACCGTCGTCGACGCCGTCACCGGTGCCGCGGACGCCGTCGGGGTGGCCGACACCACCATGCTGAGCTGGATCCTTGCCGTCGTGCTGACCGTGCTGACCGGACTGATCGTCGTCGCCGGCCTGCGCAGCGTCGCCCGGGTGGCCCAGAACGTGGTGCCGCTCATGGCCTCGCTCTACATCATCCTCGGGCTGGTGGTGATCATCATGAACATCGAGGAGCTGCCCCGC
Source organism: Nesterenkonia sp. CL21 (assembly GCF_031705515.1). NCBI lineage: Bacteria > Bacillati > Actinomycetota > Actinomycetes > Micrococcales > Micrococcaceae > Nesterenkonia > Nesterenkonia sp. CL21. The sequence goes on from NZ_JAUTWR010000002.1 coordinate 197,547, forward strand.
GTGGTGGGCCAGATCCTCGGCGACGCCTTCGACTTCCGCGCAGCTGCCGGCGGCGCCTTCGGCGCGATGATCATGGCGGGCGTGCAGCGCGGCATGTTCTCCAACGAGGCCGGCATGGGTTCGGTGCCGAACGTCGCAGCCACCGCCGACGTCTCCCACCCCGCCAAGCAGGGCCTGGTGCAGACCCTGGGCGTCTACCTGGACACGATCATCATCTGCTCGGTGACCGCGTTCATCATCCTGTTCACCTTCGAGGACCCGGTCGGGGCGGACGCCAACCTGGGCGTGGAGCTCACCCAGGGCGCCCTCGAGGCGAACCTCGGCATGTTCGGCGCCATCGCCCTGGCCGTGATCATCACGCTGGTGGCCTTCACCTCCATCCTGGGGAACTACTCCTACGGCGAGGCGAACATCCTGTTCATCTCCTCGAAGGAGAACGTCCGCAAGGCCTTCGCCGTGGTGCTCACCGGCGTGGTGTTCCTCGGCTCCATCATCAGCGTCGACCTCGCCTGGGCCATCGCCGGGGTCACCATGGTGATCATCGCCCTGTTCAACCTCGTGGTGATCTGTCTGCTCGGCAGCAAGGCGTTCCGCCTGCTCAAGCACTTCGACGCCCAGCGCAAGCAGGGCCTGGACCCCGTATTCGTCGACGAGGACATGCCCGACCTGGAGAACGTCGAATGCTGGAGCCGCGAGGACGTCAGCGACTACCTGCAGCAGCGAGAATCGCCGACAGCTCCGCGGGCCGAGTGACCTGAGGCCAGTGGCCGGAATCGATGTCGACCAGCTCGACGTCGTCCCCGGCGGCCAGCTCCGGCATGAACCCGGCGGCCATCCACTGCCGAGCATCCTTCACGGTGAACTCCGGGCACACCAGCGTGACCGGCACCTGATGGCGGCGCGCATCCCGGTAGGTCACCGGGGTCTCGAGCACGCCCGCCGGGCTGGGACGCATGATCGCTTCCAGTCCCGCGCGCGCCTCGTCGTCGAGGTCCCGGACGTCCTCGGACTCGAAGGCCGCCCACCCGGGGAAGGGGACGTCGTCGCCGTCGGCGGCGAAGCCCTCCAGGAAAGGGCTGCCTTCCGCAGCCGGCATCCCGCCGATCATCACCGTGCGGGCCACGGAGTCCGGCCAGGCGTCCGCGGCCAGATGCGCCAACGTGGCCGCGGCCGAGTGCCCCACGACGACGGCGGGCTCCGGGTCCTCCTCCACGGCGGCGAGCACCGCGCCCAGGTGGTCGTCCAGGCCGAGGCCGGCGCGGCCGGCGTCGCGGGACTCCAGGCCGGGAAGGGTCAGCGCGTGAGCCTCATGGCCGGCCTTCCGCAGCAGGTCAGGGACGTCTCCCCACGAATCGGCGGCCAGCCAGAGGCCGGGGATCAGGATGAATCGCATGGCGTGAACACTCGCCGTCGAGCCGCGGCGAGTCAAGGGCTGATGACCGACCCCCTACCCCGGTAGGGGGCGGAGTTGGCTCCCCTGGGTGATGCCTCCGTACTGACCGGCTCCTTACGGTAGCCGCATGAGCGTCATCAGCACTGAGAAGAGCACCGCCACCGTGGAGCAGACGGCACCGTCGGCCCCGCGTGAGCGCATGCCGCGCAATGCGCAGACCAATGACTTCGCCGAGCTCGCCGCGGAGGTGAAGGCCGCTGGACTGATGGACCGCCGGGCCGACCGCTACATCCTGCGTCTGGTGGTCCTCGGACTGGCTGCCGTCGTCTCGGTGGCCCTGATGTTCGTGCTCGGAGACAGCCTCTGGCAGCTGGGGCTCGCCGCCGTCTTCGGCGTCCTGTTCACCCAGCTGGCCTTCCTCTCCCATGACAGCGCCCACCAGCAGGTGTTCGCCACCGGGCGGACCAACGAGTGGTTCTCCCGGATCGTGGGCAATCTGGGCGTCGGCCTCAGCTACGCCTGGTGGTCGCGGAAGCACGGGCGCCACCACGCCAGCCCCAACACCATCGGCCGCGACGGCGACATCGCCACCGGCGCCCTGGTGTTCGTCCCCGGAGAGAACGAGGGACGCACCGGCTTCATGGGGTGGATCACCCGCCGACAGGGCTGGCTCTTCTTCCCGCTGCTCACCCTCTTCGCCTTCGCCCTGCACTACAACGCGGTGCGCACCATCATCCTGGAGCCCAAGGTCAAGCACCGCGCCGTGGAGGCCGTGCTGGTGACCATCCGGCTGGTCGGCTTCCCCACGCTGGTGCTGCTCACCCTCGGACTGCCGCTGGGCCTGGCGTTCCTGACAGTGCAGCTGGTGGTCTTCGGCGTCTACATGGGCGGCAGCTTCGCCCCCAACCACAAGGGCATGCCGCTGATCCCCAAGAACGAGCGCATCGACTTCCTGCGCCGCCAGGTGCTGACCTCCCGCAACATCCGCGGCGGGCTGCTCATGGACTGGGCGATGGGCGGGCTCAACCTGCAGATCGAGCACCACCTGTTCCCCCGCATGCCCAGCATGAACCTGCGCAAGGTCCGGCCGATCGTGGTGCGGTTCTGCGAGGAGAAGCAGATTCCCTACACCGAGACCGGACTCGTGGAGTCCTACGGCATCGTGATCCGCTACCTCAACCGCGTGGGCCTGGGGTACGCCGACCCCATGGACTGCCCGCTGGTCACCCAGTACCGGGGGCGGTGAGCCGGGGCGCCGGGAGAATCCAGGGTCGGCCCGTCGCAGTGAGTCGAGGCGCGGGCGCATTCAGTTCCAGCCGGTGAACTGCGCCAGCAGCAGGAAGCTGGCGCCGACGACGAACCACATGAGGAACAGCGGCAGGAAGAACCGGACCCACTTGTCATAGGGCACACCGCCGATGGCCAGTGCCGCCATGAAGTACCCGGACGTCGGCAGGATGATGTTGCTCGGACCATCACCCAGCTGGAATGCGAGGACCGACGTCTGACGACTGATGTCCAGCAGATCCGCCAATGGCGCCATCACCGGCATGGTCACCACCGCCTGGCCTGATCCTGACGGCACTACGAAGTTGAACAGCGTCTGGGTCACCAGCATCCCCAGCGCCCCCAGTGCCGACGGCAGGCCCCCGACGAGGGTTCCCAGCGAGTGGACGATCGTGTCCAGAATCAGGCCGTCCTCCAGCATCACGGCCACCGCCCGCGCCAGGCCCACGATGATGGCCCCTTCGAGGACGCTCCGCATGCCCTCGGAGAAGGATTCGGAGACTTGTGACGGCGTCAGGCCGCTCACCAGCCCGATGATGAGCATGAGCAGGATGAACATCCCGGCCATCTCGATCATGAACCACCCTTGGGTGGACACGCCCCAGACGGTCACTCCGAGCACGGGCAGGGCCAGCAGCGTGGCGATCCGCTGCCTGCGGTTCAGACGCTGGCCGGGCTCCCTCTCCTGGTCGCGATACTGGCGACGCTTCGCTTCTTCCTCCGGCACGCCGTTCATGAGGCTCTTACGAGGGTCCCGGGAGATGCGCGCCACGTACCTCATGGTCCAGAGCGCACCCAAGGTCACCAGCACGACGAACAGGCCCGCACGGAGCCCCGCACCCGAGAACGTCTCGAGACCCGCGATCTGCTGCGCCAGTCCTGTGTTGACCGGATTCAGCACCCCTGCCGTGAAGCCCGCTGTGGTGCCGATGAGTGCAATGGCCACGGCAGTCATCGAGTCATAGCCCATGGCGATGATGAACGGCAGCAGCACCGGGATGTAGACCAGCGCCAGTTCCTGCGTCCCGATCAAGGTCGCCAGCACCCCAAACACGACCATGAGGACCGGAATCAGCAGGACCCGGCGCGTCGCGAAGGTCAGCAGCAAGCGATCCAGCGCGATCTCGATGACACCGGTGCGGCGCACCACCATGAAGACGCCGCCGATGATGAAGGTGAAGAACACCACCTCCCCTGCATCCATCAAGCCGCGGGGCACAGCGGTGATGAAGTCCAAGGGCGACGTCGGCGAAGCCGGCACCGCGGCATAGGTGTCCGGATCGATTACCTCTCGCCCGCCCGGACCTTCGACACGTTCGAACTGATTCGCCGGGACGATGTACGTGGCCAATGCCGCGACGGCCGAGAGACCGAAGAGGATGACATAGATATGCGGCATGCGGAACTGCCGTCGCCTTCCGGCCCGCACCTCCGGTGCAGTCGACTGACCGGTCCTGGAGCTCTTCACCATGCGATCCACCCTTCTGAGACCACCACGCCGCATCATCAGATTTCGCAATATGGAATGATTAGTCCACTGTGCGAAGTGTGATGTACGCTACATCGCGCCCTGAGGGCAGTCAACAGAGTGACGGGATTATCGCGGTTCACACTTGCCGAGGGGCCGAAGCAGGCACCTGGCCCAGGATCCGGCTTGCGAGCCCGGCCCCGAGCCCCACCAGAACTCCCGCTCACTCCAGCGGCAGGCGCGCCTCCACACGGAAGCCGCCCTCCGGCGTGGGACCGGACTCGACGACGCCGCCCACCGCACTGACCCGTTCCTCGATGCCCTCGAGCCCCAGCCCGGCGCCCGGAGACGGTGCGGCGTCGCTCGCCGGTGGGGCAGTGTTGCTCACAGTCAGCTGCAGCTCTCCCGCCTCCACCGAGGCCGTGACCGCCACCGTGGAGCCGGGCGCATGGCGCAGGGCGTTGCTCAGCGCCTCCTGCACCAGCCGGTAGGCGGCCAGCCCAGCGGCGGAGGGGACCTCAGGCAGCTCGGCGAACCCGTCGACGTGGATCGTCACGCCCGAGGCGCGGGTGTCCTCCACCAACTGCTCGATGTCCCCGAGCCCGGGCGTCGGCGCGGTGGGGACGTCGTCGTCGCCGCGCAGGATGCCCAGCAGCATCCGCATCTCCCCCAGCGCCTGCCGAGAAGAACGCGCGATCTCCTCGAACTCTCGCTGTGCCTCCTCGCCGATGTCGGGGACGCGATACGCAGCCGTGGCGGACTGGACGCTGATCACCGACATGCTGTGCGCCACGACGTCATGCAGCTCCCGGGCGATGCGGTTGCGCTCCTCCAGCTCACGGCGGCGCCGGGTCTGCTGGGCGCTGGCCTGCTCGGAGGCCTGCAGGCGCCCGGCGTTGAGGATCCACTGACGGGTCAGTGCTCCGAGCAGCACCACTCCTGCACTGACCGAGGCGAAGACGATCGCCGTAGAGAGCACCCCGCCCGGCACCTCAGGGGCGGTCGCGACTACGGCAGCGCCGGTCAGCAGCGCACTGGCCGCCCAGCCGCTGGCCGCCACATACCAGCGCTGACGCAGTGCTGCGACCAGCAGCACCCCGCACTGGGCGAGCATCGCGGTCACCGGCCAGGGCCAGACGCTCACCTCGGACTCGGCGGTGGCCCCCATCATGGCTGCCGAAGCCACGACGGAGAGACCGATGCCGGACCAGGAGTGACGTAGCGTGAGCACCAGGGCGCCGCTGTGCGCCACAGTGAGAATCATGGCGATCGCCACGTTGACCTCATAGACGGCGGCGGTGACCGGCCAGCCCACGGCCAGCAGCACGACGGCGGCGAACACCGCCCCCATCCAGGACCACGCCTGGGCGCTGAACGAGGCCCCGGAGGCCCGCTCCGTCGGGGCGCCGGAGGCGGTCTCGGGCCCGACGACAGGATCGACGACAGGATCGATCCCTGGGGCGACGATGCCGCCGTCGGGAAGCCTGCCCCGGCCGCCGGAGCCGAGCAGGCTGGTGGCCAGCAGCGCGTCCATCCACGCCAAGCCGTGCATCACAGCCGGCAGCGTGACCAGCACGATCACGCCCAGCGTGAAGAAGACCGCGGAGTCCAGCAGGTATCGGCCGGCGTCGGTGGCGGGCACCAGCGTAGGGGCGAGCAGGTCCAGCAGCTGGATCAGGCCGCGCTCGCCCGGGATGAAACGGGACCAGAAGAAGTACGTGATGCCGGCCGGCCCCAGGACGATCCACAGCACCGCGATCACGAAGGTCACCAGCCGCACGGGCAAGGCGATGATCGCCTCGAAGATGAGGTCCAGCCAGCGTCGCGGGTCGCCCAGCAGGCGCATCACGCCGGCGACACCGGAGCCCCGCCGCCGGTACACGACAGGCTCCGGGACCGCACCCCACAGGCGCAGCCGCCGACGGGACAGCTCCGCGAAGCCGGAGGCGACGATCAGGGTGGCCGGCAGCAGCAGCGCCCCGATCCACAGCGGGGCGGTGCCGATGGAGGCGGCGGTCAGCGTGATCAGCAGGCTGAACCCGAAGACCGCGATGGGCAGTCCGGGCAGCACGTAGGCGCAGTCGCGCAGCAGGCGGCGGATCATGACATCGATCCTTGACGAGGAGCTGTGATGGTCACATCACACCACAGAGCCATGTGTGGGGCATACCGGAGGGGTACCGTGGGGCCATGCCTGAGATCTCCTCCGACGTGGTGCGCGTGCTGATCGTGGACGACCAGTCGATGATCCGCGCCGGATTCGCCGCGCTGCTCGATGCCCAGGAGGACCTGGCCGTCGTTGGGACCGCGGAGGACGGGGAGGGGATCGTCGACGTCGTGCGCCGCACCCGGCCGGACGTGGTGCTGATGGACATCCGCATGCCCGTGGTCAACGGGTTGGAGGCCACGAAACAGATCGCTCAGATGCCGGGCACCCCGCCGCGGATCCTCATGCTGACCACCTTCGACGCCGACGAGTACGTCTTCGACGCGCTGCGCGCCGGGGCCAGCGGGTTCCTGCTCAAAGACGCAACCCCGGAGGAGCTGGTGCATGCGGTCCGTGTGGTGGCCGAAGGCGAGGCGCTGCTCTCCCCCAAGGTGACCCGAACCCTGATCGCCGACTACGCCTCCCGGCCCACGTCGCGGCCCCGGACCCACCTGCTGGCCGAGCTCACCGACCGGGAGCGGGAAGTGATGACGCAGGTGGCCCGAGGCCTGGCGAACGCGGAGATCGCCGCCGAACTGCACCTGGCCGAGCAGACCGTGAAGACCCACGTCTCGCGGATCCTCACCAAACTGGGCCTGCGCGACCGGGCACAGATCGTGGTGACGGCGTATGAGTCCGGGCTGGTGCGGGCAGGGGAATAGGCCCGTCAGATCCGCAGCCGTCGCCGAGTCACGTCATGGGACGCGGCGAGTGGACCGCCGGGGGATGAGGCTCGGCGTCGAAACCTTCACACCCCTGACCACCTCACGGTGATCGATCTTTGCCTCCAGCAGCTCCAGGGCATTGGCTGCGATCTCTTCAAAGGGGACTCTCACGCTCGTCAACGGAATCGGGAGATGCGCACTGAGCGGGATGTCGTTGTAACCGACCACGGACACGTCGTCGGGCACAGTCAACCCACGTCGCGACAAAGCAGACATGGCACCGATAGCGAGATTGTCGGTCGCGGCAAAGAGGGCCGAGAACCCGTGTCCAGCGTCCAGCATCTCGTGGACCGCCTCCGCGGCGGAGTCCACTGTGAAGTCAGTGGCCCTCACCAGCACGGGGTCGATCTCCGCGCCCTGCTCTTCCATGGCTTCACGAAATCCCTGCTGGCGAAGCCGGGCGTTGGAGGCGAACTCTGGGCCGGTCAGCAGAGCGATGGAGCTATGTCCGAGATCCAGCAGGTGTCGGGTGGCGAGGTATCCGCCCAGCACGTCGTCGCCGACTGCAGCATCCCCGTCTCCTTCACTGCGAAGTGCCAGCACGTACGGCACCTCAGATTCTTCCAGCCAGCTGTGCGCGGGGTCGTCGCGCCGGTCCGCGGCGAAGATGATCCCGTCGACGCGCCGCTTGACCAGATTCTGCACGGCACGTCTGGCCCCGTCCGGCTCATGATCCGTGGTGGCCACGACGGCCAGCCTGCCCCTGCGATCGCTGGCATGGGAGATCGCTTCGAAAAACACCGCCATGGCCGTGTCGGTGAGCCGGGGAACGATGACGCCGACGGTGTTGGTCCGCCCCTGACGCAGACCAGAGGCGAAGACGTCACGGGTGTAGCCCAGTTCTTCCGCAATGCGTCTCACCCTCTGGGCATTCGGAGAGCCCGAATGGGGAAGCCGGTCGTCGAGAATGCGCGACACAGTCGACTTGCTGACCCCGGCGGCGCGCGCCACGTCCAAGATTGTGACCCTACGGCCTCTGCCGCTCTGCTGCTCCATGTGCTCCCCACCTCCCGCTGTCGACCACTCTAGAGGCAAGACGCCGAAGATTCTCCGACCGAACCCCTTGACGCAAACTGTGACTCCCGTCATAGTGGGAACGTTCCCGCAATCGATTCTAGGAGTGACGCAATGATGGAGGCGATGGATCTCAGGGGCCTCAACCCCGCACCCGTGACCGTGTTCGGCGAGGACGGCGACGTCGATCACGCAGCGAACGCCAAGTACGCCCAGTGGCTGGCCTCATTCGACGAGGTGAAGTCACTGGTGTGTCTCGGCCATGCAGGTGAGGGGACGTTCCTCACCGCCCAGGAGCAGACCGACCTGATCAGGACCCTGGTCGAAGCCGTTGACGGGCGTATCCCGATCATCGCCGGGATCACCGGCGAGGGGACCCAGGTCGCAGCCGAGGAGGCAGTCCGCGCCGCCGAAGCTGGAGCGACCGGCGCGCTCGTCTACCCCTCCCACGGGTGGCTGCGCTTCGGATATCAGCACGGTGCGCCGCAGGAGCGCTACCGTGCGATCTACGAGGCCTCCGGACTGCAGTCGATCCTCTTCCAGTACCCCGACGTCACCAAGGCCACCTACAATCTCGACACCCAGTTGGAGATCGCGGCTCAGCCCGGCGTCATCGCCACGAAGAACGGCGTCCGCAACATGCGCCGTTGGGACACCGAGATCCCTGTCCTTCGGGCGGAGAATCCTGACCTGCAGATCCTCACCTGCCACGATGAGTACCTGCTCCATACGATGTTCGACGTCGACGGCGCACTGGTGGGCTATGGAGGGCTCGCCCCGGAACCGTTGATCGAGCTCATCCGGGCGGGCAAGGCAAAGGACTACCCCGCAGCCCGCGCCATCCACGACAGGCTCCTCCCGGTGACGAAGAACGTGTACCACCGCGGCTCTCACATGGAGGGAACGGTGGCTCTGAAGCTCGGTCTTGTGGAACGGGGCATCATCCCCCGGGCCGCGGTCCGGAGTCCCCTGCTGGATCTCCCGGACCAGGCCCGCGTCGAGATCGCCGAGGCGTTGAGGGCCGCGGAGCTGACATGAGTGACAAGGCGGTGACCAGCGCTATGAGCCGCGGAACGTCTGAACGGCCAACATGGCCGCGGCGGGTCATCACGAGCCTGGCCATCATGGGACCGGCCTTCATCGCCGGGGCCTGGCAGTTCGGCCCCGGGGCCCTGACCACGGCGGTGCAGGCTGGGAACCAGTTCGGCTATCACCTGCTGTGGGTCATCGTCCTGTCCACCGTCCTCGCCATCGTGTTCACTGACATGAGCGCACGGATCGGGCTGCGGAGCGGGACCTCGATCATCCAGACAGCAAAGGACACCTTCGGCACTGCGTGGGGTGCCCTTTCCGGCGTCGGAGTCTTCCTCATCACCCTGATCTTCAGCGTCGGCAACGCCGTCGGCACCGGACTGGGCCTGGCAGGACTTTTCGGCGGTCCGCCGATGGTCTGGACGATCATCGCCTCGGCGGCGGTCGCGTTCGTGGTCTTCGCCAAGAACGTCTATCGCATCATCGAACGCCTGCTGATCGCCATGGTTGCGGTGATGGCACTCGGATTCGTCATCAGCGCATTGATGACCGACCCAGCCTGGAGCTCAGTCGCGACGGGCCTGGTCCTGCCGACAGTTCCAGCTGGAGCTGAGCTGCTGGTGGTCGCCCTGGTGGGGACTAACTTCTCCATCAATGCCGCGTTCTACGTCAGCTACGCGATCCGCGAGCGCAAGCTGACGGAACAACAGTTCCGCGAGGTGCGCTGGCGGGACACCGTACCAGGCATCGCGGCACCAGGGCTGATGGCCGTATTCGTGATCGTCGCCGCCGTGGCCACGTCGCGCCATGGGTTGGAAGCCAACACCCTGCAGGAGCTGGGCCAGGCACTTGAGCCGGTGGCCGGGCCGATCGCCTCGACGCTGTTCTCCCTCGGGTTCTTCGCCGCGGCCTTCTCATCCATGACGGCGAATGCTGTGGCCAGCGGCACTGTGCTCTCTGACGCGTTGGGGCTGGGAGACAAACTCGCCTCGGCTCCGGTGAAGACCTTCATCCTGATCCCATTGATCTTCGGCGCGACAGTGATGATTGTGGCCGGCGGGAACCCCATCCAGCTGATTGTCACGGCGCAGGCTCTGATCGTGCTGGTGGCACCCTATGTGGGGCTGGTCGTCGTGCTGCTCGCCAGCCGTCGGGCCCTGATGGGGAGACTCGTCAACGGCGTGGCGATGAAGACAGCAGGTGCAGTCGGCATTCTTGTGCTCCTGGCGATGAGCGGGCGGCTGGTCTTCTCCTGGTTCGGGTGACCCCGCACTCCCTCGATGCCTGGTGGGTGCTCCGATCACAGGCGATCGGGTCACCCACCAGGCATCTCTCTGGGCGGACGGAGAGCACCCCGCTCGATCTGTCGACCCCTCAGTCCACGGCGACGAACACGTCGTCGGCAAACATGCCGGGCGACACCTTCAGCACGCCGTCCTCCACGCCGTCGGCCGGGACGTGGATCGCGATGTTGCCGGTGGACGTGGCGCCCTCGTACAGCGTGCTCATGGAGTCGAAGCTGTCCGGCGCCACCGTCATCATGTCGGAGGACCGGAACGTGTTGCCCTCGGCGGATACGTAGTCGACGCTGACCATCGGAATGTCCCCTTCGGGATCGTCACCGATGTACTGGACGCTGAGGTCCACCAGGATGTAGCTGTGGCCCTCCTCCGGGTCCTCGTTGAACGGGTTCTCCGCCAGGACGGCGTCAGTGGCGTCCAGGTCCACGCTGTTGACCGTCACCGCCCAGTCAGAGGCGGTGATCTCAGAGCCCAGCGGATAAGGGTTCGCGCGGGTGCCCTGCTCGGCATCGTCTGCGGTGGCATCGTCGTCATCAGATGCCGCGGCGACGTCGGCCGCCTCCTCAGTGGCCGCCTCATCCTCGGCCCCAGAGGCGGCCTCGTCGTCGCCGCCCTCATCCTCCTCCGGCGCGGAGACGGTGGTCTCGTCGCTGAAGGCGTCGTCGAAGGCGTCGGCCACCACGGCGAAGAACACGATGACGCCGACGACGGTGCCCACCACCGAGACGATCAGCCCGACGATCCCGGCTCCGCGCTTCTTCCCCTTCAGGAACAGGGACACCAGCGCCAGGACGAAGGCGATGGGCAGCAGCACCCATCCCAGGATCAGCGCGCCCGGCACGCAGGCGAAGATCGTGCCGAGGATCGCGGTGATCAGGGCGATGATCCCGAGGACGTTCCGGCTCGGCGCCGCCTCGACGGCGACGGGTCCGGGATAGGTGGAAGTCATGGCTCAAACCTGCTTTCTTCATCAGTCTGCGAGTGCTGCACGATGTGCTGATTCGAGCCTGTCGAAATCCGCACCGCCTCGGCACCGCTGATCAGGCAGACCGCACTGCCCGATCGGGCACAACGGGATGCCCGATCCGCCGTGTCCGCATGTCAGAGCGGCTCAGTACACTGACGGCATGTTCCCCCGATCGTGGCCCCGGGCCGTGCGCGTCATCCTCTCCGGCATCGTCGTGCTGGTGATGATGAGCACCGGGCTCCTGGTGACGGTGTCGACGGCGATGACGAACCCGGGGTACATCGACCCGGCGACGGACGAACCGACCACTCTCGGCGCCATCATGATCGGGGTGGCGATGCTGGCCCTGCTCACACTGCCCTTCTACCGGCGCGCTCCGCTGGTGCCGATGATCGCCGGCACCGTCGTCGCACTGCTGCTGCGCCTGGACCCCTTCGTCCTGGCCGTGGGGCTGACCGTGTGGGTGGTCCGGGCCGAGCGTCGCTGGCACTGGGCGGTCGCCGCCGCCGGATTCGCCGTCATCCTGATCTGCGCGGGCCTGCATCTGCACGCCCTCACCGGCTGGCCGGATCCGGACTACCGGCGCACCGGGCAGATCCTGGTCGCCGTCGTCACGGTCCTGTGCCTGGGCCTGGTGCTGGGGATCTCCCTGGGCGTACGACAGCGCCGCTCCGCCCGGGCCGCCGAAGCCCACGCCCGGGCCGCCGAACACAGCAACGAGCAGCTCACCGAGCAGCTCACCCGTCAGCAGGAGCGGCAGGTCCTCGCCCGCGAAGTCCACGACACCTTGGCCTCCGACCTCTCCGGGCTCTCCCTGCACGTGGGCGGGCTGGAGAAGGCCGCGCAGCACTCCGGCGACCCACGCCTCGGTGACGAGCTGCGCACCACCCGGCACTATGCCGACCGCGCCCTGTCCAACCTCCGCACCCTGCTCACGTCGCTGCGCGAGGGCGGAGCCGGCGACGACGCCCCGGCACCCTCCCCACAGGGCGTGGCCGACCTGCAGGCCCTGTTCGCCGAAGCCGCGGCCGGCGGCGTCGAGGTCCGTCCCTTCGTCCTCGTCGACGGATTCTCCACAGCTTCTGACGCCCTGCAGCACGCGGTCCGGCGCATCCTCCAGGAAGCCCTGACCAACGTGCTGCGGCACAGCAGCGACCGCACCGCGGAGGTGAGCCTGACCGGGGGCGAGGGCCAGGGGATCGATCTGCGGGTCACCAACCGAGTCCCGGATCAGCCCCGCTTCACCGCCGGCTCCTGCACCGGCCTGGTCGGCCTGGAGGAGAGGGCCCGGGCGCTCGGCGGCACTGTGGAGACCCGTCGGCTCGAGGGTCGCTTCATCCTCACCGTCCGGCTCCCCTGGCCTCTGCCCGAGACCGCCGAGCACCCGAGCTGAGCCTCGGCCCCGCCCGAGCCGCTGACCTGGGGCTGCCCCGTCATGTCAGTCCCAAGTTGGTAGACTTCGCGCGTGATGCTCTCCGTGGTGATGGTCGACGACGACGCCCTGGTCCTGGGCTCGCTGCAGAACATCCTGAGCGGCGAGGAGGACATCGCCGTCGTCGGCACCGCCCCATCCGGCGCTGAGGCGATCGACACCGTCCGCGCCCACCGGCCCGACGTCGTCGTGATGGACCTGCACCTGGGTGCAGGCATGGACGGCGTCGAGGCCATCCGCCGGATCCGCGAGCAGCTGGCCCCGCCCGCCGTCCTGGCGGTGACCGCCTTCGGCACGGACACCCACCTGCATGGCGCCCTCGACGCCGGGGCCACCGGCTTCCTGCTGAAGGACGACGCCACCGAGTTCCTCGCCACCGCCCTCCGCATGGCCCACGAGGGCGACCCGATGATCTCCCCGGCGATGACCTCGCGGCTGATCGCCAGCTACGTCGGCCCGCGGACGGAGCCGGTCTGCGAGTCGGCCCGTCGACGCGTGAGCAGGCTCGCGGAGCGCGAGATCGCCGTGGCCCGGCTGATCGGTGACGGCAAGACCTATGAGGACATCGCAGGTGAGCTGTTCATCTCGCCGAGCACCGTCAAGAGCACCCTGGCCAGCGCACGGGCCAAGATCGGGGCGGACACCAGCGCCCAGTTGGCCGTCATCGTCGCCCAGGCCCGGCTGGATCTGAACGGGCAGGCATGACGACACAGCGGTGACACCGCCCTCTGGTTGAATGGTGCCCATGTCTGAGACCACCACGATTCCCGCTCCCCCGCAGGCGAAGAAGGTCCCCACCACCCGCACCCATCACGGGGACACCGTCACCGATCCCTACGAGTGGCTGCGGGACAAGGAGTCCCCGGAGGTCATCGACCATCTGACCGCGGAGAACAGCTACACCGACGCCGTCACCGCGGACCAGGAGGCGCTACGGGAGGCGATCTTCGCCGAGATCAAGCACCGCACCGTGGAGACCGACCTGACCGTGCCCTCCCGCCGCGGCGGGTTCTGGTACTTCACCCGCACCATCGAGGGTGAGCAGCACCCGGTCTACTGCCGCGTGCCGGTCAGCGCCCCGGACACCGAGACCGCCGGGGCCCAGGCTCTGGAGTCGTGGACCCCGCCCGATGTGGAACCCGGCGTCGCCCTCGACGGTGAGGTCACCTATTTCGACACCAATGCGGAGGCGACGGCGCATGCCTTCTATCAGCTCGGCGGGATGAGCATCGACGAGTCCGGCCGGCTGCTCGCCTACTGCGAGGACACCACCGGGGACGAACGGCACACCCTGCGCTTCCGGGACCTCACCACCGGGGAGAACCTGCCGGAGACCGTCGAGGACGTCCATGGCGCCGCCGTCCTGGATCCCACCGGGTCGCGCGCCTACTACATGGTGGCCGACGAGGCCTGGAGGCCCTGGCGTCTCTACGTCCACACCCTGGGCACCGACGCCTCCGCGGACCGGCTGCTGCTGGAGGTCGCCAACGAACAGCTGTGGACCGGATTCGGGCTCTCCTCAGACAAGCGCGAGATGATCATCCTCTCCGGCAACTCCGAGTATGACGAATCCCGCCTGCTGGACCTCACCGACGCCGACGCCGAACCGGTGCTGCTGATCCCTGCCGGCCGCCGGCTGCTGCACAGCGTGGACCCGATCGAGCTCGACGGCGAGCGGAAGCTGCTGATCACCCACAACGCTGAGGGCCCGAACAACGCGCTGAGCCTGACCACCGCAGAGGCGCTGGCCGCTCAGAGCGCAGACGGTCGGCAGGCGGAGGCCGAACTCGACCTGGGCGCCACCGTGCTGCCGCACGAGGACACCGCCAAGCTCGAGGGCGTCACCGTCACCGCCGCGCAGGTCCTGGTCAGCGCCCGGCGCGACACCGTGGAGTCCGTCCAGCTGCTCTCCCTGGACACGCTGCGGCAGGTGCGCGACGGCGGGGCGGCGGTGCCGACGTCGTCGCTGCCCGGTCCGGACTTCGAGGAGGAGCTGTTCACCTGCGCGGTGACCTCCGCCGAGCACGAGGCCCCGATGTTCCGGGTGCTGTACACCTCCTGGTTCACCCCGCCGCGCATCTATGACATCCCGCATGCCGCCACCTCCGACGACGGCGCCGCCCCCACCCCGATCCTGCGCCGCGAGACCCCGGTCCAGGACGTGGATCTCTCTGCCTACCGCGCCACCCGGATCTGGGCACCCGGGGACGGCACCGCGCCGGACGGCTCCCCAGTGCAGGTCCCGGTCACCGTGATGCACCACCGCGATGTCGCCCCGGACGGCACCAACCCCACCCTGGTGTACGGCTACGGCTCCTATGAGATCAGCATGGACCCGTCCTTCGGGATCCCCCGCCTGTCCCTGCTGGACCGTGGGATCGTGTTCGCCATCGCCCATGTGCGCGGCGGCGGGGAGCTGGGCCGCTGGTGGTACGAGGACGGCAAGAAGCTGACCAAGACCCACACGTTCACCGACTTCCTCTCCGCCACCGACCGGCTCGTGGAGGCTGGCTGGGCAGACCCGGCGCGCATCGCGGCCCTCGGCGGATCCGCCGGCGGACTGCTGATGGGCGCGATCGCGAACATGGCCCCGGAGAAGTACACCGCGATCGTCGCGCAGGTGCCGTTCGTGGACAACCTGACCTCCATCCTGGACCCCGACCTGCCGCTGTCCGCCCTGGAGTGGGAGGAATGGGGCAACCCGATCCAGGACGCCGAGGTCTACGCCTACATGAAGTCCTACTCCCCCTATGAGAACGTCCGGGACACCCGCTACCCGGCCATCGCCGCCGTCACCAGCCTGCATGACACCCGGGTGCTGTACGTGGAACCCGCCAAATGGGTGCAGGTGCTGCGTGAGCATCAGCAGGGCGACGCTCCGGTGGTGCTGAAGATCGAGATGGACGGCGGCCACGGCGGCGCCTCCGGACGATACGAGTCCTGGAAGGAGCGCGCCTGGGACTACGCCTTCCTGGCGCACCACCTGGGCGCGGCCGAGCGGCGGTTCTGATGGGCGAGACCGTCACCGTCGAGGGCCCGTGGACGGAACACCCGGAGATGGTGCGCGTCTACGACGTCGAGAACTCCGGCGGCTGGGACCACGAGTTCTACACCGCGCTGATCGAGCAGAAGGACGCTCGGCGGGTCACCGACATCGGCTGCGGCACCGGGGTGCTCGGCGTCGAGCTGGCACGCCGAGGGTTGCAGGTCACCGGGGTGGACCCCTCGGAGGCGATGATCGAGGTCGCCCGCACCCGGCCGGGCGGCGAAGCCGTCACCTGGATCCATGGCACCGCGGAGCAGCTGCCGACGGCGGCGGCCGACGTCGCCGTCATGGAGGGCCATGTGGCCCAGTACTTCCTGCCCCGCGCAGCCTGGGACGAGGTGCTGGCCCACGCCCACCGGAACCTGGCCGACGGCGGCTGGCTGGCCTTCGAGTCCCGGAACCCGGAGGCCCTGGAGCTGGACGCCTGGGACGCCGAGCACACCCGGGAGACCCAGCCGCATCCCGACGGCGGCGAGTTCACCTCCTGGGTGGAGCTCGCCGGGGTGGATGCGACCTCGGCTGACGCCGCCGACGACGGCCCGCTGATCACCCACCGCGGCCACACGGTGCTGCCCGACGGACGACACCTGGTGGTCCACGAGACCCTGCGCTACCGGAGCCTGGCCACGCTGGTGGAGTCCCTGGGGCAGGCCGGTTTCGTGGTCGCCGAGGTCTGGGGAGACTGGGACCGGGAGGAACTCGCCGAGGACTCCCCCGAGATCATCATCCTCGCGCAGAAGCTGCCGGACCCGCCGAGTGAGGAGCCGCGGGCAGCCGGATGACGAACCGGGTGCGGCCCGGCCGGGACTCGCAGCGGATCGTCCCCCGGTGGGCGTGGACGATCGCCGCGCAGATCGCCATCCCCAGGCCGGTGTTGCCCTGACCGGTCTCGGCATCGCCGCGGCTGCGAGCGCCGTCGCCGCGCACGAACCGGTCGAAGATGCGGGGCTGCAGCTCCTCCGGGATGCCGGGGCCGTCGTCCTCGACGGTCACCTCCACGGCATCTGCACGGTCCGCACGCAGGCGCAGGATCACCGAGGTGCCCTCCGGGGTGTGGTCCTTCGCATTGTTGACCAGGTTGGACACCACCTGGTGCAGCCGGGCGGCGTCCCCGCGGACCGTCAGATCCGCAGCGCCCTCGGGCAGGTCGATGTGCCACTGATGCCCCGGGGCGGTCAGCTGGGCGTCCGCGGAGACGTCCACCAGGATGCGGGCCAGTTCCACGGGTTCCTCGGCCAGCGGCACCCCGGAGTCCAGGCGGGCCAGCAGCAGCAGGTCCTCCACCAGCAGCCCCATCCGCTGCGATTCGGAGCGGATCCGCTGGGAGGAATGCCCCAGCTCCTCCGGCATCTCCGTCCGGCGGCGCTCCATCAGCTGGGCGTGGGCGCTGATCGCCGCCAGCGGGGTGCGCAGCTCGTGGCCGGCGTCGGCGATGAACCGGCGCAGCTGGTCCTCGCTGCTCTGCCGCCGGCCGATGGCGTCCTCCACATGGTCCAGCATCCGGTTCAGCGCCGCACCCACCTGCCCCACCTCGGTGCCCGGAGAGGTGTCCTGGTCCTGCACCCGGCTGGGCATGGAGACGGTGCCCTCGGCCAGCGGGGTCTGCGACACCTGGGAGGCCGTGCGGGCCAGCCGTTCCAGCGGGCGCAGCCCCAGCCGGATGATCCAGCGCCCGCCCAGGGCCGCCAGGGTGACCCCCAGCAGCCCCACCACGGTGAAGGACAGGGTCATGTCCCGGATGGTCTGGTCCACCTCGGACAGGGACTGCCCCACCACCACCTGTCCGCCGCCGCCGAGGGCGGCCGAGGTGACCCGGTAGGAGCCGTGATCGCTCAGCTGGACCGTCTCGGCGTAGGGCTCCCGGCCCGCACCGTCGAGCAGCTGATGCCGTTCCGCGTCCGAGAGCGGCGACACCACCCCGGACTCATCGGTGAGTTCGGCGACCTCTTCGACGCCGTCGGCCTCGATGACCACCACGGAGCGGGCCCGCATCCGGGGGATCTCCTGGGCCTCGTCCTCCACAGCGGAGCGCTGCGCCTCCAGCACGGTCTCGAGCTGGTCGTCCACCCGGTCCAGCACGGTGTGCCGCTGCACCGCCACCGTCACCACCCCGATCACGACGGTAGCCACCACCAGCAGCATCACGATCCCGGCCACCAGCTGGCGGCGCAACGGCCAGCGACTCAGCCGGGCCAGGGTCCGCTCACTCATCGGCGGCCCTGATCGAATAGCCGACCCCGCGCAGCGTGTGGATCATCGGCGGGCCGAGCGCGTCGATCTTGCGCCGCAGGTAGGAGATGTAGAGCTCCACCACCGAGGAGCGGCCCCCGACGTCGTACTGCCACACCGCGTCCAGGATCTGAGACTTGGACAGCACCTTGCGCTGGTTCTCCATCAGGTACCGCAGCAGGGAGAACTCGGTGGCGGTGAGCTCCACCGGCGCCCCGGCCCGGGTGACCTCATAGGTGTCCTCGTCCAGGACGAGGTCTCCGACCACCAGCACCGAGGACTCCTCCGCCACATGCCGCACATGCCTGCGCACCATGCCGCGCAGCCGCACCACCACTTCCTCCACGGAGAAGGGCTTGGTCACGTAGTCGTCCCCGCCGGAGGTCAGTCCGGCGATCCGATCGGCGACGTCGTCCTTGGCGGTGAGGAACAGCACCGGCACATCCTCTCCGGAGGCCCGCAGCCGGCGGACCACCTCGAAGCCGTCGATGCCGGGCATCATCACGTCCAGCACGACGACGTCGGGGCGGAGCTCCCGCACCGCGGCCAGTGCGGCCTGGCCGTTGCCCACCCGGTGAGGCTCCCAGCCCTCGGCACTGAGCGCCATGGCCAGGACTTCGCTGAGCATCGGGTCGTCGTCCACCACCAGCGCCCGGATCGGACTGCCGTCCAGGCGGGTCAACGTATGCTCCTGACTCCCCATGGGAGCACCCTACCGGCTGGGCAGGCTCTCACCATGGTGGATCCCCGAGGCGAAGTGCCGGCGCAGCGTGCGCTTCCAGGGGGTCGCCGGAAGCTCCGGGCACAGCGCCGCCAGGCCGGTGCAGTACTTGGACAGCCGGGTCGGCCGCACGCCCAGCTGCCACAGGATCCGGTCCGCCTGGCCCGCGCCCGAGGCCGACTTCGTCTCGACGACGGCGAGGCCCGGGGTGGTCAGGGACTCGCTGCGTGCGGGTGTGGAGCCGGCCTCGGCGGTGCTGACATGCCGGGTCCACTGGAGGTCGGTGTCGATCGTCATCCGCGACGGCGGCTCCCCCGGCTCCGCGGCAGGAAGCAGCACCGTGGTGCGCCGGTAGGCGGTGCCCAGCGACGGCACCAGCTCCTCGATCCGCGCCGGGTCCACTCCGGTGGAGGACAGGGCGGCGGCGACGTCGTCGTCGGCGGTCCCGCGGAAGCGGTCCAGCTGGACATAGGGGTGGCTGGTGCGTTCCTTGACCGTCTCCCCGCGGGACCCTGAGCGTTTGATCTCCAGGTAGGCCTGGCCGGTGTCCACATACTGGCGGGTGCGCAGCTTGAAGCGACGCCGCCGGCGCAGCGTGGACTGCAGGTAGGAGACCCGGTCCGGGGTGTCGAAGTACAGGGACCGGTACCGCATGGCCCGTGCCCCGGAGATCTCCAGGACCCGGGCTGGGTCCTCCTGGAGGTGACGCAGCAGCGCCTCCACCTGGGGACCATGGACCACGTATTTGCGGTCCACGCGGGTCTGCAGCGCAGCCTGCGCGTTGAGCTGGTCCAGCGTGATGGGGGCGAATCCGGCCGCGAGGGACTCGACCATGCGCCCGGGCGGGGTCGCGTGGGGCAGTCTCATGCCCGACGCTCCAGCCCCTCGGCCACAGGATGCTCTGCCGCGGACGGACCCGCCAGGTCCGCCTCGGTGCGGAGGTCCCGGGGGCGCGCATCGGACCACCGCACGTTGACCGTCATGGTGTCGTCCACGAGGTCCACTCGGGTGATGCTCACGGAGCGCACCGGCGCGCCGATGAGGGGCTCGAGCCGGGCGCGCACCGTGTCCAGGTCGAGGTCCGCGCCGTCGAGGCGCAGGGTCTGCTGACGGGACCGGCCCAGCACCTTCCGGGAATCCACCAGGGCCACGGCCAGCAGGATCAGGGCGATCAGGGCGACGCCCAGGACGGGGTCGATCCCGTCGAAGCCGGCGATCAGACCGATGGCCAGCGAGGCGAAGTAGTAGGCCACCTCATGCTGGGAGATCTCGGAGGAGCGCAGCCGGATGATGGACAGCACGCCGAAGAGGCCGAGGCCCACCCCGATGCCGATCTCCAGGGAGGACAGCACCGCGGCGACGGCGAAGACGCCGATGTTGACCACCACGAACGCGGTGACCAGGTCCCGGCGGTGGTGACGGCGGAAGTACAGGCCGAAGGTCAGCAGCAGGATCGCTGCGGCGTCGACCATGACCATCCAGAGGTGTTCCATGGGGTTCTCCTGGGGTTCTCGATGACGTGTCGAGTCCCCATGGAAGGGCACGATCTTATGAACGCCCTATGAATCGGCGATGTCTCGGTCAAGAATTCATAGGGCGCTCGCCTGACCCCCTGCTACCGTGAGGCCATGCCGTGGTTCGCCTGGATCGTCCTCACCGCCATCATCGTCGGCGGGATCGTCGCCGTGGTCACGGCGCGGACAGAGCGAGGGATCGGGGCACCGGGCGACCGTGAGGAGCTCGAGCAGCTCAAGAGGCGCCTCTCCGAGCTGGAGAGGCGGCCCGCCGCCCCGGAGTTGGAGGAGCCGCACATCCCGACCCGGGCCGAGGAGAACCTCACCGCCGAGGACCGGTGGCGCCTGGACATGCTGGAGGCCCGGCTCGAGAGCCTCGAGGGAAGCACAGGACGGACGGCGGCCGACGCCGACGAGCGGAACAGCGGCGAGCCGGACAGCGACGAACCGGATGACGGCGACTCTGGCCACCCGGACGGCTTCAGCGGCACCACGCGCTGACGACGTCGTCGTCCAGAAGGGCCACATCCAGATCGGAGTCCTCGATGTCGACGCCGATGGGCAGCGTCCCGGCCAGCGCCCAGCCCTCGACGCCGGAGATGTCGTCAAGTCCGAGCCCGTCCAGCAGCCGCTGCGCCTCCGCCAGCCGAGCGCGGTCCCTGAGAGTCACAGTGCCTGGGCGTACTGCCCGTGGGGGCCGGTGCGGGCGATCGGCTCGCCGTCGAGGGCCAGCACGAAGTCCGAGGTGTCGCCGCCCTGGGGCAGCTTCTCGGTGATCTCGGGCAGCACCCGGGAGCCCTCGTTGGAGATCCACCGGGCGTGGGAGGCCCGCACCTGGCGGGCGAAGGACTCGCGGTCCTCCAGCGGCAGGTAGGCGAGCACCGCCGAATGGAACACCACCGGGGTGACCCCGTAGGGCACCTGGTCCAGCAGCTGGGGCAGCATCCCGTTGAGGTCCCCGCGGACGATCGACGGCGGCTGGGCGGCCACCAGCTGGGCGCCGGCGTGGATGCGGTCTAACCGGTATTCCATGCCCGGCCACACCAGATGCTCCAGCCACTCCCGGTCCTCCTCCCGGCGGAGGTCCAGCGGGTTCAGGTCCACGCCGGCGCGCCAGGCGATTTCCGGCAGCGATGACGGCGCCTCGATGCCTTCCAGCCCGCAGTCCAGCTCCACCTCGGCGCGCACCGGGCCTGTCGGTTCCAGGGTGACGGGGCCCGCAGCCGTGCCGTAGCGGATCTCCCAGCAGTCGGGGTAGAGCAGCAGGCCGGCGGAGGCTCCCACTTCGATGAGGGCGACCGGGCCCTCGATCCGGGACAGGGCGAGGTTCAGCACCGCGCTGCGCCCGGGCTCATTGGTCTGGGTGCGCCGTTCCCGCATCGTAGTGGTGATGTCCTCCCAGTGGGCGAGGATCTGCGGGCGGGCGTCCGCCCAGGCCTTGAGCGGAGTGCCGTGCAGCCGCGCGGCGGCGAAGAGCAGGTTCGGCTGGCGCTTCTCCGGAGGCAGGGCCAGCAGGCGGTCGAGCACCTCGGTGTCCTCAGCGACCCCCAGGGCCCAGTCCTCGTAGAGCACCGACACCGGGGCCGCCTCGACGTGCCCGAAATGCCGGTAGAACTCGCGCAGGTGGTCCATGTCGCCGTCGTGTGTGATCTCCCGCATACCCACACCCTACGGCCAGCTCAGCATCCGCGGAAGGACCCTCGGGTACGGTGAACCCATGGAGCGCATCCCGGAGTCCCCCGCCTCGGCGGACCTCGGCCGCCTCACGGGTTTCGATCCCCGGCGCCATGCCTTCCGGTTCCCGAACCGCTTCGTGGACGTGCTCTTCTCCGGCCGACTGCCCCCGGTGGTGGGCCGGAAGGTCACCTGGACCGGACGCGGGCGATGCGGCGGGATGGCGTTCTCCGCGCTGGACCACCTCCACGCCGAGGCGGAGGTGCCGCC
Source organism: Nesterenkonia sp. CL21 (assembly GCF_031705515.1). NCBI lineage: Bacteria > Bacillati > Actinomycetota > Actinomycetes > Micrococcales > Micrococcaceae > Nesterenkonia > Nesterenkonia sp. CL21. The sequence goes on from NZ_JAUTWR010000002.1 coordinate 219,826, forward strand.
GTCGACGTCTGAGGACTTCCGCACCGCAGACGAGACCTGTCCGGGCGTCCCGCCGGACGGGCATCCGCTGGCCGATCACATCCGCGCCCGTCAACGCCACAGCATGCTCAGCGGCTGGCACGGCGCCCTGAACGGACTTCGGTACCTGACGTGGAGCGCGATGCCCACCGGGTGGCTGATCCGGCTCACCCGGAGGGAGGTTCGGCGCGCCCTGGCCTCGCTCGACGACGGCGTCCCCGTGGTCCTCGGGCTGGTGAGCGTCCACTCGCTGCGCCCCTCGGCGCTGGGCCGCAATCACCAGGCGGTCTGCCACGGGTACCGGCGCTCCCCGGCGGGCGAGCTGGAACTGCTGCTCTACGACCCCAACCACCCCTACGATCCGGGCGCCCCGGCTCACAGCGCGGTGGTGCTCCGGCAGCGCGAGGGGGACGCGCCGTCGTCGCCGTATCAGTCCGGGGCTCCGGGTTCGGTGCCCCGGCGCTGGCGCGGCTTCTTCGTGGCGCGGTACCGGCCCCGTCCGCTGCCGCCAGCGCTGCGCTGACGGGCCGTCCGCGTGGTCAGTGTTCCGGGCCGCGGTCGTGTCCAGGGCAGCGTCATCAGCGCCCATACCGCAGCAACGAGCACGATCTCCCAGAGGATGTAGATCGGCCACGGGCCCAACAGATCCAGGATCGAGTCGCCTGGGGGAAGCTCGTTGAGGAAGCCGTAGTTGGTGCCCAGCCAGAAGTTGAGGACCATGACGATCGCCGCCCACCCCAGCACGGCCGCGTAGGCGATGCGGAAGTCCCGCCAGGCTGGCCGATGGCCCAGTCCCCAGACGACGACGAGCGCCACCAGCAGCACCGCGATGTGCAGCCCCCAGTAGAAGGGAAACTCCACCGGGGAGAACTGCAGCTGACTGGGATGCGGGGTCAGCAGCGCCTGCGTGTTGAGGGTCAGCCCCCAGTACCAGGTGATGGCCACCGCCCCGCGGGAGCGTCGGATCAGCGCGACAGCCGCAATGATCCGCAGCACGTCCGAGTAGTGCAGCGGCAACGAGCGCCCGATGTCCCAGTTCTGTGGGAGCATCCACCAGCCCATCCAGACCAGCGACGCCGCCAGCAGCAGCCAGCCCGCCAGGCAGGTCACGCCGTGCTCGGCCGGATGACCTCGCAGCCGTCGGGCGCCCCAGACGACCACCACGCCCAGCACGGCGGCCAGTCCCAGCAGAGCCAGATGGCGCCCGCCGAACACCTCAGGTGCGGCGGCGGCGATCACAGTGCTCACATCTCCACTGTACGTGTGAGGCCGCCTCGGCCCCACAGTTCGTCACGAAGACTCACCCCGAGAGAGGTGAACACTTGCCAGGAGATGTGACGTGCACTACATTTCCGTTCATCGGGAGAACAAAATGCGCTCACCCGCCGATCTCCCGCCGCACCCTCGGTGCCGCAACCCGGTACACAGCTCCGAACCGGCCACGGAAGCCTGATCACCTTCCTCGCCGGGACATGAACATTCCCACGAAAGGTGATGACATTCCCATGACCACCGCTCAGACGCCGCCCGCCCGGACGGCGACACGACCCCCGTCCACCGGCCGCATCCGCCGACTTCTGCACCGCCGCGCCGTCGCCGTCGCTGCTGCGCTGGCCATGCTGTGCGGGGCCGTTCTGGCCACCCCAGCCTCGGCCCAGCCCGTCTACGAGGACACCCAGGGATACCACGACGGCTACTTCTACACGTTCTGGACCGACGCCCCCGGGACCATCACCATGAACCTGGAACCGGGCGGCAGCTACTCCACGCAGTGGGGCGACACCGGGAACTTCGTCGTCGGAAAGGGCTGGTCCACCGGTACGTCCCGGACCGTGGACTACTCCGCGACGTTCAACCCGTCGGGCAACGGCTACCTGGCCCTCTACGGCTGGACCCGTGGCCCGCTCGTGGAGTACTACATCATCGAGGACTACGGCACCTACCGTCCCACCGGTGACTACAAGGGCACCTTCTGGTCGGACGGCAGCTACTACGACATCTACGAGACCACTCGGGTCGAGGAGCCGTCGATCGACGGCACCCAGACGTTCCAGCAGTACTGGAGCGTCCGGCATGACACGCGCACCAGCGGGTCGATCACCACGGCGAACCACTTCCACGCGTGGGAGCAGGCCGGCATGCCGCTGGGCAGCCACGACTACCAGGTCATGGCCACCGAGGGCTACCAGTCCTCCGGCAGCTCGTCCGTGACGGTCCACACCGCCCCGTGATGCGCAGGCCCTGACCCCAGGCCGAGACTCTGCACCCCGGAATCACGATCGCACCGCCATATCTGGTGAGGCAGACGTGATTTCGGGGTGCAGAACGGCCGGAACCCACGACGGCGGCGGTATCGTGAGCCGCATGACCAGTCACGCGGCCCGAGCGTCCGGGTGGCGCACACGCCCCGAATCGCCGACGGATCCCGCCGATGCGGCCGCCGTGCGCCGCATCACGCGCGCCGCCTTCGAGACCAGCGCCGAGGCAGATCTGGTGGACGCTCTCCGGCAGGACCCTGCCTGGATCCCCGGGCTCTCCATGCTGGCGCTGACACCGGAGGGTGAGCCGGTGGGCCACGCCTTGCTGACCCGCTGCCACATCGGTGAGATGCCGGCCCTGGCCCTGGCTCCCTGCTCGGTCGTCCCGGTTCACCAACGCACCGGAGCGGGATCGGCCGCCACCCGCGCCGGCCTCGACGCCGCCCGGGACTTGGGCGAGGACGCCGTCGTCGTGCTGGGCCACCCTGAGTACTACCCCCGGTTCGGCTTCGAACGAGCCTCCTCCCACGGGATCAGGGTCGGCTTCGACGTCCCTGACGAGGCTCTGATGGCACTCAGCCTCACCGGTTGCCCACTGCCGACGGGGACGATCCGGTACCCCGCACCGTTCGGCGTCTGAGACTGATCCTCTGCACCCCGCGACGGCGGCGGTATCGTGACACCCATGACAGCGGATGAGCACTGGGAGCGGCTCCTCACCGCCCTGGAGCAGGACGACACGATCCTGGAGCAGACGATCCGTGACATCCGTGCCACCGTGCCGGGCTACGACGACGTCCCGGACTCCGCCCTGCAGTCCTCCGTGCGGCGCAACATCGCCCTGAGCATCCGGACTGTGCGTGCCGGGTTCGAGCCCTCCCCGCAGGACGTCAGCGAGGCCGACGCGCTGGCCTCGGAGCGCTATGCCCAAGGCGTGCCCGTGGGCAGCGTGCTGGCGGGCTTCCGAGTGTGCATGTCCGTGATCCTGCACCGCCTCCTGGAGCACGCCCCGGCCCACCGCATTCCCGCCGACCAGGTGCTGGCCTCCTCCACCATCCTCTGGGCATTGGGAGACGCCTTCTCTTCCCGGGCGGTGCTCGTCTACCAGGACAAGGACCTCGCCCGAGCTCTGGCCGACTCCACACGCCGGGCGGCATGGATCGGCGACGCCGTCGCCACGTGGATGGAGCCCGCGGAGCTGGCCCGGGGCGCGGCCCTCTACGACGTCCCCACGTCCGCGCCGCTGCGCGCCCTGGCCGCCGACTCCCACCCGGAGGCCGACGTCGACCGCCAGCGCGCCCTCGACGACTGGGCAGAGCGGGCCGGAGTGAGGATCCTGACCGCAGTCCGCGCCTCCTCGCTGGTGGGGATCGTCATCGGAGAACCCACTCCCGGAATCCACCCGGCCCGGCTCACCGCGGCGCTGGGCCCCGCCGTCGCGCTGGACGAGCTGCCACGATCCTTCGAATCCGCCTCTGCGGCCCTGCGCGCCGCCGGGGCGGTGGGCCGCACCGGGCTGGTGGATCTGGAGAACCTGTCCTGGCGGGCCGGGGTGCACGCCTCCCCGGAGGTCACCGCTCTGCTGAGGGAGCGCTACCTGGCGCCGCTGGAGGACACCGGCAGCTTCGGCGAGCATGTGCTCGAGGCCCTGGAGGCGTACCTGACCCACCGGCTGAGCATCCCCCTGGCGGCCCGCAGCATCCCCGTGCACGTCAACACGCTGCGCTACCGGCTCCAGCGCTTCGGCGAGATCGCCGGGGCGGACCTGGGAGACCTGGACACCCTGATCGAGATCTCATGGGCGCTGGCGTCCCGACGGTCCGGCCCACCTCGTGGCGGTGCTTCGTAGCTGGACACAAGATCCGCGCCCCAGCGTTGAACATGTCGATGTAGCTCAGATCACAGTCCGCGGAGCATGCTGGTCCACGGCGACGAGATCCCGTCGCCCGACCACCACCTCCGAAGAGGAGACCTCATGATCCTGGGCATCATCGGCATCATCGTGTCCCTGCTGCTGCTGATCACGCTCGCCTACCGGGGCGTGCCGGTCATCCTGGCCGCCCCCATCTCCGCCGTCGTCTGCCTGGTGTTCTCCGGGGCCCCGATCCTGGCCTCCTACACCGAGGTGTTCATGCCCGCGATGGCCGGGTTCGTGGGCAGCTGGTTCCCGATCTTCCTGGTCGGGGCCATCTTCGGGATCCTGATGACCGTCACCGGATACGCGGAGTCCATCGCCCGCACGGTGACCGGCTGGATCGGCAGCCGCAGCGCCATCGCCGCCACGGTGATCACCTCCGCCCTGATGACCTACGGCGGCATCAGCCTGTTCGTGGTCGCTTTCGTGATGTACCCGCTGGCCCGCGAGCTGTTCCGTGTGGCGGACATCCCCCGTCGGCTCATCCCGGGCACCATCGCGCTGGGCATCTTCACCTTCACCATGACGGCCCTGCCGGGCTCCCCGCAGGTGCAGAACATCATCCCCGGGCAGTTCTTCGACACCGGAGCCTATGCAGGCCCCGGCGTCGGCATCCTCGGCGGTGTGCTGATCTTCGGCCTCGGCCTGCTGTGGCTGGAGCACCGGCGTCGCAGCCTCATCACCAAGGGCGAGCATTTCGAGTCCCCGGAGTCCAAGAAGGTCATCGGAGGCTCCGCCGACGACGGCTCGCAGGTCACCATCACCCTGGCCCCGCCGAACCGGATCGTGCCGTTCCTGCCGCTGCTGATGGTCTTCGCCGTGAACTTCGCCTGCACCCTGGTCATCTTCCCCGCCCTGGACTGGTCCTACCTGCAGGAGGAGACCTTCGGGTCCATCGCCTACGACTCCCGGGCCGGCCTGTGGGCCGTGCTGGTCGCCATCGTGGCCGCGGTGCTGCTGATCGTGGCCATGAACTTCGGCCAGTGGAGCACTCTGAAGGTCGGGTTCAGCGACGGCGTCAAGCGCTCCATGCTGCCGATCTTCTCCACCGCCTCCGAGGTGGGCTACGGCGCCGTCGTCGCCTCCGTGGCCGCCTTCGCCGTGGTCCGCGACTCGGTGTTCGGCATGGGCGCCAACGCGCTGGTGACCTCGGTGGTCACCACCTCCATCACCGCCGGTCTCACCGGCTCTTCCTCGGGCGGCATGACGATCGCGCTCAACGCCCTCGGCGGGGACCTGCGCGCCATGGCTGAGGCGGAGGGGATGAGCCTGGAGATGATGCACCGTCTGACGGCCATGGCCGCCGGCGGACTCGACACCCTGCCGCACTCCGGCGCGGTGGTCACCCTGCTGATCGTGTGCGGGCTCACCCATCGCCAGTCGTACAAGGACATCGGTATGGTGACGCTTGTCATCCCGGTGCTGGTCGTGGCCGCGCTGATCGCCCTGGTCTCCGCCGTCGGCGGCTTCTGATCCGCACCTGCCAGTCCCGAGACCTGCCCGCCCCGACAGCTGATCGCCCCAACCTCACCCCCGTTCCCCAGGAGGAGATCCATGGACCCCCAGCCCACCCGGACCCCGCCGATCCCTGCCGACGCGCTGGCCGGACGTCGCGCCGTCGTCACCGGAGGGGCCTCCGGCATCGGGGCGGCCTGCGTGCGGGCCTTCGCCACCGCCGGCGCGGAGGTCACGGTCTGCGACCGCGACGGCGACGCCGCCACGGCCCTGGCCTCCGAGGTGGGCGGCCGGGCATGGACCGTGGATCTGGCCGAGACCTCCGCGCTGGAGGAGCTGAGTGAGGAGACCGGCGTGCCTGACGCCGACATCCTGGTCAACAACGCCGGCGTCCAGCGGGTGTCCCCGCTGCATGAGTTCGACCCCGAGGCCTGGCGCTTCATGCACCGCCTCATGGTGGAGTCCCCGTTCCTGCTCATCCGCGCCGCGCTTCCCGGGATGTACCAGCGCGGCTTCGGCCGGATCCTCAACATCTCCTCGGTCCATGGGCTGCGCGCCAGCGCCTACAAATCCGCCTATGTGGCCGCCAAGCACGCGCTGGAGGGCCTGTCCAAGGTCACAGCCCTGGAGGGCGCCGACCACGGCGTGACCTCCAACTGTCTCAACCCGGCCTATGTGCGCACCCCGCTGGTGGAGAAGCAGATCGCCGACCAGGCCCGCCTCCACGGCATCGGTGAGGACGAGGTGGTGGAGCGCATCATGCTCACCGAGTCCGCGGTGAAGCGACTGGTGGAGCCCGAGGAGGTCGCCTCCCTGGCCACCTGGCTGGCCTCCGACGCCGCCGGCATGGTGACCGGCACGTCCTACGCCATCGACGGAGGGTGGACCGCGAGCTGACGGGCCGCTCCCACCGACGCCGGCCTCCCCACCAGAGATCCGCACCGACCACCACGACCCACACAGACCCACACAGACCTGCACCGATCCAGAGCCACCGAGTCCCCGAGGAGGACCCATGACCATCGACAAGTCCGTGGCGACCGCCGCCGAGGCCGTCGCCGACATCCCCGACGGCGCCTCGCTCGCCGTCGGCGGCTTCGGCCTCTCCGGCAACCCCATCCAGCTCATCGAGGCGCTGCTGGAGCAGGGGGCCTCCGGGCTCTCGGTGGCCTCCAACAACTGCGGCGTGGACGACTGGGGACTGGGCATCCTCCTGTCGGCCGGGCGCATCGCGAAGATGACGTCCTCGTACGTGGGTGAGAACAAGGAGTTCGCCCGCCAGTACCTGGAGGGCGAGCTGGAGCTGGAGCTGGTCCCGCAGGGCACCCTGGCGGAGAAGATGCGCGCCGGCGGTGCCGGGATCCCGGCGTTCTACACCCGCTCCGGCGTCGGCACCCAGGTGGCCGAGGGCGGCATCCCGATGAAGTACGACGGCGTCGGCGGAGTCGCACAGGAATCTCCCCCGAAGGAGGTGCGTCCCTTCACCGTCCATGACGGACGCGAGCTGGAGTTCGTGCTGGAGGAGTCGATCGTCACCGACTTCTCCCTGGTGCACGCCGCGAAGGGCGACCGGCACGGCAACCTGGTGTTCAACAAGGCGGCCCGCCAGTTCAGCCCGGACGCGGCCATGGCCGGCCGCATCTGCATCGCCCAGGTGGAGGAGCTCGTGGAGCCGGGCGAGATCGACCCCGACACCGTCCACCTCCCCGGGGTCTTCGTGCACCGCGTCGTGGAGGTCGGCACGGAGATCGAGAAGCCCATCGAGAAGCGCACCGTCCGCAGCGACGAGAAGGAGTGACCCTGCCATGAGCAGCGACTTCAGCACCGAGACCCGCGCGGGCTGGACCCGTGACCAGATGGCCGCGCGCGCCGCCGACGAGCTGCCCGACGGCTCCTACGTGAACCTGGGCATCGGCATGCCCACCCTGATCCCCAACCACATCCCCGCCGAGCGCACCGTGGTGCTGCAGTCGGAGAACGGGATCCTCGGGGTGGGCCCCTACCCCACCGAGGATGCGGTGGACCCCGATCTGATCAACGCCGGCAAGGAGACCGTCACCGTCCTGCCCGGCGCGGCGTTCTTCGACTCCTCCACCAGCTTCGGGATGATCCGCGGCGGCAAGATCGACGTCGCCGTGCTGGGCGGGATGCAGGTGGCCGCCAACGGAGACCTCGCCAACTGGATGGTCCCCGGCAAGATGGTCAAGGGAATGGGCGGCGCCATGGACCTGGTGCACGGGGCCGAGCGGGTCATCTGCCTGATGGACCACGTGGCCAAGGACGGCTCCCCGAAGATCCTGCCCGCCTGCACCCTGCCGCTGACCGGCAAGGGCGTGGTGGACCGGATCATCACGGACCTGGCGGTGATCGACGTCGTCGGCACCGAGGCCGAGCCGCGCCTGCAGCTGGTGGAGACCGCACCGGGGGTGAGCGAGGAGCAGGTGCGCGAGGCCACCGGTGTGGAGCTGCACTGAGAGCTGCGCCGCGAGCTGGACTGATCGGCGCCGCGCGGGCCTCCCGCCTGTCGGTAGACTCTGGGCGTGACCGACGCACTGAACTCTGACGCACCCCTCGCTGACGCACCGCAGCTTCCCGAGAAGGTCTCCGACGTCTTCGACCCCTGGCAGTGGCGCCCGGTGGAGGGCTTCGAGCTGACCGACATCACCTACCACCGGCGCGTGGAGCGGGACGCGGACGGGCGGATCCTGCGTGATCTGCCCGCGGTGCGCATCGCCTTCGACCGGCCGGAGGTCCGCAACGCGTTCCGCCCCGGCACGGTGGACGAGCTCTACCGCACCCTGGACCATGCGCGCATGACGCCCGACGTCGGCGCGGTGATCCTCACCGGCAACGGCCCCTCCCCGAAGGACGGCGGGCACAGCTTCTGCTCCGGCGGGGACCAGCGCATCCGCGGTCGGGACGGCTACCGCTACGCCTCGGGCGAGACCGCCGAGACGGTGGACCCCGCCCAGGCCGGCCGGCTGCACATCCTGGAGGTGCAGCGGCTGATCCGCACCATGCCGAAGGTCGTCATCGCCGTGGTCAACGGCTGGGCCGCCGGCGGCGGGCACTCCCTGCACGTGGTCGCCGACCTCACCCTCGCGTCGAAGCAGCACGGGAGGTTCAAGCAGACCGATGCCACGGTGGGCTCCTTCGACGCCGGCTACGGCTCCGCCCTGCTGGCCCGTCAGGTGGGCCAGAAGAAGGCCCGAGAGATCTTCTTCCTGGCCCGTGAGCACTCGGCCGACGACATGGTCGCCGCCGGGGCCGTCAACGAGGCGGTGGACCATGAGCAGCTGGAGCAGGTGGCGCTCAAATGGTGCGCCGACATCGCCGCCCAGTCCCCGCAGGCGGTGCGGATGCTGAAGTTCGCCTTCAACGCGGTGGACGACGGCATGGCCGGTCAGCAGGTCTTCGCCGGGGAGGCGACCCGCATGGGGTACATGACCGACGAGGCGGTCGAGGGCCGTGACGCGTTCCTGCAGAAGCGGGACCCGGACTGGTCCAGCTACCCGTACTACTTCTGAGACCCTGACGTTGACTCCGGAGATATGGTCGCACTGAGCGCACTGACGCGACGTTTAGCGACCACGCGTCCGGAGGCAACGTCAGCCGTCCCGTCTAAGGAGGACACACTGTGAGCACCCCAGACGCCCCCACTGGTTCCACGCCGTTCTACCGCCAGCTCTCCCCCACCTGCGGCCTCCGGGTCTCCCCCGTCGCCCTGGGCACGCTGACCTTCGGCCGTGGTGAGGAGCTGACGCACATGGGCGACCTCGACGCCGACCGTGCCGCAGAGATGCTGTCCCGCGCGCACGAGGCCGGGATCAACCTGATCGACACCGCCAACCTCTACGGCCGCGGAGTGGCCGAGGAGGTCGTCGCCGCGGCGCTGAAGAAGCTCGACCATGCCGAGGACTTCCTGATCACCACCAAGGCCCGCATGGTCATCGGTGACGGTCCCAATGACGGCGGCGCCTCCCGCTGGCACCTGCTGCGTGAGGTCGACCGTTCCCTGGCCCGGCTGGGCCGGGACCACATCGACCTGTTCTACCTGCATCAGTGGGACGGCCAGACTCCGCTGGAAGAGACGCTGGAGACCATGGACACTCTGGTCCGGTCGGGCAAGATCCGCTACTACGGGGTCTCCAACTACATGGGCTGGCAGCTGCAGAAGTCCCTGCGGGTCTGCGAGGCCCACGGCTTCGTCAAGCCGGTCGCCCAGCAGATCCTCTACTCCGCCTACACCCGCACCGCGGAGTACGAACAGATCCCCGCCGCCCTGGACGCGGGGATCTCCACTCAGCCGTGGAGTCCGCTGAACATGGGCCTGCTCACCGGAAAGTGGCGCCGGGGGCAGCAGCCCGACGGCCCTGCCCGCCTCAAGGACGGCACCGGTCAGGAGATGCGCGTGCCGGACTGGGACCGCCTCTACGACGTCGTCGACGCCCTGGAGGAGGTGGCGGGCAGGCACGGCGCCACCATCCCGCAGGTGGCGCTGGCGTGGACGCTGACCCGTCCCGGAGTGCACAACACCGCCGTTGCGGCCCGGAACCTCGACCAGCTGGAGGACCTGCTGGGCTATGCCGCGCTCGAGCTCACCGAGGAGGACCGGACCGCGATCGACCGCGTCGGCCGGCCGGAGATCATGTACCCGCACTGGCACCAGGCGGATATGGCCGGAGAACGACTGGGCGCGGCCGATCGGGACATCATCGGCACCATCGGCGAGCAGGTGGCGGGACAGTTCGGGGCCCGAGGCTGAGAGGGTCAGCGGATCATGCCCACAGTCGTCACAGCGACCCCCGACCCATCCACCGCCCGATGAGCCGCACCGGTCACTCCTGGATCGAACCCGCCCTGGAGGCGCTCGACGCCGCCCTCCGCGGCGAGACTCCCCCGATCGAGTTCCTTCCGGCCGCCGACGACGCCCCCCGCTGGGTGCACCGCCCCGACGCGACGGACCATGGCCGCGACGGTGAGGCCCCCGCCGTCGTCGTGCGCACCTCCGGCTCCACCGGGACGGCGAAGCAGACCCTGCTCTCCGCCGCCGCGCTGCAGGCTTCCGCCGACGCGACGGCGGCGGCACTCGGCGGACACGGGCACTGGCTGCTGACCCTGCAGCCCAGCTATGTCGCGGGCCTGGCCGTGCTCTCCCGCAGCCTGGTGGCCGGCACCGTCCCGGTGCCGCTGCTGACAGGGACCACCGATCCCGCGGCGTTCGCGGGCGCCGCCGAGCAGCTGACCGCTGAGCCTCGCTTCGTCTCCCTGGTGCCCACGCAGCTGGGCAGGCTCCTGGAGGCCGGAGATCCCCGGACGCTGTCCGCGCTGCGGAGCATGGACACGATCCTGCTCGGAGGCGGCGCCTCCCCGGCGCCGCTGCTGCGCCGAGCCGATCAGGCCGGCCTGCATGTGGTCCGCACCTATGGCATGAGCGAGACCTGCGGGGGGTGCGTCTATGACGGCCATCCCCTTCCCGGCGTCACCGTGGACACCGACGACGCCGGCCGGGTCCGACTGGCCGGTCCCATGGTCGCCCTGGGCTATCTTGACGACCCGGAGCTCACCACCGAGCATTTCGACGTGGAGCCGCTCATGGGGCACCGCCGCTACCTCACCGACGATCTCGGGGAGCTGACGCCTGCCGAGACCCGAGGCGCCACGCCTGAGCTGAGCATCTCCGGCCGCGCCGACGACGTCATCAACACCGGCGGGGTCAAGGTCTCCGCGGAGCGGGTGCGCGCGGTGCTGCTGGACCATCCCGGAGTGCGCGACGCGTTCGTCGGCGCCGCCCCGGACCCGGACTGGGGGCAGCGAGTCTGCGCCGCCGTCGTGCTCTCCGCCGTCACCCGCACCGACGACACCCTGGGCGACCTGCGGGAGGCGGTGCGGGAGACGCTGGGCCCCGCGGCCGTGCCGAAGGACCTGCACGTGCTGGCCGCCCTGCCCCTGCTGACATCCGGGAAGCCGGATCGGCGAGAATTGCTCCAGATGTTCTCCGGCTGACCTGCTGACCGGACGCGCACCCGACCCACCCCCCCCCCATCCGTCCCCCATCGAAGGAGTCCCGTGGCCACCACCGCAGAATGGATCGCAGGTTCCCGCCCCCGCACGCTCCCGATGGCGGTGGCCCCGGTGGTGATCGGCACCGCCGCGGCCGCCGGGCTGGGCTCCTTCGACCTGTTGATCGGCGCGCTGGCGATGATCGTGGCGCTGACCCTGCAGGTGGGCGTCAACTACGCCAACGACTACTCCGACGGTGTGCGCGGCACCGATGACTCCCGGGTAGGGCCCATGCGGCTGACCGCCTCGGAGGCTGCGTCCCCGGGTGCGGTGAAGGCCGCCGCGTTCATCTCCTTCGGCATCGCCGGTGCCTCCGGTGTAGTGATCGTGGCCCTGTCAGGGATGTGGTGGTTCCTCGCCGTCGGCGCGGTGTGCGTGCTGGCCGCCTGGTGGTACACCGGCGGCTCGCGCCCCTATGGGTACCTGGGGCTCGGTGAGGTGATGGTGTTCATCTTCTTCGGGCTGGTCGCCACCCTGGGGACCACCTGGGTCATGGCCGCCCAGCTGAGCCCCGCCGCCTGGGTGGGTGCGGTGGGCGCCGGGCTGATCGCCTCGGGGCTGCTGATGGCCAACAACGTGCGGGACATCCCCACGGACCGCGAGTCCGGGAAGATGACGCTGGCAGTGCGGCTCGGGGAGCGGAAGGCGCGGATCAGCTACGTGCTGATGATCGGGGTGGCGGTGCTGCTGCCGCTGGCGCTGGTGGCGCAGAACCTGTGGTTCCTGCTGGTGCTGTTGGTGTGGCCGCTGTGCGCCGGCCCCGTGCGGATCATGCTCTCGCGCCGGCACACCGGGCGTGCACTGATCACGGTGCTGCAGCTGACGGGCCAGGTGAGCCTGGCGTTCGCGGCCACGATGGCCGCGGCGATGCTGCTGGGCTGATCAGGTGCTGTGCGGGTCGTCGACGTCGGTGTCTTCGGCGGCGTCGCCGGCCGAGTCCTCGGGGCGCCGAGGCGGACGGCCGTTGCCGTTGCGGCTGCCGTCGCCGTCCTTGCCCGCGCCAGGGGCGCCGGAACCGTCGGACGGTGTGTCCGTCGCGGCGCCGTCGTCGGGCTTCTTCTGCGGGGTCTGACCCTTCTGCCGGGCCTCGAGCTCGGCCTCCTTGCGACGGAGCTCCTCCTCGCGCTGCTTCTGCATGCGCTGGATCTCCAGGTTCCGCAGGAAGTTGGGGTCATCATCGGGGGCGGACGGGCGCTTGGGCGCGGCTCCGGGAGCCGCCACCCGGCCGCGGCCGAACGCCAGCCACAGCCCGGCGCCGATGATCGGCACCAGCACGATCACCGCGAGCCAGGCACTCTTGCCGAGCACCCGCACGCGGTGGCGCGGGGTCTGGATGCATTCGATCAGGCTGTAGATCATCAGCCCGGCACCCACAATTCCCAGCGGGATGATCACCTTCAACATATCTTCCAGGGTAGTTCATAGGGCGCCGCGGGATCACGCCGAGACCTCCTGGTCAGCTCCGGGCGGACACCGCGCCGACACCGGGCCGGCACTGCCACCTCTACAGGACGTAGAATCGAGTGATGGCCGTTCTCAAGTACTCCCTGATCCGCCTGGCGACCTTCTTCATCCTCTTCGCCGCATGCCTGCTGCTGGAGCTGGGCATGATCTTCGCGCTCATCGTGGGGCTGCTGGGGTCCTGGGCGGTCGGCTACCTGTTCTTCAACAGCCTCCGCGTCGAGGCCGGCGAGGCACTGGCCCGCCGATTCGGGGGCGCCCGGCGACTGGGCGCCGGAGAACAGCAGGACAACGACGCCGAGGACGCGCTGGCCGAGGACTTCCACCGGCAGCAGGACGAACAGCGCCGGGACTCCTCGCCGGGCGAGGCTGAGCAGGACGGAGACTCGGGGACTGACCAGGACGGAGACCCAGGGACTCGCCAGGGAGACACACCTCGCTGATCCCCGCCTCATATCCAGTGGCCACGAATCCCGGCATCTCCCCGATGACGCGCCGCGACACGGCCTGAGAACCCGGGGTTCGTGACCAGTGGATGCACGGAGCTCAGCTGTCCACCCATCCACGCGCTCGCAGAGCACGGCGGATCTTGAGCAGACCCGGCCGCCACTGCTCCCGGCTGTGGTCCTTGGTGATCCTCAACTCCCACCATCCCATCGCCTCGGCCCGATCCGCGCGCCGGACGTCTCGGAGCACCTGGCCCGGCTCGGAGTGCACCTCGACGCCGTCGTACTCGATCGCGATCCGATACTCGTCGATCGCCAGGTCCGGCTCGAGCACCACACGCCCCGCCTCATCCAGGATCTGGGGATTCACCCGAGGCTCGGGCAGCCCATCCCTCCACATGGCGAGCCGCAGCCGCGTCTCCTGCGGCGAGTCGGCCCCCACCCGAGCCAGGTCGGCGGCCAGGCGCACCCTCCGGATGCCCCGACTCCCCCGGCGTCGCGCGACGGCGGCGCGCATCTCCTCGCACCGCATCACCGCGTCCCCGTGCTCGCCGAACTCGTGCCGCGGCGGACGCAGCATCCGGTCAGCCAGGATGACCGCGTCGGTCAGGGTGCGTCCGAGCGCCAGGTCCACCCAGGTCCGGCCGGGCCGGGTGAGCCGGACCCCGCCCAGCACGGTGATGTCCTCTTCAGGGACGTCAGAACGGTGCGCCCGCACCTGCCCGCGCCGGATCCGCCCGCCGGCAACGGGGCTGGTGATGTGCAGCGGCGGGACCAGTCGGAACCCCGGGACGCCGAGCAGTGCGGCAGCGGTGGTGTGGCTAGCCACCTGGTCGCCTGAGGCCGTGAGCGCCTGCAGCAGGGTGAGGGATCGTGCCTCGACCTCCGTCGTCAGGGCGCCATAGATCCCGTGGTCCACCCGTTGCAGGGTGCTGTAGTCGAGGGACCGGCGGACATCCGCCTCCTCCCACCCCAGGTCCAGCAGCTCATGCATGCGGTGGGCACCGGCAGGCGCGGGCCGGGGAATCCTCCGGCGGCGGTCGTGCTGAGGGAACTCCATGCGCCCATCCCAGCGGGACGGCGGACGAGTCCGCTGCGGCACCGGGTCACTTGGGGAGGGATGCGCGTGTCGGAGCCAGACGGCGTCGGGCTGTGGAGGAGTGCCCTCCTGGAACCACTGGCCACGAATCCCGGCATCTCAGCCCGTGTCGCGGCGTGTCATCAGGAAGATGCCGGGATTCGTGGCCACTCGAGGCAGTGGGGGTCAGCTGCGGCGGAGCCTCACTCCGGCAGGCCGGCGTAGGAGTGCAGGCCCGGGAAGTACACGTTGACCACCGAATAGTTGAAGATGATGCAGGCGAAGCCGATGATCGACAGCCAGGCGGCCCGGTTGCCGGTCCAGCCGCGGGTGGCCCGGGCGTGCAGGTAGCCGGCGTAGACCACCCAGATCACGAAGCTCCAGACCTCCTTGACGTCCCAGCCCCAGTACCGACCCCAGGCCTCCTCGGCCCAGATCGCACCGGTGATCAGCGGGCCCAGCGTCCACAGGACGAAGCCGACCGCGTTCATCCGGTAGGCCCAGTTCTCCAGCGACGTCGACGACGGCACCATCCGCATGAACTGCCAGCCGCCGGTGCCCCGCAGGTCCCCCGCGGCGACCTTCAGCTCCCGGCGGTGCTGCACCAGCTGCAGGATGTTCATGGCGAAGGTCAGGGTGAACAGGCCCATCGCCAGCACCGCGAGGGTCACATGCACGGCCAGCCACGGGGACTGCAGCGCCGGCTGCACATGCGCCACCGGCGTCGGGAAGCCCATGGTGGCCGCCGTCATCATGACCACCACCAGGCCGATGGCGAAGGTGCCCAGGAACCGCAGGTCCTTCCGAATGAGGGTCAGAAGGTAGACCACCGCGACGATCAGCGCGCCGGTGGTGAGGAACTCGTACATGTTGGCCCACGGCACCCGGCCGGCGGCCACCCCGCGGGCGACGACGGCGAACGCGTGCGACCCTGCGGCCAGGATGGTCAGCGCCACCGCCACGTTCGCGAACGGTCGGCGGGTGCCCAGATAGGCCATGTCCTCGTCGACGAGGTCCTCTGCCTCGGCGGCCACCGGAGCGTCCGCCTCGGCGTCGCCGGCTCCCTCAGGGACGGAGCGCCCGGAGACAGCGCCCTCAGAGACAGCGCCCTCCGCAGAACCGCCTCCGGCGCCGACCAGCGACCCGCGCCGGGCCCGGGCCAGCTCCTCCTGCGCCTCCTCGGCCAGCTCGACCTCCAGGCGGCGGATCGTCGCTGAGCTGCGGACCATGTCCACCGCGAAGACGATGAACGCTGCCGTGTAGATCAGCGCGGCGATGAGCATGAACAGATCGCTGTACTGGGCCAGCTCCTGATTGACGGGATCCATCAGTCCTCCTCCTCGGGGGCCCGCACCGGCCACCGCTTCTCCAGCTGGGCGCGCAGGGCGATGTTCTCGTCCCGCAGGCGGAAGTCCTCGCCCCGGGACAGCAGGCCGTAGCGCACCAGCGTGCGCCCGGCCTCGGTGGTCTCCACCGTCACCCAGGCCCGACGGCGGCGCAGGAACAGGGACAGGATCAGCCCGCCCAACGCGGTGAGCGCGAAGACCAGCACCCCGCCCTGCGCGGGATTGTAGTGGATGTCGATCGCGATGTAGTCCTGGACGTCCTCGAAGGTGATGGACCCCATCCCCTCGGGGAGCTCCTGGGTCTCCCCCGGGTCCAGGACGATGCCGCCGGCGTCGACCTCCCGGGAGTTCAGGACCTCGAGACTGTCGGTGTCCAGGACATAGACGTTCTGCGGGATGCCCTCGTCCAGGCCGAGGTCCCCGTAATAGGAGTTGAGCTGCAGCTGCGGGTTGTACAGCTCCGGATCCACGGAGATCGCCGGGCCGCCGTCCTCCGCCTCATGGGCGGTGGGCAGGAAGAGCCCCACGAAGCCGAGCTGCTCGGGCTGCGCGTCCGGGGCCTTGATGACCGCCATGGAGGTGTAGACCTGGTCGTCCGGCCGGGAGATCACCGGCCCGGAGAAGGCCACCTCACCGTCGCCGTCGCGGATGGTCACCACCGGCGCGTAGCCGTTGCCCACCAGGAACACCCGGGCGCCGCCCAGGGTCAGCGGGTGGTTGACCTTCAGCTCCTCGGTCTCCGGCTCGCCGTCGGCGCCCTCCTGGGTGGTGACGGTGGCGGTGAAGTCCAGGGCTTGTCCGTAGTGGGTGGCGGAGTCGCGGTCGAAGACCCGCTCGAAGTCGTCCAGCCGCAGCGAGAACGGGTGCAGCCGGGATTCGTCGAACCAGGTGCCCGGGTAGAAGTTGTCATAGGCGACCAGCGCGTTGACGAAGCCCTCGTCCTCGATGATCACCTTCTGCCCGCGGTAGCTGAGCATCGACCCCAGGGCCACACAGATCAGCACGCCGACCAGCGCCACGTGGAAGAGCAGGTTCCCGATCTCCTTCAGGTACCCCTTCTCCGCACCGATCGACGCCGGTTGGGGGCGGCCTCGGGCGTCCTGGCCCGCGGCGCGCACGTCCACCCGGTAACGGCGCTTCCGCAGGACGTCGGCGGCGTCCTCGAGCGCCTGCTCGGGGGTGGGGCCGGCGTCGTCGAGCTCCAGGGCTCCGTACTCGGGCAGCCGCTCCAGTCGGGCGGGGGTGCGCGGCGGGGCCGAGCGCATCTGCTGGATGTGCTTGCGGGCCCGCGGAATGATGCAGCCGATCAGGGAGATGAACAGCAGCAGGTAGATCGCCGAGAACCACACCGAGGAGTAGACGTCGAAGGCCTGCAGGGTGTCCAGGATCGGACCCGCTGTGGGGTTGTCGTCGATCCAGGTCTGCACGGCGAAGGCGTCCTGGACGCGCTGCGGGAACAGCGAGCCGGGCACGGCGGCCACGGCCAGCAGGAGCAGCAGCATCAGGGCGGTGCGCATGCTGGTCAGCTGGGTCCAGGCCCACCGGAGCATGCCGACCAGCCCGAGGGCCGGCGGGGAGACCTCCTGGCGGGGTGAGTCCCCCGTGGCCTCGTGGAGAGCGTCCTCCCGGGCGTTGTCCCGGTGCGCGGACGGCTGAGATGGCTGGGTCATCAGATCGGCATCCTCACCTCATTGGCGAACCAGTCCTGCAACGCGTAGACCCACATGTTCCACACGCCGGAGAGCATCAGCAGTCCGACGACGATCAGCACGCCGCCGCCGATGCGCATGACGGCCACCCGGTGCTTCCGGAAGAAGGACACCGCCTTCATGCCCCGTTGAATGCCGAAGCTGATGAGGATGAAGGGGATGCCCAGGCCGAGGCAGTAGACCAGCATCAGCAGGGCACCGCGGGCGGGGTCCCCGCCCACCGGGGTGGAGAGGGCGAGCACCGCAGCCAAGGTGGGACCGATGCAGGGAGCCCAGCCGATGCCGAAGGTCGCGCCCAGCAGCGGGGCGCCGAGCAGACCGTCGGGCGGGCGGCGCTCGATCTTCCGCTCCCGCTGGAAGATGCTGAACGCGCCCATGAAGATCAGGCCCATGAGCACGACGACGGCGCCGAGCAGCTGGGTCAGCCAGCCTCCCTCCACCCGCAGCCACACGGTGGCCTGGGTGAACAGGACGCCGATGAGCACGAAGATCACGGAGAAGCCGAGCACGAACAGGGTCGCACCCAGCACCATGCGGGATCGACGCCGGGCGGCCAGGTCCACCCCGGAGAGCCCGGTGACGTAGCCCAGATAGCCGGGCACCAGGGGCAGCACGCAGGGCGAGAGGAAGGAGACCAGCCCAGCGAGCAGCGCCACCGGGGCGGAGATGAGCAGGGAACCGTCGAAGACGATCTCCGCGAACCGGTTGTTGACCGCACCCAGAGGGTTGGCCGCGCTGAGGGTCGCGAGCCCGACGTCGGCGATCATGCCTCCGCGGACTCCTCCAGCGCGGTGGTGATCAGGGCGCGCAGGGTGCCCGGCTCGGCGATGCCGAGGATGCGTGCGGAGACCCGACCCTCGCGGTCCAGCACGAGGGTGGTGGGCACCGCCGACGGCGGGACATAGTCGGTCATGGCCAGCATGACCTGCCCGTCCCGGTCCTCCATGGACGGGTAGCCGATGCCGAAGCGTCGCTCGAACGCCTCCGCGGTGGGCTGGGTGTCGCGGGTGTTGACGCCGTAGAACTGGACGCCGTCGTCGGCGAACTCCTCGTGGATCTCGGCGAGGTCGGGGGCCTCCACGCGGCAGGGTGCGCATGCGGCGTACCAGAAGTTGATGACGGCCACCTCACCTTCCCAGCGGGAGGGCTCCACCGTTGAGCCGTCGAAGAGGGTGGACTCAAAGTGCACGGGTTCGCCGCGTTCCTCGGGGGCGAACTCCTGGACGGATCCGTCGCCGGCCACGTAGTTGCTGCCGTCGTTGGCGGCCTGCTCGGCGAGCCGGTCGTTCTCGGAGCTGCAGGCGGTCAGTGCGAGCAGCCCCGCCATCAGCCCGGAGGCACCGATCAGGGCACGGCGTCCCATCACCGGCCGGAGGCGGTCCGGCTGATGCGCGGCGGAGTCAGGTGAACTCATGGGTCGGTCCTTGCGGGGTGACGCGTGGTGGTGTCGCTGGTTCGGCGGCGCGCAGGGGCGCTGACGCGGACGTCGGCATAATTCTACAGCGTGTAGTAATCCTGGTCGCTGGCGGCGTCGTCATATGACCACGCCACCCGCACCGACCCTGCGGGCCGACGCCGGGAACGGTCCGGCGCCGTCGGGAAAGGTATCAGCCGAACCTGGGCGTCCGCCTGATCAGGCGCCGGGCAGGGCGATGGCGTCTTTGAGGAGCTCCTTGTTGGGCTCCGCGTAGCTGACCGACTCCACCCCGTCGGGACCGATGTGCAGGCTGGTGATGGAGGTCAGGGAGCATTCGCGGCGTCGCGGATCGTGCCACAGCGGGCGATCCTCAGCCCACAGACGGGTGACCCAGATGGGCAGCTGGTGGGAGATCACGACGACCTCAGCGCCGTCGCCATGCTCGGCGACGGCCAGCTCGGAGAGGTCCTTGGCCGCGGCGAGCATCCTGCTGACCTGCTGGGCGTACGGCTCGCCCCAGGAGGGGCGCAAGGGGTTGACCAGCAGGGGCCACCAGCGGGGACTGCGCAGCTGCTGCTTGACGCGGGAGAGTCCTTCGAAGGCGTTCTCGGCCTCCAGGACCCGCTCCTCGGTGAGCACCGGCATGTCCAGCCGTTCGGCCAGCGGGGCGACGGTCTCCTGCGCGCGCTGCAGCGGCGAGGCCGCGAGCAGGTGGACCGGATGCCCGGCCTCCGCCCGCGCGGCGAAATGGTCCGCGATGCCGGCGGCCATGCGATGGCCGAGCTCGGAGAGCCCGAACCCCGGCAGGCGGCCGTAGAGGACCTTCTCAGGATTGTGGACCTCCCCGTGACGGACGAGGTGGACGGTGGCCGTGGTCTGCGCGGTGGTGCTGGATGCCATGGGCACCAGTGTCGCAGAGTCACGGAGCCGCACCCTGCCTTTCCCCCGCTCAGAGCGATAGGGTTCTGTCAACGAGCGCTGAACGACCCCGACGGCGAGAGGTATCGACGACGATGAGCACCACCGGTGATGAGAACCAGGGCGGGCCGCAGGATCCTGACGGGGCGCAGCAGCCGCAGGGCCAGCCACCGCAGGAGCCCCAGCACGGGCAGCAGCACGGGCAGCAGTACGGGCAGCAGCAGGGCCAGCACGGCTCGGCGCCCTCCGCCGGGTCTGCGCCCGGCGCTCCGGCCTATGGCGCCGGCTATGGACAGCCGCCCCAGTACGGCCAGCAGAACCAGTACGGCCAGCAGAGCCAGTACGGGCAGCAGGGCCCCTATGAGCCGGCAGGGCAGAGCCCCTACGGGGCGCCCGGCCAGCCGCCTGCCGGGCCGGGCCCGACCGGTCAGCCGACGGTCACGGCAGAGAAGCCGACCCGTCCACTGACGATGACGCTGTCCATGATCTTCCAGCTGCTGGCGGGCCTCCTGCTGGCTGTCGCCGGGGTGATCTCCGGTGTGAGGATCATGGGGGCCCACCCCACCCAGCTGCTGCCCGAGCAGGAGTGGCAGGAGATTGCGGACGTCTCCATCGCTGAGGCGCAGGACTACATGGCGATCTTCGGCGTCGCCCTCATCATCGGCGCCGTGGTCCTGGCCCTGCCGTACTTCGCCCTGGCTTTCCTGAGCACCCGGGGCTCCCAGGTGGGCCGCATCCTGGCCACGATCTACCTGGCGCTGAGCATCTTCTCCGTGTTCTTCGGCCTGCTGAACCTGCTGCTGGTCGTCCTGCCCAGCCTGGTGGCCCTGGTGCTGCTGTGGCTGCCGGCCAGCAACACCTATGTGCAGCAGGTGCGCGCGGCGAAGCAGGGATCGGGCACCCCGGGCCAGGGACCAGGGACGTATGGCACGGGCGGATACGGCACCGGCGGGTACGTCCAGCCCGGGCAGCAGCCGGGTCAGCCGGGTCAGCCAGGTCAGCCGGGTCAGCAGCCCGATCCCTACGGGCAGAATCCCTACGGTCAGCCTCCCCAGGGCGGTTACGGCCAGCAGCCCGGTCAGCACCCCGGACAGCCGGGTCAGCAGCCGGGTGGACCCTACTCCTCCTGAGCCGGGAGAACCACCTGTCACGACGGCCGGCCGGGCGCCTGTTCGAAGGCGCCGGGTCGGCCGTCGTCGTCCCTGTGGGCGCGCTCGGCGTCGGCCTATGTGCGGTCGCATCGCGCCGCGGCACGTAGCGACCGGAGCCCGGCCCACGCGATGTTCAATCCCCGGGTGCCGTCCAGCAACCTGGGTCAGACGATCCAGCAGCCTCCCGGCTTCTGAACGGTCAGCGGCTTCCCGGGAGTCCGGGGATGGTGGTCAGCATGTCGTCCTCGTAATCGAGGTAGCACTGCGTCATGGAGCGCTCCGTGAGCGCGTGGGTGCGGCACTGGTCGAACTCGACGGTGGCACCCCAGAACATAGCCTGGGCGGTGGCTGTGGCCGCGAAGAGACCGCAGCACACGATCGCCGCCGCCGCACTGACATGCATGAGGGCCGGCAGCTTCTTCCGGATGGCCTGCACCAGAAGGATCACCCCGCCCGTCGTCCCGACGAGTCCAGCCACCACGGCCAGCAGCCGGTAGGGCAGCGGCGTCTGCAGTCCGATGTAGGACACGATCAGCGCGAGCACCAGCCACCCGGTGAAGCGGGCGTACCGACGGAAGGTCTCCGGCTCCAGATCCACGGCACGACGGCGGCCCGGCTTGCCGCCGTCGGGCCCGCCGCCCGCGGACCCGTTCTGCGGGGGCTGCTGCTGAGGTGGAGTGACGCTCATAGCTCACCAGCCTACGCGGCGCGGGCCCCGCCCGGGGAAGTAGGGTGGAGTCCATGCGCATCGTGGTTCTGGTCTCCGGCTCGGGGACGAATCTCCAAGCCGTCATCGACGCCGTCTCCGCCGGCTCCCTGCCCGTGGAGATCGCCGCCGTCGGTTCCGACGTCCCCGGCTGCGGCGGCTTGGAACGGGCCGAGCGGGCCGGGATCCCCACCTTCGCGGTGCCGTTGGCACGCGGGGGCGATCGTGCCGCATGGAACTCGCGTCTGCGGGACGAGGTCCGCGGCTTCAGCCCGGCCCTGGTGGTCTCCAGCGGTTTCATGCGGATCCTCGGCGCGGAGTTCCTCGACGGCGTCGGGGTCCCGATCATCAACACCCACCCGGCACTGCTGCCCAGCTTCCCCGGGGCTCACGCGGTCCGTGACGCCGTCGAGCACGGGGTGAAGATCACCGGCTGCACTGTGCACCAGGTGGACGCCGGGGTGGACACCGGTCCGATCCTCGCGCAGGAGGCGGTGCGGGTGCTGCCGGATGACGACGTCGACACGCTGCACGAGCGGATCAAGGTCGAGGAGCGCCGACTGCTGGTGGAGACCATCGCCGGCATCGCCGACGGCCGGATCGGACTGCCGAGCTCGTGAACGCCGCCTCGTGACCATCTACATCGACCCGCCCGTATGGCCCGCCCATGGGACGGTGTTCGCGCACCTGATCTCCGACTCCTCCTTGGAAGAGCTGCATACTTTCGCCGCGCGGACCGGCATCCGGCGCCAGGCCTTCGACGAGGACCACTACGACGTCCCGGAGCACCGGCACCGTGACCTCATCGCCGCCGGCGCCACACCGGTCAGCGGCACCGAGCTGGCGAAGATCCTGGCCTCCTGCGGGCTGAGGGTGCGCAGCGTCGAGCGCCCGACGAAGGTCCGTGCCCGGCTGCTGCGCGCCTGGGAGCGGCTGCTGGACACATCCGACGCCGCCGTGCTGGGCGAGGAGCTGTTGGATCGCTGGGCGGAGCCGCACCGCCACTACCACTCGCCCGCCCATCTGGCCGCGGTGCTCAACGCCGTGGGCGTGCTGGAACGCGCCGGAGAGCTGCCGGCCGAGTGGCGCCGCCCGGTCCGCTTGGCCGCCTGGTTCCACGACGCCGTCTACGCCGGGGCCGCGGGCCAGGACGAGGAGGACAGCGCCCGACTGGCGGAGGAGCGACTGGCTGGCCTGCTCCCCGCCGAGGAGGTCACCGAGGTGGCCCGCCTGGTGCGCCTGACCGCCACCCATGACCCGGATCCCGCGGATGCCGCAGGCGCCGTCCTGGTGGACGCCGATCTGGAGGTGCTGGGGCGTGCCCCGGCGGCCTACCGGCGCTATACCGCCCAGGTGCGCAGGGACTTCGACCACGTGCCCGAGCCCCTGTTTCGCGAGGGCCGGGCCCGCGTGCTGGCCACCCTCTTGGAACGGCCCCGCCTGTTCCACACCCCCGCGGGGCAGCAGCTCTGGGAGAGCGCCGCCCGGGCGAACCTCACCGCCGAGCTGGCGGAGCTGCGGTCCGCCTGAGCGGCTGCCCCAGGCGTCGGCACCCGCTCCCTGGAACCCCGCATCGAGGAGTCATTCTCCGGCACATCTCTCCTCGGGTGATGCGCTTCAGCTCGGGATGATGCACGGGAAAATGACTCCTCGACGCGCGACGCGAAGTGCTGAACGGCACCCCGGGGCGCGGAGAGCGGAAGTACCGCCCCGAGTCCTCAGTCCTCGGGCTCGTCCGGGCTCTCCCCCGGCTCCGCAGGGTCCTCCGCGGACCGTCGGCGGCGCGCCGAATGCGCCGCCGGGGCGATCAGATAGCCGAGGATCGTCCCGACGCACACCCACGCGCCCAGCAGCCCGGCCGCCAGCAGCGCATGCGGGCCGATGTCGGTGAGCCGGCCGATGCCCAGGGAGATGTGCGAGAGCCACAGCGGCAGCACGGCGACGCCGGCAGCCACCACTCCGGTGAGCAGCCCGAGGACCAGGGTGGAGAGCGTCAGGGAGATCGGGCGCCAGGAGATGCGCAGGACGAACCAATCGTCCAGGTGGTTCTCCCCCTCCCGCATGAGCCACCAGCCGGCGATGATCCCGGCCAGCAGCGGCACGGCCAGCACCGCGAGGAAGGCCTCCCCGGCGCCGCTCGGCAGCGCGCCGAGCACGGGCAGGGCCGGCACGGGTCCGAGCTCCACGGCCTGCGGGGCCACGGTGGTGCCGGTGCCCAGTGCGAACCCGGCACCGGTGGAGTAGGACAGCGTCCACAGCACCATGTTGGGCAGCAGCCCCAAGTGAAGCAGCGTCAGGCCGACCACTCCCCACACCCCGGGGTCCAGCTGCTGGTACGTGTTGGCGATCTCCATCCAGGAGACCCCCAGCTGAACAGCCAGCAGCACGGCGGAGAGGCCCACGGCGGCGACGACGGCGATCAGCCCGCCACGCAGCACACCCCACAGGTAGCTTCCCGCCCATTTCAGCCGCTGGGAGAGCCGCTCCACCCGATCCTCCAGGTCCACCCCGATGAGCCGGGCCCACGAGCGGGCCTCCGCATAGCTGCCGGCCAGCGCCCCGACCGCCATGACCCCGGCGGCGCACAGCCCCGCCCAGTGCAGCTGCGCGGTGAAACCCTCCGCCTGCCCCAGGTGCGCGATCCCGACGCCGGCGCCCGCGTAGACCACCACGAGGGCGAGCAGTCCCTGCCAGAGCTGATCGGACCAGGCGCCGCGGGCAAGCCGCCCTCCAGCCCGCCACCCCAAGGCCAGGGGCACCAGAGTCAGCCCCATGGGCAGCAGGTGGAGCCAGCCCTCCGCCAGCGTCACGCCCTCGCCGAGCACGTCCCCGGGCACCGGCACCGCGAGCTCCGCCGGGGTTCCATGCAGGATGAGCCACACCTGGGCGGAGAACCTCGCCACGAACTCCAGGTCGATCCGGGTGAACCCTCCGGCCAGCCCCACGGCGAGCACCGGCAGCGCCACCAGCAGCACGGTGGCCAGCAGCGCCTGCACCGCCTCCAGCAGGCCCAGCAGCCACAGGGGCGGAGCGGGCAGGCGGAACCGGCGACGAGGGCGGTCGCCGCCGTCGTCGGCGCTTCCGGGGTCGCCGGGGGTGCGGGTGTCGGCTTCGGAGGGGGTCATCGGGTCCATCGTGCCAGCCGGGGGCACGGATCAGCGCCGCAACAGACCGGCGTCCACGGAACTCTCAGGTTCCGATCAGCAGCCGGATGCCGGTGCCCAGCGCCAGCAGGGATCCCAGGATGGCCAGCGCGATCACGAACTTCCGGACGGTGGCGTCGTCCACCCGGCGCTGGATCCACTCGCCGACCCAGATGC
Organism: Nesterenkonia sp. CL21; assembly: GCF_031705515.1. Classification (NCBI taxonomy): domain Bacteria; kingdom Bacillati; phylum Actinomycetota; class Actinomycetes; order Micrococcales; family Micrococcaceae; genus Nesterenkonia; species Nesterenkonia sp. CL21. Next base: position 245,087 of record NZ_JAUTWR010000002.1, read on the forward strand.
CCAGCACGATGGAGACCACGCACCCGGCCCAGGCCCACCAGGGCATGTCCGGCATCTGACCGTCGTCGAAGGCCCATTTGATGCCGAAGGAGAAGGCGGAGATGAGGATCCACAGCGGCTGCAGGGTGGCGACCATGCGCATCACGGGCCACCGGGAGACCACCGCGTAGATGGTCATCGCCGGTCCGCCGACCCCGCCGAGCACAGTGCCCACTCCGGAGCCGAGGCCGGTGAGGATCTGGGCTGTGCGGCCGTCGCCGTCGACGGCGGAGCTGATCCGGCTCAGCAGCATGGAGGTGATCAGCCCGAAGAGCACCAGGGCGGCCACCACCACGTACAGCGGGCCCGCCGGGGAGACGACGGACACCCAGGCGGCGGCCGGCATCACCAGCACCGCAGGGATGCCCAGCCACAGGACCTTGCGCCATTCGATGTCGTCCCAGATGCGCGGCAGCACCAGCACCGGGGCGATGATGGAGAGGAAGTTGACCAGCATGACGCCCTCGTGGGCACCGATGAGCACCACGAGGAACGGCGCCAGGATCATGCCGAACCCGAGCCCGGCGATCCGCTGGATGGTGGCGGCCAGCAGCACGAATGCCACCACGCCGACGGCCATCGCGATGCCCATGCTGTTCCTCCCCTCCGCTCAGCCGCGCGCGCGGCTGCCAGGACCACCAGCAGACTCTACGCCGCGGTCCACAGTCCTGCAGAATGCAGTGACTGCCGTCTCACCCCGCGGATGACCCGCTCCGGCAGGGTTCTTCGGGGGTTCACCTGCCCTCCATGACCACGACGGCGCCAGGGCACCTTCAGCCGCCACGCTGGTGCCGTGAAGGTCGTGGTGGTCGCAGAATCATTCCTCCCGCACATGAACGGGGTGACGAACTCCGTGCTGCATGTGCTCGCCCACCTGCGCCGGCGCGGAGACGAGGTGACGGTGATCGCCCCGTCCTCCTCCCTGCTGGACGCCGGGCAGGACGCCGAGCTGTGCGAGGGCTTCCCGGTGGTGCGGGTGCCCTCCCTGCCGTTCCCGGACTACCCGAAGGTGCGGGTGGCGGCAGGCTTCGTGCCGCGCATCCGGCACCTGCTGGCGGAGCTCCGGCCCGACGTCGTCCACGTGGCCTCTCCGTTCGTGCTGGGCTGGCGGGCCATCCAGGCGGCCCGGTCGCTGGGCCTGCCGACCGTCTCCGTCTACCAGACAGAGGTGCCCACCTATGCGTCCCGCTACCGCCTGCCCTGGGCGGAGGAGCTGCTGTGGCAGCACGTGGACCGCATGCACACCTCCTCCACCCTGACCCTGGTGCCGTCCCGCTTCTGCAAGGACCAGCTGAGCCGCCGGGGCATCCGGCGGCTGAAGACCTGGCGGCGCGGCGTCGACCTCCGGCGCTTCTCCCCTGCGCGCCGGGACGAGACGCTGCGCCATGAGCTGGCCCCGGGCGGGCAGAGGCTGATCGGTTTCGTCGGCCGGCTGGCCGCGGAGAAGCAGGTGGAGGACCTGGCCGCGCTGAACAGCCTGCCGGACAGTCGGCTGGTGATCATCGGCTCCGGGCCGGCGGAGGAGCAGCTGCGCCGCCGCCTGCCGGGCGCCCACTTCGCCGGGTTCCGCAGCGGCGACGACCTCGGCCGGCACGTGGCCAGCCTGGACGTCTTCGTCCACCCGGGCGAGGCGGAGACCTTCTGCCAGACCATCCAGGAGGCGATGGCCGCCGCCGTGCCGGTGGTCGCCGTCGGGCGGGGCGGCCCGTTGGACCTGGTGGACGAGGGCCGCACCGGGTGGCTTTACCGCCCCGGGGATCTGGCCCGTATGCGTTCGGCGGTCGCGCACCTGGTGTCCGACGACGACGCCCGCGCCCGGTTCGCCCGGGACGCGGCCGCCTCGGTGCAGGGCCGCACGTGGGAGGCGATCTGCAATCAGCTGATCGGCCACTATGCCCGAGCGATCGACGTCACCGAGCGCCTCCAGCGCCAGCAGGCCAAGGATTTCATCCGGCAGCAGGCGTGGCTCGCGGGAGGATTACGCTGACAGCCGATCCGGAGCTGATGCTTGCCTGAGGCAACCTCCCTAGGGTGGAGTCATGACCTCCATCACTCCATATCTGCGGCACCCCCACCTGCAGGGTGACCTCATCACGTTCACGGCCGCCGACGACGTCTGGCTCGCCCCCGCGGACGGCGGCCGGGCCTGGCGGCTCACCCGCGACGGCACACCGGTGCGCACCCCGCGCCTCTCCCCCGACGGCACTCAGGTGGCGTTCATCTCCACCCGCGACGGGCACCCCGAGGTGTACGCCGCCACGATCGACTCCGGTGAGGTCCGGCGGCTCACCTGGTGGGGCGCCTCCAAGGCGGCCGTCCTCGGCTGGGCCCCGGACGGCCGGCTGCTGGTGGCCACGCACGCCGTGGAGGCGAGCATCCGCGAGCAGGTGGTCCACGCGGTCTCCCTCGACGGCGGCACCGAACGGCTGCGCTACGGATCCGCCGGCGGGCTGGCGATCAGCGCCACCGGTGCGGTGGCGCTGGCGACTCCACCCACCCGCCCGGCCGGGCACTGGAAGCGGTACCGCGGAGGAGTCGCCGGGATGCTGTGGCTCGGCACCGAGGGCGTCGACGGCCCGGGGACCGCCGGCGACTGGCAGCGCCTCCTGCCCGACGACGACGCGGGCCTGCTGGACCCGATGTGGGTGGACGGGAAGCTCGTGTTCTCCTCGGACCGGGCGGCGTCGTTCCCGGACCGCACCCGGGAGCAGGCCAACCTGTGGATCTACGACGACGCCCCGACCGGCGAGGCTGAGCCCCGGCAGCTCACATTCCAGGGCGAGGGCGCCGGCTACGTCCGCGACGCCACCACGGACGGCACCCGCATCACCTGGCACTCGCGTGGGGAGATCCATGTGCTCGACTCCCTCGACGCCGAGCCGCGCCGCCTGGAGATCACCCTGCCGGGTGCCTCCGCGGCGCCGCTGACCGTCTCACCGACGCAGAATCTGGACGCCGTGGTCCCGGACCACACCGGCGACACCTCGGTGGTCTCCTGGCGGGGCGCGACGTTCTGGCTCACCCACCGGGAGGGCCCGGCCCGCGCGCTGGCCGCCGTCTCCGGTGTGCGCACCCGGGAGCCGGTGCTGCTGGGCCGCACCGGGCGGGTGGCTGTGGCCACCGATGCCGAGGGCGAGGATGCACTGGAGATCATCCCGATCGACGGCGACGGCGGGCCCCGGCGGGTGCTGGTCGGGCAGCTGGGGCGAGTGCTCCACCTGGCCTCGGACCCGGCCGGCGAGCGCCTGGCCGTGATCTCCCATGACGGTTCGCTGCGGCTGGTCACCTGGGGCGGGGACGGCGCGGCAGGCGACGCCTCGCCGCAGGTGCGGCAGATCCACCGCTCCGAGCACGGGGAGATGCTTTCGCCGTCATTCTCCCCGGACGGCCGCTACCTGCTGTGGACGTCCCCGACGGTGGTGGAGTCGCAGGTCCATCAGCTGATGGTGCTTGACACGTCCCGAGAGTCCGAGCCGGTGGCCCTGACCGGAGGGGTCTTCCATGACTCCTCCCCGGCGTTCACCGCGGACGGGAAGCACATCGCGTTCCTGTCCACCCGGACGCTGGATCCGCACTATGACGACCACGAGTTCAACCTGTCCTTCGCCGGGTCGGTGCGGCCCTGGCTGCTGCCGCTCTCGGCCGCGGAGCCGGCGCCGTTCGGCCCCAGCGCTGAGGGCTGGCCGGTCTCCGGAGGACGCACCGGCGACGCCGCAGACTCAGCCACGGCGGGCGCCGGCGGCACGGACGCCCCGGCCAGCCCGGATCTGGACGCCGAGCACGCCGAACAGCGCATCGTGCCGTTCCCCGTGCCGTCAGCCTCATACCGCGACCTGCGGACAGCCCAAGGCGGCGTGCTGTGGATCAGATCAGCCCAGGAGACCGGCGAGCTGGGCACCCGGCGGGCCGGGGTCTCCGGGGAGGCCGCCGGGGACGAGCTGATCCGGTGGGACGTCGCCGCCCGGAAGGCCACCACCCTGGTGGACAAAGTGGACTCCTATGCGGTCTCCGGCGACGGATCCCGGCTGGTGGTCCGCGCCGGGGAGAAGGTGACCGCGGTGCCGTCCACCCGGAAGGTGGAGAAGGACGACGACGCCGAGAGCGTCACCGTCGACCTGGAGCGACTGCGGCTCACCGTGGACCGCTCCGCCGAATGGGCCCAGATGTTCGAGGAGACCTGCCGGCTGATGAGTCAGCAGTTCTGGCGCGAGGACATGGACGGCGTCGACTGGGATGCCGTGGTGGACCGCTGGCGCCCCGTGGTGGCGAAGGTCCGCACGGACGACGACCTGCACGACGTCCTCTGGGAGACCGTGGGCGAGCTGAACACCTCCCACGCCTATGTGATGCCGGCCGAGGGCGACGCCCCCGGCTCCGCACGGAAGCTGGGACTGCTGGGGGCGGACCTCGAGCCCGCCGGAGCGCAGGGCTGGCGCATCACCCGCATCCTGCCCTCGGAGTCCAGCGAGCCCGAGGCGCGCTGCCCGCTGCGCGCCCCCGGCGTGGACGCCCGCGAAGGGGACCTGATCACCGCGGTGGACGGCCGCCCGGTGGACCCGGTGGCCGGGCCGAACGCGCAGCTGGCCGGGGCCGCGGGCAAGCCGGTGCTGCTGGACCTGCGACGCGGCTCGGGCGAGGACGGTGCGGTCGGAGCCGCCGGCGGGGTGACCCGCCGCGTCGTCGTCGTGCCGCTGGCCAGCGAGGAGGAGCTGCGCTACCAGGACTGGGTGCGCTCCCGCCGGGAGTATGTGGCGCAGGCGTCCCAGGGGCGGCTGGGCTATGTGCATGTGCCGGACATGTCCTCCCCCGGGTGGGCGCAGCTGCACCGGGACCTGCGTCTGGCCGCGGAGCATGAGGGCATCGTGGTGGATGTGCGCTACAACCGCGGCGGCCACACCTCGCAGATGGTGCTGCAGCGGCTCTCCAAACAGCTGGTGGCCTGGGCCACCGCTCGCTGGGAGACCGGCGTGGAGCCCTACCCGTCCTCGGCGCCGCGCGGCCCCGTGGTGTTCGTGGCCAACCGATGGTCGGGCTCCGACGGGGACATCGTCAACGCCGCCGCCCAGGCCATGGACCTCGGTCCGGTGATCGGCGAGCGCACCTGGGGCGGGGTGATCGGGATCGACGGCCGGTTCACCCTGGTGGACGGCACCACGGTCACCCAGCCGAAGTACTCGTTCTGGATCGACGGCTACGGCTGGGGCGTGGAGAACCACGGCGTGGACCCGGACATCGAAGTCGTCCACGACCCGAGCGTCTGGTTCTCCGAGGACGATCCGCAGCTGGACCGTGCGGTGGCCGAGGCGCTGGAGCGGCTGCGGCAGACCCCGGCCGCGACCCCGCCGTCGCTGGGAGCGCCGAAGAACCGGGGCTGATCAGTCCATCAGCCCGTGGGCCTGCAGCTTGGCGACGATGTCCTTGCCGTCAGGGCCGTAGATCCACGGGATGCTGCGCCCCTCCACCTCCTGATAGCCGGTCGGCGGGTGGGTTCCGCCGGCCCCGAGCAGCGTCTCACTGTCCGGGTCGTTGGCGCGTCCACCGGCCAGCAGAGCCTCCGAGTAGGTGAGCTGCCGGATGATCACCGCGGTGACCGCCTGTGGGTGGCGACGGGCGAAGTCGGCGTAGATGGTGGGGTCGTGCTGGCCATCGTCGCCGATCAGGACCCAGGAGACGTCGGGGAAGTCCTGGGCGAGGCGCTCGAGCTGCTCCTCCTTGTGCTGCTTGCCGGACCGGAACCAGCGGTCCTCGGTGGGGCCCCAGTCGGTGAGCAGCAGCGGCCCGTGCGGGTACAGATTGCGGGTGAGGAACCGGGTGAGCGTCTGGGCGACGTTCCAGGCACCGGTGGAGATGTAGATGACCGGCGCCCCCGGGTGCCGGTGGAGCAGCCGCTCCATCATCACCGCCATGCCGGGGGTCGGGGTGCGTGCGTGCTCATCGAGCACGAAGGAGTTCCAGGCGGCGAGCACCGGACGGGGCAGCTTGGTGACCACCACGGTGTCGTCGATGTCGCACACCACCCCGGTGCGGGCGGTCTCGGCGATGATCTGCACCTCGGCGCGGGTGGGCTGGGCGCCGTGGGCCCGCAGCGTGACAGGCTGCCAGCCGGGCTCGAGGTCGACGTCGATGACGGCGTCGACGATCCCGCCTCGGTCGGCGACGACGTCGACCGTCTGGCCTCCCACGGTGATGCTGACCTCGGCGAAGGGCACCGGGGCGGAGATGAAGTTCCGCCAGCCGCGCACGCCGTCGGCGATCACCTTGGCCACGCGGCGGCCGTTCTCGAAGTGCGAGTCCGGGGCCATCACGACGCGCGAGAAGACCCGCACCCAGCGCTGGGTGCCGTACCCGGTCAGGGAGAGGACCGTGACGTGCTGCCGACGGCGCTGGGCCATCCGGAGGCGGAACCGATGCCACCGGTCCTCGGCCTTCATGGCCGGGTTCCGGTGCGGGTCGGAGTATTGACGGCGCACGGCATCGTCGTTCTGGGCCACCTCGGTCACACTCCCATCCTGCCATGGTCGGCGCGGGCCCCCGAACCAACGCGCACCAGTGCCGCCGGAGGCCCACCCCTCCCCGGCACAGCGCTCCGTCCACCACGCCCCGGGCGCTGCAGGCAGCCCTGCCCGACCAGCGCGGTGCACTGGCGGCCCCTCCTCCTCAGATGGTGGTCCGCAGCGGCGTCTCGCGGATCAGCAGGTTCGCGACCACGGCCGGCAGGGTCATACAGGCGGCCACGAGGAACATCGTCCCGGACCCGTCGGCGAACTCAGGGGTGGCGGTGCCCGCCGCCCCGTTGACCTGCCCCACCGAGATGCCGGCCACCTGCAGGGCCATCACCGAGCCCAGGATGGCGGTCCCGGCGGCGCCGCCGAAGACTCGGAAGAACGCCACCAGGGCGCTGGCCTGACCGACACGGGTGACCGCCACGGTGTTCTGCACCGCCAGCATGAGGTTCTGCATCTGCGCCCCGAAGCCCAGCCCGACGATGAAGATGATCCCCATGACGAGGCGCAGATCGGTGTGCGAGTCCACCGTGGAGAGCCCGAACATGGCCGAGGAGAGCAGCAGGGAGCCGATGGCGAGGTAGATCTTCCAGCGCCCGTAGCGAGTGATGAGTCGCCCGGAGGTCAGCGAGCCGATGAGGTTGCCGACCACCAGGGGCAGGATCATCATCCCGGAGGCGGTGGGGCTCAGCCCGCGGCCGATCTGGAAGTACTGTCCCAGGAAGGCCGGCATGCCGAACAGGCACACCGCAATGGAGGCCGAGGAGATCACCGCCAGCAGCGTGGTGCGGCTGATGAGCATGCGCAGGGCCACCACGGGTTCGCCGCTGCGCCGCTCCACCAGGACGAAGGCCGTGAGAATGACCGCGACGCCGGCCAGCAGCATCCCGGACTCCCAGGACACCCAGTCGAAGAACTCCGGGGTCCCGGCGAAGGAGAGCCACATCAGCAGCAGCGAGGACGCAGTGACCAGAAGCAGCGCCCCGACGTAGTCCATGCGCACCTTCCGGCGCACATGGGGCAGCTTCAGCGTCCGGTGCACCAGCACCAGGGCCACCAGGGAGAGCGGGACGCCGACGAAGAAGCACCAGCGCCAGCCGATGGTGTCCACGGTCAGGCCGCCGATGAGCGGCCCTGCCGCGGTGGCGGTGGTGAGCACCGCACCGATGTATCCGGCGTAGCGGCCCCGCTCCCGCGGCGAGACGATCGAGGCCATGATGGCCATGGCGAGCGCTCCGAGGCCGCCGAGACCGATGCCCTGGACGAAGCGTGCCGCGATGAGCATCTCCATGGAGACGGCGAACCCTGCGGCCAGCGAGCTGAGCACGAAGATGACGTTGCTCAGCTGGAAGAGCCGCTTCTTGGAGACCATGTCGGCGAGCTTCCCCCACACCGGGGTGGAGGAGGCGTTGGCCAGCAGGGTCGCGGCGACCACCCAGCTGTACTGGATCTGGGTGCCGTCGAGGTCCCCGACGATCACCGGCAGCGCCGTGACCACGATGTTCATCGCCAGCATCGCGGCGAAGAACACGATCAGGATCCCCGCGATCGCCCAGCCGACATCGCGCCGCGACATGCCCTCTGGCGTGGTCTGCGGCGGGCGCCGTCGGGGACGGGAACTCGCTGACTTTAGTTGCATCCGTCAACGAGCTTAGTCGCCGCGGGGCGGAAGCGCCAATGGGAGCGCACGCGCGAGCACGGGGATCAGCCCCGCCGCCGAGCCGACACCCCGCTACGCTGGTCCCGTGACAGACACTCGCGCCCCGCAGTCGCCGTCCACCGAACCCCCCTCCCCCGCACTGCTGCGCCATGCGGCGATGCACGCCGCCGACGACGTCGGCCCGGCCCTGGCCGCGGCCTTCCGCACGGCCGTGGAGACCCAGGAGAAGACCAGCGCCCACGACCTCGTCACCCACTACGACTCCGCCACGGAGGTCCGGCTGGTGGAGCTGCTGACAGCAGCCGTGCCGGATTCGCGGATCACCGGCGAGGAGGGCGGCTCCCAGGGCTCCGGCGCGGTGGAGTGGATCGTGGACCCGATCGACGGCACCTCGAACTTCGCCCATGGATTCGCGATGTTCTCCGTGTCCATCGCAGCGGCCGTCGACGGCGTCGTGGTCGCCGGAGTGGTCCATGATCCGGTCAATCAGCTGACCTTCTCCGCCGACGACGACAGCGCCTGGCTGCGTGAGGGCGGCCCGGCCGGCGTCGAACGCGCCCTCACCGGCCGGCAGAGCACCCAGGGAGCTCTCGGCCCCGACGACCGTCGGCTGAACCTGGTGACCAGCTACCCCTCCGCCGAGGCGCTGCAGCGTGACGGCCAGGCGGCCCTGGTGACCTTCGCCGAAGCGGTGACGACCTTCGCGACGGTGCGCCGGCTGGTGTCCGGGGCATTGGAGCTCTGCCATGCGGCCGCCGGCTGGGCCGACGTCGTCCTCGGCGTGGACACCTGCCCCTGGGACGTGGCGGCGGGGATGCACATCCTCCGCCGCGCCGGCGGCACCTACGTGGGACTGCCCGACGGGGCCGACGACGCCTCCGGCGACGGCGGCACCTCAGATCACCTGGCGCCGCACTATCTGGGCCTCGCCCCCGGCGTGGACTCCCCCACCGCCCGGCGCCTCCTGGCGGGCGTGGCGGCCCGCCGCGGGGACTGAGCACGCCGAGCTGTCCGGCAAGTTCGGCGGGAGCCCTGTGGCACGATGTCACCATGCCGAAGAAGGTCGACCACCACCAGCGCCGGGAGCTGCTGGCACACGCCGTGAGACGAGTGGTGGCCGACCACGGCCTCGGAGCGGTGAGCCTCCGCAGCGTCGCCGCGGAAGCGGGAGTCACCGGCGGCATGGTCCAGCACTACTTCCCCACCAAGGAGGCCATGCTGGACTTCGCCATGCGCTCCGCCAGCGCTCAATACGGGGAGCGGATGCAGAAGGCGCTCTCCACCCTCGGCGAGGCCCCGGAGCCCACCGCCGCCCTGGAAGCCGTCCTCACCGCGCTTCTCCCCCGGTCAGAGCAGGAACGGGCGGACGGCCGGGTGGCGCTGGCCTTCATGTCTCATGCCTCGCTCGACTCCTCCGCCGCTGAATATCTGCGAGAAGGCAACGACGGCATGCGCATGCTCCTGGCCGACTGGATTCGGAGCGCTCGGGATGCGTCCGGCCCTGCGGCGACCGCAGAGTCCGAGAGCGATGCCCCCTCCGCCGCAGCCGCCCTGTTGGCCCTCACCGACGGCCTGGCGATCCAGGTGCTCAGCTCCGGCCTCGACGTCGACGATGCCGAGAGCATCCTCCGCCTCCACATCGCGGCCGTCCTGGCCTGACGCCGCTGTCTGACCGCTGTCGCCACTCGTCGACGCCCCTGTTTTACATTGCATCTGCATTGCACCTAGAATGCAATGCAGATGCAATGTACAAGATGTTGCCTCGGAGAGGGGAGCACCCCATGACCACATCACGACCCACCACCATCGAGCCCGTCCCGCTGCTGCGCGCCGCCTTCGACGCGCTGGAACGACAGGACTTCGACGCCGTCGTGGACATGATGGTCGATGACTTCCGCATCAACATCGCCGGCATGCCCACGCAGAAGCGAGGCATTCCCGCATGGAGGAGGAACATCCAGATGATGTTCTCCGCCTTTCCAGACCTGAGAGTCCACATCCAGGACATCTTCGCCGAGGGTGACCTCGTCGCGATGCGCGTGAGATTCACAGGGACCCATCGCGGGGAGTTCCTCGGGATCCAGCCCACCGGCAAGCGCATCGACTACCTCAGCCATGAGATCTACCGCGTGGAGAACGGCAGGATCGCTGAGGAATGGATCTGCTCGGACCTGATGACCCTGCTCACGCAGATCGGCGGCATCTCCTCCACCCGGCTGATCTCCATGTGGCTGGCCGGGCACCGAACATGGTTCGCCCTGGCCGGAGGACTGCTGGGCGGGGCGGCGGCCGGAATGACTCTCAGCCGACTCCTGCGGTGAGAGCAAGCCGGCGCGGACCGGGGAGATTTAGGGATCCCGAAGAATCGTCACAGTGTCCGACCCACTGTCGGCGCGTGCTCAAGCTGGGAACAATGGTGGTGTGACCACCGACGACGGCGCCCCGCCCGCGCCCACCAGCCGACAGATCCGCCGATGGCGGCGCTACCTGGCCGACGAGATCGCCGAGGGGAAGCTCTACGCGGACCTCGCCGAACGCAAGCAGGGCGAGGAACGCCTGATCCTGCGGGGGCTCGCCGAGGCGGAGCAACGGCATGCCGACCACTGGCGGCAGCTGCTGGGCCCCCAGGCGGAGAAGCTGCCCTCCCCCTCGGCCCACCGGGTGCTGCTGGGCTGGATGGCGCGGATCTTCGGCTCCGTGTTCATCCTTGCCCTGGCCCAGCGGGCCGAATCTGACTCCCCCTACGCGAAGGACTCGGATGCGACCGCCGGCATGGCGGCCGACGAGGCCATCCACGAGGAGGTCGTCCGAGGGCTGGCCACTCGGGGCCGGGAGAAGCTCTCCGGTGGGTTCCGCGCGGCCGTGTTCGGCGCCAATGACGGCCTGGTCTCCAACCTGGCTCTCATCATGGGCATGGGCGGCACCGGCGTGGGGGCCTCGATCATCCTGGCCACCGGCATCGCCGGACTCCTCGCCGGGGCGCTGTCCATGGCCGCCGGGGAGTACGTCTCGGTACGCAGCCAGCGGGAGCTGTTGGCCGCCACCCGCCCCACTCAGGTCACCCTGAAGGCCGCCCCGGATCTGGACTTCGATCAGAACGAGCTGGTGCTGGTGTACCGGGCTCGAGGACTCAGCCGTGAGGACGCCGAACACCGCGCTATGGAACGCCTGGGAGTCTTCGACTGCGACTGCAACCCGTCGAAGTCCTGGCAGCCCGTGGAGGAGGGCGACCAGGACGACCATGACGTGGTCGGCAGCGCCTGGACGGCCGCATTCTCCAGCTTCGGCTGCTTCGCCGCCGGGGCGCTGATCCCGGTGCTGCCCTATCTGTTCGGCATGGCCGGGCTCTCCGCCGTCGTGCTCTCCCTCTCGCTGGTGGGGGTGGCACTGCTGTGCACCGGTGCGATCGTGGGCCTGCTCTCCGGCGCCTCCCCGCTGCTGCGCGGCCTGCGCCAGCTGGGCATCGGCATGGGGGCTGCGGCCATCACCTACGCGCTGGGCTCAGCGTTCGGCGTCGTGCTCGACTGATGGCCTGAGCGTTCCTGCCGCAGCCGGGCGAACCTTCTGCGTCGACCGGCTCAGGCAGCCCCCGTGCCGTCGCCGAGCTGCTGCTCAGGCTGCTCACCGAGCCGAAAGTGCCGACCGCTGATCTCCGTGGGAGCGATCCGCACGAAGTGCTCCTTCGGCGTGGGGGTCCACGGGTGCAGGTCCAGCTCACGCGCTGCGGTCAGCTCTGCATCGGTGCGCAGCTCCCGGGCCGTCCCCCGCACCACCACAGACCATGCCTCATCGTCGAGGATGCCATCGGCTTCGAACACGACGTCGTCGTTGATGGTGGCCTCTGCCAGCTTGGACCCCTCCCCCGTGCGGAACACCAGGGTGCGGTCGTCGGCGACGACGTTGACCGGGAAGATGTCGACCCGGCCCGCCACCACGGTGACGAGCCGACCGTGCCGCACCCCCTCGAGGAGCTGCCAGCTCTCGTCGGAGGTGAGGATGAGGATCGGAGTATCTTCGGGATGATCGAACATCATGGGATGGTCCTCTCTCCCGCCGCGCAGGAGGTGCGCGGGGCTCGAAGTCTACTCCGCCTCCCACCGCTCTCCTACATCTCGTAGGACACACGCCGAACGCGCCTCCATGCTGCGCCGTCAGGCTGACTGCTCACCCGAGTGGCCGGCCCCTCGGGGGACGGCACCACCGCCTGCGTCCTCACCGTCGGCCCGCGACTCTTGACGCCCCGATGCCGCGCAGGATCAGCATGAGGCCATGCCCACCGATCACGCTGCCGATGACCCTGCCGATCGCGTTTCCGGCCCGCCGACCGGCCAACCCGCCGAAGCCGATTCCCTTCCCTCCGGAGCTCCCACCGCACCGCGTCGACGGGTGCTGCAGTGCCGTACCTGCGGGGTGGAGCGCCCACCTCACGATCGCCCCGACCGCTGCCCGATCTGCGCCGACGAGCGACAGCACGTGCCGCCCCAGGGCCAGGCGTGGACCTCCCCGCAGGAGGCCGCGCAGGCCGGGGCGCACCTGGAGCTGATCACTCGGGAGCCCGGGGTGCACGGTCTGGTCCTGCACGACGGCCCGGGCATCGGGCAGGTGACCAGCCTGGTACGCACGAGCATCGGGAACGTGATGATCGAGCCCCCGGCCTACATCGACGACGACGCCGTCGCCGTCGTCGCATCGGTGGGCGGGGTGGCGGCGGTCCTGGCCTCGCATCCTCATATGTACGGGGTGCAGTCGCTGTGGGCTGAGGCGTTCAGCGACGCGGGCGTGTACGTCTCCGCCGCGGATGAGCACTGGCTGGCTCTGCGCCCTGCCCGCACCGTGGTCTGGGACGATCGGGTGCAGATCGCCGAAGACCTGGTGGCCACCCAGATCGGCGGACACTTCCCCGGCTCCATGGTGGCCCGCTGGAGGGCTCCAGATGGGCGCGGCGTGCTGTTCAGCGGTGACGCCATCTTCCCCGTGGCGGACCAGGGGTGGGTCACGTTCATGCGCTCCTACCCGAACATGATCCCGCTCTCCCCTGCTGTGGTGCGTCGCCTCGCCGATCATGCCGCGCAGCATGACTACGACAGGCTCTACGGCAATTTCGCCCGGCACATCTCCGCCGACGCCGCTGCGGCCGTCGAACGGTCCGCCCGGCGCTACATCGACTGGGCCAGCGGAGCGCGCGACGACGAGACCTGACACCGCCCGTGGGCCCCGCTCATCCAGGAGTCAGAATCCCGGACATTCCGCAGAACTAGAAGCGCTTCAGCAGCGCGAGATCCACGGGGAAATGACCCCTCGACCGCAGAGGCCGTCAGGGCGGGGCAATGGGCCCGCACGCCCGCAGACAGCACGCCCCACAGACAGCTGAGGCCCGCACCCTGGAGCGAACTCGGCGAGCTCCATGGGTGCGAGCCTCAACTGCGTGCGGGAAGCGTCAGAGCGCGGAGGGCTCCACCGCGACCGGGTAGACCTCACGCAGCAGGTGCGCGGTCTCGGACGGGGTCTTGCCGACCTTCACGCCCGCGGCCTCGAGGGCCTCCTTCTTGGCCTCCGCAGTGCCGGAGGAACCGGAGACGATGGCGCCGGCGTGGCCCATGGTCTTGCCTTCCGGGGCGGTGAAGCCAGCCACGTAGCCGACCACCGGCTTGGTGACGTTGGCCTTGATGTACTCGGCCGCACGCTCCTCGGCGTCGCCGCCGATCTCACCGATCATCACGATCGCCTTGGTCTCCGGGTCGTTCTCGAAGGCCTCCAGCGCGTCGATGTGCGTGGTGCCGATCACCGGGTCACCACCGATGCCGATGGAGGTGGAGAAGCCGAGATCACGCAGCTCGTACATCATCTGGTAGGTCAGGGTCCCGGACTTGGAGACCAGCCCGACGCCGCCCTTGCCGGTGATGTTGGCCGGGGTGATGCCGGCCAGCGATTCGCCCGGGGTGATGATGCCGGGGCAGTTCGGGCCCAGGATCCGGGTGACGGGCTTGCCGTCGGCGCCGGTCTTGGTCAGCGAGTAGTTGTAGAACTCGGCGGAGTCCTGCACCGGGATACCCTCGGTGATGACCACCAGCAGGCCGATGCCGGCGTCGATGGCCTCGACGGCGGCGTCCTTGGCGAACTTCGGCGGCACGAAGACCACCGAGACGTCGGCGCCGGTCTTCTCCATCGCCTCGGAGACGGAGCCGAACACGGGCAGCTCGACCTCGTCACCGTGCTGATCGGTGTGGGTGACGGTGGTGCCGGCCTTGCGGGCGTTGACGCCGCCGACGATGTTCGTCCCGGCCAGCAGCATGCGGGCCGTGTGCTTGGAGCCCTCGCCGCCGGTGATGCCCTGGACGATGACCTTGGAGTCCTTGTTCAGAAAGATAGCCATGCTCGATCCTCAGTCCTTACTTGTTCGCCAGTTCGGCGGCCTTGTCGGCGCCTTCGTCCATGGAGGTGGCCAGGGTGACCAGCGGGTGGTCGGCCTCCCGCAGGATGCGGCGGCCCTCCTCCACGCTGTTGCCGTCCAGGCGGACCACCAGCGGCTTGGTGGCGGCCTCGCCCAGGATCTCCAGGGCCTTGACGATGCCGTTGGCCACGGCGTCGCAGGCGGTGATGCCGCCGAAGACGTTGACGAACACGGACTTGACCTGGTCGTCACCGAGGATGACGTCGAGGCCGTTGGCCATCACCTCGGCCGAGGCGCCGCCTCCGATGTCCAGGAAGTTGGCGGGCTTCACACCGTTGTGGGCCTCGCCCGCGTAGGCGACGACGTCGAGGGTGGACATGACCAGACCGGCCCCGTTGCCGATGATCCCCACCTCGCCGTCGAGCTTGACGTAGTTGAGGTCGTTGGCCTTGGCCTTGGCCTCCAGCGGGTCCTCGGCCTGCTCGTCGACGAGATCCGCGTGGCCCGGCTGACGGAAGTCGGCGTTCTCGTCCACGGTGACCTTGCCGTCGAGGGCGATGATCGTGCCCTCACCGGTCTTGACCAGCGGGTTGACCTCCACGAGGGTGGCGTCCTCCTGGGAGAACGCGGTCCACAGCTGCTGGAACACCTCGGCCAGGGCGGGGACCTCGTCGGCGGAGAAGCCGGCCTGCTCGGCGATCTCGGCGGCCTTGCCGGCGTCGATGCCGGTGTTGGGGTCGAAGTTCACCCGCGCCAGCGCCTCGGGGCGCTCCTCGGCGAGCTGCTCGATCTCGACGCCGCCCTCCTTGGAGCACATGGCCAGGTAGTCGCGGTTGGCGCGGTCCAGAAGGATCGAGAAGTAGTACTCCTCCGCGATGTCCGCGCCCTGCGCGATCATCACCCGGTGCACGGTGTGCCCCTTGATGTCCATGCCCAGGATCGCCTTGGCGTGCTCATAGGCCTCGTCGGCGGTCTTGGCCAGCTTCACGCCGCCGGCCTTGCCTCGCCCTCCGACCTTGACCTGAGCCTTGACGACGACGACGCCGCCGATCTGCTCAGCAGCTGCCTTCGCTTCTTCCGGGGTCTGCGCCACGATTCCGGCCAGCACGGGAACTCCGTGTGCCTCGAACAGATCGCGCGCCTGGTACTCATACAGGTCCACGGGTGGTGTCCTTCTGCGTCGAAGTCGTTTCTGACAACCTCAGCCCGACGTCGACGGCGGGACCCGCCGGCACGGGCTGAGCGGCCACGCTGCACGCTGGGCGCAACGCTGAGCCTGAAGGCTCAGTCGGCCTTCTCCAGGGGAGCATATCGCAGGAGCAGACGCTTCTCGGTCCCTGCGAAGCTGACCTTCGCCACAGTCTTGTCCCCCGTGCCTTCCACGGCCAGCACCTCGCCGCGACCGAACTTCTGGTGAGAGACCTTGTCACCGGGGGCCAGGGAGGGGATCGTCCGGCTGGGGTCCACCTGACGGGGCGCGACGCCGCCGGTCGCCCCGGGCAGCGAAGATGACGTCTTCTCGCTGTTCGCCGCCCCATAGACGGTGGGCTCGGAGCGCCCTGCCCGGCCGGTTCCGCCGGAGCGGCCCCCGCCGGAGCCGCCGCTGAAGGACCAGCCGGAGCCACCCACGGATCCGCGTGAGGACGGGCCACCACCGAAGCTGGGCGTCCCGTAGTGATGGCCGCCCAGACCCCCGGAGAACCCTCCGCCGAGGCCTGATGACGATGCCGCATCGACATGGAGCAGGTCCTCGGGGATCTCGCCGAGGAACTGGCTGGGCGGGTTGTACTGGTGCTGGCCCCACAGGTGGCGGGACTCCGCGCGGCTCAGGTACAGCCGCTGCCGGGCCCGGGTGAGCCCCACATAGGCCAGGCGACGCTCCTCAGCCAGCTGTTCGCCGTCGGACATGGAGCGGGCATGCGGGAAGATGCCGTGCTCCATGCCCGTGAGGAAGACCACAGGAAATTCGAGTCCCTTGGCGGTGTGCAGCGTCATGAGCGTGACCTGACCCTGCTCCTGGGCGAGCTTCTCGGACTCGGCGTCTCCGGCGGACGGGACGGCGTCGGCGTCGGCGATGAGGGAGACCTGCTCCAGGAAGTCCGCGAGCGTGCCGCGTTCGGTGGAGGCCTCATATTCCTTGACCACGGCCACCAGCTCACCGAGGTTGTCCGCCCGGGACTCGTCCTGCAGATCCTTGGACTGCCGCAGCGCCTCGAGCATCCCAGTCTGTTCGAGCACCGCCTCCAGCACCACCGAGGGCTTCTCGGACTCCAGCAGGGAGGCGAGGTCGTCCATCATCCGGACGAAGGAGTCCACGGCCTTCAGCGAGCGGGTCGCCATGGCCGGGGCCTCCTCGGCCCGGCGCAGCGCCTCGAAGAACGTGGTCCGGTCCCGCTGGGCCAGCGCGGCGACCGCACCTTCGGCCCGGTCTCCGATGCCGCGCTTGGGCTCGTTGAGGATGCGGCGGAGGTTGACGTCGTCGTCGGGATTGTTCAGCGCGTGCAGGTACGCCAGGGCGTCCTTGATCTCCTTGCGGTCATAGAACCGCGTGCCGCCGACCACCCGGTACGGGATGCCGCGGCTGACCAGGCGCTCCTCCAGGGAGCGGGACTGCGCGTTGGTCCGGTAGAACACGGCGACGTCGGCCGGCCGGATGCCCTCCCGGTCCCCGAGGTCGTCGATGGTGCGGGCGATCCATTCGGCCTCGTCAGACTCGGAGGGCGCCACATGCAACGTGATGGGCTCGCCGGAACCTTCGTCGGTCCACAGCTTCTTCTCGGTGCGTCCCGGGTTCTGGGAGATCACGGCGTTGGCTGCGTCGAGGATCGTCTGGGTGGAGCGGTAGTTCTGCTCCAGCTTGATGGTGGTGGCGTCCGGGTAGTCCCGCTCGAAGCCGGTGATGTTGCGGATGTCCGCACCGCGGAAGGCATAGATGGACTGGTCCGAGTCGCCGACGACGGTCAGCTCGGCCCCCGGGGTCTGCACGCCGTCGCCGGGGCCTCCGGTCAGCTGGCGGACCAGGCGATACTGGGCGTGGTTGGTGTCCTGGTACTCGTCCACCAGCACATGGCGGAAGCGCCGCCGGTAGCCGTCCAGGATGCCGGGGAAGGCGTCGAACATGTAGACGGTCTCGGCGAGCAGGTCGTCGAAGTCATAGGCGTTGGCCTGACGCAGCCGCTGGGCGTACTCCCGATACACGGTGGCCACGGCCTCTGAGAAGGGCTCGTTCGGCGCGGTGGCCGTGAACTCCTCGGCATCGACCAGCTCGTTCTTCAGCGTGGAGATCCGGTTCTTGATGGCCCGCGGAGCGAACCGCTTGGGGTCCAGGTCATGGAGCTTGGCAATGGTGGTGATCAGCCGCAGGGAGTCGGCGGCGTCATAGATGGTGAAGGCGGACTTCCGGCCCAGGTTCGCCGCCTCGGCGCGCAGGATCCGCACGCAGGAGGAATGGAAGGTGGAGATCCACATGCGCTCCGCCGCAGGGCCCACCAGGCTCACCACCCGCTCCTTCATCTCCCGGGCGGCCTTGTTGGTGAAGGTGATCGCCAGGATCTCGTGCGGGCGGGCCGCTCCGGTCTGGAGCATATGGGCGATGCGCCGGGTGAGCACGCTCGTCTTGCCGGAGCCAGCGCCGGCGACGATCAGCAGCGGGGACCCGGTGTGCAGCACCGCCTCCTTCTGCTGAGGGTTCAGGCCACGGGTGGGGTCGGCCGGGGTGACCGCACCGGTCGCGGATCCCGGGGACCCGCCGGAGGCGGCGGGATCCTGCAGGACGGCCGGGGCGCCGTCGTCGGCGGCCTTGGCGGCGCGGGCGGTCTCGGAGGGACGCTCTGAGGGCGGGGTGAAGAGGAACTCCATGGTCCCTCAAGTCTAAGGGCGGGCTGTGACGGACGCCCGCGGGCCGCATCCCGCGCTCTGCAACAATGGAGCCCGGACCCGCCACCTCTCACGGCAGGGCCGCAGCGCCTGCGCTGATCATCAGGAAGGAACAGGATGTCCAGACGACGGAAGGCCACCCGCGGCAACCCAGCCGCGGACTCCGGGGCGACGTCGGGCCGCGGACCCTCCTCCGGGAGACGGCCCTCCGCGGGGCCCAGGTTCCTCTCCGGCACCGACCAGCGGGCCGCCGACGAGGCACAGTCCAATCCACGGATGCTGGTCTACGCGCTGCTGGGCACCACCGTCTTCCTGTTCATCTATCTGCACCTGATCGCCCTGCCGCAGATGACGCAGTTCACCGGCGGCTTCTCCATGCCGGATGCGCTGCTGACCGGCTATGACGCCTCCGACATCGAGCGGCTGCGCAACGTGATGGACGACGCCGCGATCGGCCAGCTGAACTTCGTGCACAAGACCGCCGGGATCCTGTTCCCCGTCTCCTTCTTCCTCACCGCCTGGGCGGTGGTGGGGCTGATGATGCGCGAATCCGTGGTGCGCTGGCTGCTGTTGGCCGCCGCGGGCCTGTTCAGCGCCATGGACATCGCCGAGAACTTCCTGATCGACGAGATCCTCACCGCTGAGAGCGTGGACTCCTCCCTGGTGCACACCGCCTCCGCCCTCACCGTGAGCAGCTGGCTGCTCTTCGCGGTGGTGGGCTCGCTGCTGATCATCGCGGTGATCATGGCGATGGTGCGACGCTCCGTGGAACGGACCGCGCGCCCGCTGGGCAACCGGTAGGATGGTCGGGTCCCAGCCTCCGTAGCTCAGGGGATAGAGCACCGCTCTCCTAAAGCGGGTGTCGCAGGTTCGAATCCTGCCGGGGGCACCAGATCGTCGTCGCTCAGGCAGACGGCGCCGTCTCCCGGCGCACCCGGTTCACCCGCCCCGCGGTCCCACCTCGGCCGTCGGCCTGGCCTCCGCCCGACGACGGCGGGGCCAGCGCACCCGTGAGCCCTGCAGCGAGGCCGCAGCCACGGCGATCACCGAGACGAGCACCAGCGCCGCCGCCGGGGCGGCGGTCGCCCACGGTCCGCGCTCCACGTAGTCGATGCCCTCGGCCAGCAGCCGGCCCCAGTCCGGCGTCGGGGGCTGCGCGCCGAGCCCCAGGAACCCCAGCGAGGCCAGCGCCAGCGCCACACCGGGCAGCCGCAGCATGCCGTGCCGGGCCAACGCCGGGGCCACCACCGGCACCACGTACCGGATCATGATCTCGACGGGCCGCACTCCGGCCAGCGGCAGCCATGTCACATGCGGCATCGCCTTGGCCTCGTCCACCAGCGCCACCGCGTGGGAGGCCAGCGGCGGCCAGCTCACCCAGAGCACCGCGGCCGCGGCCCCGCCCATCGTGGGCCCCATCAGCGCGGCGATCACCACTCCGGCGATCACCGGCGGGGTCGCATTGGCGACCTCGATCGGCCCCCGCACGGCGTGCGGGATGAACGCGAGCACCAGCCCGATGACGATCGCCAGCACCACGATCGCCAGCGCGGGCACCAGAGTGCCGAGCGCCCCATGGGCGACCCGGGCCAGCAGATCACGGCCGCTGGCGTCCGCGCCGAACGGAAGATCCCACGACGGCGCGGCGAGCCTGTCATGGACGATCCCGTACGGGTCACGCGGCAGCCCCGCGACCAGCAGCAGACCCAGCAGCGCACAGCCGATCCCGAACGTCCACTGCGCGAGCCGGTCGCCATGCGGCCGTTCCGGCGGCGCGGACACCGCTCCGGCGGGCAGCGACCCGCCGAGCAGCCACAGTCGTCCCGCACCAGCTCCCACGCCGATCACGACGGCGGCGCCCGCCATGGCGAGCACCCCGGCCTGCAACGCCGGCAGGTCCTGAGCGTTGGCGGCGCCCAGCAGGTACCGGCCCAGTCCGGGGACGGCGAAGATCTGTTCCACCGCGACCGCTCCGCCGAGCAGACCGATCACGATCAGCCCCATCTGGTCCACCACCGAGGCGGCGGCCCGACGCATCACGGCGGGCAGGATCACTCGGCGCGGAGCTCCGGCGAGCCGCCAGACGGCCACCCAGGACTCCCGGGAGGACCCGGCGAGCGCGTCGCCCAGCAGACGGCCGAACAGGCCGCCGGCGGGAATGCCAAGCGCCGCCGCGGGCAGGATCATGGTCTCCAGTCCAGCCCACCCGTACGGCGGGAACCAGCGCAGATGCACGGCGAGCACGACGAGGAACCCGCTGGCCAGCAGGAACTCGGGAAGCGCCGTCAGCGCCACACCCATCGGCCCGGCACCCCGCACGGGCCGATCCCGGGCGACGGCCCGCAGCACCGGGGCCACCAGGGCGGCGGCGACGAGCAGGCAGACCACCACAGCCAACAGCGTCAGCGTGGCGGAGACGCCCACGGCCTCCCACACCCCCGGACCCACGGGGTTCCCCGAGACCCAGGACTCCCCCAGGTCCCCCCTCAGCACTCCCAGCCACCAGCGGGCGCTGATCGCGAACGGGCCGCCGTCCAGGCCGAGCTCGGCACGCACCGAGGCGACGGCCTCCGGCGTCGGCTCCAGCTCCGCATAGCGCGCCCGCAGCACGGACAGCGCCGGGTCTCGCTGCGAGAGCCAGGGCAGGGCCCCGACCACCACGAGCAGGCCCAACCCGGCCAGGACCCGCGAGATCAGGGCCCGGCGGTCACCGCTCCTCATCGCGGCCGGTCTGCTCGTCCACCAGGGCACGCTCGCGGGGGTCCCGGATCGCGTCGTGCACGTCACTGGTCTCACCCTGGATGACCCGCTCGTGCAGCAGCGGGATCGCCGTGTCGGTGGCAAGGATCTCGGCCTCGGCGAGAAGGATGGCCTCGCGGCGCTCATCCCCGGCCGGGAGCTGTGAGGCCGCCTGCACGGCGGCGTCCACGTCCTGGTCGCACAGCTGCGAGATGTTGAACCCTCCGGCGCAGGTGAAGTCCGCGCTGAAGTACGCCACGGGGTCGCCGGAGTCCAGGATCGTGGCACGGGAGAGGATGAACGCGTCGAAGGCCCCGTCGAGCGCATCGGACTCGATGAACTGGTACTCGCGCACGTCCTGGACCACCTCGAACCCGACCGCCTCCAGCTGCTGCTCGAGCAGCACCGCGACCTCGGGCAGCTCGGCCCGGTCCGTGAAGGTGCCGAGGCTGATCTGCACACCGTCGACGTCGGCGGGCTCGGCACGATCCTCCAAGATCTCCTCGTACTCCTCGCTCCCCCGCTCCTCGAGCGTCCAGGGCAGCGCCGGCCCGAGCAGGCCGACGGCCTCGTCGGCCCGGTCCTCGTAGGTGGAGGCGATGATCTCCGCCCGGTCGATCGCCTCACGCGCCGCCGCTCGGACCGCGGGGTCCTCGAACGGACCGGAGTCGGCGTTCAGGTACAGGGTGTTGGTGCGCGGCATGGGCACCTCATGCAGCAGGTCCTCGTCGATCGAGGCGGCCTGGCCGGCAGGGACGGTCTCGACCAGGTGTGCGGTCCCGGTGCGCAGCGCGGCGGCGCGCGCCGTGCCGTCGGGCACGAAGTCGGCGTCGATGCCGGCGGCCGCAGCCGGTGTTCCCCAGTAGTCGTCGTACCGGTCCAGAGTGGCGCTGGAGGTCCCGTCGACGGCGACCAGCTCGAAGGGCCCCGTCCCGGTGCCGATCGGGCTGACCGTGCTGCCCGTGTAGGCGTCCTCGGACAGGATGGACAGCTGCGGGCTCGACAGCCTGTTCGGCAGCAGCGGGTCCGGCTCACCGGTGGTCAGCACCACCTGCTCGTCGTCGACCTCGACCTCCAGCTCCACGCCGTCGAGGATGCGCGGAAGCGGGGAGGCCTCGGAGGCGACGCGCAGAGAGTTGGCGACCGCCTCCGGCGTCAGGGGCGAGCCGTCGTGGAACGTCACGTCCTCACGGATGCTGAAGCGCCAGGTGTGGTCGTCGGTCTGTTCCCACTCGGTGGCCAGCAGCGGCAGCGGGTCGCCGTCGTCGTCGAGCGCGACGAGGGTCTCGGCGGTGCTCCAGCGGGAGAGCTTGAACGCGTCGTCGCTCAGCGGGCTCAGCCCGGACCGGGGAGGCTGCATCATGGCCAGGGTGAGGCGGGCGTCGTCCCCGGAGCCGGAGGTCTCGGCCGATTCGGCAGAGAAGCAGCCGGTCAGGGGAAGAGCCAGAGCGAGGGCTCCGACGGTGATCGCGCGGGCGCGGAGAGGACGGTTCACTGCGTGTGCTCCTTGGTGGTCGAGGGGTGGGTCGTCGAGGGGTGAGCGTTCGGGGAATGGGGGTTCGGGGCGCCGGCGGACGCCGCCAGGGATGGTGCCGGTGGGGCGGGTGGTCCGGAGGGTGAGAACTGAGCGGGGTGACGGTGGCGACGGTGATGACGGGAGCCCAGGCCCAGCGCATACCAGGCCAGCGGCATCATCACTGCGGGCAGGACGGCCGCGACCGGCCATGCGGCCGAGGTGTTGGCACTGCCCGAGACGACACCGGTGACCGTGGTGCTGAGGAAGGCCGCCACCCCTCCGGCGGTCGGCACCAACGCCAGGCGTGTGGCCCTCCGCCGCCCCGAACCCTCGGCGATGAGCGACTGAGCACTCGGATTGCCGAGCATCAGGGACGCGCCCACCAGGACGGCCACGCCGCAGAGCAGCCCGGTCAGTGCCCCAGACGGAAGGAGCAGCTGACCGGCGAATGCGCACAGGCACGCCGCGGCCGAGAGACCGAGCGCCAGCATCACGGCCGTTCCCCGGCCGATCCGCTCGGCGGCTCGGGACAGGGGCCACTGCAGCACCAGCGTCGCCGCCGACAGGGAGGCGGCCACCGCCCCCATGTGCCCCGGAGGGAGCCCGTGGTCGGCCAGGGCCAGCGGCACGGTCGAGAACAGCTGAGCGTAGACCGCCAACAGGGCCGAGCAGGCGATCGCCAGCGGGAGCACGCGCACGCCGAGCTGCGGGCCGGACGTCCCCTCTGGTGCCCGCGCTGACGCCCGCGCTGACGTCCCCGGAGCACCCGAATCGCGGCTCCGCGGCCCGGGCTGCGTCTCGACTGCGGCGGAGCTCAGCCGGAGGACGGCGGCCGCGGCTCCGAGGAAGATGACCGCGGAGAACGCGGCGACTGCTGAGGAATGCTCGGGCATGACCCTGGCGGCGCCGAGCGCAGCGATCACGCCTCCGAGCTCACTGACCATCAGCAGAGCCGCGAAGGGGGTCGGACCGCGCCGGATGCCGTGGTCCGCTGCACGGCGTCGTCGGGCGTCGATGCGCCCGACGAGGGCGTCCACGGCAGGTGAGAACAGCGCTCCGGCCAGGCCCACGAGCACGACGCCGACGACGAACGCCGGCGCGTGCGGCGCCCACGCGATGACCCCGAACGCCAGGGCTCGCAGCAGGCAGCCGGCGAGCAGCAGGGCCCGCGGGCCGAATCGGTCGGTCAACAGCCCACCGACGATGAACAGTCCCTGCTGCGCGAGGACCCTCGCACCCACCAGGATGCCGACGGCCGAGGCGTCCAGGGCGAACCGGTGCTGCCCGATGGCCGCGACGAACGGGACCACTGCGGAGAAGCCCAGCATGAACACCAGCTGCAGCGTCAGCACGGACCGCAGCGAGTCGCCGGTGGTCATCGGGCCTGCTCCACGACACCGTCCCGGACCGTCAGCGTGCGGTCGCATCCGGCGGCCAGCGCGTCGTCGTGCGTGACGACCAGCAGCGCTCCGCCGGTCCGGGCCGGCAGACCGAGCAGCGCCTCTGCGAGGTCAGCCGAGGTGGACGGGTCCAAGGCGCTGGTGGGCTCATCGGCCACGATGGCATCCGGTCCGACGGCGACGGCACGGGCGATCGCCGCACGCTGCGCCTGCCCTCCGGAGAGCTGGCGGGGCGTGCGGTCCAGCAGCTCGGGCTCGAGCCGGGCGATCTCGGCGGCGGCCGCGATCCGCGCTCCGGGGTCGCCGTCGACGCCGAGTCTGGCCAGCGCCCGTTCGATCGAGGTGCGGACCGCCACGCGTGGCGGCAGGGAGGCTCCCGCATCCTGGGGTATCCCCTGGACCAGACGCCGCCGGTGCGCCTGTGGTGCACGGCCCGCGCCGCAGAAGAGCTCGCCGTGCACCGTGACATGACCGGTGCTGGCCAGGCGCAGCCCGAGGATGATCTCCGCGAGCGTGGATTTGCCGGCCCCGGACCGGCCGATCACCGCCACGGACTCCCCCGCATGCAGCGCGACATCGGTGGGGTGCAGGACGGTCAGAGGACGTCGTCGGGTGCCGTAGACGGCACCGATGCCGTGCGTTTCGAGGATCGCGGTGCTCACGCGGCCTCTGCCTCCCTGTCCAGTCCCAGAGCCACCTGGCCGGAGGCGACGCGGATCAGCTGGGCGTCCAGCCGGTCGCGGACCTGCGGGTCATGGGTGGCGACCACCAGGGCGCTGCCCGTGGTCTCCGAAAGTTCGCTCAGGACGGCCAGGGTCTCGTCTCGGGAGGCGCCGTCCAGTGCACTGGTCGGCTCATCGGCGATGACCAGTGCCGGGGAGCCGAGGAATGCCAGGGAGATGGCCACACGCTGGAGCTGACCGCCGGACAGCTCGGCCGGCCGCCGTCGGCCCAGCAGCTGGAGGTCCAGTCCGACCGCCGCCAGCACCTGCCGGATGCGGGCGGCGTCGGCTCCGGTCACGGCTCGCAGCTGGCGCGCGATCGGCATGAGCGGGTGCACGGCGTCGGCTCCCCGCTGAGGAACGAATCCGATGCGCAGATCAGAGGTTGCGCGCCGGAGCCCGGTCATCTCGACGCCGGCAGGCAGTCGGCCGGTCAGTGCCGAGAGGAGCATCGACTTCCCTGCCCCCGAGGGACCCATGACTGCCGCCCGGGATGCCGGGGCGATCGGGAGGTCCGGGACGCTCAGCAGGGTCTGCCTGGTGCGCCGTGTGACGACCTCGACTCCCTGCAGGTGGACAAGGGGCGGCGAGGCGGGGTGCACGGACATGGACTGGTGCTCCTTGGTCTCAGGCGCGACGGTGGGAGGACCAGCACAGCAGCCCTCCCCCTATTGCGAATGCGTCTGAATTACACCAAGGAACCATGTCCTGCGCAAACTGTGAATCCCGCCTGCACTCAGCCTCGCTCGGCCTGCCGGTCGGCCCGTCGGCCGGCCTCGTCAGGCGTCGAAGCCTGCGGTGTGGCCTCCGGGGTGGCCTCCGGTGTGCTCCAGTTCACGGGGCCGCGCCAGAGCAATGCCGCCACCGTCGTCGCCGCACAGAACGCCAGGACCGCCGTGGCGAGCGTGAAGATCGCCTCATCATCGACCTCGATGGCCGCATAGTGCGAGGAGAGGACCAGCTGCATCGTCACCTGGAATGCCAGGTGGAACCCGATCGGGCCCCAGATCGAACCGGACATCACCCGCAGCAGCCCCACCACGACGGCCATCGCGAAGAACATGACGGACCGCTCGAGGAGCACGCCCCACCCGGCGGTGATCACCCACAGGACGGTGCCGAAGGCGGAGAACAGCAGAGCCTGCACGACGACGGCCACCCAGGGCGCCATCACATCCGCCAGATTCCTGTAGATGTACCCGCGGAAGATGAGCTCCTCAGGGAACGCCTCGAAGACGAACACCAGCAGGATCAGCAGCAGCACAGCACCCAGCAGCTCCCCCGGCGCCGCGTCGACACGGATCTCCACCCAGCCGAACAGGACCACCGCGGCAAGTCCGATCCCGGCCGGCAACACCCAAGTGAGCATCCCGCGCACCAGGTCCGTCAGAGCCGTGCTCCACCCCGGAAGGCCCAGGGTGGCCAGCGGCCGCCTATCGATCAGTCGACGCAGGACCACGACCATCGGCACTGCCAGGAGCAGCACGCCCACCGCATTGGCCACATGCCGGCCCAGCGTCATCTCGTCTCCCCACCACAGGGCCGTCAGGTGGGTGACGGAGACCCAGATGGCCAGACAGCCGAGCACGGTCACGCTCAGCCTCGCGGGAAGAGACAGTCGAGGGGGCGGCATCGTCGAGACCTGCGGTGCTTCTTTCATGAGGCTCACGCTAGGCGGAGGCCTCGACGCGTGCAGGTGCCGAAAGTCACGAGCGTGGTCCGGTGTGCAGCGCGCCGTCCCCTCCCCCGGGCGGCGCCTGAGCGCTGCGCCCGAATCGATCCGGACCCTCAGGTAGCCTCTCGACTGTGACGACCGATTCCAGGCGCACGGACCCCCACGGCCCAGGGCTCGAGGCCCCAGAGTGAGCACCGGGGCCCTGGCGCTCATCCTCACCGCGGCGGTGTTCCACGCGGTGTGGAACCTCGCGGCCAAGACCGCCCGCGGGGACACCGCGGTGTTCGTGTGGTGCTACTTCACGCTCGGCGGGCTGCTCTGCCTGCCGGTGGGCCTGGTCCAGATGCTGCGCACCGGTGCCGCCTACGGCTGGGAGCTGGTCGCCGCCGCCCTGGTCAGCGCGGTGATCCACATCGGCTACGCCACACTGCTGCAGACCGGGTACCGCCGAGCCGATCTGGGTGTGGTCTATCCGGTGGCCCGTGGAGTGGGACCGGTGCTGACCATGGTGGTCGCCGTCGGTCTGCTGGGCGAACGCCCGGGCATCGCCGCCCTGACCGGAGGCGCGGTGGTCGTGGGCGGGATCCTAATCGTCACCGGCCGGCGTCTGCTCCGCCGCGGCGACCGCCTGCGGACCGGCCTGCTCTACGGCAGTGCCACCGGTGCCGCCATCGCCGCCTACACCCTGTGGGACAGCTTCGCCGTGACCGCCCTGGGGCTGGAGCCCATCCTGTACTTCGCATTGAGCAGCGTGCTGCAGTCCGCCGTGATGCTCCCCTGGGTGCTGCGCCGGCGCAGCCTGATCCGTCCCACCTGGCGCACAGACCGCCGTCCGGTGATCGTCGTGGCCGTACTCTCCCCGCTGGCCTACATCCTGGTGCTCTATGCGATGGCGACGACGCCGGTCGCGCTGGTCGCCCCGGTGCGGGAGTCCTCCATCGTGATCGGGGCGCTGCTGGCCTGGTGGCTGTTCAAGGAGCCGGACCCCGTGAGGCGAACCCTGGGAGCCGCCGTCGTCTGTGCCGGGATCGGGCTGGTCGTCTCCGGGTGACAGGACCGTCACGCCGGCCGGACACGGCGTCGGGGCGGGGCCGCACGGCGCTCACCACCCGTGTCGGCCGCCGTCGCCCCGCAGCGGCACGGTCCCGACGGCGAGGCCTCGGGCGTCCAGCAGCCGGCCCACCAGCTTGACCGGGCGCAGCACCACGCTGCGGTCGATGACCTCCATCCAGGGCAGCAGCTGGGTCAGGCGCCTCTCGAGGCGCTGACCGTCGGCCACGGTGCGCAGCCAGGCGGCGACGATGACATTGGCGGGCCCGGTGGTGGACAGCACGGCGCGCAGCTCCGGGATGCCGGCGAGCACCTGACCGGCCTCGTCGATGTGGGCGGGCGGCACCCGCAGGAAGAACCACTCGAGGACATGCCACTCGGTGAGCCCCCGGGCGACCTCGCAGCGCAGGCGCAGCGCCCCGGCGTCGGTCAGACTGCGCAGGCGGCGTCGCACGGTGCTCTCGGAGACGTCGAGGTCCTCGGCCAGGCGCTGGACGGAGCGTCGGCCGTCCACGGAGAGCTTCTCCACGAGCTTGCGCTCCAGAGCGTCCATGGTCGGAGCGGAGGTCGAACCGGGGGGACGCGGTGCGCTGGAGATCCGGCTCTCCTCCCGCGACGTGAGGCTGCGCAGCCTCCACCGGCTGGCATCCAGGTACACCCGGGTGACCACATGGCTGCGCACGGATTCGACCTCGGGGATCTGCGCCACCCGTTCGAGCAGGTAGCGGCCGAGCGCCAGCTGGTCCGGGCAGGTGACGGTGATGAGCAGGTCCCGGCCGCCGGCGGTGACGTCGATCGTCATGGCCGCCGCATCCTCGGCCAAGGTGCGGGCCGCCTGCAGGATGTCGCCGGCGCGGCAGACGACCTCCAGCACGGCGATGGCGGAGTCCCGCCCATGCAGCGGCTGGCAGGAGACCCAGGCGGCACCGGAGGACTCCAGCCGCTCCCAGCGCCGGGCCACTGTGGTCGGGGCCGCGCCGAGGGCACGGCCGAGCTCGCTCCATCCGGCCCGCGGACTGATCTGCAGCGCCTGAATCAGACGAAGATCATTCTCCTGCAGCCTGATCGGATCCTGCACATCCGGGACATCACTGACGGAATCCTGCACCTGAAACCTCCTGATGCCGCACGATCCTACCGTGGCTGTGACCAGGATCACCACTATCGAGAGGTCCTCCGATGCCCTCACCCCACCACCGCGCCACCCAGTCCGTGCTGCAGATCCGCGAGCGCCTGACCCGTCTCAGCCATGACATCCACGGCCTGGCCGAGACCTCCTTCGAGGAGCACCGCAGCGCCGCCCGGCTGCGCGACGAGCTCGCCGACGCCGGATTCGCCATCACCGCACCGGTGGCGGACCTGCCCACCGCCTTCACCGCCCGGTACGGCACCGGCGACTTTGTCGTCGGGATCTGCGCCGAGTATGACGCGTTGCCCGAGATCGGCCACGCCTGCGGGCACAACGTCATCGCCACCGCCGCCGTCGGCGCCGCCATCGGACTGGCCGCCGTCGCGGACGAGCTCGGTCTCACCGTGGAGGTCGTCGGCACCCCCGCGGAGGAGCACGGCGGCGGCAAGGTCCTCATGCTGGAGCGGGGCTGCTTCGACCACCACACCGTGGCCCTGATGGTCCATCCCGGCACCGTCGACGCCGATCCGGTGGAGACCGCCTCCCAGGGGGTCGCGCGCTTCGCCGTCACCTTCACCGGGCGTGCCGCCCACGCGGCGGCGGCCCCCACCGACGGCGTCAACGCCGCCGACGCTGCCGTCGTCGCCCAGGTGGCGGTGGGGCTGCTGCGCCAGCAGGTCCCCGCCTCCTCCCGGATCGGCCTGTTCGTCCGCGACGGCGGCCAGGCCACCAACATCATTCCGGAGCGCACCGTGGTGGACGTCGAGGTCCGCGACTTCGACCTCGAGGCGCTGCACAGCCTGCGTCGACGTGTGGAGGACTGCTTCTCGGCCGGCGCTCTGGCCACCGGCTGCCAGATGCAGGTGGAGGAGACCGAGCCCCTCTATGCCCCGCTGCGCCAGGACCCCCGGCTGGCTGGACCCTACCGTGACGCGGTGCGGGCACTGGGGCGCCGCCTCGCGGACACCGGCGGACTGACCGGTGGCTCCACGGATATGGGCAACGTCTCCCAGCATGTGCCCGCCATCCACCCGATGATCGATGTCGACGGCAGCGGAGCACCGCCCCACACTCGTGGCTTCGCCGACGACGCCGTCTCCCCCGGAGGCGACGCCGCGGCCGTCGACGGCGCCATCGCCATGGCCCAGACCATCATCGAGGCGGCCTCCGACGCGGACCTGCGGGCCGAGCTGATCGCCGAGCAGACGACCCGCACCCCGTTCACCGAGGGGGTGCCGGCATGAGGTCCCGCGCTCCCCGCTCCGTGACGCCCCCGGAGAAGCACCCGAAGAATCTCTCTGAGAAGCCCTCGATGCGCTCCCGTGCGCGCCTGTGGATCCCCCTGCTGCTGGTCGGTGCGCTGCTGACCGTGCTGGCGGAGCTGATCGGCGCCCAGGAGGTCGGCGTGGGCATCGGCACGCTCACCCTGCTGCCACTGATCTGGGGGCTGCTGCTGGGTGCCACGGTCAGCCTGCAGAAGGTGCGGCCCTTTCCGGAGGGCGCTCAGAGGATCGCCTCGGTGGCCATGCAGATCGGCGTGCTGCTGCTGACCACCCGCCTGGCCTTCATGGTCGGAGAGAACCTCGATCTGCTCGTCCAGGTGGGGCCCGCGCTGGTCCTGCAGGAGATCGGCAACCTGGCCACGATCCTGATCGCCATGCCCCTGGCAGTCCTCCTGGGCATGCGCCGCGCCTCGGTGGGTGCCACGTTCTCCATCGGCCGTGAAGGCTCCTTCGCCATGGTGGGCGAGCGCTACGGGACCGAGTCCCGCGAGATCCGCGGCGTGCTGGCCATCTACATCTTCGGCACCGTCTTCGGCGCCCTCTGGATCGGCCTGCTGGCCTCCATGCTGGCCGGCACCGGGTGGTTCAATCCGCTCGCCCTGGCCATGGGCTCCGGCGTGGGATCAGGGTCCATGATGGCCGCCGCCTCCAACGCCGTGGTCGCCCAGTTCCCCGGCATGGAGGGCGAGATCCTCGCGCTCGCAGCGATGAGCAACCTGCTCAGCTCCGCGCTCGGCCTCTACATCGGCGTCTATGTGGCCCTTCCCCTGGCTGACCGGTTCTACCGGCTCCTGACCCGCCGCCGTCGTGCTGACGAGGGCGAGCAGGCCGAGGAGTTCCTCAGCGGCGTCGAAGTGTCTGCGCAGAAGGTGGAGGCGCCGGTGCAGCGGGTCCACCCTGCCGCCCTGCTGGCCCTGTCCACCGTGCTGACGATCGCCGCCCTCTGGGCCCACGACGGCGCGGTCACCCTCTCGGCGCTGCCGGGGATGGGCCTGATCGTGGTCTTCGTGGTGCTGGGCCTGCTGGCCCGCCGCTTCCTGCGCATCTCCGCGATCGTGACGGCGATGACCCTCGCCATGGCTGCCTCCACGCCGTGGTCCCCCGTGGCGGACACGGTGCTGGCGCTGGTGGAGCCGGTGGCCTTCCTCCCGATGACCACCTCGGTGCTGGTGCTGGCCGGGCTGGGCCTGGGGCGCGACGCACGGATCCTACGCTCCGTGGGCTGGAAGATCGTGCCTGTGGGGCTGGCGGTGTTCACCGCGACCTTCCTGGCCTCGGTGCTCATCGCTCAGGGGGTGCTGGGGGTCGGCTGAGTCGGACGGCCCGACCGGCGGGAACGGAGCGAGCGACAGGTGGTGGCCAGATGGTGAGATGACGTCCGCGGGCGCATCGACGACGCCGCCGATGGGCCATGATGGGTCCCGTGCGTCCCTCCTCCCGTCTGTGGCTTCTGCTGCTGGTCCTGACCTCGATGCTGGGCCAGTTCTCGGTCAACATGATCCGCCCGGCCACCACGTACAAGGTGGACGCGCTCGGCGGCGACGCCGCCGTCGTCGGACTGGTGGCGGCCTCCTACGCCATCGTCCCCCTGGTGATCGCGATGCCTGTCGGGCGCCTCATCCAACGCATGGGCACCGTGGCCGGCCTGATCGGCGGGGGCCTGTGCGTGATGGCCGCCGGAGCCGCGGCGATCGCCTTCTCCTCGGCGGTGTGGGGTGTGGTCCTCGGAAGCGCCGCGCTGGGCCTGGGGCAGCTGGTCTTCGCCATCGGCGGGCAGAGCGGGGTGACCCGCGCGGCCGATCCGGCGAAGCGCGATGCGGCCTTCGGCTGGTTCACCGCCGCCGTCTCCGCCGGTCAGATGCTGGGGCCGCCCGTGGCCGGATGGATCATCAGTGCGCCCGAGGACGTGGGGACCGGCATCGACCTGTCGATCCTCGCCGGAGGTGCGGCGGCCCTGCCAGGAGCCCTGCTGCTGTTCCTCGCGCTGTGGCGGATGCGCCGCCACGCACACGGCGCCCCGGCGACGGGCGTGGCCGCCTCAGCCCGCGACGGCGAGCCGAAGGCCTCCACGCGGGCGATCCTGCGCACCCCGAGGGTGGGCTCGCATATCGCCGCTTCCGCCGGACTGCTCGCGCTGACCGACGTGCTGGTGGCGTTCCTTCCCCTGCTGGGCCAGCAGGCCGGGCTGAGCCCGTCGGAGGTGGGGCTGCTCCTGGCCCTGCGCGGGCTGGGCTCCCTGGCCTCGCGGATCCTGCTGGGCGGACTGGTGCGCCGGATCTCTCGGGAGGTGCTGCTGGTGCTGTCCCTGCTGCTCTCCGCCATCAGCTTCGCCGCCATGCCCTTCACCACCGGGACCGTCGCCATGGCCGGCGCGCTGATGGCGGTGGGCGGATTCTTCCTGGGGCTCGGTCAGCCGCTGACGATGACGATGGTCACCGCCGCCGTCCCCGAAGGTTGGAGCGCCCCGGCCCTCGCCCTGCGACTGATCGGCAACCGGCTGGGCCAGGTCGCCATGCCGGCCGCCGCCGGAGCTCTGGCCGGGCCCGTGGGCCCGGCGGCCGCCGTCTGGCTCGGGGCCGCTGTGCTGCTGGTCTCCGGAGCTGACCAGCTGCGGCATCTGCGACGGCGCAGCTGAACGGCTGACCCTCTGAGCAACTGATCGACGCCGGGTCAGCGGCCGAGATCGTAGGGGTCGCGATACCCCTCGGGCGTCTGCGGCGGATCCTCGGGGCCCCGCCGGCCCTGCCGGCCCTGCCGCCAACCCTGCCGCTGACCCTGCTGCTGGTCCTGTCGCTGGCCTGACCTGTACCAGCCCTGCCGCTGCGCCTGGGACCAGCCGGACTGGTCCGGCTGGTCTGACCCACTGTGGTAGCCGTACGGAGCGTGCTGGCCGGGATGCCCCGACTGGCCGGGGTTCCATCCGGCGTCGGGCCCCCAGCCCTGGGGTGCGCCGTGGCCGCTGCGCTCCACCGGCACACCCAGGAACTCGGCGACCCGCCCGGCCTCCTCCACGAGCGCCTGCTCCCGCTGGAAGAAGCTGCCGCGCCGATTGACGCCGATCAGGATCTCCCCGCCGTCCTGCAGGCCCAGGCTCATGAAGGTGACCAGGTCGCGCCGACTGCCGTTCCTGCTGCGACTGATGCGGACCTCGGTGTGGAGCCGGACCACTCGCACCTGGTGGGCGGTGAACGTGTCGTCGCGCCGCTGGATCCCGTACCAGCGGCGGAAATGTGCCTCAGACTCCCCATAGGGGCGCAGCGTGGCCGAGACCTTCTTGCTCGCACCGAAGATGCCGAATCCCACGGTCAGGAAGATCATCGGGTGGAGCAGGAACAACCACGCCAGGTGGCCGATCTCCGCCAACGCCCCACCGGCCAGCGCCATTCCGATGACGGCGGTGCCGATGCTCGCCCCGAACACTCCGATGGCCAGGCCCAGCCAGGCGCCGAATCCCTTGGTGCTGCTGCGCAAGGTGAGTGTGCCGTGCTCCGGCCCGTGATCGATCCGCATGACACCACAATACTGGCGCTTCTGACGCCCTTCCGTCCGCACCCCGTCGAGTGGGGCCGACCACGCCGTCAGGGGCGCTCCCAATCCTCCACGCCGCCCGGCACCTCGGTGAACAGTGGATGCACCGGCCACGGTGACCCGTCTCCGTCTGGGCACGTCGCCGCCCACTCGGCCAGCAGCTCCGGGGAGCGGCGAGCCAGTTTGGCCCGGAGGTGGTCGGCTTCGAAGGCGAGCTGCCCGGAGGTCACGGGGATCGGCGTCGTCACGCGCTCGGCGGAGCCCGCCGCTGGGCGGTCGATGCGGTCGACATCGAACCGGTATCCGCGCACCCCGGCCTCCTGGTGGAGACCGGTGAGGTAGGCGGCGATGGCCGCCTGCGGGTCCTCCTGAGAGCGGAAGCGTTCCAGCTGAGGATGGCGGGTGTAGCCGCGGGTCCGCCCGAGCAGCACGGCCTGGGCCAGCAGGGCCTCGCGCCAGCAGGCGATGAGACCCTGCCGGTCCAGCAGGCGGGGATGCAGTGACCAGAGTCGCATGACTACGGCGCCACCCCAGCCGCGGCGGGGCTGAACCCCCGGCGGACGTTCTCGCAGCATTCGGGGCGGCAGACGTCGTACCAGGGCCCGAGGTCGGTGACATGCGGTCGGTCCGCGGCCGGGACAGCGTGGATGCGTTCCTCGAGCAGGTCCACCAGGCTGGCCACGAAGGCTCCATGCACCCCCGGGGTGGGAGTGCGCACAGCACGAAGACCGGCCTGCTCGGCGGCCTCCATGGCTTCCTCGTCCAGGTCCCATAGGACCTCCATGTGGTCGCTGAGGAAGCCCAGCGGGACCACGATGACGGCCTGCACGCCCTCCCCCGGAAGCTCGGCGATCCGGTCGCAGACATCCGGCTCCAGCCACGGCTGCGAGGGCGGGCCGGAGCGCGACTGGTACACCAGCTCCCAGGCGGTGGTCTCCTCCGCGGCTCCCTCCTCGCGCAGCTGCTCCATGATCTGCCGGCCCACGGCACGGTGCTGGGCGGCGTAGGCCCCGCCGTCGCCCAGCCCCAGCTCGCGGGGTCCGGAGCGCTCCGCGTCGGCGGTGGGGATGGAGTGGGTGGCGAACAGCACCCGGACCTGCCCGCCGGTGAGACCTTCGGCGGCGAAGCCACGGACGGCCTCGGCCACGCCCTCGGCGAAGGGCTGGACGAAGCCGGGCACGTCGAAGAACTGCCGCACCTTGTCGATGCGCACGACGCCGGCCAAGCCCGTCTCCAGCACGGCACGGGCGAAGTCCTCCCGGTACTGGCGGCAGGAGGAGTAGGAGCTGTAGGCACTGGTGGCCACCGCCAACAGACGGGTGTGGCCGGCCTCGGCGGCCTGGGTCACCGTGTCCTCGAGGTACGGCGCCCAGTTGCGGTTTCCCCAGTAGACGGGCAGCTGCAGGCCGCGGGCACGCATCTCCTCCTCGATGGCCTGGCGCAGCTGGCGGTTGTGCTCGTTGATGGGGCTCACCCCGCCGAAATGCCGGTAGTGCGTGGCCACCTCCTCCAGCCGCTCATCGGGGATGCCCCGTCCGCGGGTCACGTTGCGCAGGAACGGGATGACGTCCTCCTGGCCTTCTGGGCCGCCGAATCCGGCGAGCAGGACGGCGTCGTAGTCCTGGACGGCGGTCACATGCGGTGCCCCGTCCGCCGAGGCGTCGGTGGCGAAGGGGACCTCCCCGGGACGGATCGCGGCAGACGAGGTCTCCACCGGCTGCGGGGACTTCGCGGGCGTGTCAGACATGATGATGCTCCTTCTCTCGGATGTCTCAGACGTCTCAGGACGTGTCATGCTGATGGAGTAGATGTGGCGGTCATGTGGCCTGGATGAGCAGGATGGTCAGTGCGGCTCCGACGGCATAGTTCAGCAGGAGGAAATGCCGCCACCCCCGATGCGCCTGGGCAGCCTCGGCGTCGCCGATCGACCGGTAGGGCAGGGCCAGGGCGATGTAGGGCAGCACCAGCAGCCCGGCGAGCGCCCCGGGCCATCCCGTCCCGATGACGATCACTCCGGCGGCGGCCCAGAGCGCCAGGGCGAACCTGACCGTCCGACGGGCGCCGAAGACCGTACCGATTGAACTGATGCCCGCGGCCCGGTCCGGCCCGATGTCCTGGACCGCACCGAAGGCGTGGCTGGCCATCCCCCAGAGCAGGAAGGCCCCCAGAGCGCACACCACCACGGCGTCGACGTCCGCACCGGCCAGCGCAAGACCGTAGGCGGCTGGCGTGACGAAGTGCAGGCTGGAGGTCAGCGAGTCGAGCACCGGGACCTCTTTGGTGCGCAGCGGCGGAGCCGAGTACGCCACCAGCGCCACCAGGCTCACGCCCAGCACCATCCAGGAGCTGGGGCCGCCCAGGATCACCAGCACGACGACGAACGGCAGCACCAGTGCCGCACTGATCACCAGCAGGGGCCGATGGCGGCGGACGTCCAGCAGGGCCCCCTCCGCTCCGCCCTTGCGCGGATTGGCCAGATCTGAGGCGTGGTCGTAGACGTCGTTGATGCCGTAGAGCGCGAGGTTGTACGGGACCAGGAAGAACACCGTGCCGATGATCAGCGCGGGATCGAGGCCTCCGCCGGCGAGCAGCCACGCCGCGGCGAAGGGGTATGCCGTGTTGATCCAGCTCAGCGGGCGGGAGGCGCGCAGCAGGTCGGCTGTCATGCGGCCTCCCTCTGGGTACGGCGCGGCCCCAGCAGGGTCCAGAGCGCAGGCAGCAGGATCACGGCGGCCACCGGATAGGCGAAGTCTTCGATCGGCGCCAGCCCGAGGCGCAGTCCAGAGATGCTCTCCTCCGCATAGCTGAATAGCCCGACAGCGATCATGAGGTTGTCGAAGACCGCCGTCAGCAGCACCAGCACGAACCCGGCGAGCGCGGCCGCCGGCATGAGCCGACCCGTGCCGTCGGCCGCAGGGCGCCCCTGCCGGGACCGCACTCCGGCGGCCGCTGACGCAACCGCGACGGCGACCCCCAGGAACACCAGGCACAGCAGAAGATACGTCCACTCGGTCATGCGGGTTCCCTCCTGGTCAGCAGCTTCTGGAACCCGAGTGTGGCCACCATGGCCAGGTGACACAGGAACAGCAGGAAGACCAGCTCCTCCAGCGGCAGCTCGGGGGCCAGCATGACGCCGGTCATGAAGGGGGCGGGTCCGTGGAGGAATACGCCCAGAGCGATCCCGGCCAGATCCCAGGCCAGGAAGAACACCGTTCCGAGAGCCAGCACGGCTCCGGCCCGCAGGGGGCTCCGGACGAGGAAGAGCCTGAAGCGGGCATCCACCAGGATGATGCAGCCCCAGGAGAACAGCAGAGCGATCAGGTAGGCCATGCTCATCAGCGCTTCAGGCATGGACACCCCCGGTCAGCGCCTCCGGGCGAGCCGGGCGCCCACCCCGCAGGGAGCTGCGCACGAGCTCAGCGCTGATCAGGCACATCGGCACGCCGATGCCGGGCATGGTCGTGGCGCCTCCGTAGCAGAGCCCCTTCAGCCTCCGAGAGCGGACGGGGCCCCGGAGGAACGCGCTCTGCCGCAGCGTGTGCGCGGGCCCCAGCGCTCCGCCGCGCCAGGCTCCGAAGTCGCGGGCGAAGTCCGCCGGTCCGATGGAACGTCGCACCACGATGCGGGAGGCGAGGTCGTCGATTCCGGCCCAGTCCGCGATCTGCCGGATGGAGTCATCGACCATCTGCTCCACGGGAAGGTCTCCGGCGCCGTCGACGCCGCCGGCGCCCAGGTGTGTGTCTGCCCGCGTGGGCACCAGGACGAACAGGTTCTCGTGGCCGGGCGGAGCGACGTCGTCGGTGGCGCTGGGGCGGCACACGTAGAGCGAACGCGGCGGCCCTCCCGCCGGTCGTGCACCGGAGATCTCGTCGAACCCCTTCTGCCAGTCCCGGGTGAAGAACAACGAGTGATGGGCCAGCTCGGGCAGGGCGCCCCGCACACCGAGCAGGGCCAGCACCGCTCCCGGCCCCGGATCCCGGTGTCGCCAGGACCTGGCCGACCGGGTGCGGTGCTCCGGAGACAGCAGGGCGGTCTCGGTGTGGTGCATGTCGGCCGTGGAGACCACGACGTCCGCGGGGAGGAATTCATGCCGCCCGTCGGATCGGCCGATGTGGACTCCCGTGACATGCCCCCGGGAGGCCGTGATGCTCCGCGCCCGGCAACCGGTCCGCAGCCGGGCCCCCTCGCCCTCGGCGAGACTCGCCACCGCTCGCACCACCGCGCTGAACCCGCCACGGGGGTGCAGCACCTGCTGGTTGATGTCGAGATGGCTCATCAGGTGGTACAGGCTCGGTGCGGAGCGCGGCGAGGTTCCGAGGAACACAGCCGGGTAGCCCAGGATCTGTCGCACCCGGGGGTCATCGGTATGACGGGCGATGAACGACTCGAGCGGCTCGGTGAGCATCCGCAGCAGAGTCGGCAGCCGGCCGAGCAGCGCCGGGTCCAGGAAGTCTGAGGGACGCTGGTAGCTGGAGTAGAGCAGGCGCTCCGTGGCCAGGCGACTGGTCCGCGCGGCCGAGCTCAGGTACTCGGGCAGACGTCCAGGAGTCGTTTCCAAGGCCTGCAGCGCCTGCAGCGAGTCATCGGCCGGCAGGTCGAAGGGATTCGGGTCCTCCTCGAAGAAGACCCTGTACGCGGGGTCCAACGGGAGCAGTTCGAGCTGCTCCGCGGTGGAGGTCCCCAGCTGCGCGAAGAATCTGTCGAAGATCTCGGGCATCAGAAACCACGAGGGTCCGGTCTCGAAGCGGAAGCCCTCGTGATGCCATTGTCCAGCTCGTCCTCCGAGCTCGGCATGCGCCTCGACCAGCGTCACGTCCAGACCGTCGCGCGCCAACAGGGCTGCGGTGGCCAGACCGGCGAATCCTCCGCCGATGACGACGGCGGTGCGCGTCCGCGAACCGCGCTGGCCGCGGGCCGGCCTCACCTGCGTCCTCCCCGCACCACCGGGAGCAGAACCTGCAGGAGCAGCTGCAGCCTGACCCGTCGGGGCACGGAGACCCGGCGCCGCTTCAGCTCAGCCACGGATGTGTGCCGCAGCCGGGCGGAGACCTCTTCGAAGAGCCGCGTGGCAAGATCGGTGGCACGACGCGCCCCTGGGGGCAGCAGGGGGATCGCGCGACGGGCCGCCCCGAGGTCGGCCTCGATGTCTGCCAGGATCTCGATCTTTCGGGCCTCGCTGAGCTCACCCGGCACGGCGCCGGGGAAGTAGGCCCTGCCGAGCTGTTCGGCGTCCTCGTGCAGATCTCGGAGGAAGTTGATCTTCTGGAAGGCGGCACCCAGCCGGGCCGCACCTGTCTCAAGCTGGGCCATCTGATCCGTGGTCGGGGCGGTGTCCTGCAGGAAGACCCGCAGGCACATGAGGCCGACCGCTTCCGCCGAGCCGTGGACATAGCGCCGGTACTGCTCCTCGCTGAGCGAGTGGACCGGCTCCAGGTCCCGGCGCATGGACCGGAAGAAGGCCTGCACCAGGGCCTTCTCGACGTCGGCGGCACGGGCCGCGGAGGCGAAGGCATGCACGATGAGGTTGCTGCTGAAGCCGGTGCCCATGGCGGAGATCGTCTCGGTTTCCAGGGTGTCGAGCACCTCGCGTCTGCTGTCGGCGTCGAGCCCGGCCTCTTCGGCGGTGCCGTCGACGATCTCATCAGCCACGCGGACCAGCGAGTAGATGCTGCGGATGGCGGCACGGGTGCCGGGCGGCAACAGGCGTGTCGCAGTGCCGAAAGACGTGGAGTACTCGTCGATGACACGCGAGGCCGCGCTCTGCGCCGCCTGCGTGTACAGGGTCAGTCCGCTCAGCCCGGAGTCTGCGCTCATGGAGAGCCCTCTGGGGTGTGCGGGGACTCGCCGGCACTCCCATAGAGCGCCATCGCAGGCACCTGCAGGACCAACCACGGGCTGAAGGCCCATGGCGCGGCGTCGACGGCGGCGCGCAGCCGATCGGTGGAGGTCCATCTCCAGTCGAGGACCTCGTCCGGATTCGGCACCGGGTCTCCGTCGAGGGCAGCTGTGACGACGGGGCAGATCTCGTGCTCCACCACACCGGAGGCGTCCACGGCACGATAGGAGAAGTCGGGCAGCACCGGCGTCACGTCCGTCACCTCGATGTTCAGCTCGTGACGGGCGTGGCGCATCACGGCCTCCTCCAGGCTCTCCCCCGGGGCGGGGTGGCCGCAGAAGGAGTTGGTCCACACTCCGGGCCAGGTACGTTTGGTCAGCGACCGTCGTGTGACCAGCACCTGACCGAGAGGATTCGTGAGATGGCAGGAGAACCCCCTGTGCAGCGGCGTGTGCGCCGTATGCACTGCGCTCTTCAGAGCCGTGCCCAGGGGCATCCCGTCAGGCGCGACAAGCACGACGTGATCCGATCGACGGTCATCCATACGTCACCCCAGTCATCTAGCCTGTCTAGTATCTAACTTGGCTAATAATAACCGAGGTATCTCCATGATGCACACCGCCGACCCCGCCGACCGCCCCAAGGACTCCTCCATGATCGACCCCCGCGTGATGGACCCCGCGGGTGAGATCGTTCCCCACGCGCACGTCGACGAGGAGGAGTTGGATCAGATCGTCGCGGTGCTGGACGCGATGCGCCGCTGGCGCACCGTGGAACGCAGGATGAGCGAAGCCTCGCGGAAGTACATGAAGCTCGGGGAGACCGACATGCGGGCACTGCGCTACCTCATCGCCGCCCAACGGCACGACCGGCTCGCCACGCCGAGCGACCTCGCCCGCCACCTGGGCGTCTCCACGGCGTCGGTGACGAAGATGCTGGACCGCCTGGCCGCCCACGATCACATCCGCCGCCTGCCCCACCCGGAGGATCGGCGCAGCACCGCCATCGAGGTCACCGAGCAGACGCAGCGCGTCGCCCGCGAATCTGTCGGACGCAGCCATGCCGGGCGGTTCCACGCTGCGGCGGCGCTCTCCCCTGACGAGCGAGAGGTCGTGATCAGGTTTCTCGACGCTCTGTGCGCGACCGAGCCTCCGCCTCAGCAGTGAGCCGCGCCGCCATGTTCCGGAAGATCACCGCATGGAACGGGGTCAGCGCCAACCAGTAGAGTCGTCCGGCCAACCCGGACGGGAAGAAGATCGCGCGCTGCGTGTACCGGGATCCGCCGTCGGCCTCCGGCTCGACCGTGAACTCCAGCCACGCCTGGCCGGGAACCTTCATCTCCGCACGCAGGCGCAGCAGACGCCCGGGGTCCAGCCGCTCCACTCGCCACCAGTCGACCACGTCGCCCAGCTGCAGAGTCTCTCTGCTGCGGCGCCCTCGACCCAGCCCCACGCCCCCGATGATCTTGTCGGCGTAGCCGCGCAGCCGCCAGGCCTTCGACAGCGAGAAGTACCCCTTCTCGCCGCCGATCCCCTGCACCACGGCGAAGACCGCCTGTGGTGGGGCTGTGGTCCGGACCGCCCGTTCATCACTGAGCACGGTGCGCCCGGACCACTCGGGATCGGACGGCAGCGGCTCGGAGGGCGCCTCCAACGGATGTGCGGCCGCCCACGTGGTCTCCACCCGGTCGGCGGTCATCTTCTCCAACGCGAGGTCCACAGCGACCCGGTAGCGGGTCAGCCCAGCCTCCGGGGGCGCGATGAGCTCGTCGATCCCCCGCTCCTGGACCACGCAGTCGTGTTGGAGCGACTGGACCAGCGGGACCGCCAGGGAGCGCGGGATAGGCGTGACGAGGTTGACCCACTGCGCCGCCAGCCAGGGGGTCAGCACCGGCAGGGGCAGCACGGTGGGCTCGCGGAGCCCGGCGGCGCGAGCATAGGTCTTCATCAGGTCGGCATAGGTGTGCACATCGGGACCTCCGATGTCGCACCGTCGGCTGGCCGACAGGTCGACGTCGGCGGCAAGGGTCAGATAGTGGAGCGCGTCACGGACTGCGATGGGTTGGATCCGGTTCATCACCCAGCGAGGCGAAGGCATGACGGGCAGCACGTCGGTCAGGTGCCGGATCATCTCGAAGCTGGCCGAGCCCGAACCGATGACCAGCCCCGCCTGCAGCGTGAGGGTCGGAACTCCGCTGGCTTCCAGGATCTCGCCGACCTCGACACGCGACCGCAGGTGGGGGCTGAGCTCACCGTCCGGGTGCAGCCCCGAGAGATAGACCACCAGGCGGACGCCCGCCTGGGCCGCGGCCTCCCCCACAGTGTCGGCGCACTGCTTGTCGGTGGCGGCGAAATCTCGCCCTCCTGTCATGGAATGGACCAGGAAGTAGACCACCTCGACATCGGCGCACAGTCTCCGGGCCGGCTCGGCGTCAGAGAGATCGCCCTGCACGACCTCCACCTCGTCACGCCAGGGCACGTCGCGCAATGATTCCGCTCGGCGGGTGAGCACCCGCACCGTATGGCCGGCCGCGAGCAGCTGGGGCACGAGTCGGCCACCGATGTATCCGGTCGCTCCGGTGACGGCGATCAGCGCCATGGACGTCCTCCTCCGGTCTCTGATCAGGTGATGGCTCACGGTAGCACCGGCCTCGGCCGCAGCTCACCGGCTCCGCCGTTGCCGGCTCGACGTCGGCGGTCTATCGTCGTCACGTGACGAATGCTGCCGCGCACCCCACACTGCGCTTCCGCGAGGCCACCCGGGAGGACCTGCCCCGGATCGTCGAGCTGATCCGGGACGACGCCGTGGCCGCCGACCGCACCGGCACATACTCTGGGGCGCATGAGCGAGGGTTCGACGCCGTTGTCGCCAGCCCGAACGACGAGCTGATCGTCGCCGAACTCGACGGAGAGGTCATCGGCGTCATGCAGCTGACGTTCATTCCGGGCATCGCCCGCCGAGGCGTCACCCGACTGCATGTGGAGGCCGTCCGAGTGGACCGGCGCCTCCGTGGCCGGGGATTCGGGGAGAGCATGATGCGCCATGCGGAGGAGCGCGGCAATGCCCGTGGCTGCGGGCTGGCCCAGCTGACCTCCGACGTCGTGCGTGAGGACGCCCATCGCTTCTATGAGCGCCTGGGGTACGCGCCCTCCCATGTGGGGTTCAAGAAGCAGCTCTCCCCGGTGGAGCTGCACGAGGTCGCCGTGGACGATCCGCTGGCGCGGCAGGCCCAACAGGCCTATGTGACCGAGCTGCACGAGCAGTTCGGCTTCGCCCCGGGCCCGCTGGACGTCCCGGAGCCCGGTTCCCGCTATCTGGTGGCGGTGTGTGAGGACCGACCGGTGGCCTACGGCGGGATCCGACCCGCCGTCGGCCGCGCCGGGGCGATCATCGACGGCGCCGCGGAGATCAAGCGCATGTGGGTCCACCCCGAGCGACGAGGCACCGGACTCGCCTCCCGGCTGGTCCGTCGACTTGAGGAGCTGGCTGGCGCCGCCGGGAACGCCAGAGTGTTGCTGGACACCCACAGCGCGCTCAGGGAGGCGATCGCCTTCTATGAGCGAGCCGGATACCGACGCGTCGACCGCTACAACGACAGCCCCGACGCCGAGCTGTTCTTCGCCAAGGACCTCAGCTGAGCCCCGACGGCGCCTGCTGCTGAGAGCACCTGCTCCAGAATTCTGCGAGCTCGGAGGCCAGCCGCTCCGGTCGCTCCTCCGGGATGAAGTGCCCGCAGTCCTCCACCGGCCTGGCCTCGAGCAGGTCCTCGCCCTGAGGACCTGTCCCGACGTAGGGGCGCCACAGCTCATCGACCGCCACCTGCGACGCAAGCCCCTGGGCACCCCACAGCGCCAGAGTCGGCACCTCGACCACGTGGCCGGCCTGCAGGTCCTGCTCGTCGTGTGCGACGTCCTCCC
The DNA here is from genome assembly GCF_031705515.1 of Nesterenkonia sp. CL21. NCBI lineage: Bacteria > Bacillati > Actinomycetota > Actinomycetes > Micrococcales > Micrococcaceae > Nesterenkonia > Nesterenkonia sp. CL21. Next base: position 288,351 of record NZ_JAUTWR010000002.1, read on the forward strand.
AGGTCGCGCGGTAGTCGTCGAAACCGGCACGCATGGCACCCGGCTGCCGGAAGGCCCGCACGTACTCCGGAATCTTGGGCTCGAGCAGGTCCCGCCGGAAGGTCCACCGCTGGAAGAAGTATCGGAGGTACTGCTCCTCCCGTCCGGAGGTCAGCAGCTCGGGGAGGTCGTCCTGCATGTGGAACAGCCAGTGGAAGTAGCCGGCTGCCGTCCGCGTGGTCCCACCGAACATGGCGTGGGTCGGTGCGATGTCCAGCACCGTCAGAGTGTGCAACCGCTCCGGGTGGTCCAGGGCGAACCGGTGCCCCACCCGCGCGCCGCGGTCGTGCCCCACCAGGTGCACCCGCTCCAGGCCGAGGTGGTCGAGCAGTTCGACGACGTCGGCGGCCATGCGCCGTTTGGTGTATCCCTCGGTGGGTTTGTCGGTGAGGTCGTAGCCACGCAGGTCCGGTGCGATGAGGCGCCTGCCGTCGGCCAGCAGCGGGGCCAGCTCATCCCAGCAGGCAGAGGTCTGCGGCCAGCCGTGGAGGAGGAGCGCCGCCGGCTCGTCGGACTGCCGACCATGCTCCCGCCAGTGCATCCGCAGCGAGGGAAGATCCATGAGGTGCGTCACACCATGATACTAACCTGTTGAACAGGTTAGTCAATAGGATGGCTCCATGACTCCTGATGCCGAGGCTCGCGACTGGCTGTTCTATGGCGGCTCGCCCGCCCTGAACTTCGTCAACACCCTGCGCGATCGGGCCACGGCCCCTCGCGAGACTGTTCCTGATGCGGCGAGCCTCGCCCGGTGGTTCACCGCGGCGGGCATCGAGGGTTGGTCGCGCACGACGGCGCAGGAGCCGACACCGGCCGAACACGTGGCGGCCCTGTCCCTGCGGGACGCGATCGACGCCGTGCTCGCCCCCGAGCGCACGCCCACGACCGAGCATGCGTCCCTGGTCAATGATCATGCGCGCCACGCCCCGATGCGCGAGCTGGACCTCGATGATCCGACCGCCGTGGTGGTGGAGGAGTCAGGGACGACGGCGGCACTGGGCACGCTGGCGCACGAAGCCATCGCGATCATCGCTGCAGGCGAGGGCCCTCTGGTCAAGGTCTGTGCCCACAGCCGCTGCGGCCTGCGCTACCTCGATCGCTCACGAGGGGGACGGCGACAGTGGTGCTCCATGGAACGCTGCGGCAACCGCGCGAAGGCCGCTCGGCACGTCCGCCGAGGCGTGAGCGCGGGCACCTGAGTTCGCCGACGCACGCCCCTTCTGCTGAAGCCCCCCTGCGGACCCAGCTCACCGCGGGCTCAGCCCACCACCACCTCGGCGGTGACCTCACCCGGAGCGTCGACATCGAGGAGCGCAGTCGCCCCTCCGACCGTGAGCTCATGCCGGCCGAGGAAGCCCTCAAACTGCAGGCGGCCGTCGTCGTCGGTGCGGAGCGTCGCCTCCGGCGTGCGCCAGTCCTCCGTGACGAGCCGCTTCAGCCGGTGGTAGGCGGGCTTGGGTGAGCCGTCGGGGCGCAGGAGTCCGCCCGGCGCGCCGAGCCACATGCCGCGGTCCGGCAGCCCCCAGTAGGTGATGGACTCCACCGAGGGGTGGGAGTAGAGGGTCCGGTAGTGCTGCTCCAGCTCCTCGGCCTGGCGCGCCTCGCCCTCCTCGGAGGTGGGCCAGTGGTCCACCTGCCAGTCGTTGAGGTCGCGGATGTGGCTCGGCATGAGGTCCCCGGAGAGGATCGTGTTCTCGGTGAAGTGGATCGGAATCCCGAAGCGGGAGAACCGATCCAGCACCTCGAGAGTCCTGTCCTCGCCCCAGGCCCCCTGGTGCATATGGGACTGCAGGCCCAGTCTGTCGATGCGGATGCCGGCCTCCAACGCGCCCTCGATGAGGCACTCGTAGGCGGTGGACATGTCGAAGTCGTTGAGCAGCAGGGTGGCGTCAGGATTGGCGGCCCGGGCCTCATCGAAGGCCAGGCGCATCATCTCGATCCGGCCCCTCTCATGCGCCAGGCGGGTGATGCCGTTGTCCTCCGCGGTGAACACCGGCATGATCACCACTTCGTTGATGGCGTCCCAGGTGTCGATGAGCCCGGCGAACTCGGAGACGTCACGGCGGATGCGGTCCCGCTGGACGCGCTCGATCTCGTCGACCTCCAGGTCCAGCAGCCACGGCGCGGTCACCGTGTGCCAGACCAGCGGATGCCCCTTGACCTCGATGCCGCGCTCGACGAACCACCGGGCCCCGGCCAGCAGCCGCTCGGTGCGGGGCCTGCCCCGCTCGGGCTCGAACATGCCCCAGTAGAAGGGCAGGGTGGCGCGGTTGAACACCCCCAGCCAGTGCTCGGCCAGGCCGGCGTCATAGTCAGGGTCCTGCGACTCGCCCGTGATGTGGTCCAGGAGCTCGAAGCCGATGCAGCCGAAGCCGAAGGACTGAGAGGTCTGACGGGCGGTGACGTCGCGGCCGGCCAGTGGGGCGCCGTCGTCGCGGGTCAGGGTGACTGTGACCTGGGCGCGGCGGTGGGCGAGGTTCGGGTCAGGGGTGCGCCCGGGCGCGGGCGGGGTGAACAGCGAGGTCATGCCGCCAGTCTTGCAGAAAACTGTGTGATCGGTCACACAAGTGACGGCGGGCGCCGTCGCCCATCACCCCGCCTGGCCGATCGGTCCCAGACCCTCGCCTCGGCCGGTCAGTCCACGGGGCGAACCGGCTGCTGCAGCTCGACGACGAACTCGTCACTCCGCCCCGACTCGTCGGCCCGCAGGTACAGCTCCCGGCACGGACCAGAAGGCGCGGCCCCACGGGCCACGGTCTCGGCATGCAGCGCCTGCCAACTGGACGCGATCCCGGAGATCTCCCCCAGATGCGTGCTGCAGAACGCCTTCTCCACCGCCGGCAGCGAGACGATCTCCACACCGTCCCGCGGCTCGCCGTCATAGGCGTAGCCGACGATGACGTGCAGCCCGCGCTCGTCCAGGCTGTAGCTGGCCACAGGGGTCTCCAGGGCTCCCGGGATGTGACCGATGACCGCGGCCACGGCGTCGAAGGCAGGGCCGACGAGGCCTGCCACCTCCGGCTGGTCCCGCACGGTGGCGGTGCGGGCGGCCAGCCTCAGGGCCGGCAGGGACTTGGTGACGATCTCCACAGCAGGCATGGCATTCTCCTCTTCGATCAGATGGAGCCGTCGCTCGACGTCGGCGAGCCGTTCAGACGCGATCCGGTGCTCCCGCTCCAGCTCGTGACGACGGCGGCCCAGCATCCGGGCCAGGTCTCCGGCATCCAGGCCGTCCTCCAACAGAGTGGAGATCTCCTCGATGCCGAAGCCGAGCTGGCGCAGCGCCACGATGCGATGGAGCCGGTCCAGCTGCTCCGGGTCATAGGACCGGTAGCCGGTGCCGGGATCCACATGGGCAGGCACCAGCAGGCCCACCTGATCCCAGTGCCGCAGCATGCGATGGGTGACCTGGCCGACCTGTGCGAAGGCTCCGATGGACAACATGGCTCCATCACAGCCCATGACACAGTGTCAGGGTCAACCTCGGCATAGACCGCCAGGGAGAGTTCGGCAGAGTTCGGCTCACCGGGCGGCTCAGTCCGCGGGCCTCACCGGCTGCTGCAGCTCCGTCACCCAGTCATGCTGGTCCTCGGACCCGGCGCGCAGGTAGAGCTCCCGGCTGGGGCCGCCGGGACGCAGCCCCCGGGCCTCCAGCTCGGCGTGCAGGGCCTGCCAGCTCTCCCCGATGCCGCTGACCGGGCCGTAGTGAGCGGTGCACAGCGCGTGGCTCTCCTCAGGAAGCTCCGCGATCTCCACACCGCCGCGCGCCTCCCCCTCGTAGACGTAGCCGACCACGATGCGCAGCCCGTCCGGCGTCCAGGAGTAGCTGGCCACCGGGGCGTGCAGAGTTCCGGGGGTGTCGCCGATGATGCCGGCGACATGGCCGAATGCGGCGCCGACCGCCTCCCCCACCTCCGACCAGTCGCGCACGGTGACGGTCCGGGCCGCCAGGCGCAGCGCCGGCAGAGGCTTCTGGAGGAACTCGGTGATCGGCATGACTCCATCACACCGCTGAGCAGGGTGTCCCCGTCAACAGCTGACCGCCCCGGCGCCAGGCACGAGCTGGTGGTTGCTGGCCGGAATACGGCCGACACGGCCCACCCTCCGGCGAAGACGCACCGGCTCAGCGGGCCCGACGCGAGGCGGGTCAGCCCTGCCAGACGGGGTAGTCGGTGTATCCGCGGGCGCCGCCGACGTAGAAGCTCTCCGGGCGAATCTCGTTCTCCCCGAGGTCCTCCTCCCAGCGGCGGAACAGGTCCGGGTTCGCGATGGCCGCGCGCCCGACGGCGACGGCGTCGGCGGTCCCCTCCGCGGCCAGCCGCAGCGCCTCCTCACGGGTGGTGACCACCCCGAATCCGCTGTTGCCGACCAGCGGGGCACCTGCGACGCGTCGGAGGGTCTGCACGAGGGCGCCCGCAAGATCGGCGCTGAGGACGTCGACGAAGGCCAGGCCCAGCGGCGCCAGCCCCTCGGCGAGCGCGGTGTAGGTGGTCAGCGCGTCGGCGTCGTCGGTCTCCAGCGCCCCCTGGATGTCATGCTGCGGGGACAGGCGGATGCTGGTGCGGTCCGCACCGATCGCCTCCGCGACGGCTCGGGTGACCTCCACAGAGAGCCGGGCGCGATTCTGCGGGCTGCCGCCGTAGTCGTCCTCGCGATGGTTGGAGGCCGGGGAGGTGAACTGGTGCAGCAGGTAGCCGTTGGCCCCGTGGATCTGGACGCCGTCGAATCCGGCGGCCATCGCGTGCTGCGCGCCCTGGACGAAGGCCTGCACGAGGACGGGGATCTCCTGCTCCTCCAGCGCGTGCGGCACCGGGTGCTCCCTCTTGCCCTCCGGGGTGCGGATCTCGCCTGGCGCGGCGATCGCACTGGGAGCGACGATCCGTCCGGTGCCGCTGAGCAGCGGGTGGGAGATGCGCCCGCCGTGCATGATCTGCAGCACGATGGTCCCGCCCGCCTCATGGACGGCGTCGGTGACCTTCCGCCAGCCGTCGATGTGCGCCTGGGTCTCGATGCCGGGCTGCCCCACCCAGGTGCGCCCCTCCCGCACTGGCCAGGTGCCCTCGGTGATGATCATCCCCAGGGAGGCGCGCTGTGCGTAGTACTCCACCTGCAGGTCGGTGGGGACGCCGTCCTCATCGGCCCGCAGGCGGGTCAGCGGCGCCATGACGAGGCGGTGGCGTAGCTCCAGGGCGCCGAGCGTGAGGGGCGAGAAGAGCTTCTCCTGGACTGCCGTGGTCATCTGCACGGTCCTTTCACGGGTGTGGGACGTTCCACCGGCGGACAACCACGACGACGGCGGGCTGATTCCTCCCCGTGCCGGGGCTCACAGCGGATCCTTCACCGGTGAGCTGGTGCGTTTCAGCCCGACAGCGTCCGCGGGTCCGCGCCTTTCGGCGGAGACGCACCAGCTCAACGAGAGTCTGACGCGGGGATCCAGACCCGCATGGCACCGTCGCCGCGGTTGCCCCACAGGCCGAAGGGCACCAATGCAGCAGTGAACCTCTCCCCCGGCTGACCCGCGTCGCCGTGAGGGGGATAGAGCGCGTCCTGCGCGTCGTCGTCCCGCGCCTCGCGGCGGACCCGAAGCGGCACGACGACGGCGGGCGCACCCAGGACCTCGCCATGCACCTCGGGGCCACCGGACGTCTCCAGCTCGACGTCCTCCAGCTCAGCTCCCTGCGCCAGGACCCGCTCCGGAAGATCGCCGGACTCCAGCGCGTAGACCACCGGTCCGCGCGTGATCACCCGCTGTCCGCGCAGTGCGTCGGCCCGGTGGTGCGCGCGCCGGACCACCACCGGCAGCTCGAACTCCACCTCCAGCGCCGTCAGACCCACCGGGAGGTGCAGCCAGCCGTCCCGCACCGCCGCCCCGTCCGGCAGCCCAGCACGGTCGGCCGGCCCCGTTCCGTCAGCTACCCGGGCGCCGTCGGGGATCCGGACCTGCACCGGCACCGGGCATCCGGCGTCGGCGTTCCTCTCCTCGCCCGCGCCCGAGTCCGCGTCAGTCTCCGCGGTGAAGCGCAATCGCAGCGTCCCGGACCAGGGCAGTCCAGCTTCCACGGTCAGCACCCCGGAGGAGCCGCCGGCGGACACGGGGATCTCGGCGGAGACCGGCATGAGCACCGCGAGGGCTCCGTCGTCGGTGCGGGCCGCGGCGGCATGACGCAGCGAGGCCAGCAGCCGGGCCAGGTTCGGCGGGCAGCACGCGCAGTCGTACCAGGCCGCACGCCCGCTGGGAGCCTGCTCGTGCACCCCGGTCCGATGCGTGCGCATCTGCAGCGGACAGGAGTAGAAGAACCGCGTGCCGTCCTCGTCCACGGCCGCGCGGATCGCGTTGTACAGGGCCCGGTCCATCGCCCGGCCGTACCGGGCCTCGCCGGTGGCCAGCAGCAGCCGCCAGCTGAGCATCCAGTCGGCGATCGCGGCGCAGGTCTCCGCATAGCCACGGTCCGGCGGGACCTCGTAGGGATCGCCGAAGGACTCGTCCCGGTGCCGGGACCCCATCCCGCCGGTCACATGCGCCTTGGCTCGATGGGCGGACTCCCAGAGCCGCACCACCGCGGCCAGCAGCTGGTCGTCCTGGGTCTCGACGGCGACGTCGGCCGCGCCTGCCAGCAGGTAGAGCTGGCGCACGGCGTGCCCCGCGGCCTCCGGCGCCTGACGGACCGGAACATGGTCCTGGAAGTAGGCGGCGCCGAACCCGTCGGGGCCGAGCGTGTCATGGCCTCGGGCCTCCACCATGGCTGCGGCGAGCTCCAGATGCTCGGGGCTCCCGAGGACACGGTGCAGATCCACCAGGGCTGACTCCACCTCGGCGTGCCCACAGACGATGGGTTCGCCCGCGCGCCAGCGCCGCACCACCAGGTCCACGAACCGCCTGGTCAGCGCGATCAGCTCGGTGCGGGCGGCGAGCAGCTCGGCATCGGCGGCGATCTCCGTGGCCTCCGGGTCCACCTGTGACCAGGCCACCGCCGCCTGGGCCAGATGACCCAGGCAGTAGAGCTCATGGTGCCAGCGCATGTTCTCCCACGGGACGCGCCCGTCGGTCTGGCAGAAGGAGTTCAGATAGCCGTCCTCCCGCTGCGCCCGGGACAGCAGGGCGACGGCCTCCACGGTGAAGGTCCGCAGCTCCGTGTCCAGCGGCCGGCCTCGCTCCGCCGCCCGCTGCGCCTCCCAGCCGACCGCCTCCAGCATCTTGTACACGTCCGAGTCGGAGAACAGGAAGCCGACCCGAGGCCCGTCATGCTCGCCGGTGACCCGGCGCAGATTGTTCAGCGCCCCGTGGACCTCCAGCTGATCGATGCAGTGCGGCATCGTCGCGGTCCGGTTGGTGCGCTCCCACCGGCCCAGCCAGCTCTCCGGCGTCAGGTGCACCCCGGGAGCCGGGCGTGCCCACGCCGTCGTCGTGCTGTCCATCTCGAATCTCCTCCATCCCTTCCGTTGAGCTGGTGCGTTTCCGCCGGAAAGAGGCCTCAGAAGGGCCCATTCCGGCCGAAACGCACCAGCTCAACGGAGTCAGTCCCAGCTCACTGCAGGCCGACCGCCGTCCAGGAGACCGGCTCCAGGCGGATGGTCAGCGCACCGTCGGCCAGCGAGGCCTGGGCGTCGCGCAGACCCACCCGGTCCGGCTGCTCCAACGTGTTCTTGGCATAGACGTCCTCGTCCCAGAGGGTGACGGCCTCCGCGATGGTGCCGCGCTCCAGGGCGGAGACGTCCACGGTGACCTCCACGGCCTCCCGGCTGCGGTTGAGCAGGAAGATCGCTGAGCCATCCTCGCCGTCGGTGGCCACGCAGTCCACCGCCGAGTTCTCCCCGTAGACCGTGGACTCCACCGACTGGGCGTGGACCTCGGGGCGCAGCACCCGGCCCTGCGCCAGGCGGGAGGTCACGGAGAAGGGGAAGAACGTGGTCTGCTTCCAGGCGGGGCCGCCCGGCTCGGTCATGATGGGGGCGATCACGTTGACCAGCTGCGCCAGCGAGGCGGAGCGGACGCGGTCATGGCGCTCCAGCAGGGTCATCAGCAGGGAGCCGAAGACGACGGCGTCGGCCACCGAGTAGACGTCCTCCAGCTGACGCGGGGCGATCCGCCACTCGTCGTTGACCTCGTCGGAGGCCTGGTGCTCGTCCAGGTACCAGATGTTCCACTCGTCGAAGGAGATCATGATGGTCTTGTCCGACTTGCGGCGGTGCTTCACATGGTCGGCGGTGGCCACCACGGTGTCGATGAAGTACCGCATGTCGGCCGCCGAGGCCAGGTAGGAGTCCAGGTCCCCGCCACGCTCCTGGTAGTAGGCGTGGGCAGAGATGAAGTCCACATGGTCGTAGGCGTGCTCCAGCACGGTGCGCTCCCACTCGCCGAAGGTCGGCATGGAGGAGCCGGAGGAGCCGCAGGCCACCAGCTGCAGGTCGCGCTGGGCGGCCTTCATGGCCTGACCCGTCCGGGCGGCGAGCTTGCCGTAGTCCTCGGCGGTCATGAACCCGGTCTGCCAGGGACCGTCCATCTCATTGCCCAGGCACCACATGGTCACGTTCCACGGGTCCGGATAGCCGTGCTCGGCGCGCAGGTCGCTCAGCGCAGTGCCGGAGGGGTGATTGGTGTACTCCAGCAGGTCCAGAGCCTCCTGGATGCCGCGGGTGCCGAGGTTGACCGCGAGCATGAGCTCGCTGTCCAGCTGCTGCAGCCACGTGGCGAACTCGTTGAGGCCCACCTGGTTGGTCTCCAGCGCGTGCCAGGCCAGGTCACGGCGGACCGGGCGCTGCTCACGGGGCCCGACGCCGTCCTCCCAGCGGTAGCCGGACACGAAGTTGCCGCCGGGATACCGGATGGTGCTGACCCCCAGCTCCTTGACCAGGGCGGTGACGTCCCTGCGGAAGCCGAGCTCGTCGGCCTCGGCGTGGCCCGGCTCGTAGATGCCGTCGTAGACGTGGCGTCCCAGGTGCTCCACGAATCCGCCGAAGATGCGGCGGTCCAAGGGGGCGACGACGGCGTCGGGGTCGATGCGGATGCTGGCGTGTGCCATGGTGTCCTCTCTGCAGGAGTCTCAGGTGGACGGGAGACCCCGTCATGGATTACATCGATGAAATAGTGACTCATGCCACCTTCTGATGTTTGCTGAATCGTGTCAAGGCCTACGCTCAGATAATCTGAGAAGCATCAGGACGCGACCACCTTCGTCCGCGGGACGCACTCGGAGATTCGGTCAGGCATGGGCTCGGCGAGCGCCGCGGACGTCACCGCCCTCAGCGGCGACCACCGCCAACGCTCAGACGGCGGTGGACTCCCGCGGGACGACGCGATAACTGGTGGTGTACTGACGCCTCGGTGCCGGCGCCTCCCCGGCCAGCCGCTCGTCGATCCGCTCCACCAGCACCCGCACCGCCGTGCGGGCGATCTCCATGCGCCCCGGGTCCACGGAGGACAGCGTGGGCGAGGTGTACCGGGTCTCCTCGAGGTCGTCGAATCCGATGACCTTCACCTCCTCCGGCACGGCGAGGCCCGCATCCTGCAGGGCACGCAGAGCCCCCAGCGCCAGCGTGTCGTTCATCCCGAAGACGCCGTCGACCTCGACTCCGGAGGCGAGCAGCTCACGCATGGCCTCCGCGCCGTCCTGCCGATGCCACAGGCCCACATAGCCCACCAGCCGATCATCGCGCGGCACACCGGCGGCGTCGAGCGCTTCCTGGTGGCCCCTCAGCCGCAGGGCGGCCGAACCCTGGCCCTCCCCCTCATGGGCGCCGATGACGGCGATCCGCCGACACCCGGCGTCGAGGAGATGCTCCGTGGCGGCGCGGGCGGCTGCGACGTTGTCCATCACCACGTGGTCGCACGGGCCGTCGAAGATCCGCTCCCCCAGCGTGACCAACGGGTAGTCCACCTGCAGCAGGCCCACGTCGGACTGGGAGAGGGCCAAGGGCGAGAAGATCAGGCCATCGGTCAGCTGCAGTCGCGGACTGCGCAGCAGCTCGCGCTCCGCCGCCGGCTCAGCTCCGGTCTGCTCGATCAGCACGGTGTGGCCGCGCTCCTTGGCCTCGGTGATCACCGAGTCCGCCAGCTCGGCGAAATAGGGCAGCCGCACCTCCGGCAGCGCCAGGCCGATGACTCCCGACCGGCCGCTGCGCAGGCTCCGCGCCGAGAGATTGGGCCGATACCCGAGCTCGTCGATGGCCGACTGGACGATCTCCCGAGTGGAGTCCTTCACGTACTCGCGCTTGTGCACCACGTTGGAGACCGTCTTGATCGAGACTCCGGCACGCTGGGCGACGTCGCGCAGTGTGACCGCCATGGGCTCCCTCCTCAGGCCGCTGTGAGACCACCGTACATCGCGGCGAGGACGCGTCAGACAGGGAGCCCCGGTGCCAGACGTCATGCGATCTGGAACTCGATGCGGTGATGCCCCGTCGCTGCGTTCGGTATCGGGTCACGCCGCACCCCGGTCTGGACCGTCCCGGATGCCGTGACCGCCCTGACGGTCACGGCATGCCGACCAGGTTCCAGCCCGTCGAGGGACAGCCGCCACTGCCTCCAGGTGTCCGCGGTGACTTCGGCGGCCAGCTGGGCCTCCTGCCAGTCCCCGTCATCGACCATGACCTCGACGGCGGCGATCCCGTCATGCTGGGCCCAGGCCGTGCCGGCGACGACGGCCCCGTCCCGGGGCACCGTCGCCAGGGGGCGCGGCACGTCGATGCGCGAGGCGACCAGGACCGGTCCCCTCTCGTCCCACCCACGGTCGGTCCAGTAGGCCGTGTCCTGGTCGAAGCGTGTCACGTGAAGCTCCACGACCCACTTGGTCGCCGAGACGTACCCATAGAGGCCCGGGACGACCAGCCGGGCCGGATACCCATGCTGTCGGGGCAGAGGCTCACCGTTCATGCCCACGGCCAGCAGCGAGGCACGCGCGTCCGTGAGCACCTCCAGCGGAGTCGAGGCGGTGAAGCCGTCCACAGACCGGGAGAGCACCATGTCCGCGTGGGGCAGGGGCCGCGCCCGAGCCAACAGCTCCCGCACCGGATATCCCAGCCACGTGGCCGTGCCGAGCAGATCTCCGCCGACAGGATTGGAGACACAGGTCAAGGTCACATGATGCTCCTCGAGCGGGAGTCCCAGCAGCTCGCTCATGTCGATGCTGGCCTCTTCCTCCACCATGCCGGTGATCCGCAGAGTCCATTCACCCGGCTCCAGCTCCGGAACCACCAAGGCGGTGTCGATGCGGTAGAAGTCCTCATTCGGTGTGATGAACGGAGGGACCCCCGCCACGTCGACCGAGGCCGCCGCAGGCACCGGTGACGCGCCACGAGCCGGTCGCGGCAGCACCAGTTCGACAAGCCGCTCCCCCGCCTGCCGGCCGAAGGCCCCGATCGAACGCCCGACGGTGAAGCAGGCGACCGCCAGAGCAGCGGTCCCGGAGGCCGCTGCCAGGAAGGCGCGTCGCGAAGCAGGGCGCCGGACGGGATCGCGCTCCGCCTCCCCCTCCCACTGTGCCTCGCTCTCAGCCCTCCGGTGCGCCGGCCCCTCCCCAGATCCTGCAGCGACCCCCACCCCCGCGAGCCGCCAGAGCCCGAACAGGACCGCCAGACCCGCGACGATCGCCAGGGCGGAGGGGATGAGATCCGCGGCGGCGGTCTCGGGCCGACGTGCCACCGCGGCAGACAGGAGCGCCGCCACCGCCAGGAAGATCGCGGAGGCGACTCTCGGGCGGCGCCGCCCGAGGGCACCGATGCCTGCGGCCATCACCACGCCGCCCAGCCCCATGGCCAGGAACAGCACAGGCTTGTTCCACGGCCCCAGCACCGTGATCGCCGTCTCCTGGAGCGCTGGGGGTGCGAACTCGATGACAGTGGATCCGAGGGCGACGAGTGGCGAGGCGGCCGGGCGAAAAGCTCGGGCGATCACGTCGGCGACGCCCAGGAGGACGGCGGCGGCGAGCACGCCTGCGGCCGCATGCCGCCTGTACGCGGCGATCCTTCTCCACTGGTGCGATGTCATGACCTGCGTTCGGAGCCGATCGCGGACCGGATGGGACACGCCGTCCTTCGACGACTCAGGCGGTCAGGCTGTCAGAGCTCCGCGACGACCAGCGGCTCTGAGGTCGGCTCCTCCGATCCTCCTTCGGGCTCGACGGTGATCCCGACGGCAGCGTCGGCGGAGAAGGACGGCCCCGTCACGACGGCAGGCCCTTCGGCGGTCATCAGCCCGGCATCGTGTGCTCCGTCCTGGTCGATGATCCACATCTGCAGATCCTGGCCTTCTTCGGGGCCCTCCATGTCGTGCGGGGTGACCAGTATCAGCTGCTCAGTGACGGAGTAGGACACGGTCACGCTGGAGCCGTCGCCCACCTCGACGTGCTGGGCCGCCAGGTCCGGAGCTCCCAGGAGTCGCTGGACCTCCTCCTGCTCCGCATCGAGGCCCGCGACGGTCTCGCGCAGCTGCTCGTTCTCCGCCTGGGCGCGCAGTGCCACCCCTCCCAGGACCGCACAGAGAAGCAGGAGGAACGAGGCCGCCAGGGCGAAATACAGCGCCGGACGGTTTCGCCGGACTTGGCGGCCGGGGCCTGTCACGGGCCCCCTCTCCGGCGCAGAGCCGCGGACGGGCTCGCCGGAGGCGGCGAGGATGTTCTGCCGGGGGATGGACAGGATGGCCTGGGCCGTCTCCTCGGAGGGCGCCATCGGCTCGTCATCGGCGGCGACCAACGCCATAGTCTCCTCGAAATCCGCCACCTCACGGGCGAACTCAGAGTCCTCGTGGAGGAGCCGCTCAGCCTCAGCCGCCTCGTCGGCACTCAGGCCGCCGATCACATATCCTGCGGCGAGATGCTCTCGATCAGTGCGCATCGGTCACCCCCAGTGAAGTCCTCAGCCGTCGCATGCCGTCTCTGATCCTCGTCTTCACCGTTCCCAGAGGGACACCGAGATGATCGGCGATCTCGACATGCGTCATGCCGTGATAGTAGGCGAGGGTGATCGCACGCGCCTGGTCCTCCGGCAGTCCCTGCACAGCCCGGGCCGCACGGGCCGACTCGATGTTCTCCAGCGCCTCGTACTGCACGTCCGGGGATTCCTGCCGCAGCTGCCGTTCCCCATGCGCGGTGTCACGCTCCCGCTGTGCGCTGACCGAGCGCACTCTGTCGATGGCCCGGCGGCGACTGACGGTGATGAGCCAGGCGCGGCCGCTGCCCCGGCCAGGGTCGAAGCGGGAGCAGTCCTCCCACACTTCGGCGAAGACGTCCTGAAGGATCTCCTCGGCCAGAGCTCGACTGCGCACGATCCGCAGGATGACGGCCAGGAGCACGGAGCCTTGGCCCCGGAAGAGCTCTTCGAACGCCTGAGCGTCTCCGCTCGCCGTGCGGACCAGCAGCTCCCCGCACGGGTCAGGACCGATCAGGGAAGCAGGCGGGTTCACGCCTTCTCCCCCGCGGGTCCGTTCAGGATCGGTCATGCCACCATCATGCCAGGTCACAGGAGGGACAGGAACTGCCGCACCGAACCCGGAGCGAGCGCCACCAGGATCCGGCCACCACGAGCCCCTGACGACGACGGCGCTCGGGCAGGCACCCCGCGGAGCCACCTGCCCGAGCGCCGCAACGACGTCGGAGCTGAGAAACCTCAGAGGATCTCTTGGTGATTCGCCCTCACTGCTCCGCCATCTCAGGCATGAGCACCCCGTCGATCATGTAGACCGTGGCGTTGGCAGTCTGCACTCCGCCGCAGACCAACCCGGCCTCGTCGAACATCAGCTCGTCGCCCTCTCCGGTGATCTCCACCGTGTCTCCGTTGACGGTCTCGTGCTCACCGGCGATCTCATCGGGGCTCAGTTGCCCGGGGATCACATGGTACGTGAGCACCGAGGTCAGCGCGTCGGCATCCTCAGCCAGCGCGTTCAGGTCGTCTTCCGGCACGTCGGCGAAGGCATCGTCGACAGGGGCCAGGACCGTGAACTCGTCACCGTTGAGGGTGTCGACCAGGTCGACGTCAGGGTTCAGCTCGCCGGAGACCGCCGCGGTCAGCGTGGTGAGCATCGGGTTGTTGGAGGCCGCGGTGGCCACAGGGTCCTGGGCCATGCCTTCGACCGAACCGTCCCCATCGGGCACCTGTTCGGCGTAGTCCCCACAGGCGGCACCGACCAGATCGGCAGCCGGGTCCATACCTTCCTCCATGTCCGCGTCATCCTGGGCCGCGGCGTCGTCGTCCATGTCCGCGTCTGTCTCCGTGGCGCCGTCGTCCTGGGTCGTCTCCTCCTGCCCTTCCGCCGGGGCTTCGTCCTCAGCCGTGTCATCGGCGCAGGCGGTGAGCCCGAGCAGGGAGATCACCCCGATCCCCAGGATGGCGGAGGCGGTGGACTTCGTCTGAGTCTTCATGACTGATCTCCTCGTCGTCGTGCGTCTCGCCGAGGGACATCCCCGACGTCGCGACCCGACCGTTCGGCACGGGCCGTCACGAAGGGGTTCGGCGCCACACACGATCCGGATTGGATCAGCTTGTCCCACCTCCACAGACCGTCCGGGCGCGAGTGCCTGCTGCGCGCCGCTGCTCGGGTCCGGCCCGCGGACATGTCACCGCAGGCGTCGGAAGCCCTCCGCCTCCTTCTTGGCGCCGGAGACGAGCAGCAGATCGCCCTCCTGCAGCACGGTGTCGGCCGCCGCCGGCGCCCAAGGCTCTCCCGCATGCTTGACCAGGGCCACCGTGACGCCGTGCCGACGGCGGATCTCCAGTTCCTTCAGGGGCCTGCCGAGGAGGGCCTTCGGCGGTGTGGTCTTGGCCAGCGCATAGTCCTCATCGATGAGGATGTAGTCCTGCAGGTTGCCGCGGACCATATGCGCCACCCGGCGGCCCATGTCCTGCTCGGGGAAGATGATGTGCTTGACCCCCAGCTGTTCGAGGATCGCCCGATGCGCGTCCGACGTGGCCTTCGCCCAGACCTCACGGACGCCGAAGCGCAGCACCAGCGAGGTCACCAGGATGCTGGCCTCCAGGTTCGAGGAGATTGCGACGACGACGTGGTCGAACTCGTCCACAGAGAGCTGGCGCAGCACCTCCTCCTTGGTCGCGTCGCCGGCCACCACGTGGGTCAGTGAGCCGTTGAGCGACTGGACCACGTCCTCTTGGCGGTCGATGCCGAGGACGTCGGTACCGTCGGCCATGAGCTCCTGTGCCAGGGCGGCGCCGAAGCGTCCCAGGCCGATGACGGCGACGGCGTCGGGGCTGGCGACGTCGGAGGGGTCGGTCCCGCCGAAGAGCCTGAGCTTAGCCAATGATGGGCCTTTCCTTGGGGAGTTCGTACTGTCGAGTGCGCTCGCGCAGCGCCAGCGCGGAGGCGAAGGTGATGGGGCCGATCCGGCCGATGAACATCAGCAGCACGAGGATCAGCTGTCCGAACTCGGGCAGCTCGTCGGTGATGCCGGTGGAGAGCCCCACGGTGGCGAAGGCGGAGACCGCTTCGAAGAGGACGCGGTCCAGCGGCATCCCGGAGACCAGGAGCAGGGCCCCGGTGCAGGCGATGATGAAGGCGATGGCCAGCAGCACCACGGAGATCGCCTGCCGATGCACTGAGCGGGAGAGCCGCTTGCCGAAGATGTTGACGGCAGTGTCACCGCGCAGCTCCGCGATGAGGATGAACAGCAGGACCGCGAACGTGGTGATCTTGATGCCGCCGGCCGTGCCGGCCGGACCGCCGCCGATGAACATCAGCACGTCCATGCCCAGCCAGGTGGCGGACTCCATCTCGCCGACATCCACGCTGTTGAATCCGGCCGTGCGGGTCTGCACGGACTGGAAGAACCCGGCCAACAGCTTCTCGGGGAGGCTCAGCGACCCCAGGGTGTCCTCGTTGTCCCACTCGAAGGCGGTGATCATCACGGTGCCCAGTGTGAGCAGCACCAGGGTCCCCCAGACCACGATGCGGGTGTGCATGGACCACAGCCGTGGGGTGCGCAGTCGCCGGCGCAGCTGGAGGATCACCGGGAAGCCGACTCCGCCCAGGATGATCGCCGCGGCCATGGACAGGCAGATCACCGGGTCACCCACGAAGCGCATCATGGAATCGCTGAACAGGGAGAACCCGGCATTGTTGAAGGCCGAGACGGAGTGGAAGACACCTTGCCACACCGCCTCCGCGAAGGGCTTGTCATAGGCGAGCGCGAAGCGTGCGGTGAGGATGACGGCCAGCACGGCTTCGATCAGCAGCGAGATCTTCACGATGCCGATGACCAGGGCGCGCAGATCCGCCAGCCCGAGGCTCTTGGCCTCTGTGGCGGCGATGAGCCTGCTCCGCAGGGAGAGCCGCCCCATCACGGCCAGGCCGATGACGGTCGCGAAGGTCATCACCCCGAAGCCGCCGACCTGGATCAGCACCAGGATGATCGCCTCGCCGAACCCGGACCAGTAGGTGGCGGTGTCGACGACGATCAGCCCCGTCACGCACAGGGCGGAGGTGGCGGTGAACAGGGCCTCCACGAAGGTGGCGCCTTCTACGCCTGAGGTGGAGGCCGGGAGCATCAGCAGTCCGGTCCCCACGGCGATCACGACGAGGAACCCCAGGAAGATGATCTGCACCGGCCGCAGATGCGGCCGGGACCTGGTCCCCTCACTCCCAGCGAGTGTTCGATTCACAGGCGGTCAGCGTAGACCTCTCGCTGACCGGGTGCAATACCGTGCCAGCGCCTCGTCCCCGCCCGCTCCCGCCCGCCCCGGCGCGGCTCCAGGCTCACCATCGGGGCGGGTAACACACGGTCAGACCTGCGGCCGCTCCTCCAGGTGGGCGAGCAGCGCATCCCGGACGAACCTGGCTCCGCGCTGGCCGCCGTAGGTGGCGGCGAAACGCTCGTCGTCCACGTACATGTGCGCCAGGCACTCCACGTACCGATGTCGGCCGGCAGTGTCCTCGGACTGCATGGGGGTGCCGGGCATCTGGCGCAGCCAGTCGATCTGCTCGGCGGCGAGCGCCCGGCCACGCTCCCCGCGGGGGTCGCCGTCCTCGGCGGCGGCCTGCTGCCAACGGGCGATGAGGTCATCGGCTTCGCGCCTGAGCTCCACCTGCTCCTGGTAGGTCTTGGAGGTCCACCAGTCGTTACTGCGGCGGTAGGACTCCTCGCCCCAGCGCTCGATGACCTCCTCCTTGTGCTGTTCGTTGAATCCGTCCATCATCGCCTCCATCGTCGGGGAACGCCCGTCCCTGCGGGCCTGAAGCGTGTGTCGCACGGCGCGGATCTGCGCGTCGAGCCTGTGCTGCTCAGCCTGGAGCCGCTCGACGAGCCGCTCGAGCCTGTGGGTCTCCGTGCCGGGCTGCGCCAGCACCTCCCGGATCTCCGGCAGCGGCATCCCCAGGTCCCGGAGGACGAGGATCTGCTGGAGGCGGGCGACGGCGTCGGCGTCATAGTGCCGTCGGCCATCGAGTCCGGTGCGGGTGGGCTTGAGGAGCCCGACGGCGTCGTAGTGCCGCAGCGTACGGCTGCTCACTCCGGCCCGTCGGCAGAGCTCCTGGATGTCCCATTCATGGGTGCTGCTGTCCATGGGCTCCACGCTAGAGGTTGACGTCGCGTCAACGTCAACACTGAGGTGACGAAGCAAACATTACATCTGTAATGTTTCGTGCTACGATGGTCGACGTCGGGTCGCGACGACCCGGAAGGACGGCCACGTTCCGAAGCCGCCGATCTGCCCCAGGCGGCCCGTCTTCCAGAAGAAGATTCCGCTGCGCCTCGCCGTCCCGCGCAGCGATCGAAAGGTACGTGGAACGATGCCCTCGCCTCAGACCGCGAGCATCCAGACTCCGCACTCCGCACCACACTCCCCACCGCGCGCCGGCGCACGCCAATGGCTGGGACTGGCCACGCTCGTGCTCCCCGTGGTGCTCATCGCCGTCGACATGACCGTGCTCGGCTTCGCCGTCCCCCACCTGAGCGAGGATCTGGCGCCCACCAGCGGCCAGCTCCTCTGGATCGTGGACATCTACGCGTTCGTGCTCGCCGGACTGCTCATCACCATGGGATCCGTGGGTGACCGGATCGGCCGACGCCGGCTGCTGATGATCGGGACCGCCGGATTCGGTGTGGCTTCAGCCATCGCCGCGTTCAGCGTCAGCGCCGAGATGCTGATCGCCGCCCGGGCCCTGTTGGGGCTGGCGGGAGCCACCCTGATGCCCTCGACGCTGTCCCTGATCCGGAACTTGTTCCCGAATCCTCGTCAGCGGACCCTGGCGATCGCCATCTGGGCCTCGGCGTTCTCCGCCGGGGCCGCCCTCGGCCCCATCATCGGCGGTGCCCTGCTGGAGCACTTCTTCTGGGGATCGGTGTTCCTGATCAACCTGCCGGTGGTCGTGGTGATCCTGATCGCCATGCCGTTCCTGGTCACCGAGTCCCGAGACCCCCATCCGGGCCGGCTCGACCTGTTCAGCGTGCTGCTCTCCCTGACAGGCATGATCACTGCCGTCTACGGCATCAAGAAGCTCGTCGAGGGTCGCCTCGAGGTGCTGCCCATGGCTGCGCTGCTGGTCGGCGTCGCCCTGCTGGTGCTCTTCGTCCGCCGCCAGCGCAGCCTGGACCACCCGCTGGTGGATCTGCGCCTGTTCGCGATGCCGCGCTTCCGCGCCGGGGTGAGTGCGAACTTCATGCTCGTGTTCGCCATGGTCGGCTCGATGTTCTTCCTGCCCCAGCTGCTGCAGCTGGGCTACGGGATGTCCCCGCTCCATGCCTCGCTGATGCTGGTCCCCGGGCTGGTCATCTCTGTGGCGGCCAGCTTCCTGGTGATCCCGATCACCCGCGCCACCTCGCTGCGGGCGGTGATCGTCGGCGGAATCCTGATCGCCGCCGCCGGCTACGCGGTGCTGATCCTGGCACCGGTGGAGGCCGGCTGGGCGTTCGTGATGGCCGCATTCTTCCTGATCGGCCTGGGTGTGGGCATGGCGGAGACCATGACCAATGACGCCGTGCTCACCTCCGCACCCGCGGACCGTGCCGGGGCGGCCTCAGCGGTCTCGGAGACCGCCTACGAGCTGGGCGGCGCGCTCGGCGTCGCGGTGCTGGGCAGCATCCTGGCCGCCGGCTACCGCAGCGGCATCGACGCCGTCGAGGGTGTGCCCGCCTCCGCGATGGAGCAGGCCTCCCAGACGCTGGGAGCAGCCCACGCCGCCTCGGACCGGCTCGGCGGTTCCGCCGGCGCGGCCCTGATGGACGCCGCCCGCGAGGCCTTCGTCTCGGGCGTGCATCTCACCAGCACGATCGCGGTGGCCATCGTGGTCTCCGCCGCCGTCATGGTGTTCCTGATGCTGCGCGGCGATGCCGCACGGAACCGCTGACCGGGCTGCACCGGGACATCGTGTCTGCCGCACCAGATCTGGTGAGGCAGACATGATGTCCCGGTGCACATCGACGGCACAGGTGAGAGCGCGTCGTGAGGGGCCGCGCATGCTCCTGCATCGCTGGGCGCGGGCTCAGTCCTTGAGCTCTGCGTAGACGATGAAGTTGTCCTCCAGGACTCCTGTGTCCCGATTGAGCCCGTCACACGTGATGAGGCGCAGTTCAGGTCCGACGGTGTTTCCGTAGACGTCGAGCGTGGGGAACTCCTCCTGGGGGAACCGGTCGGTCCGATACACGGCGAACTCCGCGAGAGTCCCATCGTCCCGGGTCACCGCGATGGTGTCGCCGACCTCCATGGTCGGAAGCTCAGCGAATATCCCGGGGCCTCCTTCCGACGCGTTGCGATGACCGAGGATCACGGCGGGGCCGATCTCGCCTGGCGTGGGTCCGTGCCGGTACCAGCCGGCCGGAGAGCCACCACCGTACGGAGGAACCTCGATGGCGCCGTCGTCCTGCAGCCCCAGGTGCACAAGCTCAGAGACGACGCCGATGGCAGGCACCTCTACCGAGGTCGGCTCAGCCGGTGCCATCTCCTCAGCGACACTCACCAGCGGTCCGCTCTCAGTACGCACTGGGTCCAGCCCGGATCCAGGTCCGTCGGAGGACGGTGCCTCGTCAGCAGGAGCCTCAGACGACGGGCGCTCAGCGCTGACCGGCAAGGCGTAGTCCGACTCCGGAGCGCCCGCACAGCCACAGAGGAACAGGGCAGCCCCCGTCGCGACGGCGAATACGCCTGCGCGACGGGGGTGGCATGCCGTCCACATGATCTCGTCAGCCCTGCTGGTCAGGCGCGGGCAGTGTGGCGTCGCACGGCCCACGCCCCACCGAGCGCTGCCAATGCGAGCGCTCCGCCGCCGAGTGCGAGGTTCATGCCGTTGTCCGCCTGCACCGGAGCACCTGTGTCGGCACCACCGTCAGGCATCTCCTCCATCTGCGAAGCGCTCAGCGTCCCGCAGGCGGCCGGAAGCGTCGCCGCCAGCGGAAGCTCGGGGTCAAGCTCGCTCTGCTTCTGGGCCGCCTCCTCCGGCATCAGGTCCGGGTCCACCCCATGGACCACGACGACGGCAGTGCCCTCTTCGAGGGCGGCGAGAGTGTCGTCAGAGAGTTCGAAGGTCCGCTCATAGGAGTACTCAGAGCCTCCGGGGAACCGGTCGATCGCCAGCCCTGAATCCGGGCTGGTGTCTCCCTCCATGGTCAGGGATGTCCCGATGTCTCCATAGAAGTGATGCCCTTCGGGAGTGCTCACCACCCCATCGCCGTCGGTGTCAGCCTCCGGGCCGGGGCAGAGGCCCTGGGCTCCGATATGGATGTGCTGCGCATGCGGGAAGGGTCCGTCCATGAACTCCTCGGCTGCTCCGGTGACGTTCATCGTGACCGTCGCCTCCTGGCCATGGATGTCGATCATGACCTCGCCGGTGGTGCCGCTGGAGTTCAGCTCATCCAATGATGTCTGGACGGACCACGAGTCGTCGTGACTGTCTGCCATGGCCGGTGACGCAGTCAGCGCCAGTCCGCCGAGGGCCAGTGCAGGAACAGCGAAGAAGGTGGAAGTGCGCATGGTCGTCTCCTCATTCGGGCGTCGAACACTCGGCAAGCCTCGAGGCTCGGCTCATCACGTCAAGATTTCGGCTTGCACGTGACGTTCGTCGCACTCCACGATTCGGATTGGAACCCTCTCGGACAATCTCGTGGGTCCAGCCCGCCGACAGGTCCCCGCCTCCACGACACCGGCCCCTCAGCGTCGCCAGAGGCGACGCTGAGGGGCCGGTGCTGTTCAGGTTCTGCTCACCGCCGACGCGCGAAGCGCATCACGGGCGGGAGAGAGCTGGGATCAGAGCGGGCGGATGTTCTCAGCCTGCAGGCCCTTGGGGCCGCGAGCCGTCTCGAACTCCACCTTCTGGTTCTCCTCGAGGGTGCGGAACCCGGAGCTCTGGATCGCGCTGAAGTGCGCGAAGACGTCGTCCGAGCCGTCGTCGGGTGCGATGAACCCGTAGCCCTTCTCAGCGTTGAACCATTTCACGGTGCCAGTGGCCATTGTGTTTCCCTTTACTTTCCTACGATGCACCGATGTCACGATGCTTTTCCCGCCCCCGCCCAGGCCGGGCAGGCGCGGAGTTCAATGAAGGCCACGGACTGTCTCAAGTCTTGCTGCACATCATCAGCGGGCGCCGGAAAGTCCGAATCCGGAGCCTCGTGGCACCCGCATGGTCCTCAGCCTACGCCATCACCACGTCTGAGTCGACGGCGGCGGCCATTTTCTCCAGATCCGCCTTCTCCTCGTGGGGCTCGAAACGCACCATCATCGCCTTGAATCCGGGCGTGTTGGACTCTCGGGCGACCAGCTCGCGGTGCACCAGCTCGTTGGCCTCCGGATAGTAGGCCGCCGCGCAGCCGCGCGCCGTGGGATAGGAGACCAGCCGGTAGCGTGCACTCCGCAGCTCCCGGCCGCGGAACACCGAGACCACGTCCACCAGCGCGCGGTCGGCGAAGCCCAGCGTGGCGAGGTCGTCGGGATGGATCAGGATCACCCGGCGCCCTTCGGAGATGCCGCGGTAACGGTCGTCGAGGCCGTAGATGGTGGTGTTGTACTGGTCGTGGGAGCGCATCGTCTGCAGCACCAGGTGCCCCTCGGGCGCCTGGAGGTACTCCAGATCCGAGACGGTGAACGCCGCCCGGCCGTCCGGCGTCGCGAAGGTCCTGCTGTCGCGGGGGGCGTTGGGGAGCACGAAGCCGTACTTGTCCCGGATGCGCCGGTTGAAGTCCTCTGTGCCGGTCACCACGCGTGAGGCGTGGTCGCGGATGACGTCGTAGTCCTCGGCCATGGCCTTCCAGTCGACGACGTGGTCGTCGCCGAGCATCGCCCGCGCCATCCGAGAGATGATGACCGGCTCTGCGAGCAGCTGGTCAGAGACGGGCTCCAGACGTCCCTGGGTGGAGCTGATGATCGACATCGAGTTCTCCACGGAGAGGAACTGGGCGCCACCCGGGTGCTTGTCGTCGCGGTCGGAGCGGCCCAGAGTCGGCAGGATCAGCGCCGTCTCGCCGTGCACCACGTGGGAGCGGTTCGGCTTGGTCGAGATCTGCACCGTCAGGCCCGTCCGGCGCATGCCGGCCTCCATCATCCGGGTGTCGGAGTTCGCGCGGGCCAGATTGCCGCCCAGCGAGACGAAGACGTCGATGTCGCCGTCGGCCATCGCCTGCATCGCATCGGTGGAGTCGTACCCGTGCTTCCGCGGCGAGGAGATGCCGAACTCGTCGTCGAGCCTCTGCAGGAAGTCCTCGGGCATCTTCTCCCAGATGCCGAAGGTCCGGTCCCCCTGCACATTGGAGTGCCCGCGGACCGGGCAGGCGCCGGCCCCCGGCTTGCCGAAGTTCCCCTGGAGGAGCAGCACGTTGATGATCTCGCGGATGGTGTCCACCGAATGCGGCTGCTGGGTCAGCCCCAGGGCCCAGCAGACCACCGTGGCCTTCGAGGCGATGAGCATCTCGGCGACCTTCTCGATCTCCGCACGGAGCAGACCGGTGGCCGTCTCGATCTCGTCCCAGTCCAGGGTGCCGCGGGCGGCCCGGTACTCCGCGAAGCCGCGGGTGCGGGAGTCCAGGAACTCCTGGTCCAGCACGGTGCCGGGGTTCTCCTCCTCGGCGGCGAGCAGCAGGTGGCCCAGCGCCTGGAACAGCGCCTGGTCACCGCCGACCTTGATCTGCAGGTACTCGTCGGAGACCCGGTCTCCGTGGCCCACCAGGCCCCGCGGCGTCTGCGGGTCCTTGAAGTTCAACAGGCCGGCCTCGGGCAGCGGATTGACCGCCACGACCTTCGCGCCGTTCTTGCGCGCCTCGGTCAGCGCGCCGAGCATGCGGGGGTGGTTGGACCCCGGGTTCTGCCCGACCACCAGGACCAGCTCGGAATGTTCGACGTCCTCGAGGGTGACGGTGCCCTTGCCGACGCCGATGGTCGGGGTCAGCGCCGTGCCGGAGGACTCGTGACACATGTTGGAGCAGTCCGGCAGGTTGTTGGTGCCCAGGGATCGGGCCATGAGCTGGTACATGAAGGCGGTCTCGTTGGCCGTGCGCCCGGAGGTGTAGAACGCGCACCGGTCCGGCGTGGTCGCCCGCACGTGCTCACCGATGGTCTCGAAGGCCTCGTCCCAGCTGATCGGGGTGTAGTGGGTGTCCCCCGGTCGGATGATCATCGGGTGGGTGATGCGGCCGGCCTGGCCGAGCCAGTAGTCCGAGCGCTGCTCCAGCTCCGCGATCGGGTGGTCCTCCCACCACTGCGGGGTGACCACGCGCTGGGTGTTCTCCTCCGCCAGCGCCTTCGCTCCGTTCTCACAGAACTCGAGCTTCTTCCGGTGCCCGGTGGTCGATTCCGGCCAGGCACAGCCCGGGCAGTCGACGCCGCCGGGCTGGTTGACGCGGAGATAGGAGCGCAGGGTCCGGCTCACGCCGCCCTGCCCGAAGCCGCGTTCGAAGGAGACGCCGACCGCCTTCAGTCCGGCCGCGGTCTTCTTCGGTGTGCCGACGGTGAGGTCATCCTCGTCGATGTCCTCGATCTCCACGGTGCGACCGTGGACCTTGGCCTCGGCGTCCTCGCCGGTGCGCTGCTCGGAGCCGCTGCGGCGTCCGTTGATGAGTCCCATGGCTCCATTCTGACAGACCTGAGCCGGCCTGTGACACCCCTCACAGGGGTGTCTTCGGCGGCAGGATCGCCTGGTCAGGCCGGCGTGGCGACGAGGTCGCTGAGACGTTCGGGATGGGTGTAGATGTTGATGGTCTCCCCCCGGGAGAACCCGGCCAGCGTGATGCCGGCACGCTCGGCCAGGTCCACCGCCATCGACGACGGCGCCCCGACGGCGGAGAGCAGCTCCACGCCCGCCAGCGCGGCCTTCTGGACGAGCTCGAAGGACGCCCGGCCCGAGACCTGCAGGGCGGTGCCCGTCAGCGGCAGACGCCCCTCGGTCAGCGCCCATCCGACCACTTTGTCCACCGCGTTGTGGCGCCCGACGTCCTCCCGGAGGCACAGCAGCTCGCCCTCGCCGTCGAAGAGCCCGGCGGCGTGGACGCCTCCGGTGCGGTCGAAGATCCTCTGCTGCTGCCGCAGGGAGTCAGGAAGAGAGAGCAGCGCCTCCACGGTGAGGCTCAGCTGGGGGCCCTCCGCAGCGGCGGCGGGCAGCGCCTTCTCGACGGCGTCGATGCTGGTGGTCCCACAGATCCCGCAGGCCGAGGTGGTCAGCACCTGCCGGTGCTGACCGATGGACAGCCGGGCGATGCGAGGGTCGAGGGTGACGTCGACGACGTTGTAGGTCTGCAGCCCGTCGGGGTCGGTGCCGGCGCAGTAGCGCATGCCCCGCACCTCCTCCGGAGCGGCCACCAGACCTTCGGAGACGAGGAATCCGGCGGCCAGCTCGAAGTCGTGCCCAGGGGTCCGCATGGTCACCGTGAACGACTCCCCGCCAAGGCGCAGCTCCAGCGGCTCCTCGACGGCCACGACGTCGCCGCGGCTGCGGACCGCGCCGTCGCGACCCACCCGCATGATGCGGTGTCTCTGGGTCAGCCGTCCCATGATGAGCTCCTTCGTCCGCGCGGGCCGCCTGTCGACCGTGTGCCTCCAGCGTGCCACGCCAGGGGCAGCACCTCCACCGTCTCCCCTGCGGCGACCCCCTCAGGAGGGACGAGCGCGAAGGCGGCGGCGACGGCGAATCCGCGCATCATGTGCGGGCTGTCGTGCCCCACAGGCGCGACGCCGGCGCTGCGCCTCTCCACCGGAAGCAGCCGCTGACCGCGGCGAGCGCCGGGCAGCGGCTCGACGGCGATGGTCTTCGTCATCCCCACCGCGTCCCGGGGGTCGGCGCCGGCGAGCACGTCGAGGATGACCTGCCCGATGCCGGCCAGGGCCGCGTGTCCGGCCAGTGGGTTGCCCGGCAGACCCAGAACCAGACTGCCCCCGACGCGGGCGAGGACCGTGGGGTGACCGGGGCGCATGTCCACTCCGTCCACCAGCAGCTCGGCCCCGAGGCTCCGCAGGGCAGGCAGCAGCGCATCGGCCTCGGATCGTGCGGTGCCACCGGTGGTCAGCAGCAGGTCGGCTCGGGACGCGAGCCCTTCCTGCAGGGAGGAGATCAGCGCCTCGACGGCGTCCCCCACCCGCTCCACGCCCTCCGTCGCGCCGCCCATGGCCTCCACGGCGGCAGGCACGGAGATCTCGAAGGCGTCGCGCACCTGGCCGGGCCCGGGCAGCCCGGAGGTGATGACCTCCTCCCCCGTGCAGATCAGACGCACCCGGGGCCTCGGGTGGATGCGGAGGGTGTCATGCCCCGCAACGGCGGCCATCGCGGCCACGGCGGGGGTCACGGTCGCACCGGCCCGCAGGAGGAGGTCTCCGGCAGCGGCCTCGGAGCCCGCGGGGCGCAGATGACGGCCCGGCTCCAGGTCGACGGTGTCCGAGCGGGCGTGCAGCAGCTCCCGGCCCGGCGCACCGGCGTCGGGGCGGAGGCTCCCGTGCTCGCTGCGCAGCACGGAGGTGGTGCCCCGAGGTATCGGCGACCCGGTCACCACCGCCACCGCTTCTCCCACCCGCAGCGCGGGCCGCTGATCGGCAGGGCTGAGCGCGGTGCGGCCCGTGCGCGGCTCCGGAGCCTCCGGGATGAGGAGCCACGGACCGGCGCCGCGGACGGCCCAGCCGTCCATGGCGGAGGTGGTGGCGTGCGGGATGGGCTGTGGTGCGTGGACGTCCTCGGCGAGCATCGCCCCGAGACATTCATGCATGGGCGCCTGGGCTGCGGGGCCGCGGAGCAGCGCGGCGGCGTCCGCGGCGCAGCGACGCGCCTCGGCCAACGTGGTGAGGCTCATCAGTCTCCGGCGCCGCCTCGTCCCTCCAGCAGCCGCTCCGCCACGCGGGTGGCGGCGCGCGAGGCCCGTTCGAAGTCGGCCTGCCCGGAGGCCTCCGCGAGGCCGGTGACGTAGCCGATGAGGAAGGTGGTCACCGGGGCGGCGGGGCGCACGACGGTGTGGGCGGCGACCCCCGCGAGGCGCAGGACCGCGTCGACGTCGATCGGGACGCCTTCGATCTCCAGCTCG
Source organism: Nesterenkonia sp. CL21 (assembly GCF_031705515.1). Lineage (NCBI taxonomy): Bacteria > Bacillati > Actinomycetota > Actinomycetes > Micrococcales > Micrococcaceae > Nesterenkonia > Nesterenkonia sp. CL21. The sequence continues at coordinate 314,810 of NZ_JAUTWR010000002.1, forward strand.
CGGGACAGCTCCTGCACCCACTGGTCGATCGACTCCCGGGTGATCTCCTGCTCGGATCGCTCTGCCATGGCCCCAGCTTCTCACAGCCCCGTGTCGCGCGGATCCTGCTCCGGGGGAACCTCGACCCCGTGACGCAGGGCGTCGGCCGCGGTGTCGACGTCGACCCCCAACCCGTCAGGCAGCCTCGGGCCCGGCGCCCCCTCCTCCCCGGGAGCCGAGGCGCCGCCGTCGGGCGTCAGGTTCCCGGAGGAGATCCCGTCGAGCAGCCAGCGCACCGGGCGCCCCACCTCCTCCCCGGGCACCAGGGACAGCACACGACGCCGCAGGGCGCCCGCCTCCACCGCGGCGGTGAGCATCTGCGCCCTCCCCTCGGCATCGCGGGGGATGAGCGCCCCGTCATCCGGAAGCCGGGCGAGCAGCCAGTCCAGCACGGCATCGGGATCGAGCGTGTCGACGGCGAGCAGCAGCAGATGCCGAGGCCACGGGTCAGCCTCGAGCGCGCGGACCCCGGCGCACACCGCTGCGGCGGGACCGGAGTACGGCGTGTCCTCTCGGGTGAGCCGCACCCCGGGAGGCAGGTGAGGGCGCAGCCTCGGCGTGCCGACGACCACTGCGGAGATGTCCCGCCGCCCCAGCGCCTCCGCCCAGCCGGTGATCAGCGGGACGCCGTCGCGGGTCAGCAGGCCTTTCTCGACGCCGCCGAGGCGGCTTCCGCGTCCGCCCGCCAGCAGCACCGCCGCCACGGACGGGCCGGGCACCTCGTCCCCCGGCGCAGAGGAGTCCGGAGGCTCCGGCTCAGGCACTGGCTCTGACACGGACTCAGGCCGCATGGTCGAGGAAGGGGACCCACAGCTCATGAGGCGCATCCAGCTCATGAGGCATCCAGGCGTGGTGCGGCGGCGGCTGAGGGGTCGTGTCGAGCGTCCAGCCGAGCTCATCCAGCGTCTTGTCCCCCTTGCGGACGTTGCAGGGCCCGCAGCAGGCCACGAGGTTCTCCCAGGTGGAGTCGCCGCCGCGGGATCGTGGGATCACATGGTCGACCGTCGCCGCAGGACGTGAGCAGTAGGCGCAGCGGCGTTGGTCCCGGCGCAGCACGCCACGGCGCGAGGGCGAGCTGGGACGACGTCGGACCACCCGGACGTAGCGGTGCAGCAGGATCACGGCCGGCCGGGGCATCAGGGTGGAGGGCGACGAGATCGGTGTGCCGTCCTCCGCCAGGATGCTGGCCTTGCCGTGCATCACCAGCACGGCGGCACGTCGGGAGGACACGACGCTCAGCGGCTCGTAGCCGGCGTTGAGCACCAGTGTGCGCATCGCGAACCCTCCGTACCTCTCATGGCAGTACGGTTCGGCGCCGCGCGGCGCCGTTCCGCGCCTGTACAGCCCTCAATATAGACGCTGAAGCGCCGAGATGGCACCACATGACACAGATCACACCCGGTCAGCGCGCCATGGGCCTGCAGAGCCTGCCGTTCGACCTCGGAGGCCTCAGGAGACAGAACGAGCCGCGGCCGCGCTCCGAGAGGACTCGGGGCGCGGCCGCGGCTCGTGTGCGGATCGTCCGGGGATCAGCGCAGGGTCAGGTACCCCACGTGCGAGTTGCCCGGGCGGGTCTCGTAGCTGTAGAGCAGCGTGCCGGAGTTCGGGTTCTGGGCACCGATGAACTGGCCGTTGCCGACGTAGATGGCGATGTGGCCGCCGCCGTTCTGCACGACGATGTCACCCGGCTGCGGGTTGTCGGTCCAGCGGAACTGGCCGGAGCTGCGCACAGCCGCCGTGCTGGACGGAATGCTGTAGCCGGCCTGGGCGTAGGCCCATGCGGTGAAGCCCGAGCAGTCCCAGCCGCCCGGTCCCTTGCCACCCCACACGTAGGGGGTGCCGATGCCGGAGTAGGCGGCGGAGACGACGGCGCTGAGCGAACCGGAGGACTCCTCCTGCGGCGCCTCCTCCTGAGCGGACGCCAGCTCAACCTCGGCGCTCGCCTCCTGAGAGGACTCCTGCGACTCGGTCTGAGCCTGCTCCTGGCTCTCCTCCTGCTGGGGAGCCTCCTGCTGCGGGGCCTGCTCCTGAGTCTCCTGCTGCGCGGGCTCCTCAGCCTGCTGCGGGCTCAGCTCGGCGACGCGGGCCGCGAGGGCGCCGTGGTCCAGCACGCCGTTCTCGTCGACGAAGGTGCCGTCGGCGAAGAGCTGCTCGAAGAGACCTTCGGCGGAGACGCCCTCCAGCTCAGCGAGCTGCTCGACCAGGCCGCGGGTGCCCGGCAGGTAGTCGTGGAGCGTGTGGCTCAGCGCGACGGACTGGGTCTCGGTCTCGACCTCAGGCTCGGGCGTCGGCTCCGGAGCGCTCTCCGAGCCCACCGACGGGCGGTCGAACGTCAGGTCGACGCTCGGCGACGCGGTGACCGTGACGGCCGTGTTGTTGCTGGCGCGCTCCACGGTCAGGTCCGACTGGGACACCTGCAGCGTGGTGACCTCACGGCCGTCGTTCACCGAGGCGGAGCCCACACCTGCGTTGGCGGCGGCACCCGTGGAGACCACGAGGCCGGTGGCTGCGACGGCAACTGCTGCGCCACGGCCGAAGGTGCCGGCGTTGTGGACCACAGCACGCGCCAGAGACGCCTGATGGCGCCGGTCACGGCGCGAGACGATCGTCATGTTGTCAGTCACTTTGATGAAAACCTCTCCCTGTGTCGGCGGGGCCTGCCTGCGTGGAGCACGAAGCCCGGGAAGCTTCCAACTCCAGGTCCATGCATGACCGCGTACCCCGCCCTCTGCCATGCGGTAGTTGTCGAACGGCTCCGGTCGGCGGCAGAGAAGCAAGACCGACCTGAGGCGCACCGGGCATTCGGACAGTCGCCCGGGCACACCCCGACGCTATAACAGTTCGGCGCGAATGTCACGCTCAGGTCACGACGACCCCCGCGAAGATCACGACTCGACCACACGTCCACCCCCTCCTCCGCCCCCACGGCCGGAGGATCACTGCAGGTCAGATGGATGCCGAAGGGCTCCTGGGCCGGCGGCGACGAATGGTCACAGTCCGTGACATATTCGCCCCATGGCGCGTGACACTCTCGTGATGAGAGTCGTCGTCCGGGGGCTCAGAAGGCTTCAGCGGGCGACCACGAAGATGTGCTGAGCGACCTCGAGGGGTATCTCCACCTCGAGGGCGTCCACGTCGTCGTGAGACACCGTCAGCGTCACATAGGCCTGGTCCACCTCCCCCACATCGACCGCAGCTCCGGGGCGCAGCCCGGCCTCGAGCAGCTGCTCGAGGACCTCAGGCTCCACCTGGATGGACTCTGCCAGGCGTTGGACCCTCCAGGACGAGGGGGCCTCCCCGTCCGCCACACGGTCCTCCGCGGCACGCCTCAACGTCACCAGGCCCTGGGCGGACGCGGCCCGGCCCGCGACCCCCAGCTTCTCCAGCCCGGGGATCGGGTTCCCGTACGGGGACTCGACGGGGTCGTCGAGGATCTCCACCAGGCGCCGCTCCACACGCTCACTCATCACGTGCTCCCAGCGGCAGGCCTCCTCATGGATGTAGGGCCAGTCCAGGCCGATGACGTCGGAGAGGAGACGCTCGGCCAGACGGTGCTTGCGCATGACCTGCACGGCCAGCTCCCGGCCGGCCTCTGTCAGCTCCAGATGACGGTCCTCCGCGAGCACCAGGAGCCCGTCCCGCTCCAGCCGGGCCACCGTCTGCGAGACCGTGGGCCCTGAGTGCTCGAGCCGCTCGGCGATCCGTGCCCGCAGCGGAACGATGCCCTCCTCCTCCAGATCCAGGATGGTGCGAAGGTACATCTCAGTGGTGTCGATGAGATCCGTCAACGATGACTCTCTTTCCTCTGCCAGGCCGCAGGGGAGGCCTCCGCACTTGATAACGTGATGCTCGGCGTCCCCACACCACCCCAGCATAGTGGCTGCCCCTGTCACAGGTGTCGACGACATGGTCCTGTCCGCCCCTGTCGCAGTCGCCGCGTCGCAGCCGCCATGCGTCCGAGAAGTCGAGGAGATCCTCCATGTCCGCTGACCGCGTGACCATCCCCGCCGAGCTGCTCCCCGCCGACGGCCGCTTCGGCGCCGGACCCTCGAAGGTCCGGCCCGAGCAGATCGCGGCGCTCACCGCGGCTGGCCGCGACCTGCTGGGCACCTCCCACCGCCAGGCCCCGGTGAAGAACCTGGTGGGCCGGCTCCGGGAGGGCGTCTCCCAGCTCTTCCAGGTGCCTCAGGGGTACGAAGTGATCCTCGGCGTCGGCGGATCCACGGCCTTCTGGGACGTGGCGAGCTTCGGCCTCGTGGAGACCCGCGCCCAGCACCTGTCCTTCGGCGAGTTCGGCGCCAAGTTCGCCAAGGCCACCGACAAGGCCCCGCACCTGGGGGCCTCCTCGATCCTCACCGCGGAGCCGGGCACCCGCCCGGAGCCCTCCGCCGAGGCCGGCGTCGACGTCTACGCCTGGCCGCACAACGAGACCTCCACCGGCGTGGCCGCCCCGGTGCGTCGTGTCGCCGGCGCCGACGAGGGCGCGCTGGTCCTCGTCGACGGCACGTCGGCGGCCGGAGGGCTGGCCGTGGACGTCGCCCAGACGGACGCCTACTATTTCGGCCCGCAGAAGAACTTCGCCTCCGACGGAGGGCTCTGGCTGGCGATCATGTCCCCCGCAGCCCTGGAGCGGGCCGAGCGTATCGCCGCCGACCGCTGGATCCCGGACTTCCTGAGCCTGACCACCGCGATCGACAACTCGCGCAAGGACCAGACCTACAACACCCCCGCCCTGGCCACCCTGGTGACGCTGGCCGAGCAGATCGACTGGCTCAACGGCGCCGGCGGCCTGGACTTCGCCGCGACCCGCACCGCCGACTCGGCCCAGCGGGTCTACTCCTGGGCGGAAGCCCACAGCCTGGCGACCCCGTTCGTCCAGCGGCCTGAGGACCGCTCGAACGTCATCGTCACCGTGGACTTCGACGACTCGGTGGACGCCGCCGAGGTCGCGGCGACGCTGCGCGCCAACGGCGTGGTCGACGTCGAGCCCTACCGCAAGCTGGGGCGGAACCAGCTGCGCATCGCCACCTTCGTGGCTATCGAGCCCGACGACGTCTCTCAGCTGCTGCGCTCGATCGACCACGTGCTGGAGCATCTCACCGGCTGAGTCCACCGGATGGGCTCGCCCGCCCGATCCGGCTTTCCCCTGCAGGCCCCCGGGTCGCCGGGATCACTGGACGATCGGTCTGCCCACGCGTGAGGGGCCCGGACACCGTGTCGACACGGCGTCCGGGCCCCTCACGCGTCCGGGCCTGCGGGCATCAGCCTCCGGCGGATTCGGCGGCCGCCGCCTCCGCGGCGGCGAGCTCCTTCTTCTCCTGCTCGTCCATACGCTCCGCCCACGGGACCCACGCCGGCGCGAGCAGCGCATCATCACCGGGGAGCAGCCCCAGCTCGCAGACGGTGACCTTCTTCGCCCGCGGGGCGCGGGCCACGGTCACGTACCACTGCCAGCCGTGGTAGCCGGGGCGGTCGGCGGCGAAGCGATGGGTGTGCAGCCGGTCCTCCTCCGCGGTGACGGAGAGATGCTCACCGACCTGCTCATCCGGGGCGATCTCGCGCAGGGCCTCGCGGGCGAGGTCGACGGCCTCGCTGAGCACGGCATCCTTCTTCGGCATGATGACCTCCGGAATGGGGTAGACGGGCGGATCAGGCGTCGAAGTCGTCGGCCACGCGCCGGAGCAGCGCGGCGATCTTCTTCGACTGGGCGGACTGCGGGTAGCGCCCCTTGCGGAGGCCTCCGGTGGTGGAGTCCAGGAGGTTGACCAGATCCTGGACCACCGAGGCCATCTCCTCAGCAGGCTTGCGGGTGGCGCGCACCACCGAAGGACCTTCGTCCAGGATGCGCACCGACAGCGCCTGCTTGCCGCGGCGACCGTCGGCGATGCCGTACTCCATGCGGGTGCCGGTCTTCACGTTCGAGACGCCGGCGGGCAGCGCCGAGGAGTGCAGGAACACCTCCTGCCCGTCGTCGGAGGTCAGAAATCCGAAGCCCTTCTCGGCGTCGAACCACTTCACTTTCCCGGTTGGCACGTTCCTCTACCTCGTCCTCGAATAGGTCTGGATCACTGGGGTCGAGGCGCGGAAGCCCGTCAGCGTCCGGGCGTCCTGCCCGGTGCCGCCGAGCCGCTTCGGCACCGTCCGGCGCCCGCGACACCGGCTCACGCGTCATCTCGACTGCCTTCCAGAGTACCTGGGGCGCGCGGTCGGGATAGAATCGGCACCATGTCCACCACCTCCGCCCCTGCGGCCTCGCGGGCCGTCCTGCTCCTGGGCGTGATCATCACCGCCGCGTCCGCCGTGGCGCTGGCGCTGATCCTGGGACTGTACTTCGCCGACGTCGAGCCGCACCCCGGCCTGTACTTCACGGCCCTCTGGGGATTCCCCCTGGGCTTCACCCTGATGGTCGTCCACCTGCTCGAGTCGATGCGTCGGCGTCGACGCCGCGCCGCGACCTCCTGAGGATGCAGCCGACCCTCCTCGGACTCGCCGCCCTGGCCCGGCGCCTCTCCTCGCGCGACGACGACGCCGTCGCCGCCCTGCTGCGGTCCCGCCCCGACCTGGTGCATCCCTCCCCCGGAGACTTCACCGGGCTGGCGGTGCGCGCCCAGTCGGACATGAGCCTGCGGCACTGCCTGCAGCGACTCGACGCCGGCGCCCTCGCCGTCCTCGCCGCCGCCACCGCCGGCCGGCCGCTGACGGGCCTGACCGAGGACGCCCTGGACCCGGTGCTGAGCCGCCTGGCACGGCTCGGCCTGATCTTCGCCCCCGACGACCGCCCCGCGGCGTCCTCCGCGCCCACGGCCGCCGACGCCGCCGCGGGACGACTGGCGGTCCCGGGAAGCCTGCCGGCGGTCTTGGCCGGGCTGAACCTCGAGCTCGCCTCCGCTGACACCGACGCCGCCCTGACTCCACCCGGCGCCTCCCCGGCGCGCGGCCCGGCCTCCCTGGTGCGCAACGCCGCGCTGGCGGCCGTGGCGGAGCTGCTCGCCGACGTCGGTGACCTGCTCACGGTGCTCGAAGAGACCCCGGCGGCCGTGCTGCGCACCGGCGGGGTCGGCATGCGGGAGCTGCGGCGCCTGACCGGCGAGCGCAGCGGGGCCTCCCGGCCCTCCGACGCGGACGTCGGAGAGACCGGCTGGCTCCTGGAGCTCGCCGCGGCGGCGGGCCTGGTGGCGCTCGACGTGGACTCCGACCGGTGGCGGACCACCCCTGCGGCACGACGCTGGCGGCGGGCCCCACGGCATCGTCAGCATCAGCTGCTGGTCTCGGGGTGGCTGCTGGCCCCGCGGTCGCCCCTGCTGCTGCGCGGCCCGCATCCCACGGCCCGGCTGGCGCCCGCCCTCACGCCGGATCGTCAGCGCGGCGACGCCCCCGCGCTGCGCGCCCGCCTGCTGGGCACCGCCGCCGCGCTGGGGGCGGAGCTGGCCGAGCACCTGGGCCGCTCCGCCGCGCCGGCCCTGTACCACCTGCAGCTTCCCGACGACCAGGAGCCGGGCCCTGAGGCGCTGACCGGGACGCTGCCGGATCGCATGACGTGGGACCGCCCCGTCCTGCTGGCCCGGGTGGGTCAGGTGCTGCCACCGATGGTCCGTGAGGCCGAGCGCCTGGGACTGCTGGCCATGGGGACCCTCACCGAGGTGGGGCGGCTGCTCGCGCCCGAGACGCCCGCCGTGCCCGGCCGCGGGGAAGACCACCGCCCGGACGCCGGCTCAGCCTCCACCGGACTGGCCGAACGGCTGGCGCGCACTGCCGACCATCTTGCCGAGGCGCTGCCGCCGCAGGTCGACCAGATCCACGTGCAGTCCGACCTCACCGCCGTCGCGGTGGGCGCCCTGGCTCCGGAGGTCTCCGCCGGGCTGGAGGCGATCGCACAGAAGGAGACCCGCGGCGGTGTGCCGACCTTCCGCTTCACGGCCGCCTCGCTGCGCCGCGGCATCTCGGCCGGCTGGACCGCCGAGAGGATCCGCGAGTTCCTCGCCGCGCACAGTCTGGCCGAGATCCCGTCGTCGTTGGCCACGCTGATCGACGACGCCGCCCGCACCTGGCAGGGGGTGACGATCGGCGCGGCCTCCAGCTGGCTGATCGAGCGGGATCCTGCGCGTCGTGCCACGCTGCTGCAGCACCCGATCCTGCGGAGCCTGGGCCTGCGGGAGCTCACCACCGAGGTCCTGGTCTGCGACGTCGACGCCGAGCGTCTGGTCCGCGCCCTGGCGGAGGCCGGGGTGGAGTCGCGCCGGGCCGAGGAGCCGGGCCGCGACGCCGCCCGTGCGACGACACCGACCGGTTCCCGTCGGGAGGCGGAGCTGGCCGAGACCGCCGAAGCCTGGACCCTGCCGCAGTCGCCCTGGCAGCAGTCGCCGGTGCGGACGCTCTCCGCGCAGCAGGCCGATCCGCAGCTGGTCTCCCGCACCCTCGCCGGCCTGCGGGCCGGGGCCGGAGCCCGCGCCGGGGCCTCGATCGCCGGCGACGCAGACCCCGACCAGGACGCCGTCGCCGCCGAGGCCACGAGCCCCGTGGGCGGCACGGACGTGATGGGGCTGCTGCGCACCGCGGTGAGGTCACGGCAGCCGGTGTGGCTGCGCCGGGTCGACGCCGAGGGTCGCGAGCACACGCTCTCCGGACTGCCGACGGCGCTCAACGCCGGACGGGTGCGGATCCGCCAGCTCGCCGGGGAGGGCGAATCGGTGCTGCTGGTCCACCGGATCACCGCGGTCCGGCTGCTGGATGAGACCGGGGACGAGACGCCCGAGAAGCCTGGGGAGGGAGCCGCGCCATGACCGGACCGCTGATCGTGCAGTCGGACAAGACGGTCCTGCTGGAGGTGGACCACGAGCAGGCCGACGCCGCACGCCGAGGCGTGGCCGCGTTCGCCGACCTGGAGCGCGCCCCCGAGCACGTCCACACGTACCGGATCACCCCTCTGGGCCTGTGGAACGCCCGCGCGGCCGGGATCGACGCGGAGACCGTGGTGGACACCCTCCTGGAGTTCTCCCGCTTCCCGGTCCCCCACTCGCTGCTGGTGGACATCGCCGAGACCATGGACCGCTACGGCCGGATCCGCCTGGAGAAGGACCCGCAGCATGGTCTGGTGCTGCGCGGTGAGGAGCCGGCGATCGTCGAGGAGGTCTGCGGCGCGCGGACGGTCGCCCCGCTGCTCGGGCCGCAGATCGACGACGCCACGGTGGCCGTGCACGGGCAGGCCCGCGGGGAGCTCAAGCAGGAGCTGGTGCGACTGGGCTGGCCGGCCGAGGACCTGGCCGGGTTCGTCGACGGCACCGCCCACCCCATCGCGCTGCGGCAGGAGGACTGGGCGCTGCGTCCCTATCAGAAGGAGGCGGTGGACAGCTTCTGGGCGGCGGGCTCCGGCGTCGTCGTGCTGCCCTGCGGGGCGGGCAAGACTCTGGTGGGCGCCGGGGTGATGGCCACTTCTGCGACTATCACGCTGATCCTGGTCAACTCCACGCTCTCGGCCCGGCAGTGGAAGGACGAGCTGCTGCGCCGTACCTCGCTGCAGGAGGACGAGATCGGCGAGTACTCCGGGGACCGCAAAGAGGTCCGCCCGGTCACGATCGCCACCTACCAGGTGCTGGCGGTGCGCCGCGGCGAGCTCTATCCGCATCTGGAGCTGCTGGATCAGCACGACTGGGGGTTGATCATCTATGACGAGGTCCATCTGCTGCCCGCCCCGATCTTCCGCCGGACGGCGGACCTGCAGGCCCGCCGTCGGCTGGGGCTGACCGCCACTCTGATCCGGGAGGACGGCCGGGAGCGGGAGGTGTTCTCGCTGATCGGGCCGAAACGCTACGACACCCCGTGGAAGCAGATGGAGGCCCAAGGGTGGATCGCTCCGGCCCAGTGCGTGGAGATCCGGGTGGACCTGCCGCGCGGGGAGCGGATGGACTATGCCTCCGCCACCGATCGCGAGAGGCATCGGCTGGCCGCGGGCACCGCGGCCAAGGACGACGTCGTCGCCCGCCTGGTGGCCCGCCATCGGCACCGCGGCGAGCGGATCCTGGTGATCGGACAGTTCGTGGAGCAGCTGGAGTCCCTCGGGGAGCGGCTGGGTGCGCCTGTGCTGACGGGATCGACGTCGACGGCGCAGCGGCAGCGCCGGTTCGACCAGTTCCGCTCCGGGGAGCTGGATGTGCTGGTCGTCTCCAAGATCGCGAACTTCTCCATCGATCTGCCGCAGGCTTCGGTGGCGATCCAGGTCTCCGGGACGTTCGGCTCGCGGCAGGAGGAGGCCCAGCGGCTGGGCCGGCTGCTCCGCCCGGGCGGGGGCGATGAGACGAAGCGGGCGCATTTCTACTCGATCGTCGCCCGGGACACCGTGGACATGGACTTTGCGGCCAAGCGGCAGCGGTTCCTGTCCGAGCAGGGCTACGGGTACACCATCCTGGACGGCTCCGATGTGGTCTGAGCGTGGCACTGTCTCCGGCCCGCTGCGCAGGCGGAGCCCGGCAGACCCTTACTGGGCGCACAGGACACGTCCAGCTGACTCCCAGACAACGGAGGGACACTGGCGCCGTGACTGAGAAGACTGCCGAAGCCAAGCTGCTCGTCGTCGACGACGAGCCCAACATCCGCGAGCTGCTCGCCACCTCCCTGCGTTTCGCCGGGTTCGAGGTCGCCGCGGCCTCGAACGGGCGCGAGGCGCTGGACACGGCCGAGGAGTTCCAACCCGATCTGGCCGTGCTGGACGTCATGCTCCCCGACATGGACGGCTTCACGGTGACCCGGCGGCTGCGCGCGGCCGGCAAGCACTTCCCGGTGCTGTTCCTCACCGCCCGCGACGACACGGACGACAAGATCACCGGCCTGACCGTCGGCGGCGACGACTACGTCACCAAGCCCTTCTCCCTGGACGAGGTCGTCGCCCGCATCCGGGCCGTGCTGCGTCGCACCGCGCCGTACCAGGACGAGGACGCCGTCATCGTGATCGACAACCTGGAGCTCGACGACGACGCCCACGAGGTGCGCCGCGACGGCGAGATGGTGGACCTCTCCCCCACCGAGTTCAAGCTGCTGCGGTACCTGATGATGAATCCGAACCGGGTGCTCTCCAAGCAGCAGATCCTGGACCACGTCTGGGAGTACAACTTCAACGGGGACGCCTCGATCGTGGAGTCCTACATCTCCTATCTGCGTCGCAAGATCGACTCCGGGGCCGAGGGCGCCCCGATGATCCAGACGAAGCGCGGCGTGGGCTACGTGCTGCAGACCTGGGAGCGGAGGCAGCGCTCCCAGGGGATGTCGCACTGAGCCCCCAGGCATGGCCTTCACACCGGTCCGTTCCGCCGCGCGCCGATGGCGCAGCGCCTCGCTGCGCACTCAGCTGGTCTTCATCATCTCGGGCCTGTTGCTCCTCACCCTGGCGGTGACGACCTTCGTCTCGGCGTCGCTGTTCCGTCAGGAGCTGCTGCGCAGCCTGGACGAGGACCTGTACACGAACCGGAACAACATCTCGATGTACCTCACCGAGATGGGCTCGGACCCGGAGGATCGGGCGAACGCCTTGGCGATCCTGCGCTTCTACGGGGTGCTGCTCACCAATGACGGCCAGCCGATGGAGTACAGCGCCACCCACCGGCGTGTGGAGGGCCAGGACCTGCCGGAGATCCCGCCGCTGACGGCCGAGGACGTGCTCGCGCAGGCGGGCCAGTCCTTCGAGGTGCCCGGCACCGAGGAGGGTTCGCGCGGCTGGCGCGTGCAGGTCTACCGCCTCGAGTCCGGGGAAGCCTCGCTGGCGATCGCGCTGCCGCTGGAGGACGTGGACACCTCCGTGGAGCGCGCCACCTTCCTGGTGGCCACGATCGGCCTGCTGGCCACGCTCGGGGCCTCCACGATCGCCTATGCGGTGGTGACCCGCGCCTTCCGGCCGCTGTTCCGGGTGGAGAAGACCGCCGCGGCGATCGCCGGCGGGGACTTCTCCCAGCGCGTGGAGACCACCGCGCCGCCGGAGACCGAGATCGGCCGCCTGTCGAGCTCGTTGAACGTGATGCTGGAGCACATCGAGGAGGCCTTCCAGGCCAAGACCGCCTCGGAGCAGAAGATGCGCCAGTTCATCCAGGACGCCTCCCATGAGCTGCGCACCCCGCTGGTGACCATCCGCGGCTTCTCCGAGCTGTACCGGCAGGGCGGGGTCAGCGACAATCCGGAGGCCGTGGGCGCGGCGATGAGTCGCATCGAGTCCGAGGCCAAGCGGATGGGCCAGCTGGTGGAGGACATGCTCACCCTGGCCCGGCTGGACGAGCAGCGTCCGCTGCAGCTGGCCCCGGTGGACCTGAACCTGATCGCCCACGACACGGCCATGGACATGGGCGTCAACGCCCCGGACCGCACGGTGCAGGTGGTGGGGCTGCACGGCGGCTCGCCGGCGGCCGCCCCGGTGCTGGGGGACGAGGGTAAGATCCGCCAGATCGTCACCAACCTGGTGACCAACGCCCTGCGCTACACCCCTGAGGGATCCCCCATCGAGCTGGTGGTGGGCACGGAGTCCCTGGTGGCCGGGCGCACCGATTCCGTACTGCAGGTCCGGGACCATGGGGAGGGGATCTCCGAGGAGGACGCCGCACGGATCTTCGAGCGCTTCTACCGAGCCGACAACTCCCGGGACCGGGGCACCGGCGGCACGGGCCTGGGACTGGCCATCGTCGCGGCCATCGCCGCCCAGCACGGCGGCACGGTCCGGCACCAGCAGACTCCGGGCGGCGGGGCCACGATGACCCTGCGGCTGCCGATGGTGGAGCCCAGCGACCAGTCCGACCACGAATCCGATGTGGAGGATCATGAGCTGGCGGAGCTGCAGGACGGTCCCGTTCCTCCACAGGGACGGTCCGACGGCGACGACACGCCCGGTTCCTCCACAGGCCGCTGATCCTCCGCGACGGCGACGGTCCGCTCCTCCTACTGTGGGGAGCGTCCCGCACATCGACGGAAGGAAGAGCCGATCATGGCAGTGCTGCAGATCGACACCGCGGACCTGATGGCCAAGTCCCAGACCGTGGAGTCCACCCTGACCCGCATCCAGACCGACGTGAACTCCATGGAGTCCCAGCTGCGCCAGCTGCAGGAGTCCTGGAAGGGCTCGGCCTCCACCGCGTTCCAGGAGGTGCTGACCCAGTGGCGCAGCACCCAGGTGCAGGTGGAGCAGTCGCTGGCCAGCGTCCGGCAGGCGATGGCCGCGGCCTCCTCGCAGTATGAGGAGACGGAGTCCGCGAACACCCGCATGTTCGGCCGCTGACGGGCGCGCCCCGGGCGGGCGCTGCGATTGCCCTGAGCATGACGAGAGCCCCGCAGGCTGATGCCTGCGGGGCTCTCGTGCTGCTCAGCGCGACGGGCCGGGCATGATCACATCATGCCGCCCATGCCGCCCATCGGGTCCATGCCCTCGGCGCCGGCGCCGCCGGCGTTCTTCTCGGGCTTGTCGGCCACGACGGCCTCAGTGGTGAGGAAGAGGCTGGCGATGGAGGCCGCGTTCTGCAGTGCCGAACGGGTCACCTTCACCGGGTCGTTGACGCCGGCGGCCAGCAGGTCCTCGTACACGCCGGTGGCGGCGTTGAGACCGGTGCCGTCGGCCAGACCCTTGACCTTCTCGGCCACCACGCCGGGCTCGAGGCCGGCGTTGATGGCGATCTGCTTCAGCGGGGCCTCCACGGCGAACTTCACGATGTTCGCACCGGTGGCCTCGTCGCCCTCCAGGGACAGGGACTGGAACGCCCGGGCGCCGGCCTGGATGAGAGCGGCGCCACCGCCGGCGACGATGCCCTCGTCCACGGCGGCCTTCGCGTTGCGCACGGCGTCCTCGATGCGGTGCTTGCGCTCCTTGAGCTCCACCTCGGTGGCAGCACCGGCCTTGATGACGGCCACGCCGCCGGCCAGCTTCGCCAGGCGCTCCTGCAGCTTCTCGCGGTCGTAGTCCGAGTCGCTGTTCTCGATCTCGGCCTTGATCTGGGAGACGCGGCCGGCGATCTCGTCGGCGTCGCCGGCGCCCTCGACGATGGTGGTCTCGTCCTTGGTGACCACGACCTTGCGGGCGGTGCCCAGCAGGTCCAGGGTGGCGTTCTCCAGCTTGAGTCCGACCTCCTCGGCGATGACCTGGCCACCGGTGAGGATGGCGATGTCGGCCAGCATGGCCTTGCGGCGGTCGCCGAAGCCGGGGGCCTTGACGGCCACGGACTTGAAGGTGCCCTTGAGCTTGTTGACCACCAGAGCGGCCAGGGCCTCACCCTCGACGTCCTCCGCGATGACCAGCAGCGGCTTGCCGGACTGCATGACCTGCTCCAGGACGCCGATGACGTCCTTGACCGAGGAGATCTTGGAGTTCGCGATCAGGATGTACGGGTCCTCGAGGACCGCTTCCTGACGCTCGGCGTCGGTGACGAAGTAGCCGGAGAGGTAGCCCTTGTCGAAGCGCATGCCCTCGGTGAGCTCGAGCTCCAGACCGAAGGTGTTGGACTCCTCGACGGTGATGACGCCTTCCTTGCCCACCTTGTCGAGCGCCTCGGCGATCAGCTCACCGATCTGGTTGTCGGCGGCGGAGATCGATGCGGTGGCGGCGATCTGCTCCTTGGTCTCGATCTCCTTGGCGGACTTGAAGAGCTCCTCGGTGACCGCCTCGACGGCCTTGTCGATGCCGCGCTTCAGGCCCATCGGGTCGGCACCGGCGGCCACGTTGCGCAGGCCCTCCTTGACGAGCGCCTGGGCCAGCACGGTGGCGGTGGTGGTGCCGTCACCGGCGACGTCGTCGGTCTTCTTGGCGACCTCCTTGACCAGCTCGGCGCCGATCTTCTCGTAGGGGTCCTCCAGCTCGATCTCCTTGGCGATCGAGACGCCGTCGTTGGTGATGGTGGGGGCGCCCCACTGCTTCTCCAGCACGACGTTGCGGCCGCGGGGGCCCAAGGTGACCTTGACGGCGTCGGCGAGGCTGTTCAGGCCCCGCTCGAGGCCCCGGCGGGCCTCTTCGTCGAATGCAATGGTCTTAGCCATATCGGCACGTGTCCTTCCTGGACTGCGGGTGATGATGATTCAGACGTGTTCGCGTCAATCGGGTCGAACC
Source organism: Nesterenkonia sp. CL21 (assembly GCF_031705515.1). Classification (NCBI taxonomy): domain Bacteria; kingdom Bacillati; phylum Actinomycetota; class Actinomycetes; order Micrococcales; family Micrococcaceae; genus Nesterenkonia; species Nesterenkonia sp. CL21. Next base: position 329,910 of record NZ_JAUTWR010000002.1, read on the forward strand.
TTGAGAGGTGCCCGCGACGGACGGCCGCACCCCCGCGTCACCGGGGGCGCATGGTTTCGGTGGCCTCACCTGTTCAGGTTCATCCCACTCGCCGCCGCAGGAGGCTGCACCCGTCACCGGGCTGGCAGTCTCCGGGGGAGAGTGCTAGCTCAATTTTTAGCACTCTGTGCAGGCGAGTGCAAACCCCTGAGGTGAGCTCCCGCCTGCTGCTGCGCGGCTGATCTCACTCGGCGAAATCGCCGTCGACCACGACGGCCACCGAACTCCACGCGCTGTTCTCCTCCACCCGCTCGATGCCGAGATTCTGCCCCACGTCCTCGGCGTGCTCCTCGGAGCCCGCCGGGTAGAAGACCACGGGGGTCTCGACGTCGTCGTAGGTCCACTCGGCCACGTAGGTGACGTTGTAGCCCATCTCCTCCAGCGTGGCCGCAGCCTCGGATTCGGCGCCCTCGTAGCCCAGGACCTGCACGGCCGCCTCGGTGTCCGCGGCGGTGCCGGTGGGCTCCTCCTCGGCACCCTCCTCGCCGTCCTCGGCGGCGCCGCCCTCGGAACCCTCGTCCTCGCCGTCGGACTCCTCCTGGGCCTGGTCCTGATCGGAGGCCTCGGTGTCGCCCTCGCGCAGGGTGGGCAGCACGAAGTAACTGACGACGCCGACCGCCAGGGCCAGCACCGCGAGCAGCCCGATCCACTTCAGGCCCCCGCCCCGGGAGCCCGTGGAGGCCTCGGCCGGAGCACGGTGCTTGCCGGCCTCGCCCTGCTGATAGGGAGGGACGTCGTCGAACTCGTCGTGCGGGAACTTGCTCATGGTGTGGCGATCCTCAGGCTGTGCGCGGACTGCGGACGGACGGTGAGGCGGACCGGAGAGCCCGGCCCGCTCGTGGCATCGGAGCTCAACATCTCAGGGCTCGTCATCTCAGGGCTCGTCATCTCAGGGCTCGTGATCGCGGGACTCCTCATCTCGACGGTCACCGGCGGGAGGCCCGAGCCCGCTGCCGCGCGTCGCGTTGGCGGCGCAGGCGCTTGACGAGCATGGGGTCGTGGGCGAGGGCCGCCTCGGAGTCGATGAGCCGGTTGAGCAGCTGGTAGTAGGACACCGCTGAGATGCCCAGCTGATCGCTGATCGCCTGGTCCTTGGCCCCGGCGTACTTCCACCATTGGCGCTCCAGGGCCAGGATCTGCTGCTCCTGCTCGGTCAGCTCCCCGGCGTCAGACGGCGCGTCCGCGACCTCGTCACGGGTGACGGCTTCGGCCGAGCTGGCAGAGCTCATCGATGCCTCCTGATCTCGATTCGGGCCGATGCGCGACCGGCCCGCTGGTTCTGCGCCCATCCTACGGCCCGGAGCAGGCACGACGGCGCATATCACCCGCTGTGTGTTCGCTGCCACAGGGACGCCCGGCGCACGGCGGACTCTCTCCAGTCCGGCCGCGCCCCGCACGTCGAGGAGTCATTTCCCCGCGCATCACCCCCTGAGCAACGCGCGCAAGCTTTCTGAGATGCACCGGAAATCGCCTCCTGGATCCTCCGCGGACCACCTCCGGGCGCATGACGAGCGACCACGTACCTCCCAGGCACCCTCTAAGGTGGTGGCCCATGGAGCTCTCCGAGAACCTCGTCGCACCTCTGGAGTCCGGCTGGGAGCGGGCCCTGGCCGCGCAGGAGCCGCAGTTCGCCCGCGTCCGCGAGGAGCTGACCCGCCGCCGGGCCTCCGGCGAGCACGTGCTGCCCGCCCCGGAGGCCGTGCTGCGCGCCTTCCGGCAGCCCTTCGACGACGTCCGGGTCCTGATCCTCGGCCAGGATCCCTACCCCACCCCGGGGCATCCGATCGGCATGTCCTTCGCCGTAGCCCCGGATGTGCGGCCGCTGCCCCGCAGCCTGCAGAACATCTTCCGAGAGCTGCATCAGGACCTCGGCATCGAGCCCGCTCCGCACGGCGATCTCACGGCGTGGAGCCGGCAGGGGGTGCTGATGCTCAACAGGGTCCTCACCGTCACCGCAGGCAGCCCGGGCTCGCACCGGGGCATCGGATGGGAGCAGATCACCGAGGCCGCCGTCCGGTCGCTGGTGGCCCGGGACACCCCGCTGGTCTCCATCCTGTGGGGCGCCGATGCGCGGCGCCTGCAGCCGCTGCTGAATGCGGGAGACCACACGGCAGTGATCACCAGCCCGCACCCCTCGCCGCTGTCCGCCCATCGAGGCTTCTTCGGCTCGCGGCCGTTCTCCCGGACCAACGACGCTCTGCAGCACCTGGGCGCGGCTCCGGTGGACTGGCGCCTGACCGCACCCGCCTGACCGCACCCGTATGACTGCTCAGCGGCGTCGGCCGCGGGACCGCTCGTTGGACTGCAGCCCCGAGGTGAACGGACGCATCAGCACATCGCCGAGCACGATGCCGGCGGCGATGCCCAGGATGATGATCAGGGCGCTGAACAGCTCGGTCAGCCCGCCCATCATCGAGTCCACCAGGGTGACCTCGGGGTTGTCGAGAGCGATCTGATACATGCCCCGGAAGACCATGAGACCCGGGAGCATGAACATCATGCCCGGCACGGCGACCACCAGCTGCGGGGCGCCCATGCGCAGCGCCACCACACGGCCAAGCGCGCCGACCACCGTCGCGCCCAGGATCGGGGTCATCCGCTCCCCCAGCCCGATCAGCTCACCGGCATAGAACAGCAGGAAGCCCAGGGCCGAGACGGCACCGGTGGGCAGCAGCATCTTCCAGCGCGCCTGCTCCACGACGGCGGCGGCCATCGCGGCGACGAACACCAGCGCCACCAGCACGGTCGGATGGTAGATGCGGGTCAGCCCCACCGCCACCTCGATGTGCGGGGCACCCAGCAGGTCGGCCAGCACGACGCCGGCCATGATGCCCGCTGTCATCCCCGCGAAGGCGATCATCGCGGAGACCAGACGTCCGGCAGACGTGATGGGGAAGCCGTTGATCGCGTCCTGGATGGCGGAGACCACCCGGGCCGAGGGCAGCAGGATCATCAGCCCGCCGGCCACCACCATGGACGGAGTGATGGGCGCGTCCAGCATGAAGGCGCCCATGGCGATGAAGGTGGCCATGAAACCGCCGGCGGCCAGGGTGAAGAACTCCGGGACCCTCCAGACCGCCAGCTGACGGGTGATGCCCAGCACCACCAGGGTCGCGGCGAAGCCGAGGGCGGCGTCCAGAAGCGGGGCTCCGAGGAAGCTCGCGAACAGGCTGGCGAACAGAGCTCCGGCCAGGTTCACCATCCAGCGCGGATACGGCTTGGGCTCCCGGGTGATCTCCTGGAGCCGCTCGGCCGACTCGCCGCGGGTGAGCCGCCCGGAGATGATGTCGGTGACCAGCTCATGCACCGCGGCCAGGGCCTTGTAGTTCCGGGACCAGGAACGCACCACGCGCACCCGGGAGTAGGGGATCTTGCCGTCCGGTGCCCAGTTGAGGCTGATCGACTGGTTGGTGATGTCGACGTCGGTGTTCTTCATCCCGAAGGCCGCGGTGACCGCGATGATCGAGGTCTCAACCTCCAGGGCGCCGGCCCCGTACCGGAACAGCGCCTCCCCCAGGTCGAGGACGAAGGCGATCGTGGCCAGTTCGTCCGAGTCCACCGGCTGCTCGGCCTGACGGGGGTTCGCGTAGGGGGTGCCCACGAGCCGGTCCACCAACGGCACGGCCTGGGTGTGGGTCGTCTCGGCCCGCATGATGCGGCGCAGCACGTTCTGCGGCCGCACCTTCTGCTCGAACACGGAGCGGTCGAACAGCGGGGGCAGCTTCAGCTGGTCCGCCAGTTTCGTCCCTGCGGGGCGGAGCACGGAGCGACGACGGATCGGTTCGCTGGCGGGCGCGGCGGAGACCTCGTGCGGGTCCGCCGCCAGGGCGCGGTCGCCGGGGATCTGAGGCCCCAGCGCCTCGGTCTGGGCCCAGTCTCCGACGGGGGTCCACTCGCCGGTGGACACCCGGTCCGCAGGGCGCTCCGGGTGCCCCAGCTCCTGACGGGCTTCATCGAAGGTGTGCGTGTGGGGCCGCGGCAGCGGTGAGGTGGGAGGACCGGACTGGACGTGCTGACCGGGATGCCCAGGATGCCCGTGCTGGCCGAGGTCAGGGCTGTCGGCCGGGGAGTCATAGAAGGCGTCGGGGGCGTACTCGTGGCGGACCGCCTCCACTTCGGCCTGGGCGGCTTCCTCCTGGGCACGCTCGGCAGCCTCGGCGTCGTATTCCTCCCATTCCAAGGTGGCCTCGGCCTCTCGGGAGGCCTGCCAGGAGGAGGCGATGCTGCCGGTCAGGGCCCGGACGAATCCGGTGGAGGTGTCCTCCTCCTCGTCCTCGCCGGCGGAGGCTGGCCGCACCACCGGGATGAGGGTGACCTCGGCGTCGGGCTCGGAGATGACGGGGTCGATGGCCTCGACGGCGTCCGTGCTGGCATGGTGCTCCCCCAGCCCGTGCTGGTCGCCCGACGTCCCCGGCCCGCCCGACTCGTCCGGACCGGCCACGCCATCCGCCCCGCAGCGGGCCTCGTCCTCGTGCGGCTGGACGTCGCGGGTGCCCCTGCGGCCCTGCTGAGCTGCCACTGCCCCTCCCTTCAGGATGTCTCGGATCGTCTCCCAATCTACGCGGTGGGGCTCGCGGCGGGGTCGAGCGCCCGAGGCGTCGTGGGGGTCCTGGGCCCGCCGATCGCCGATCGGGACGATCTGGAAGCGGGCGACGGTACAGAACCGCCCCGCCGGTCGCCGGCCAGAGTGGCGGCGGCCCGACAGGGCGGTGTGCTGCGAAATGGTGGATCCGAATGGACTCGAACCATCGACCTCTCGCGTGTGAAGCGAGCGCTCTAACCATCTGAGCTACGGATCCGTGCGTGATCTCGCCGGCATTCAGCCTGCCTGCGAGCGCCAGAAAAGATTAGCACCTCGGGCCCCGATTCGGAAAACCGGGGCCCGGGGCGCCCGAGGCGATGCCGCCGAATCAGGCGAGCGCCTCCTCCAGCGGGGTTTCGCCGTCGTAGAAGTTCACGGTCCGGCGCACCGCGGCGCCGGCGGTGAGCACATGGGTGATCGCCTCGGCCACGTTCTCCCGGGAGGCCCCGACCTCCGCGGCGTCGGGCCTGCGGCCGTCGATCAGCCCGGCGCCGTCGACCACCTGCAGTCGGCGCGTGGCCGGCTGCTGGGTCAGCGAGCCGGGGCCGAGGATGGTCCAGTCCAGAGCGGTGCCGCGCAGGTGGGAGTCGGCGTGGTGCTTGGCCTCCGCGTAGGGGTAGAAGGAGCTCTCCTTGTCCAGGGTGTCCACGTCGGTCTCGGCCCGGACATAGGAGACCATCACGTAGCGGGTGACCCCGGCCTGCTCCGCGGCTTCCATGGACCGGACGGCGGCCTCCAGGTCCACCGCGCGGGTGCGGGCAGGATTGCCGCCCCCGGCGCCGGCGGAGAAGACGACGGCGTCTGCGCCGTCGAAGGCCTCGGCGAGCTGGTCGACGTCGGCGTTCTCGATGTCCAGGACCACCGGAGTGGCCCCGGTGGCCGCGACGTCGTCTCGGTGATCCGGGTTGCGGATGAGCGAATCCACGCTCCATCCGGCGGAGACGAGCTTGGGGGCGGCGAGCATCGCCACCTTCCCGTGGCCGCCCAGGATGACGACGCGCTTGTCCTGTGCCATGGAATTCTCCTTCGGTCGATCTCGGGATCGGGCAGGCGCCCTGCTGAACAGGTTCGCCTTCTGGCACAACATCTGCACGGTCCAGCTATTCCTCCCACCAGGCCCGCTGCGACGCCCCTCCGGCTGGTTCGCCATGCCGAACGCATGGCATGATGTACCGAACGAAGGAGGTTTCATGGCTGAGCAGGATCATCACGCACTGCGGGCGCACATCGCCGCGGCGGTGCGCGCCGAACGACAGCAGGCCGGGCTCTCGATCAGCGAGCTTGCCCGCCGCGTCGGCATCGCGAAGTCCACCGTCTCCCAGTTGGAGTCCGGACAGGCGAACCCGAGCGTGGAGACCCTGTGGTCCATCGCCTCCACCCTGGGCATCCCCTTCGCCCGCCTGGTGGAGGCCCCTCCCCGCGGACCGCGGATCATCCGCGCCGCGGACCGCACCCCGGTGCCCTCCGCCGAGTCCGACTACCTGGCCACTCTGCTGCACACCGGCCGGAGCTCCGCCCAGAGGGACCTCTACGTGGTGAGCCTGGAGCCTGGGGAGCCGCGCAGCGCCGCACCACATACGCCGGGCTCCGTCGAGCACGTGGTGATCGGCTCCGGCAGGATCCGCCTCGGTCCGGAGGATGCACCCATCATCCTGGAACCCGGCGACTACGCCACCTTCGCCGGCGACGTCCCGCACACCTACGAGGCCCTCACCGCGGGCGCGTGGTTCGCCCTGCTCATGGAGCACCCCGCCGCCGGCACCCCGGGAGGCCCGCGATGACGCCGGCCACCCGGATGGGGCTCTCCATCGCCGCCGCCGTCTCCCTGTACGGGCTCTCCTTCGGTGCACTGTCCGTGGCCTCGGGACTGACGCTGTGGCAGACGGTGGCACTTTCGGCCCTGCTGTTCTCGGGCGGGTCCCAGTTCGCCTTCATCGGAATCCTGGCCGCCGGCGGCTCCGGGGGCGCCGCACTGGGCGCCTCGACGCTGCTCAGCGCACGGAACACCATCTACGCGGTGCAGATGAAGGCCATGTTCGACCCCTCGGGCTGGCGGCGCTGGGTCAGCGCGCAGCTCACCATCGACGAGTCGGCGGCCAACGCCATGAGCCAGACCGACCCCGAGGAGCGGCGCCGCGGATTCTGGGTGACCGGTCTGGGCGTCTATGTCGGGTGGAACCTCGCCACCGTGGTCGGCGCCCTGCTGGGCGACTTCGTGGCGGAGCCGGAGGCGCTGGGGCTCGACGGGGCGGTGGTCGCCGCCTTCCTGGGCCTGCTGTGGCCGCGGCTGAGGTCTCGGGAGCCCTGGGCGCTGGCCGTAGTGGCCGCCCTGGTCACGGTGCTGACCATGCCGATGCTGCCGGCCGGCGTGCCGGTGCTGCTGGCAGCTGTCGTCGCGGCGGCCTGGGGCCTGGTCACCCGCGGCCGGAGCGGAGGCGCCGAGTCGACGAGGACGCGCAAGGAGCACGAGGAGGTCCGCCCATGACACAGTGGCTCTGGGTCCTGCTGGCCTGTGCGGCGGTGTACGCCACCAAGCTCCTCGGCTACCTGGTGCCGGGCTCCTGGCTGGAGCACCCGCTGGTCGGCCGGCTCTCCACCCTGATGACGGTGGCGCTGCTGGCCTCCCTGGTGGCCATGAATACCGCTTCAGGCGATGGCGGCGTGGTGCTCGACGCGCGGGTCGGCGCCCTGCTCGCCGCCGCCGTCGCTCTGCTGCTGCGGGCCCCGTTCCTCGTGGTGGTGATCGCCGGAGCCGGAGCCGCCGCGGGCCTGCGGGCCCTCGGCATCGGCTGACCCGTGACTCACGCGCTCAGGGCCTGACCACCCACCGCTGGACTGCTGTGGGCTGGTCGCCGTCGTCACCCGTGTCGATCCCCACGGGCAGGGTGAACTCCCAGCCGTCGGCGAGCTTCTCGGTGACCACGGTCTCCACCGCGGAGATGGTGCCCCACCGGTCCCCGCCGCCGTCGTGGACGAGCACCAGCTCGCCGGGCACGATGGCCTCCCGCAGGTTCTCCGTGAGGATCTGTTCGTCCTGGGTCTCCCAGTCGGCGATCGTGTTGACCACCGCGAGTGGCTGCATCCCCAGTTCGACGGCGACCTCCGGCGTCTGTCCCCAGCTGCCGTTGGGCGCCCGGAAGAACGGCACGGGCGCCTGGGGGTCGTCGAGGGCATCGCGGATGATCTCCAGCGTCTCGGTCAGGTCCTGACGGATCTCCTCGGACTCCCACCCGGCCATGTCCGCATAGCTCGTGGTGTGATTGCACAGCACATGGCCGTCGTCGACGATCCGACGCAGCAGCTCCGCACCTCCAGGGGCGGTGATGTTCTGCCCGATCACGCAGAACACCGCCCTGATGTCACGCTCGGCCAGGAGGTCCAGCAGCGCGTCGGTCTCGCCGGGATTCGGGCCGTCGTCCACCGTGAGCGCGACGACGTCGCCCTCCCCCTGGGCCTGGCGGACCGGCTCCGGCACCGGATCGGGGTGGCCGCCGGTCGGCGCGGAGCCGCCGGAGCCGCCCGGTGCGGCCTGGGCGCCGGGGCCGAGGGCGGCGAGCATCATACCCCCGGTGAGGGCGGCGGTGAGAGCGGTGCGAGCGAACCTGACCATGGCTGTCCTCCTGTGATCTGCGACACGGCAGGAGTGTAGCGGCATTTACGAACTCCCGCGCAACAATGTCGCTCGATCCGCGCGGCGACGCCGGGCGAACGCTCCCCACGTGACCCGCCGACGCGCCGGGACCGCTACCCGCTGGCGACCCATGATCGACGCTGCGAATTTTCAACACATGGGCGTTGCGTATTCCTGATCCACTCTGTAAGGTGGTCCTCACTTGGGTGCGACAGGGGCCCGCTCGGTGCGGGCGGGCCCCGCTTCCCACCCAGGGAAGAACATCGGCGCCGGCAGGACGAACGCGGCGCCGGACGCGGCCCTGCCAGACGGCCGCAGACCTCACGCAGACAGACGACGCCGGGCCCGGCAGAGATGATCAGTGCATCTCTGCCGGGCCCGGCGTCGTCTGTGGATCCCGCCCGCTCTCAGCGGGCGATTCTCAGTGGGCGGCGGCCGGCGCGGCCTCCCCCTGGTCCGGTCGGCCATGCTCCGCAGGGTCCCCACCCTCGGCCTCTCCGGCCTTGGTGGCGCGCAGAGTCAGCCCGAGGGCCAGGGTGCCCAGGCTCATCACGGCAGCCGTGCGGAAGGCGGTGCGGAAGCCTTCGACGGCGGCGGCGTCAGGGTCCAGCCCGCGAGCCGTCGCGGCGGCCGCACCCAGGCCCAGCACGGTGACCAGCAGCGCAGTGCCGACGGCGGCGGCCAGCTGCTGCAGGGTGTTCAGCACCGCTGAGCCGTGGGAGTACAGCGGCTGCGGCAGCGGATTCATGGCCGTGGTGAAGGCCGGGGTGAACAGGCAGGCCAGCCCGAAGCTGAGCACCAGGTGCAGCCCGAGGACCGCCCAGATGCTGCTGTCCGGGCTCAGCAGGCTCATCAGGAACAGCGCGATGACCAACAGGGAGGCCCCGGGGACGACGAGCGGCTTGGGGCCGACGCGGTCATAGAGGCGGCCGACGATCGGAGCCAGGAGCGCCATCAGCACGCCGCCAGGCAGCATCAGCAGGCCGGTCTGCAGCGTGTCCAGACCGCGGACCTGCTGCAGGAACAGCGGCAGCATGATGATCGCGCCGAACAGGGCGATCATCATCAGCAGCATCATCAGCAGCGAGCGCGTGAACATGGTGTACCGGAACGGCGAGAGATTCAGCAGCGGGTTCCCGCCCTTCTGCAGGCGGATCTGCAGCCAGGTGAAGGCGGCCAGGAACAGCACGCCGACGATCAGCACCACCAGGGCGACGACGTCGACGCCGGCTTCGACGGTCTCATCCACGCCGGCACCTTCACCGTGGCCACCGCCGAGCTGGCTGATGCCGTAGACGACTCCGGCGAAGCCGGGCACCGAGAGCAGCAGCGAGGGCACGGACAGTCCGCCGCCCTTGACTCCGGGGCTGCTGTCCAGACGGGGACGCCCCAGCACCAGCGCCACCAGGGCGATGGGCAGGATCATCAGGAACAGGAACCGCCAGTCGGCGATGTGCAGGATCAGCCCGGACAGCGCCGGACCGGTGGCCGGAGCCACCGAGATCACGATGGAGATGTTCCCCATGACCACCCCGCGGCGCTGCAGCGGCACCAGGGTCAGCGTGGTGGTCATCAGCAGGGGCAGCATCATCGCGGTGCCGGCGGCCTGCACGATGCGACCGACCAGCAGCATGGGGAACCCGAAGGCGGCCGCGGCGATCGCCGTGCCGAGGCTGAAGAGCACCATGGCGATGGTGAAGACGGTCCGCAGGCTGAACCGCTGCATCAGGTAACCCGTGGTGGGGATGACCGTGGCCAGGGTCAGCATGAACGCGGTGGTCAGCCACTGGATGGTGGTCTCTCCGACCTGGAACTCCACCATCAGCGGCTGCAGGGCGACGTTCATGATGGTCTCGTTGAGGATCATGATGAACGCGGCGATGAGCAGCGTGCCGATGGTGAACTTGTCACCGGCGGGCATCCTGGGCACCTCGACGGGGGGTGCGGGCGGCGGGGTTGACGGTGCGCTCATGAGGCCTCCAGAGACGATGATGGTCCTGCAGGTCCGTGCCTCGGAGGCACGGACCTGCAGGACTCACGGTGGGTCGATGGTCAGACGGCGGCGCCGCATCCCGTAGCAGGGAGGGAGGGCTGCCGCATGGCACCGGGCATCGTCGCGACAGCGACGGAGAGGCACAGGGTGCATGCTAGTCCGCTTCAGTCAACCGGCGGCCCGGCGCAGGTATTCCCGATCGTCGGTGAGATCTTCTGAAGATCAGGCGGACATCGACGCATGCGCGCCGCGCATGGACCGCCTGGCATCGGACTGTCCGCGGGCTGTCCGCGGATCCGGGATGCTGTGGAGCCCCCTGCCGGGTTCGAACCGACGACCTGCTGTTTACAAGACAGCTGCTCTACCAGCTGAGCTAAGGAGGCGTGGCGCCGCAGCGCCGGAGACCCATCCTACCGGCGGATCTCCTCAGGTGACCAGTTCATGGTCGGACGACCCTGCGGGCGGAAGCATGACCCCCGCCCGCGGGCCGCAGGATCAGGACTCGTCGTCCGCGTCCCCGTCGGCGTCTTCAGCGTCAGCATCCTCGTCGTCGGCGTCCTCGTCGGCGTCCGCGTCGCCGATCCTCGACTCGACGAACTCCCGGAAGCCCATCTCGGAGGTGCTCCAGTCCTCGTCGTCGAGGTAGACGGTCGGCGTCCCGCCCACACCCTGAGCGGAGGCCTGGCGCGAGGTGTAGGTGACGAAGGCCCGGTAGGTGCCACCCTCCACGCAGGACTCGATGTCCGCACCGTAGGCCTCGGCCCGAGCGACGAGCTCGTCGTTGGACAGCTCCCCCTGCGGCTGGTGCGTCACGACTTCGGCCAGGTAGTCCAGGTAGTTCTCCGGGGACTCCTCCGCCATGCAGACCGTGGCGTTGGCCCCTCGCGAGGAGTAGTTGGTGGTGGAGTTCTGGTCCAGGAACCCGACCATGCGGTACTCGACGGTGATCTGGCCGGCGTCGACCCATTCCTTGATCTGTTCGCCGTGCTCAGCCTCGAAGTTGGCGCAGTGCACGCAGTTCACGTCGGCGTAGACCACCAGATGCGGGGGCTCGCCCTCCTCGCCCGGCTCCACACCGATGGGCAGCTCGGTCTCGGACTCCGGCACGTCCGAGGCGTCGACCGTGCCGAGGTCGGCCCCGTCGATGATCTCGGTGGCCGAGGTCAGCGTGATGCCGCCCTGCTCGTTCGCCGAGGCGGGAGCGGGGCCTTCGCTGGCGGTCATCCGCTCCTGACCGGCGCGCTGATTGATGATGAAGAAGGTCAGACCCACCACGACGGCGAGCGCCACCACGATCACGCCGACGCGCAGCATCACGGAAGTCCTGCGCTGCTTGGCCTCCTCCTCCTGCTGGATGCGTCGGGCCTGGTCGCGGGCGCTGCCGCCCGAGGTCTGGGGATTTCGAGCCATCATGTCTCCGAAGATGTCGTAGTGCCGGCTCCGCGCAGGCGGATCCGGGGAACGGTCGCATCCAGGGTAGCCCCTCACTCCGGGGGTTTCCTGGACGGGTCGGCTCCCATGACGGCGGCGTCGTGGCTGGTCACGACGCCGTCGCCGCGCTGACCGGGCTCAGCCGGCCGGAGGTCGATCTTCCTCACATTCAGGCCCGGAACGGCGCCGGTCCGGGTAGAGTTGCGCCACACAGGATGCGACGGGCGTCACAGGCCATCGCCGGTGGTGATGGTCGCAGCGGACGCCGTCCTCGAGAGGAAGGGAGTTCGCGCTGATGGCTCAGAAGAGCGGGTACGACTTCGTGGTGGTGGCCAATCGGCTCGCCGTGGACCGGATCACCACTGAGGACGGCGGGACGGGGTGGCGCCGCTCCCCCGGCGGACTGGTCACCGCTCTGGCCCCGATCATGGCGCAGTCCGACGGCGCCTGGGTGGGCTGGCACGGTGCGGCGGATGAGACGCTGGAGCCGTTCGACCACGCCGGCATGCACCTGGTGCCCGTCCCGCTGAGCGAGCAGGAGGTGGAGGACTACTACGAGGGGTTCTCCAATGCGACGCTGTGGCCGCTCTACCATGATGTGATCGCCCGCCCGGAGTTCCACCGCCACTGGTTCGAGGCGTATCGACGGGTGAACCGGCGCTTCGCAGAGGCCGCGGCCGCCGTCGCCGCCGAAGGTGCGACCATCTGGGTGCAGGACTACCAGCTGCAGCTGGTGCCCGCCATGCTGCGCGAGCTGCGCCCGGATGTGAGGATCGGGTTCTTCAACCACATCCCCTTCCCTCCCCCGGGACTGTTCTCCCAGCTCCCCTGGCGGCATTCGGTGCTGCGGGGACTGCTCGGCGCAGACCTCATCGGCTTCCAGCGCGAGTCCGACGCCCGGAACTTCCAGCGGGTGGTGCGCCACCGGCTGGGCTACTACATCAAGTCGGACCAGATCTACGTGCCCTCCGAGGAGCCGGAGCCGGACCAGCTGTCCTCCCTGCCCGGCCTGCATCCGGACCCGGCGCGCGGCACGGTCGCCCGCCAGGCGGCCGCCCCGCAGCAGGGCGACTACCGCATCGCGGAGGCCAAGGCGTTCCCCATCTCCATCGACACCCAGAAGATCGTGGAGCTGGCGGAGCGCCCGGACATCATCGCCCGCTCCGAGCAGATCCGGCGCGAGCTGGGCAACCCGGAGACGATCTTCCTGGGCGTGGACCGCCTGGACTACACCAAGGGCATCCGGCACCGGATGAAGGCCTACGAGGAGCTGCTGGCCGACGGCGAGCTCACGGTGGGCCAGGCCTGCCTGGTGCAGGTGGCCAGCCCCTCCCGGGAAGGCGTGGAGTCCTACCGGCTGCTGCGGGAGGAGATCGAGTCCACCGTCGGGCGGATCAACGGCGAGTACGACACCCTGGCCCACACCGCGATCCGCTACCTGCACCACTCCTACCCGGTGGAAGAGATGGTGGCGCTGTATCTGGCCGCCGACGTCATGCTGGTCACCGCGCTGCGCGACGGCATGAACCTGGTGGCCAAGGAGTATGTGGCCGCCCGCAAGTCGGGACAGGGCGTGCTGGTGCTCTCCGAGTTCACCGGCGCGGCGGACCAGATGCGTCAGGCGCTGCTCATCAATCCCCATGATGTGGACGAACTGAAGACTGCGATGGTCAAGGCCGCCACCATGGAGCCGGAGAATGCGCGACGGCGGATGCGCAGCCTGCGCCGTCAGGTGGTCTCCCACAACGTGCAGCGCTGGGCCGAGGAGTTCCTCGAGCGTCTGGCGGAGCTGCGCTGATCGGGAGATACTCGAGCCATGACCACAGATCACGCTCCACGGGACACCTCCGTGACGGCGCTGGACGATGACCTGGTGGCCGCGCTGCGGCACTTCGCCGCGCTGCCGAAGATCCTGGTGTGCTTGGACTTCGACGGCTGTGTGGCCGAGCTGGTCCCGGACGCTGACGACGCCCGGCCGGTGCCGGCGAACGCCGAGGCGGTCCGGCGCCTCTCGGAGTTCGACGGGGTGCGGGTCGCCTATGTCTCCGGGCGCGGACTGGACACGCTGCGGGAGATCGCCGCGCCGCCGTCGGGAACCCTGCTGATCGGTTCCCACGGCGCCGAACGGGATGTGGCGGACCTGGCCGAGGAGGATGCGCAGCTGGTCCTGACCTCGGAGCAGGAGGCCGCACGGACCCGCCTGCTGGAGGTCTTCGAGACCATCGCGGCCCAGACCGACGGCGCCTGGGTGGAGCACAAGCCCGCCGGGGCGGCCATGCATGTGCGCAAGGTGCCCGACGCCGCGGAGGCCGAGCACGTGCTCACCGAGGCGCGCGCCGCCGTCGCCGCCCTGGACGAGGTGCACCCGAAGGAGGGCAAAGCGGTGCTGGAGGCCGTGGTCGTGCAGGCGACCAAGGGCGAGGGCATCACCGAGCTGCGCGAGCTGGTGTCCCCGGATGCGGTGTTCTTCGCCGGCGACGACGTCACCGACGAGTTCGGATTCGCGGTGCTGGCCGGTGCCGACGTCGGGGTGAAGGTGGGCGAGGGTGAGACCCGCGCCGACCACAGGATCGGGGCTCCGCCCCAGCTGGCCGATGTGCTGACCGTGATCGCAGACGCCCGCGAGCGGGCCGGAGCCGCAGGGGCCCCGGCCGCAGAGAAGGAGCAGCAGTGAATCCAGTCCCAGGCCTGAGCCTGACCGCCTCCGGCACCATCCCGCAGGAGCTGCTGGACCTGCCGTGGCATCTGCCGCTGGTGGAGTGGCCGGAGGACGTGATCGCCGCGCTGCCGCGAGGCATCTCCCGGCACATCGTGCGGTTCGCCCATCTGGGCGGGTCGATCATCGCCATCAAGGAGACCTCGGAGCGGGCCGCCCGGCACGAGTACCGGATGCTGCGCCGGCTGGGCCGGTTGGGCGCGCCGTGCGTGAAGCCGGTGGCCGAGGTGACCGGTCGCACCCGGGAGGACGGCACTGCGCTGTCCCCGGCGCTGATCACCCGGCACCTGCGGTTCTCGCTGCCGTATCGGGCGGTGTTCAACCAGATGATGCGCAAGGAGACCCTGCACCGACTGATCGACGCCCAGGCGCTGCTGATGGTGGAGCTGCACCTGATCGGCTTCTACTGGGGCGACGTCTCCCTGTCGAACACCCTGTTCCGCCGCGATGCCGGCCAGTTCGCCGCCTACCTGGTGGACGCCGAGACCGGGGAGATCCACCCCGAGCTCTCCACCGGACAGCGCGAGTACGACCTCGAGCTGGCCCAGGTGAACATCGCCGGGGAGCTGATGGACCTCATGGAGGGCGGCATGGTGGACGAGGAGGTCGATCCCATCGCCACCAGCCACCAGTTCATCGACTCCTACCGGGGCCTGTGGAGCGAGCTCACCGGGGACACCGCCTTCAACCCGGACCAGCAGTGGCTGATCGAGGAGCGGATCCGCCGGCTCAACGAGCTGGGCTTCGACGTCGAGGAATACGACATCCGCTCGGCCAGCGCGGACGGCAAGCTGCTGCTGCGCCCCAAGGTGGTGGACCCCGGGCACCACCAGCGGCGGCTGATGAACCTCACCGGCCTGGACGTGCAGGAGAACCAGGCCCGGCGGCTGCTGGGCGCGATCGACGCCTACCGGGCGCAGACCGACCCGCACGGGGATGAGGCGGTGGCGGCCCATATGTGGACCCAGCAGGTGTTCCAGCCGCTGATCGCCCAGATCCCCCGGGAGCTGCGGGACAAGCTGGAGCCGGCCGAGCTGATGCACCAGCTGATCGACCACCGTTGGAAGCTCTCCGAGCGGGAGGGCCGCGACGTGGACCTGGCCGATGCGCTGCCCAGCTTCATCGAGGAGGAGCTGCGCGGCTACCGGGACGAGGCGGTGCTGATGATCAACCCGCCCACCGATGTGATCGAGCAGCTGGAACGCGGAGAGCGCGACGACGAGGACGACGACGGCATCAGCTTCACCGGGGAGGACGACGCCGTCTGGGCGGCGGACCCGGAGTGACATGGGGCGCGACAAACACCCCTTGATATCCACATCATGGATTTATGATTCCGCATAGCGATACACTGGCGGAGTCCCTGACCCCTCTCGAGGAGACCTCATGACACGCCTTCAGGTGGGCCAGCCGGCCCCCGCCTTCGCCCTGTCCGACGCCGACGGCAACCAGGTCAGCACCGCCGACTTCGCCGGGCAGCACCTGATCGTCTACTTCTACCCCAAGGCCGCCACGCCGGGCTGCACCACCGAAGCCTGCGACTTCCGGGACAACCTCGCCTCCCTGCAAGCCGCTGGATACGCCGTCGTCGGGGTCTCCCCCGATGAGCCAGAGGCGCTGCGCCGCTTCACCGAGGACCAGCAGCTGACCTTCCCGCTGCTCTCCGACGCCGACCAGGCCACCGCCCGCGCCTACGGCACCTTCGGCACCAAGAACCTCGGAGACCGCACGGTGGAGGGCACCCTGCGCTCCACCTTCGTCATCGACCCCGAGGGCACCCTGCGCCACGCAGCCTACGAGGTCGCCGCCGACGGGCATGTGGCCGCCCTGCGCCGCACCCTGGGAGTCTGAGCTCGGCGCCTGAGCGCCGTCCGCGCTCCGCCCCGCACCAGACCCAGACGCCGCGGGCCCCGACCAGATCTGGTCGGGGCCCGCGGCGTCGTCGTGCGGCGGACGACCTCAGCTCTGCGGCTGCGGCGCCGCGGCCTCGGTCCGACTGATCAACCGACCCCGCGGAGTCTCGAAGTCGACCTCTTCGCCGCGCAGCAGCGTGACCTCCACGACGCCGACCAGCTCACGGCCGTCATAGGCGCTGACCTTGTTGCGGTGCCAGAGGCGCTCAGCCTCCACGCTCCAGGACTTCTCCGGGGCGAAGACCACCAGGTCCGCGCTCGCCCCCTCGGCGATGCGCCCCTTGTCCTGCAGACCCACCTGGTCGGCCGGGCCGGAAGACATCCAGCCCACCACCTGGGACAGCTCCAGTCCGCGGGCCCTGGCCTCGCTCCACACCAGCGGCAGGCCCAGCTGCAGCGAGGAGATCCCGCCCCAGGCGGCCCCGAAGTCCCCGGTGTCGAGCAGCTTCAGCTCCGCGGTCGACGGCGAATGGTCCGAGACCACGCAGTCGATGGTGCCGTCCGCCAGGGCCTCCCACAGCAGATCCCGGTTCGCGGCCTCGCGGATCGGCGGGCAGCACTTATGCGTGGTGGCGCCGTCGACGATCTCCTCGGCGGCCAGCACCAGGTAGTGCGGGCAGGTCTCCACCGTCAGGCGGACCCCCTCGGCCCGGGCCGCGCGGATCTCCGGCAGGGCGTCGGCCGAGGACAGGTGCAGGATGTGGGCGCGAGCCCCGGTGCGGCGGGCGGCATCGATGACCGCCCGGATCGCCACGTTCTCCGCCTCCCGCGGCCGGGAGCGCAGGAAGTCCTCATACTTGCGGCCGGAGGCCTGCGGCGCCTGGACCAGCGTGCCATGGTCCTCGGCGTGGACGATCATCATCGATCCCAGCTCGGCGAGGATGGTCATGTCGGCCTCCATCTCGGCCGGCTCCAGCGGCGGGAACTCCTCCACACCGGAGTCCTCCAGGAAGCATTTGAAGCCGAAGACGCCCTGCTCGTGCAGCGGGCGCAGCTGCTCACCGTTGCCGGGGATCGCCCCACCCCAGAAGCCGATGTCCACATGGGCGGCCACCTCAGCGGCGGCCCGCTTCACCTGAAGCGCCTCCGGGTCAACCGTCGGCGGGATGGAGTTCAGCGGCATGTCCACGATCGTGGTCACCCCGCCGGCGGCAGCCGCGCGGGTCGCCGAGGCGAATCCCTCCCACTCGGTGCGGCCGGGCTCGTTGACGTGGACATGGGAGTCCACCAGACCGGGCAGCAGCACCTGATCCTCCGGAACCTCCACCGTCCGGAGCCCTTGGAGCCCCGTCCCGGCCGGGGCGATGCGGGTGATCGCGCCGTCGTCGACGCCGATCTCCACGGCCTGCCATCCCGCAGGCAGCAGCGCCCGGGACGCTGTGACCACCAGTTCATGTGCCATGGTCCTCATTCCTCTCCGGGCCCCGCGGGCCCTGCCATCAGCTGCCTCTGCCGCGAACGCGCCGCGAGCTCCTGCCCGATCCGGCCTCCGACCTCCTGCAGCAGCGCCGGGGCCCGACGGATGGACTCCTGGTCGCTGCCCGCCAGGTCCCGCAGAGCCCAGACGTGGTCGATCCCGGCGGCCGCCCACTGATCCCGGTCCAGGAGACTGCGTCCGCAGACCGCCACCACCGGTATACCATGCCGAGCTGAGACGCGCGCCACCCCCACCGGCACCTTGCCGGCCAGCGACTGCGTGTCCAGGCTGCCCTCACCGGTGATGACCAGGTCCGCCCCGGCCATCCGTGTCTCCAGGTCCACCAGCTCCATGACGACCTCGACGCCGGGGCGCCGCTCCGCCCCGAGCAGCGCCAGGGCGGCGAAGCCCACCCCGCCGGCCGCGCCGGCCCCGGGCTGGTCGGCGGCACGGACCACATGATCGGACCAGGTGGGCCCGCTGCTGCGGTACGCCGCCTCGGCCAGCACCGGCACGGCCCGCTGCAGCGCGAGCGAGGCCCAGCGGACCTGCTGCTCGTCGAGGCCCTTCTGCGGGCCGAACACCTCAGCGGCCCCCTGCGGCCCCGTCAGCGGTGAATCCACATCGGCGGCGATGACGATCCGGGTCTGGGCGATCCGCGGATCCAGCTCCCGCAGGTCCGCGGAGGCCAGGCCGCTCAGCCCCGCGGCTCCCTCGGGGATGCGTCGGCCAGCCCGGTCCAGCAGTCGGACGCCCAGTGCGGAGAGCATACCGGCCCCGCCGTCGGTGCAGGCACTGCCGCCCAGCGCCAGGACGACCTCATCGGCCCCGCGGTCCAGAGCCGCGCGCAGCAGCTCCCCGGTCCCCCGGCTGGTGGCCCGCATCGGGTCCGCCCCGGGCCCCATGTCATGGAGCCCGGAGGCCTCGGCGAGTTCGACGACGGCGGCGGTCGTGCCGCCGTCGTCGGTCCTCAGACCCAGCCGGGCCCGGGCCGGACGGCCGTCCGGCCCGGTGACCCGGTGGGCCTCGATCTCCCAGCCGGCGGCCGCCGCATCCAGGGTGCCTTCGCCGCCGTCGGCCATGGGCACCTCCACCACGCGGGCCCCCGGGGCGGACCGGCGGATGCCGGAGGCCAGCGCCTGGGCCACCTCACCGGCCCCGAGTGATCCCTTGAAGGTGTCCGGGGCGATCACCACGGTGGACGTCCGCGGCCCGGCAGCGGTGCTCGCCATGGATCTCACTCCGAGGCGGCGAGCGCCGTCAGCGCCGTGGGGGCGTCCTCCGGGCACTCGGCCAGCGGCTCGAACTCGTTGATCGCATCCAGAGCGGGACCCATGGCGATGTTCGTGACGCGTTCGAGGATGACCTCGACGACCACTGGGACACGGTGCTCCTCGGCCTGAGCGACCGCGTCCCGCAGGGCGTCGCCGATCTGCTCCGGGTCCTCCACACGGATGGCCTTGCAGCCCAGCCCCTCGGCCACCGCCACGTGGTCGACTCCGTAGCCGGCAGACTCGCCGGTGGCGTTGATGTTGTCGAAGGCCAGAGAGACCTCGTAGTCCATGTCGAAGGGTCGCTGCGACTGGCGGATCAGGCCCAGGTAGGAGTTGTTGACCACCACGTGGACGTAGGGCAGCCGGTGCTGGGCGCCGACGGCCAGCTCCTCGATCATGAACTGGAAGTCGTAATCGCCGGAGAGCGCGACGACGGTGGTGTCCGGCAGGGCGCGGGCCACGCCGAGCGCCGCCGGGCCGGTCCACCCCAGCGGTCCGGCCTGACCGGCGTTGATCCAGGCCCGCGGGTGGTAGGCGTGCAGCATCTGCGCACCGGCGATCTGGCTCAGCCCGATCGTGGTCACATAGGTGACGTCCCGACCGAAGGCCGAGTTCATCTCCTGATAGACCCGCTGCGGCTTGATCGGCTTCTCGGTGAAGTTGGTCTTGCGGTGCAGGGTCCCCTTGCGGGCCGCACAGTCGCGGGCCCATTCGGCGAAGTCCGGCAGGGCGTCCTTCCGGGCGCGGGCCGCCTCCAGCAGGGCCTCCAGGGCTGCGCCGGCGTCGGAGACGATGCTGTAGTCCGGCGGGAACACCCGCCCGATCTGGGTGGGCTCGATGTCGATGTGCACGAAGCGCCGACCCTTGCGGTAGGTGTCCAGCGCACCGGTGTGGCGGTTCGCCCACCGGTTGCCGATGCCGATCACCAGGTCCGACTCCAGGAAGTTCGCGTTGCCGTATCGGGTGTGCGTCTGGATCCCGACCATCCCGGACATCAGCGGGTGGTCGTCCGGGATCGCGCCCCAGGCCATGAGCGTGGGCGAGACCGGGATGTCCAGCAGCTCGGCCAGCTCCACCAGCCTGTCCGCGGCGTCGGCGTTGATGACCCCGCCCCCGGCGACGATGATCGGGTGCTCCGAGGCGGCGACCATGTCCAGCACCCGGTCCGCCTGAGCCCGCGTGGCGGCCGGCTTGACCACCGGCAGCGGCTCGTAGGTCTCGATGTCGAACTCGATCTCCGTCTGCTGGACGTCCAGCGGCAGGTCGATCAGCACCGGCCCGGGACGCGAGGAACGCATCAGCTGGAACGCCTTCTGGAACGTGCCGGGGACCTGGGCGGCCTCCAGCACCGTCTTGGCCATCTTGGTCAGCGGCGCGGCGATGGAGGAGATGTCCACCGCCTGGAAGTCCTCCTTGTCCAGGACCGCCACCGGCGCCTGGCCGGTGATGCACAGGATCGGCTGGGAGTCCGCCTGGGCGGCGTAGAGGCCGGTGATCATGTCCGTCCCGGCCGGGCCCGAGGTGCCCAGGCAGACGCCGATGTTGCCGGGCGCGGCACGGGTGTACCCGTCGGCCATGTGGGAGGCGCCCTCCACGTGGCGGGCCAGCGTGTGCCGGATCCCTCCGTGGGCCTTCAGGGCGGAGTAGAGCGGGTTGATCGCCGCCCCGGGCAGGCCGAAGGCCTCGGTGGCCCCCTCCTTCTCCAGGATCAGGGCGACGGCGTCGACAGCGCGCATCGTGGTCATGATGCTGCTCCTTCAAGGTCTCGTGTCTGGTGGGCGACGTTCCGCGGTGCGGTCCGCCGGTGAGGGACGGCCTGGCTCAGCTGTGCTGCTGCCCAGTCTGTGCTGCTGTCCAGGCCGTGCTGCTGCTCAGCAGGGAGGTGAGCAGCCAGCGGGAGTCAGGAGGTGGTGCCGTTGCGGCCGCCGAGGTCCTCCAGGACCGTGAACAGGCCGGAGTGGTCCAGACCGCCGTCGCCCCGCTGGACGGTGGAGGCGATCAGCTGGGCCACGGTGGAGGCCAGGGGGATGACGACGCCGGCCTCTCGGGCGGCGGAGGTGACGATCCCCATGTCTTTGTGATGCAGTTCGAGCCGGAAGCCCGGGTCGAAGGAGCGGTCCAGCATCTTCTGCCCCTTCTGGTCCAGCACCTTGGAGCCGGCCAGACCTCCGCCGAGGACCTGCAGGGCGGAGCCGGTGTCCACGCCGTAGGCCTCCAGGAAGAGGACGGCCTCGGCCAGCAGCCCGATGTTGCCGGCCACGATCAGCTGGTTGGCGGCCTTGACGGTCTGCCCGGAGCCGGCCGGCCCCACGAGCACGATCGTCTTGCCCACGCCCTCGAAGACGTCCTGGACGGCCTCGAAGTCTGTCTGCTCACCGCCGACCATGATGGACAGCGCGCCGTCGATGGCGCCCTGCTCACCACCGGAGACGGGAGCGTCCAGGGGCTTGAGCCCCGCCTCGCGGGCCTTCTGAGCGACCTGCACGGCGACGTCGGGACGGATGGTCGAGTGGTCGATCCAGGTGGCGCCGGGCTCGGCGTGGGCGAGGACTCCGTCCTCGTCGAGCATCACGGCCTCCACGTCCGGGGAGTCGGGCACCATGGTGATGATGACCTCGGCACCGCGCACGGCCTCCGCCACCGAGGACGCGGCGGCGCCTCCAGCCAGGGCGAGCTGCTCGGCCTTCTCCGGGGAGCGGTTGTAGCCCGTCACCTGGTGGCCGGCGCTGACGAGGTTCTTCGCCATGGGGAGACCCATGATCCCCAGGCCGATGAAAGCGATCTTCGTGCTCATGAGTGATGTGTCCTTCCTGTCCGGCGGGGCTCGGCCCGGCCGTGTGGTGTGGGGTGTCTGCTGCGGGCCCGGCTCAGCGGGCGACGTCGACCGGTGCGGCGTCGAGCCAGTCGAAGGCCGTCTCGGTCTCCTGCTTGTACTCAAGGGCGATCGGGCCGGTGTAGCCGAGCTCGCGGCTGCGGTCGATCCAGGCCTCCAGCGGCAGCTCGCCCGTGCCGGGGGCGCCGCGGCCGGGGGCGTCGGCGATCTGGATGTGGCCGAATGAGGCGGCGTGGGCCTCGATCACGGCGGCGACGTCGTCGCCGTTGACGGCCAGGTGGTAGAAGTCCGCCAGCAGCGCCACGTTGGCGGCCCCGGCGTCGTGGACCCTCTCGACGACGGCGAGCGCGTCCGCGGCAGTCTTCAGCGGGTAGCCCTCGGCACCGGAGACCGGCTCGACGAGCACGATGCCGCCGATGGTCTCCACGGCCCGGGCGGCGTGGACGAGGTTCTCCACGGCCAGGGCGTCCTGCGCCTCGGCGTCCTGCCCGTCCTGCCGAAGGCCGTAGAGGGCGTTGAAGGCGCGGCAGCCGGTGCGGCGACCGATCTCCGCCGTGATCTCCACGTTGCGGCGGAATTCGTCCTGCCGGCCGATGACGGAGACCATGCCACGGTCGCCGCCCGCCATGTTCCCCGCCCAGAAGTTCAGCCCGGTCAGGGACACGCCGGCCTCATCCAGGGAGGCGACGAAGCCGTCGACCTCCTCGGGGCTCGGCGCGGGCTGTCCGTCGAAGGGCCACCAGAACTCAACGTCGGCGAAACCGTGGGCGGCCGCAGCGGCGGCGCGCTCGAGGACGGGCAGCTCGGAGAGCAGGGTGGAACAGTTCAGCACGTAGGACGTCGGCGTGCGGTGGGCGAATGCGCTGGTCATGGGGTCCTCCTCGATATGGACGGCTCGGTGTGGACGGCTCGGTCCGGATCGCCTCCCGCTCGAACCCGTCAATTTTCGGATTGCGGAAGATTGAATCCATCTTGTGGAAACAGACTAGGGCGACCGAGGCCCCCGCGTCAACGAGAGAATCGCCGACGATGCGAATCGACGCCTGGCCTGGCGAGACGATGGTCTACCAAATGGACATCGCGACTGATCCGCTTCACACTCTTGACGGAGGGCCTGTGAGCGGCGTTACACTCGTTCACGATGCGGAAGCTACCTACCGCATACCGAAATCCGTTGTATACCCAAAGCCGCACTGGGCACGGGCCGCACGGGGAGGGCCAGTCTTCTCCCCGCACCCCGACCTCGCACTCTCCCGCCCCTGGGTGCGCAGGCCCCGCCCGCGGCAGAATGAGGTGACCTCGACCATGTCGAAGACGACTGGTGCCGGCTCGCAGAAGCGCCGCACCCTCCCTGCCGGATCTGACCGGCCCGAGGACGAATGGCTGCCCGTCGGCAAGCTGATGACCTTCGGGCTGCAGCACGTGCTGACCATGTACGGCGGGATCATCGCCGTCCCGCTGATCATCGGCAGCGCCGCGGGCCTGCCCGGAGAGCAGACCGCCCTGCTGGTCACGGCCAGCCTGTTCATCGGCGGCCTGGCCACGATCCTGCAGTCCGTGGGCCTCCCCTTCCTGGGATCCAAGCTGCCGATCGTTCAGGGCGTGTCCTTCGCCGCCGTCGCCACCATGCTGGCGATCCTCACCGGACCTGGCGGGGACCTGAACACGGTCTTCGGCGCCATCATCGGCGCCAGCATCATCGGTTTCATCCTCGCGCCGTTCTTCGCGCGGATCATCCGATTCTTCCCCCCGGTGGTCACCGGCACGGTGATCACCGCCATCGGGCTGACCCTCATCCCGGTGGCCGCCAACTGGGCGATGGGCGGTGACTCGAGCACCGACGACTACGGCTCACTCGCCAACATCGGCCTGGCCTTCCTGACCCTGGCGATCATCCTGCTGTTCTCCAAGGTCGGCTCCGCCACCCTGTCCCGACTGTCCATCCTGCTGGGCCTGATCGCCGGCACCGCCGCGGCCGCCGCCCTGGGCATGACCGACTTCTCCGAGGTCGGCAGCGGCTCCTGGATCGCCCTGCCCTCCTTCATGGGCTTCGGCGTGCCGACCTTCGACGTCGCCGCGATCATCTCCATGACCATCGTGATCCTGGTGATCAAGACCGAGACCGCGGCCGACATCATCGCCATCGGCGAGATCATCGACACCCCGGTGGACCGCCGCCGCATCGCGGACGGGCTGCGCGCCGACATGCTGTCCTCCGCCGTGGCGCCGCTCTTCGGCTCCTTCACCCAGTCGGCCTTCGCGCAGAACGTGGGCCTGGTGGCTCTGACCGGCGTGCGCAGCCGCTACGTGGTCGCCGGCGGCGGTGCGATCATGATCGCCCTGGGCGCCCTGCCGATCCTGGGCCAGGTCATCGCGGCCATCCCGATGCCGGTCCTCGGCGGTGCGGGCATCGTGCTCTTCGGCACCGTGGCCGGCTCGGGCATCCGCAACCTGAAGGGCGTGTCCTACGAGGGCAACATGAACCTGATCATCGTCTCCGCCTCCCTGGGCTTCGCGATGATCCCGGTGGTGCGCGAGGACTTCTACCACTCGTTCCCGGCCTGGTTCCAGACCATCTTCCACTCCGGCATCTCATCGGCCGCCATCATGGCGGTTCTGCTGAACATCCTGTTCAACGAGCTCAAGGCCGGGAACTCGGAGAACCCGTCGGTGTTCGCCGCCAAGCCGGTGCGCATCCTCTCCCCCACCGATCTGCGGGACCTCCGGGAAGGTGACGTGTTCGTCGATGGGAGGTTCGTCGACTGCGACGGCGAGGAGATCCCGCTGGTGCCTGATGAGAAGGTCGAGGAGGTCCGGGAGGCCATCGACCGAGGCGAGGTCACGGACACCAGCCAGGTGCAGATGATCATCAACGGCCGGGACCCCCGGGAGGCGACGCCGAAGGGCTCCTCAGAGACCGGCGACGACGATGCGGAGCCTGAGAGAGTGGCCGAACCTGACCAGGTGGTCGCGGACAACGGGCGAGGCGGACACTGACTCCCCGATGAGCACTCGATGAGCCCCGCTGCGGGCAGCCGATGACGGCCCGCCCCGACTCACGCACGAGGCCCCCTCGAGCTCCCCACGGAGCGCGAGGGGGCCTCGTGCTGTGTGCCGGCCAGACCCGTGGCGCTCCACGCCCCCGACTGCCGATCGAGTGGCCACAGATGCCGGCATCTCCCTCGGGACACGCCGCTCAGGACGCCGAGGTCCCGTCATCCGTGGCCACTCGTTCAATGTGAAGCACAGAAGAGGGCCGCCGCGGTCTGCGACCACGGCGGCCCTCTTCTGCTCGGCGCTCGGCGCGCCGACCTCAGTGCCCGACGCTCAGAGCTCCACCTGCCGGTTGACGTCCTTGTAGAGCAGGTAGCGGAACGGGCCGGGCCCGCCCGCGTAACAGGCCTGGGGGCAGAAGGCACGCAGAGACATGTAGTCGCCTTCCTGCACCTCCACCCAGTCGGCGTTGAGCCGGTAGACGGCCTTGCCCTCGAGCACATAGAGCCCATGCTCCATCTCGTGGGTCTCAGCGAAGGGGATGGAGGCGCCGGGCTCGAAGGTCACGATGTTGACGTGCATGTCAAAGGCGAGGTCCTGCGGGTCGAGCATCCGCGTGGTCCGCCAGCGGCCCTCGGTGCCCGGCATGGGGCTGGGCTCGATGTCCTGCTCCTGTCCCACCACAGGTTTCGGGCGGTGGCCCTCCAGCGGCTGGTGCCGCTTGCGGATCCAGTGCAGGCGGGCGGCATCGTCGCCCACGGAGCGCAGGGACCACTGCTCGCCTGCCGGGACGAAGGCGAATCCGCCCGGGGTGAGGCGGTGGGCCTCGCCAACGATGACCACCTCGACCTCGCCCTCCATGAGGAACAGGAAGCCCTCCACCTCGGACTGCGGCTCCGGAGCCTCCGAGCCGCCGCCCGGGGCCACCTCGAGGATGGTCTGGGAGAAGGTCACCGCGCCGCCGGCCACCGGGCGGTTCAGTACCCAGGATCGGGTGTCCCGCCACTCGGGGAGCACGGTGGTGACGATGTCACGCAGGACTCCGCGGGGGATGACCGTGTAGGCCTCGGTGACCACCGCCCGGTCGGTGAGCAGGTCGGTCTGCGGAGGGTGACCGCCGTGGGGCGCGTAGTACGGTGTCCTGCTGATCGTCATCGGTGAGCTCCTCATCGTCTCGAAGGTGTGCATGGTCTCGAAGGTGTGCATGTCCATCGTGGCCCGCGATCGGGCCTCACGCACCCGTCCCTCGGCCGGACTCTTCCGGCCGAGGGACGGGTGCGCGGTCAGCCCTCAGGCTGGTCGTCCGGTACGGGCGAGATGCCGCAGGCCGGCGGCGTCGAGTCCGGTGGCGGCCACGACGTCGTCCTCGGTGACCGCTCCGCAGGTCAGCCCGCGCTGCAGGTAGCCCGCGAGCGCCTTGGCGGTGGCCGGCTCGTCCAGCACGGCACCGGACTCTCCGCCCACGTAGGTGCGGACACGGTCCGCCGCATCGGCGAAGCCCTCCCGGTAGAACAGGAAGGTCGCCAGGAAGCGGGTGGGCAGCTGGTGGGGGTGGAGGTCCCAGCCCTGGTAGATGCCGCGCTGCAGGTGGCGGCGCACGAGTCGGGCGTGCAGGTCCCAGGCGGCGACCACGCTCTCCGGGTCCCCCAGGGGGAGGATGTTGGTGGATCCGTCGGAGACGTGCACCCCGGTCTCGGCGGCGGCCAGCAGCATCTGCTGCTTGGCGAAGTCCGCGGCCGGGTGGTCCATGGACTGGTGGGCCGCGGCGATCCCCAGGGAGGCCGAGTAGTCGTAGGTCCCGTAGTGCAGGGAGGTGACCCGCCCCTGCCCTGCATGGACGGCACCGGCCAGCGGGACGGTGCCGTCAGGGCCGAGGATCAGCTGCGGGGTCTCCACCTGGATCTCGAAGCCGATCCGGCCGGCGTCGATCCCGAGCTGCCTCTCCAGCTCCTCGACGGCGAGCACCATGGCGCGCACCTGGTCTGCGGTGGTCACCTTGGGCAGGGTCAGCACCAGTCCGTCGGGCAGCCCGCCGACGGCGTCGTGGAGCTCTGTGAGGAACAGGTCCAGGGTCCGCAGGCCGCGGCGACGGGTCGCCGCCTCCAGGCAGCGGAAGCGGATGCCGATCCAACCGGGCGCGACGTTCTCGTCCAGCCCTCGGGCCACACGCCGGGCGGCCTCCTGGGCCCAGTGGTCCTCCTCGGCGTCGTCGCGGAGGCCGAAGCCGTCCTCGAAGTCCAGGCGGAGGTCCTCGATGGGGTCCTGGCGCAGCTTCTCCGTGACGGCCCGGGCCAGGCCGGCGACGTCGCCGGCAAGGCCGTCCCTGGGCTCGGCGCCGGAGAGCCGGATGACCCGTTCGGCGAGCTGCTCCATGCCGCCGTGCGCCTCGACCGCGGCCAACGCCCTCGCTCCCCAGTCCGCGAGCAGCCCGGGAGCCCAGGTGTCGGCGGGGATGTAGACGGTGTGCACGGGCTGCCGCCGGCCCCGGTCACCGGGATACAGGTTCTCGAGCATCTGATCGGTGTCGGCCAGGAGCGCGTCGACGCGGCCGAGCAGCTCCTCGCCGAGCACGGGGCCGCGACTCATCGTGCGGCCTCCGCGGAGGTCGGAGCGGCGGTGCGGCCGTTGCGCCGGGCGGCGTCGCCCGTGTCGGCAGACCCTTCGGCGCCTCCGGCCTCCTGCCGGGCGACGCCGGCGACGGCCTCGGCGACGTTGGTCGCCACCCGCGGGTCGAAGACGGAGGGGATGATGTGCCCGGCGTTGAGCTCGTCATCGGCGATGGTCTCCGCAATGGCCTCGGCGGCCACGCGCAGCATCTCGTCGGTGATGTCGTGGCAGTGCGCATCGAGCAGGCCGCGGAAGAATCCCGGGAAGGCGAGCACGTTGTTGATCTGGTTCGGATAGTCGCTGCGACCGGTGGCGATGACGGCCGCATGGCGGCTCGCGGCGGCCGGGTCCACCTCCGGGTCCGGGTTGGACATGGCGAAGACGATCGACCCCTCGGCCATGCCCGCGATGTCGGCCTCATCCAGAAGATCGGGGGCGGAGACGCCGATGAACACGTCCGCACCCACCACGGCCTCCTTGAGGCTCCCCGTGACGCCGCGCGGGTTGGTGTGCTGGGCCAGCCAGGTGCGGTGCGGGGCGGCATGCTCCTGGGCCGAGGTCAGCGCCCCGCTGCGGCCGCAGACGACGACGTCATGGGCTCCGGCGGCCAGCAGGAGCTTCACGATGGCGTGTCCGGCCGCCCCGGCTCCGGAGACCACGATGCGCACGTCGCTCAGCTGCTTCTCCACGACCTTCAGGGCGTTGGTCAGTGCTGCCAGGGTGACGATGGCGGTGCCGTGCTGGTCGTCGTGGAAGACCGGGATGTCCAGCTCGTCCCGCAGCCGGGCCTCGATCTCGAAGCAGCGGGGGGCGGAGATGTCCTCCAGGTTGATGCCTCCGTAGGCCGGGGCGATCGCCTTGCAGACGGCGATGATCTCCTCGGTGTCCTGGGTGTCCAGGGCCACCGGCCAGGCGTCGACGTCGGCGAACTGCTTGAACAGCACGGCCTTGCCCTCCATGACGGGCATGGAGGCTTCGGGGCCGATGTTGCCCAGTCCGAGCACGGCGGACCCGTCGGTGACGACGGCGACCGTGTTGCGCTTGATGGTCAGTCGCCGCGCGTCCTCGGGGTTCTCGGCGATCGCCTGACAGACGCGCGCCACCCCGGGGGTGTAGGCGCGCGAGAGGTCGTCGCGATTCTTCAGGGTCACCGTGGGGGTCGACTCGAGCTTGCCGCCGAGGTGCAGCAGGAAGGTGCGGTCGGAGCTCTTCCGGACGTCCACGCCGTCGAGCGCGGCCAGGGCCTGCTCGATCTCCTGGGCGTGGTCAGGGCCGCGAGTGTCGCAGGAGACGTCCACCACGAGCTCGGAGCGGGTGGACTCGATGACGTCGAGCGCCGTCAGGGCCGCGCCGTGGTCGGCGATGACCGCGGCGAGATCGGTGGATGCGGAGAAGCTGGCGGGCGCCGCCACACGGTAGGTGATGGAATGCCCGGGACTGGGTGTCGCCATGATCCTGCCTTTCGATAGGTATTCCGCGATACGGACTTGATTATCTACTATACGGAACTTGAGGCAGTGCGTCGACCGCCCCGGCCACCACAGCCCACCTCGCCCCTGATCAGCCCCACATCCGACTACACTCGTGGGAGCGAGACCCTCAGGACGCCGTTGCGAGGCAGCTGGACTGCCCCCGAGATGGAAGGCCCGCACGCCATGAGCACTGACCCCACGGACACGCAGGACGCCGTCGACCAGGACCGGAGCGCGCGTCGCCCTGCCCGCGGAGGCGTCCAGTCCGTGGAGCGGACCTTCGACCTCCTGTCCTTCATCGCCTCCTCGGGAGGCCAGACCACGCTGAGCGAGCTGGCCGCCGCAGTGAACCTGCCCATGCCCACGATCCATCGCCTCCTGAAGACGCTGCTCGGCCTCGGCATCGTCCGGCAGCTCCCTGATCGAGGCTACGCCCTCGGCCCCGGACTGATCCGCCTGGGCGACCTCGCCAGCCGTCAGCTGGGCGCCGTCGCCCGTCCGCATCTGCGCACCCTGGTGGAGGAGCTGGGCGAGAGCGCGAATGTGGCCACCCTCGACGGCGACATGGTGGTCTACGTGGACCAGGTCCCCTCGCCGCACCAGATGCGCATGTTCACCGAGGTCGGCCGCCGCGCCCACACCCACGACACCGGCGTGGGCAAGGCCATCCTCGCGACCCTCGACCCCGAGCAGGCGCGGCGCATCGTGACCACCGCCGGCATGCCCGGCCACACCGAGCACAGCATCACCACGCTGGAGGATCTCGAACGCGAGCTGGATGCCATCCGCCGCCAGGGCTACTCCGTGGACGAGCAGGAGCAGGAGCTGGGCGTGCGCTGCTTCGCCGTGGCCGTCCCGGAGGCCCCCACTCCCCTGGCGATCTCCGTCTCCGGCCCCACCAGTCGCGTGGACAATGCCTTCGCCGACCGCGCCGTGCCGCTGCTGCGCCGCGTGGCCCAGGAGATCTCCGAGGAGCTGCGGATCTCCTGATCCCGACAGCCGGCCACCAGCCCCGGCTCGCCCGAACATCGCGCCCGCCGCACTCCGCGACGCCGCGCATCCCCCTCCCGGCATGCCCCTGAGGCATGCCCCTCAGGTACGCCCCCCCTCAGGCGCGCCTCTCTTCGGCGCCCCGGCCAGCCGCCACATCCCCTGCCTCGCCCGACCGGATCCGCCGGCACCCCTTGACTCTCCTGGACGTGACGCCGATACTGATGTCATACAGCGGAATTCTGGTTCCATATCCTGGAATTTCGGAGCCTTGGAGAGGAGCTCACGATGAGTGCTCGCCCAGCTGAGGACGCCCCCTCGGGCGCCACGATGCCCCCGAACGACGGCGTTGCGGCCTCCGCGGTCCCGCCTGCGGCCCCCGCGTTCGACGGCGGCGGCGACGACCCGGACTTCTTCATCCCCGCCCGCGCGGCCCAAGCCCTGCCGCTGATCTGCAGGATTCCCGGGGTGGGCCCTCGACTGCCGCAGTGTCGCTGAGAACGCCTCGACGGCCGGCCATCACCGCCCGTCAGCCCGGGCTTCAGGCTCGGCGAGGGGCGGGTCGGAGCAGTGTCCTCCGACCCGCTGCTCCCCGTCCCTGACCGCCAGACCAGGGGCGGGCAGCAGGGGACTGCACGTCCCGTGATGATCTGCTCCCCAGGACTCGGACCGCGTGACCTCCCTGCGAGACCTCGCTGATACGTCCCGCCGCGTCCTGGGGAGCAGGGCCCCGCACCGCAGCATGTCTCCGCAGCACGTCTCCGCGGTGCTCAGCGAGCACCTGCCGGGCCCATGAGTGAGGGCCGCCGCCCCAGCCGGGACGGCGGCCCTCACTCATGCCTGACGAGCGCCTGACGCAGTGTCGGCGGCCCGCCTCGGGAATGCCCTC
>NZ_JAUTWR010000003.1:0-337566 GCF_031705515.1 Nesterenkonia sp. CL21
AACACCTGGGCTGAGGACCGAGGACACGGAGGCACGCCGCCGAGGCTGACGTCCCCACAGGTCCGTCCCGCAGATCAGGGGCCGCGCGACCGCACACCGGTCGAGCGGCCCCTGATCTGTGTTCGGCTCCGGGCCCGTCGACGCCTGTTTTTGTAGGAGAGGCACAACTGGCCGGTCACATCCCTGACCGACTAGGCTCAGGGCCCATGACCGCCTCCGCCCCTCAGCTGCCTCCGCCCGCCCGGGTCTCCGAGGCTTCCCTGGAGGTCCTGCGGCGGCACACCGACCACCTCACCACGGCGGTGAACCTCCACCTGGAGGGCACGCTGCCCTGGTACCGCCAGCTCACCACCGACGAGCGCGCCTCCCTGCGGCTGATCGCCCAGCGCGGCATCCTCGGCCTGGTCAACTGGCTGGACAACCCGCAGACACGTTCCCTGCCCCTGGTCAACGAGCTCCTCGGCTCCGCGCCGCAGGACCTCATGCGGACCATCTCGCTCCAGCGTGCCCTGCAGCTGATCCGCACGATCGTCGAAGCGGTGGAGCATCGGCTCCCCGGCCTGGTGCCCGCCGACGATCAGCAGGGCATGCTCGAAGCCGTGCTGCGCTATTCGCGTGAGGTGGCCTTCGCCATCGCCGACGTCTACGCCCGTGCCGCCGAGTCCCGCGGCGCCTGGGACTCGCGCCTCGAAGCCCTGCTGGTCGACGCCGTGCTGCGCGGTGAGGCCGGAGAGCAGATCGCCTCCCGCGCCTCCGCCGTCGGCTGGCGCAGCTCGTCGGGAGTCGTCGTCGTGGTCGGACCCGCGCCCGACCAGGCGGACGCCGCCTTCATGAGCCACCTGAGGCGGCAGTGCGTGCGCTTCGCGGCGGATGCGGTGGTCGGCGTCCAGGGCGACAGGCTGGTCCTGCTGCTCGGCGGCGTGACCGACCTCGATGGGGGTCTGGAACGCATCATGTCCAGCTTCGGCGAGGGGCACGTGGTCTACTCGCGCATCTCCGGCTCCATCGAGCAGGCGCATCGCTGCGCCCAGGCCGCCTACTCCGGACACAGCGCCGCCCCGGCCTGGACCCTGGCGCCGAATCCGGTGGCTGCCGACGACCTCCTCCCGGAACGTGCGCTGGCCGGGGACGACACGGCCCGGCAGATGCTCCGCGAGGCGACCTTCGTGCCGTTGGCCGCTGCCGGCAACGGTCTGCTCGAGACCGTGACGGCATACATCAGCGCCGGCCGGTCGCTGGAGGGGACGGCCCGCGCGCTCTACGTCCACCCGAACACCGTGCGGTATCGGCTCCGCCGCGTCACAGACATCACGGGCTGGGACCCGACGGAGCCGCGCGACGCGTACGTGCTGCAGACCGCTCTGGCCGTCGGACGCCTGTAGACTCGTCCTGGCCTCGGGTTTGTAGAGACCCCACAAAGGTCCCCGGAGAGCTTGGTCCACCCATGCCCCGCTCCGAGCAGCTGCGATATGGAAGGTTGGTAGTGTGCTAGCGATCATCTGCCCTGGACAGGGCTCCCAGTCCTCCGGCTTCCTCTCGCCGTGGCTCGAGGACGACTCCGCCCGCGAGACGCTGCAGGAATGGTCGGAGGTCGCGGAGACCGACCTGGTCCTCCACGGCACCCAGTCCGACGAGGACACCATCCGCGACACCGCACTCGCCCAGCCCCTCATCGTCGCCGCCTCTCTGCTGTCGGCGCGCGCCCTGGGCCTGACCCCCGGTCACACCACCGAGGCTGTGGACACCGACCAGCTGCTCTTCGCCGGCCACTCCGTCGGTGAGGTGCCGGCCGCCGCCCTGGCCGGAGTGCTCAGCGCGGAGCAGGCGCTGCGCCTGATCCGAGTCCGCGCGCAGGGCATGGCGCAGGCGGCCGCCGCGGAGGCGACCTCCATGGCGGCGGTGCTCGGCGGCGTCGAGGACCAGGTGCGTGAGAGCATCGAGGCCCACGGCCTGACCGCCGCCAACGCCAACGGCCCCGGACAGATCGTGGCAGCCGGCACGGCCGACCGGATCGCGGCCCTGGAGGCTGAGCCCCCGGCCCGCGCCCGGGTGATCCCGCTGAAGGTGGCCGGCGCCTTCCACACCCAGCACATGGCCCCCGCCCAGGAGACTCTGGCCGCCGCCGTGGCGGACTTCTCGGTGCAGGACCCGATGGCACGTCTGCTCTCCAACCGCGACGGCCAGGCCGTCGCATCCGGGGGCGAGGTCCTGGACCGACTCGTGGAACAGGTCACACGTCCCGTGCGGTGGGACCTGTGCATGGAGTCCATGAAGGCCGCCGGCGTCACCGGTGTGCTGGAGCTTCTTCCCGGCGGCACTCTCACCGGGCTCGCCAAGCGCGGCCTCAAGGGTGTGGCCGCTCTGGCCGTCAAGTCCCCCGACGACCTCGACGCCGCCCGGACGTTCGTCGCCGACCACGCCTGAGCCCCACTCACCGTCCGATGCGCCGAGCCGCGCCCCGATCCCCGCAGCTGCCCTCCGGCAGCGCCGATTCACAGCAAGGACAGCTTCCGTGACAGCCACACTCAATCAGACCGAGACCGTCGCCGGCACCCAGGTGATGGGCATGGGCGCCTACCGCCCGGATGTCATCGTCGACAACGAGCAGATCTGCCAGTGGATCGACTCCTCCGACGAATGGATCCGCCAGCGCACCGGGATCCGAACCCGCCACCGTGCGGCCGCGGACGTCTCCGTGGTGGACATGGCAGAGGGCGCGGCCCGGGGAGCCCTGGAGAAGGCCGGACTCACCGGCGAGGACGTCGGCGCCGTCATCGTCGCCACCGTCACGCACCCCTATCAGACGCCCTCAGCGGCCGCCGCGGTCGCCCACCGGATCGGCTCCACCCCGGCGGCGGCCTTCGACATCTCCGCGGCCTGCGCCGGCTACTGCTACGGCATCGCCCAGGCCGACTCCTTCGTCCGCTCCGGACTCGCGAAGCACGTCCTGGTGATCGGCGTCGAGAAGCTCTCCGACGTGATCGACAACCATGAGCGCAGCATCTCCTTCCTCCTGGGAGACGGTGCCGGCGCGGCCGTCGTCGGCCCGGCCGAGACGCCGGGCATCTCCCCCAGCCTGCTGGGCTCCAACGGCGAGAAGTGGGACTCCGTGTCGATGAACGGTTCGCTGATCCCGTTGCGCGACGCGCTGGCGCGAGCTCGGGAGACCGGCGACGCCGGTGAGCTGCTGGATTCGGAGACCACCCTCTGGCCCACTCTGCGGCAGGACGGACCGACCGTCTTCCGGTGGGCCGTCTGGGAGATGGCCAAGACCGCGCAGAAGGCCCTCGACGCCGCGGGCATCACGGCCGAGGATCTCGCCGCCTTCGTGCCGCACCAGGCCAACATCCGGATCATCGACGAGATGGTCAAGCAGCTCAAGCTCCCGGAGCACGTGCTCGTCGGACGCGACATCGCCGATGCGGGAAACACCTCCGCCGCGTCCATCCCGCTGGCCGCCCACCGGCTGCTGGAGGAGAACCCCGAGCTCTCCGGCGGGCTGTGCCTGCAGATCGGCTTCGGCGCCGGGCTCGTCTACGGCGCCCAGGTCGTCCGCCTGCCCTGACCCGGGCGCGGAGGACCACCACAGATGTCCTGGTCGAGGCGTCGCACAGCCGCCCGGCCAGGCCGACAGCGTCAGGGACACCTGAGGCACACACCAGAACACCGTACGAGCGACTCGTACGACCGAACAGAAGGGAGCAGCCCCGTGGCTGACAAGAACGAGATCCTCGCTGGCCTGGCTGAGATCGTCAACGAGGAGACCGGACTGGAGACCGAAGAGGTCCAGCTGGAGAAGTCCTTCACGGAGGACCTGGACATCGACTCGATCTCGATGATGACCATCGTGGTCAACGCCGAAGAGAAGTTCGACGTGAAGATCCCCGACGAAGAGGTCAAGAACCTCTCCACCGTCGGCGACGCCGTCACCTTCATCGCCGACGCCAAGGGCTGACCTGCCCGGCCTCAGTGTCCGGGGAGCGGGCAGGCGCCGCAGGTCCCGACGATCTCGGGCCGTGCGCCGGCCCGCTCCCGACTGAAGACCCACCATCCACCACTGACCAGAGGTAGATCCATGACACGCCGTCTCGTCATCACCGGCCTCGGCGCCACCACACCCATCGGCGGCGACGTGCCGACCCTGTGGAAGAACGCATTGACCGGCACGCCGGGCGCCAAGACCCTCGAGCACGACTGGGTCGAGCAGTACCAGCTCCCCGTCACCTTCGCAGCCGAGGTCCAGGTCGAGCCCGCGGAAGTGCTCGCCCGGCCCGAGACCCGGCGCATGGACCGCTCCACGCAGCTGGGCATGGTCGCCTCCCGTCAGGCGTGGAAGGATGCCGGCCTGGATGAGGCCGACGTCGATCCAGAACGCCTCGGGGTGTCCTTCGCCACCGGTATCGGAGGTGTGTGGACCCTGCTCGACTCGTGGGACACCCTGCGTGAACGCGGGCCTCGCCGCGTGATGCCCATGACCGTGCCGATGCTGATGCCCAACGGCGCCGCCGGGGCCATCAGCCTGGACCTGGGCGCCCGGGCCGGCGCTCGGACCGCCGTTTCGGCCTGCGCCTCGGGCACCGAAGCCCTGGAGATGGCCATCCGGATGCTGCGGGAGGGCGAGGCCGACGTCGTCATGGCCGGCGGCACCGAGGCCGCCATCCACCCGCTTCCGCTGGCGGCGTTCTCCTCGATGCAGGCGCTCTCCCGCCGGAACGACGACCCTGCCGCGGCGTCTCGCCCCTACGACGTCGACCGCGATGGCTTCGTCATGGGTGAAGGCGCCGGTGCCCTGGTGGTGGAGACCGAGGAGCATGCCAAGGCCCGTGGCGCCACCATCTATGCCGAACTGGCCGGAGCCGCCGTCACCTCTGACGCTCACCACATCACCGCACCCGACCCGGAGGCCATGGGGGCTACTCGGGCACTGCGCAAGGCGCTGGCCGACGCAGGCGCCTCGGTGGAGGACGTCACGCATGTCAACGCCCACGCCACCTCGACGCCGGTCGGCGACAAGCCGGAGTACACGGCGCTGAAGTCGGCCCTGGGGGATCGCCTCGACGAGGTCTGCGTCTCGGCGACCAAGTCCCAGACCGGTCACCTGCTGGGCGCCGCTGGTGCCGTGGAGTCCCTGCTCACCGTGTTGGCTCTCCACGACCGCAAGGCCGCCGTCACCATCAACCTCGAGAACCAGGACCCGGACATGCCGCTGGACGTGGTCACCGGGCAGGCGCGTGAACTGCCGGCCGGCGATCAGGTCGCCCTGTGCAACTCCTTCGGCTTCGGCGGGCACAATTCGGTGGTGGCGTTCCGCACCGTCTGATCGCAGCCTCGGCTCCGATCGTTCTCTGAGCGTTCCCCACCGGGGATCTCGCAGGACGTGCGAAGGGCGGCCTGCCCGGGATCTGCTGATCCTGGACAGACCGCCCTTCTGTCACGCTGTGGGAAGCGGTGCCGCGTGGGAAGCGATCGCCCGAAGGCGATTCAGCGGCAGGTTCAGACGTCGGCGGTGGACGGAGGAGGGCTCCACCGGACCGACAGGCGTCAGCCGATCAGCCGACGCGGTGCAGCCATCGCACCGGTGCGCCCTCGGCCGCGTGGCGGAAGGGGTCCAGCTCCTCGTCCCAGGCCTCGCCCAGGGCCAGCGAGAGCTCCTGATAGACCACAGAGGGGTCGCCGGCCCCCATCTCATAGGCATAGCGGATCCGGTCCTCGGAGACCAGGATGTTGCCGTGGACGTCGGTGGTGGCGTGAAAGATCCCGAGTTCCGGAGTGTGGGACCAGCGGCTGCCGTCACAGCCCGGGCTGGGGTCCTCCGTGACTTCGAAGCGCAGCTGCGCCAGGCTCCGCAGGGTGGAGGCCAACGTGGCTCCGACCCCCTGGGTGCCGCGCCAGCTCAGCTCGGCGCGGAACGTGCCGGGCGAGGCGGGCTGGGGCTCCCACTGGAAGTCCACTCGCGCATCCACCACTGACGACACCGCCCATTCGACATGCGGGCAGAGCGCAGCAGGCGCCGAGTGGATGTGCAGGACACCCCGGGCCGTGTGTGCAGACATATCCATCCTCCGTTGTGCTGTTGGTACGTCTTCCCCTACGACCGACAGCGCGGCACCGGATGGGTGCATCTGCAGTATGAAGCTGTGACTCGACAATTGTGCATGAGCGATGACTCATCTGCCAAGTGGAGTCAGGGCCGACCGAACGCCTGCGCTCTGACGAACGCCGGCCGAGCGGCCTGGACTCCGTGGACAGCTTAACAGGTGAGCGTGCGCCGCGACACCATCTGTGAGGGCTGTGTCTCGTCATCCCTCGCCCCGGTCACCTGTGGCGGGCGCTCACGCTCCGGCAGGACGCCGCGCAGGCTCAGGCCCGAGGATGCGCCTGTCCATAGGCAGCACGCAGGCCTTCGACGGAGACGTGGGTGTAGAGCTGAGTGGTCGACAAGGAGGCGTGTCCCAGCAGCTCCTGCACTGTCCGCAGATCTGCACCACCGTCGAGCAGATGGGTGGCGGCGCTGTGACGCAGCGCGTGAGGACCCCGGGCCGCCGTGGTGCCGAGGCTTTCGAGCAGAACATCGACCACCCGACGGACCGTGCGCTGGTCGATGCGCGCCCCGCGACGTCCCAGGAAGACGGCCTGCCCGGAGCGCTCCGTGACGAGACGCGGGCGCCCCTGCTCCAGATAGGCTTCGACGGCCTGCTCGGCGGGCACGCCGTAGGGCACCATCCGTTCCTTGTCCCCCTTGCCCAGTACGCGGACCATCCGGCGATCGGCGGCGAACGACGGCACGTCGAGCCCGACCAGCTCCGCCACACGCATGCCGGTCGCGTAGAGGAGCTCGACCATGGCGAGGTCCCGCAGGGCGACGGCGTGGTCGATCGGGGCTTCCGCGCGCCGCTCCGCAGTGTCCCGGCACCGCTCGGTGAGCCGGGTGATCAGCTCATCCACCTGACGGTCCTGCAGGACGTCCGGCAGGCGGCGGGCCGTCCGCGCGGTCCGAAGCCGCACTGAGGGGTCCTCGGGCAGGGAACCACGACGGTGCGCCCACGCGGTGAAGCTGCGGACCGCCGCGATCTTGCGGTTCACGGTCGCCCGTCCGAGACCGGCGTCGTGGAGGTCCGCCAGCCAGGTGCGCAGACGGAGCAGGTCCAGCCGAGCCAGTGGACCAACGGCCTGCCGAAGCTGACGAAGGTCAGTGCGGTACGAGCGCACAGTGTGCGCCGAGAGTCCCCGCTCTGCGCTGAGATGGGTCAGGTAGTCCCGGAGCAGGGCGTCCTGCTCGGCACCCACGGCATCGTCGGCGGGCGCGCGCGCGAGGTCGCCGTCCGGACTGCCGCCCGGCGGTCTGGCTCTCCGGCCTGTGGCCGGATCGTCCCTGTCCTCCATGTCGGCAGTCTATCGGTGCGATCACGACGTCGGCGGCACACCGTGGCTCCGCCCCCAGCGGCCGCCCGACTCCCGCGCCAGGCCGCACCGTTGGAGCCGGGTGAGCCCGCCCAGCACCTGCGGCATGGGCAGTCCCGCCACTTCCGACAGCTTTCCGGCGGTGCTGAGCCGCCGCAGCGGCAACGCATCGAACAGCAGCCTGTCGGTCTGGTCCAGGCCATCCAGCACCTCCGTGATCCTCGGGCGCTCCCCCGGGGCTCCGCTGTCCCCGGCGTCCTGCCTTCGGCCGCCCCGATCGCCTGCTGTGCGCACGGAGACCGTGGGACCCGACCGTTCCGGCAGCGGAAGTCTCGGCTGGTCGAGTCCTCCGATGCGCGGATCCGCAGGCCCGGCGCTGGTGGCTGTCGGGGTCACCTCAGCGATGAGGCTGACGACGTCAGCGGCATCTGTGATCACTTCGGCGGGGGTCTCGCGAAGGAGCCGGTGACAGCCTGCGGAGCTCGCCGCATGCACACTGCCCGGCACAGCACCGACCGGTCGACCGAGCCCCAAGGCGTGGTGGGCCGTGTTCTGCGCCCCGGACCGCCATCGGGACTCCACCACGACCGTCGCCGCGGTCAGCGCAGCGATCAACCGGTTCCGGTGCAGGAAGCGGTGTCTGGTCGGACTCCCACCGGGCGGCATCTCGCTCACCAGCAGGCCGTGCTCCCCGACCGCCCGCAGGAGGGAGTCATTGCCGGCGGGATAGAATCGGTCCAGACCCCCTGCGAGGACCGCGACGGTCGGAGCGGCCGCCTCGGCACCTCTGAGGATCGCCCCATCCGCTGTCGGGCCTGCCGGACCGTGCGGCGTCGCACCGTCGCGGCGCAGCGCGGCACGATGGGCGGCGGCATCGATGCCGTAGGCCCCTCCGGAGACGATGCAGACACCGTGGCCCACCAGGTCCTCGACGATCTCGGCTGTGACCCGCAGCCCGTAGTCGCTCGCCTCCCGCGAGCCGACGACGGCGACCCGACGGGGCAGACGCGGCAGCCGGCCCCATGCGGCCTCGCTGCGCGGCCCGGCGCCACGATGCCATAGCGCCAGCGGCGCGGCCCCGCCGAGATCCTCGAGCTCACTGGGCCACCATGGGTCCTCCGGCACTGTCAGGCCCCCTCCGAACCTCCAGATGGTCTCCAGGTCACGCGCCCCCTGGGCCTGCCTCCGGCGAGTGCGCCAACGGGCCAGCCCAGCATGGAGATCGCGTTGTCGCGCACCGAGCCCGGACTGTGCCCCCAGTTCCCCGATCTGAGTGGTCATCGTCGCCCCAGGATCTGCCTCCGACATGATCAGGGCGTGGGCTTCGACCGGCCCCAGATGAGCGACCAGCAGCCCGGCGAGTGCGTCACCGGGTTCGACCAGGCGACTCAGCTCAGCCCGCACCCGGAGCAGATCCTCCTCGACAGCAGGTCGCCCGCGGTCCTGTCCGACGGCCCCGTTCATGCCGCCCTCCTCTCCTCCGCGGTCTGCCTCAGCTGCATCGCCGCATCGACCTCCTCGGTCCCTGGGCAGGACTGGCCGGCGAGGTCGGCCAGCGTCCAAGCCAGCCGGAGCACCCGGACATAGCCGCGGAGCGAGAGCACCGCCCGATCCAGGCTCGCATCGAGCGCCCGGGTGCTGGCGGGTGTCAGCCGCAGCGGTCCGGTGAGCAGCCGCAGCGGGAGGTCCCCGTTCGTCCTCAAGCCCCAGGGGGCGAGCCGTTCCCTTTGGGCGCCGCGAGCCCCCATCACACGCCGCAGCACCTCGGCGGAGCTCTCTCCGGGCTCCGCCAGGGCCATGGCGGCGGATCGAGGCCGTTCCACCTGGACCTGCAGGTCGATGCGGTCCAGCAGCGGACCAGAGAGCCGCGCGAGGTAGGACCGGCGTTGCAGCACCGTGCAGGTACAGTCCCGCCCGGTGCCCACAGCCATCCCGCATGGACACGGGTTCGCAGCCATGACCAGCTGGAAACGCGCGGGATACGTGACGGTGCCCGCCGATCGGTGCAGAGTCACCGCCCCCGTCTCCAAAGGCTGACGCAGGGCATCCAAGGTGGAGCGTTGAAACTCCGGCGCCTCGTCGCCCAATGGAAAGTACACCCCGTTGGTTAGGTTCCAGTCTAGCGGTCTGACCTGGAGAATCGGTGTACTCCAGACTCAGTGCGCTAGCACGCAGTGCGCGAGAGGGTCCGCTACTTCGCCAACCTCACGCAGTTGCTGGCGAAGCAGCGCCCGCTCTCGCAGACGAGTCTTGGCGAGCAGAACGAGACTGACTGGTCCTGTGATGGCGAACTTCATTGCGTTGTAGATGAACAACAGCACCAGCAGGTTCAGCCAATCCGACCCACCATCCTCCATCAGGTTCCGGCAGATGGCCGCAGCGAACAGGTACGGGATCGCCAGCAGCATTGCTGGGACTCCCCACTTTAGGCCTCTACGGGTGCGGATGAGGTCGAGCAGGATGTTGGTCGGCATGTAACGACGCAGGAAGTAGCGGATGTGGACGCTTGCAGCCCAGATCAGTCGGATCATCGTGGTCAGTCCTCTCATGTGGGGGCTCGGTAGCGAACGAACTTCCCTGAGAGGGCCTGGTGCCGGAGCGTGGGCCATGCCGCCGAATCGGTCGACGGCGCATAACTACTGCGCTACCTGCCACTGAGTTTACGACGCTCCTCCGACAGGCGGAAGGGGTCACCAGCCCGGGACTTGACAGCGAGGCATCGCGAACCTCCCAAACAAGCGAGCGAGTCGTACCTTGTCACCATCTTTGCTGAGGAAGCTCTGGCATGACCATCAAACAGATGAGCACCAGAGTCGCGAGCTCAACTGCATGGCCTCAACCGCCTCACGGCATCCTCGATAGCGTCCGCAACAGAGCTTGGTGTTTCATGTTCCCAGAAGCGCAGGGCAGCCCAGCCTTGCTCCCGCAGTAGATCGATGGTCGCGAAGTCGCGCGCCCGATTGCGCGAGACTTTGTCGTCCCAGTACGCAACATTAGATGCAGGTCGTGTGTAGTGGATCGGGCAGCCGTGCTAGAACCAGCCATCGATAAACACCGCAACAGATTACTTTACGAACAACAGGCGCTCCGGCGACCCTCTTTCAGTAGCCGCGCATTGACGCGGTAGCGCAGTCCCCTAGCATGCACGATGCGTCGAACAGCCAGCTCGATACTTGTGTCACGACCACTATCCCCCTTCATCGTGGCTCTTGTAGCTGGGCTCGTTGCCCACGAATCAGCAATCACGCCTGCCTCATCGCCATCGGCATCAGTCTCGCCATAACCTTTTTCTCATGACGGTCGTGCCCACTTACGGATTCCTCACAGAAACAAGCGTTTTCAAATAAGCAAGGTTTTCCTCGCGCGAACGTTTCTCGTAGCTCAGAGCATCGCAAACCGCCTCGATCTTCTGGCATAGAATATCCGCATTCAATGCATCCATCCACAGTTCTCCACTGGCAGAGTCACGATTCGTACTTTGCCACTGCGCCTCGTTATTGAGTGGATGCTCCGGCCGAAACGGCCGCACGTTGAAAATCTTGTGGTCAATTTGAGTGATCCACGAGGCACCAACCTCGCTGATCGCGCCCCAGGACTTCTTGGTATTCTCACTCGTTATAAAGAGGACCATGATCTTCTGTGTGGAGTAGCTCTCAACGAAGAACTCTCGAAGGTACTCGTATACACCGCGACCCTCAGGTATTCGGCAAACCTCATCGTCACCGTTGGTATAGAGGAGATCCTCGTTCGAAACGCCGTTGTAGTTCAACATCTTGTGGATAACATCGGCAAAAGACTTGTCAGGATAGGTTTGACTAATCAGAATCTTCTTCTTCTGTGAGTCCACCAGTGCTTTTATCCCGAGGTCAGGGCTGTGCTCATTCAACGAACGCGACACCACGTCTTGCATCTCGCGCTCTGAAGCACCGGGCGCTAGCGAGCGCAGCGCTTCCGCTGCCGACTCGCTGGCCTTCTCCCGGAAATTATTGATAGCCTCCCGGAGCTTTGCCTCGTTATCGACTTGTTCTTTCCGTTTGCGTTCTTTCTTTGTCCTATTCTCGAGGTTCACGAAGAGATCGCGCCGGCGACGCGCTTCAGCGAGAAGATTGCTGCGAACATAATCTAGAACAACTTCGTACCGAGGATCGTCTGACTTGTAGCCCTGTCGATTGCTCAGTGCCATGTCCGGCAACTCGGTCAGCTCAAAAATGTCAATGTGCAGCTGGCCGACAACGTAGACCTCGCTCAACTTGTTCTGGCCCACTGACGGCAAGATATTAAACTCGCCCAACTTTCCGTTCGCAAACAGCGATATAAAATTGTCTGGGAAGTCAGTCCGTTCCGCTTTCCTGCCGCGAGTGCTCTTATAGGTACCGATCCAACCTTCGATCTCCAGATTGTATTCATGCTCTTCGCCAGCCATGTCTGACATGACCACAGGAATGGATATGGCTTCTCGTGCAGTAACGAGTTCACCTCGCCGATCTGGATACGG
The DNA here is from genome assembly GCF_031705515.1 of Nesterenkonia sp. CL21. NCBI lineage: Bacteria > Bacillati > Actinomycetota > Actinomycetes > Micrococcales > Micrococcaceae > Nesterenkonia > Nesterenkonia sp. CL21. The sequence goes on from NZ_JAUTWR010000003.1 coordinate 11,897, forward strand.
ATTAGGCACCAATTTGACTAACCGCTCGAAAGGCTTACCCAGAGTTACCAGGGTGCTCAATTCAGACATGATGCTTTGATCGAAGGCGTCGATTACTACCGACTCGTTTCCCCGAACCACATGTATGCGGAAGTCAGAACTGACTAGCGGAAACATCTTTAGAAGATTGCGCCTTATAGCCGACATCGTTTTGTGGAGGCGGTACTGCGGATTACGCATCACGATCGCGGAACCATGGTCAACAACATGCACGAACGAAATGTCCTCTTCAGGTATGCCCTGTAGTTCGTTCCCGTTTTCTGGGTGTCGTGTAAGCACGAAACCTGACTTCTCCTGGCCGACGACGGTCAGTACGTCCACGTCTTCCGAGACTGAGAGGGCGGCAAGTTTACCTACCCCTTTTCGTCCCATCTTTCGCCGGCCTGAGGGTGTGACTGACTCCTCTTCGGTGGTGCGGGAGACTCCGGCAACATTCAGGTAATTGTCGATGTCGCCGGCCTCGTACGACATCCCACGGCCGTCATCTTCAACGCGGATTTCATCCTTGTCCGAGATTACGTACACATTCTTCGCATCCGCGTCGTATGCGTTGGCAATCAGTTCCGCTAGGACATAGTAGATGTTCGTGTAGAGGTTCGGGCCCAAAAGCTCAAGAATTCGAGGATCGACATTGATTTCGTACCTCTTCGCCATGATCACCCTATCCCATGCTACTCGTCAGCCAGTACCCAGTGTTCCGTCGAGCGCGCACGTCTGTGACCCCTGTCCAGCGCCAGCACGGGGCTGTTCCTGTGAGATCTCGCTGGCGAGAGCCAGGAACTGCCGCCCCACGGCAAGGCCGAAGGCAGGAGGCACTGCGTTGCCTATGAGCCTTCCCACGGCCTGCATAGAAGGACGCTGCCCCTTCGCGACAAACTTATAACTACGCGGGAAGCCCTGAAGCATTGCAGCCTCTCGAAGAGTCAGACTGCGGTCTTGTTCCGGGTGACCGAAGCGGCCAGTGCCAAAATTGAAGGATTGAGTTGTGATAGTTGGCGAGGGTGAATCCCATCGCATCCTGCCGTAAAACGCCTGAAAACTTCTGCCACTGGCTTTCCGGTGGCATGGAGCAAGAAGCTCTTCTGGCCAATCACGCCAAGTCCCACCAGGTATCGAAGCCTGCATGCGAGCTAGGTTCATTACAGACAGCTTGCGGGCCGTGTGAAGGGGGTCCTTGGGATCGCCCTCGCCATGACGGAGTTTCGGCAGAGTCTTGATCGTCTGCTCGACGGTCTTGAACTTTGTCTTGTCCTTCTCTCCTTCGGGGAGCCCTACCGCGCCAACCCTGGATGCGACCAGTACTAGGCGCCGTCTTTCCTGTGGCAGGCCGAACTGCGGGCCGTAAAGTGTGCCGTACTCAACTTCGTAATCAAGCTCTTCTAGTTTCGCCACAAAATCGCTAAACACAGACATCCGGGAAAGCCGCGTGACATTCTCCATCGTGACGAACTCGGGCGTTGTCTCCTCCACGAGACGAGCGAAGTGAGATAGAAGATCCCAGTTGTCTTCCTTGCTGGTGTCAGCACCTCGACGGTGACTTGAAAACGGCTGACATGGTGCGCAGCCGGCGAGAAGCCGGTAACGTCCAGGCGTCCAGAGACCTTCTAGCTCTGAGGCCTCAACCTCGCCAACGTCCTTTCGCAGGAACGTTGCCTTGAGGTTCTCCTCGTAAGGGAACTGACAGGCCGGATCAAGGTCAATGCCAGCTACGACCTCGATGCCCGCGTTCTTGAGCCCTAGGGAAAGACCGCCGGCACCACAAAAGAGGTCTATCGCTGTGATCTGTGAGGACTCTGCTAGCACGACCCTCACATTATCTCGTCAGGGGGCGGTCCCCTCGCGTCCTCGTCTCCGGACGGCGTGTCGGCACCGCCCAGCACGGTTCGAAGGGCCAGCGCACCTCGCACTGGTCCGACGTGAACTCTGAGCCAGACCAAGTGCGCGATCGGCACGTTCTAGAGTTGCTGCCGAGGCACGATGCCGGGTGCTCATAAGGGAGTCCGCTGGACCGGCTCCGACCAACGCTGTCGCTCGGTTGTTTCGACCGTCTTGAAGGCGAGTCTGCTCGCTCGATCGAGTGCCGTCCTTGCACGGGCGGCATCGATCCTCTCTGCGGTCGAGTCCGGCGCTGGACCGAGGGGGGCGGCGTCGGTGATGCCGTACCGGTCGCGGTAGGCGGCAACGGTGAGGGCGTGCCGCCGCCAGATCGCTGTCCTGCGTGGATCGCTGGGCGGAGTACCAAGCGGTTTCGTCCAGGCTTCCCCGGCCTTGCGGGCGGTGTCGAGCACCACGGTGGCACGGGCCTCGATCAGCCTTCGTCGCTCATCGAGCGTTTGGCGCATATCATCGGCCATCTGACCGTCCGCAGACGGGATCAGCCCGGCTATCAGTCGTGGTGCCTTGCGTGTGCGGCCTGACCCTGCCGGTCGGGCAGTAGCGCGGGCGACGCGGTAGTGCAGCACTGAGGCGATGTCCTCGGCATCATCGAATCCGCGTGCAGCCACCAGGCGCGGCAACAAGCGGTTGACGTCGTGGTGGTTGGCCTCGGCGCGGCGGAGTTCGGCGGTCAGCGCCCCGAACGCGTCAGACTCGATCACAGTGTTGGCCTGCTCCTCGCTGAGACCCGATTCGCGGATGAGGATGGCCCAGCGGTCGCGTTGGGCTGCGGCGGCGATGGTCTCGTACTCGGCGGCGAGCTGGGCGATCGAACCCCACTGCTCCTGTTCGGCGGTGATGGTCTCGTGCGCGGACAGCTCCGCACCCACATGCTGGAGCACCCCGAACAGCACGGACCGGCCGGTGGCATCGGGGTTGTCACCTGGATGCGGGTGGGCGTGCTCCTCGGCCCGGTCGAGGATCACGTAGGCGCGGTTGGTGTGCTTGCCGCGCGTCATCGCGACGTAGAAGTTCTCCCGAGTGGTGGTTGGCTCCACCAGCACGTGCGCGGTGTCGACGGTGACGCCCTGCGCCCTATGCGCGGTGACCGCGTAGCCCAGATCAACATGGTCGGTCACGTAGGAGCCGGGGAGGACGATGGAGCCGCCGAACCGGCGGCCGGTCTTGCGGATCGTGATCGACCCGTCGTCGCGAACGTCCTTGATGGTCCAGGTGTCGCCGTTGCGGACCCATTCCTTGCCGTTGCGTAGGCGGCGGTCGTTGCGGCGGGTGATGATCGTGTCCCCGACCCCAGCAGTGGTGCCGTCGTTCAGCTCGACCTCCCGACCGGGTTTCAGGGTGCCGTCGAGGATCAGGTCCGCACGGGCGCGGGTGTTGAGGGCGGTGACGTCGTCGCGGGTCTCAGCGACCAGCACCGACACCAAGCCTCGGTTCCGGTCGACGCGCCATGCGGTGTAGGCGGCGTCGGTCATCGCCTCGGCGTCGCCGTCGTGGATGCGGTCGTGGTTCAGGTAGGTGTCGATCACCTCGGTGCGGCCGTGGCGCAGGGCGAGGGAGGCGGTCTTCTCCCAAGCGTGGGTGAAGCGGTGCACGTCGACCAGCTCGGGCGCATCGTCCCGGTCACCGACGAGGAGCCCGAAGGCGCCGCCGGCGTCCACGGATTGAAGCTGGGCGAAGTCGCCCACGAGCAGCACCTTCGCGCCGGCCCGTTCGGCCAGGTGGGTGATGCGGTCCAATGAGAGGGTGCCGGCGAGGGAGGCTTCGTCGATGATGACGAGCTGGCCCGCGTGGAAGTCCTCGCCGTGGACGAGGTGGTTCTGCCACCACTTTGCGGTGTTCTCCGTCGCGATGCCGAGGTCGTCAGCGAGAACCTGCGCTGCGACCGCTGAGGGCGCCAGCCCGACCACGGAGCCCTTGCCGTGTTCCTTCTCCCAAGCTCTGCGCAGTGCGTTCATGGCGGTGGTCTTCCCCGCGCCGGCCGGACCTACGAGCACGTCGAGCATCCGGCCTGAGACCGCGATCTTCATCAGCGCGTCGGCTTGATCCTCCCCGAGTAGCCGCCCCTCGGCATCGGGGCGGGCGGTGATCTTCTCCACCGCGCCAAGCGGGACGGTCGGTCCCGTCAGCGTGCGGGAGCGGTCGAGCAGCCGGTCCTCGGCGGCGAGCAGCAGCTCGGATGAGAACACAGTCGAGTGCTTGGGCCGGAACACGCTGGTGCCGTCCACCCGCCGAAACATGGCCGGGCTCGTGGCGAGGTCGGGCGGCGTCAATCGGAGCGAGACAGCTTCGGCGGCGTCGGCGATCATCCCCACGACCGTCTCGCGGTCGCGCATGGTGGCGAAGCGCCAGCCCATCGTCTGCCGGGACGCCTCGGCCATCAGATTCCATCTGCGCCACGTGGACCGCTTCTCGCCCACCACATCGACCACCGAGGCACCGAGTTCGCCGATGGCATCGAGCGGTACGTCATCGGCGCGCAGCTGCAGCGGCTTGTCGTTGTCGGTCATCGTGCGTGCCCATGTGGTGGCGTCGTGGCCGAGCACCCCGGTGGCGCGGGTGCGCCACTCGGCAGTCAGGTCCGCCAGTGACCGAACCTCCTTCTCCGGGCGCGTGGACAGGGTGGCTTGGGCGCGGAGCTTGATGATCGTGGCTGTGGAGGGTTGGCGGCCGTGCTTGGCGACGTACTCGGCGATGAGTCTGTTCTTCTCGGCGTCGATGTGCCGGGCTCGGGTGGAGAACTCCTGGACCAGCTCCTCCGGGACCGTGCTGATCGCCCAGGCGGGGTTTCGGTCTCGGCCCATGTCGCGGGCCTCCCATTCCACGCCGAAGGTGCGGGTCATGTGGTCGGCGAACACCGCCTCATGCAGCTCCGACAAGGCGACCACGGCGGCGTGCATCGGCCGCCCATCCAGACTGCGCCACTTGCCGTCGAAGGCGGTCTGGACCTTGTTGCTGATGACGACGTGCGTGTGCAGGTGGGGGTCGCCAGCCCGGGAGTCGAAGTGATCGAAAGCCGTCGCGACCAGACCGGTGACATCGACCTGTGCAACGGCTCCGTCGCCGGCGGTTGCGCCGGTGCGGGTGGCTGCAACCTCGCGCTCCATGAACGCAACCACCTCCGCAACCGCGGCATGATGCGCCTCGCCGATCAACGCCTGCGTCCCGGCGTCGGCCACAGCCCACAACGCTGAGGCGGACTTCGGGATCGAGAAGGTGAAGTCGAACCCCGCCACCGCCCGACGTCTACTGCGCTCGGTCTCCTCGGCCTCGATCCGCGCGACCGCCTCGCCCTTCGCACCGGGACTCAGGCTCGGGTCGAGGTCGGCGATCCGGGTCTCGATCCGCTCCGGCGCCGACTTGTAGGCAGGGAACGCATGACCGAGCGGGTCGCCGGTGATCGGGTCACGGCCCATCCCCATCAAGAGCTGGAGCTGAGCCTCCGACACCCGATCACCGACCACGAGCTGACCCTTGCCGAGCGAGGCGACTCCGGACCCGAGCCACTGGCCCGCCGGTGTTCCCGCCTCCACGTAGTACCTCGTGAGAGGCGTTGACAGCTCGCGGTCACCGTCCGCGGCCGCGACCGTGCGCAGCAGGTACTTGTAGCCGTCACCCGCGCTCATCACGCGCATCGAAACCGTCACCACGCCACCGCCTTTCGACGGTCAGGTGAGCGGGCACCGACCGAGCGGAAGCGTCAACTTTGGTTGACAACCTTGATCTGCAAGACGCGTGGCGACTCTGAACGGAGGGGTGAGTCAGAGGCGGACCGGCGACGGTCTGCCGGTCGGGAGCCATCGTGCCTCGTTGTGTGGTCCGTGAGGCTGTGCGGGGTCGTGCACCTGGTAGGTGATCAGCCCGGCGGGGCTCCGTGAGGGGTTCGGGTCCGGGGTCACCGGACTGCTGGAGCACTCATGCACGAGTACACCCCTTCTGGTGGGCGTCGTCTGCGGGTCGGGTCGCTGTTCTCTGGATACGGCGGTCTCGACCTGGCCGTCGAGCATGTCCTCGACGCCGAGACCGTCTGGTTCTCCGAGATCAACGAACCTGTCGCCCGCGTCTTCGCCCACCACTGGCCCGAGGCACAGAACCTGGGCGACGTCACCACTATCGACTGGAGCGATGTCCCGCCGGTGGACATCCTCTGCGGCGGGTTCCCCTGTCAGGACGTCTCGACCGTGGGCAAGCAGGCCGGCCTCGCGCCCGGCACCCGATCTGGACTCTGGTCTCACATGGCCGCGGCAATCGATGCCCTGCAACCGGAGTTCGTGGTGATTGAGAACGTCCGCGGGCTGCTCTCCGCGCCGGCCGTCCGCAATCTCCCGGAAGGAGCAACTGATGAGCGACGCAACCCCGAGACCGCAAGTCCCGAGCAGGATGCGACCGCAACCCTTCGCGACGTGGAGTCCGACTCGTGGGGTGTGGGAGACGAGTCAGCCCGACCTCTTCGGGCAATGGGCGCCGTTCTCGGAGACCTGGCCGACTTCCGGTACAACGCTCGCTGGATCGGCCTACACGCTTCCACGATCGGCGCACCCCATCCCCGGTTCCGCATCTTCATCCTCGCCCACCGCGCTGTTTCGCACACCCCTGGCCTCGGACTCCTCTCGCGGCGGCGAGAGCCTGGAACAGGTGCGAGCCCGCCGCGGGACGATCGCGCTGTCTCATCAGATCATCGACCTGACCCTGCACGGACCCGATGGCTCACCGACGCACAACAACGAGTCGGAGACGCTGTGGTCCCTGATCGAGGACATCTTCGCCGCTGGGGACGCTACGCCCCCGCCATTGCCCGATGGGAACACATCACCGGACAACCCGCCCCCGCCCCCGCGCTCCTGAACGAGGGGACCGGACCGCGCCCCGCACCCGCGTTCGTGGAATGGCTCATGGGCCTCGAACCCGGCTGGGTCACCAGCCCCGAACATGAGCTCACCGGGAACCAGCAACTGACCGCCCTCGGAAACGGCGTTCTCCCGTTCCAGGCCGTGACAGCGCTCCAGGTCCTACTGGCAAGCAAGCACGCAGCGAACGGGATTCCGGTCTGTTCGTAGTAGCGGATCAGAGCGGTCGCAGCATCACGATCACCGTCACCAACCACGACACAGTTAAGCAGGTATCGGAACCCCTGCCCTGCTGTCATCACCCTGCTCGAGACCGTCACACCCAGCAGGTACGCGGGGATGAAGCGTAGCTACGTCCTCATCCGATGCTGATTGGCAGATGAGGACGAACGACAGGGCGGCCCTGGCCGAGGGATGCCGTTACCAGTCATCGTCTTGGCTCGATGAATGGGTCGAGTAGTCCTGGTGCGGCTTGGGCTGCAAAGCGGAAGGCTTCATTGGCGTTGACGTCTGGTGCTTCGTAGATTCCCCATCCCGCTGCGGTCATGAATGACACCGTGCTTAGACCGAGGCGGCGTTGAAGGATTGATTGGCGTACCGCGATCGTGCTGACCGCGTCACGCCGCAGCGCTGATGTGGAGCGGCTGAACAGCCCAGAGCGAGTGATCACGTAGTCGCCGTCGATCCTGTGCCCGAGCGCTCTATAGGCGACGACCGCGCACACGACCGAGACAGGCCACAGCGACAGTGCGATCCAGAGTGTCCAAAGTGGCACGATGCCGGTCCAGAGCGGCCATGCAAGCAGGCTGATTGCTCCGAAGGGTATCCCCGTGGCCCACCACAGGCGCCGCCGAAGTGCTGCCGACGGGTGACGAGGCAGCGCGACGGTCAGCGGGCAGGGCTCTCCGAGTACGCGAACGGCGACGTGTCGTGCGACCGAAATGGGGCCTCTTGGTACGAGTGCGGTCGGCTGCTCAGCCGACCACAATCCCAGGCCGGTGGTGATGAGGTTGGTGTCGGCCATTCCGATCCACCGCCATAACAATGGTTCATCGATGGTGAGCCCGCGCATCCGCGATTCGTCGCGGTTGACTTCGCGGGTGCTGAACAGGCCGCGGCGCGTTCGCAAGAAGGTGCCGTTGTCCGAGTGAACTCGCGCGAGTTCGAAGCTCCAGTTGGCGGTGAAGAAGTTGACGCCCAGGCCGATCACGCCCAGAGCGCCGGCTCCTACGGCGATGATGGCGATCGTTGCTCCCAACCCTAGGCCCTGATCCGATGCGGTATCGCTGAGGAACGACACGAGATTGATTCCGAAAGTTGAGGCGAGCCAGAACGCGACCCACAGCAGTCCCGCAGCGGTGAGATAGGCCCAGATGGTGAATATGTTGTAGATCACCCACCAGGGGCGAAAACGCGCGAACAGCTCGACGCCCGCGACGGGATCGGTCTGATCCGTGCCCTCTGCGGGGATACACACGTGTTCTGCGCCGAGCAGTTCGTCACGGAGCTTCTCGGCATCAGATCGCGTCAAGGCATCCAGTGTGAATGCTGCCTCTCCGGCACTGGTCTGCTGACCGGCACCGATCGCCACCACTCGCAGTCCTGCGAGGCGATGGCGCAGTTTGGCGTGGGCATCGACGCTGCGAATCCGATCGCGCCGCACGGCACGCGAGCGGCGAACGAAGACGCCGGTACGGCGCTGCACTTCGGTATCGGTGAGGCGGTAGGTGGTGAAGAGCCACCGCAGCGCGTCCCCGATGGCCCCGACGAGCCCGAGCAGAGCGATCAATGCCAGCGGCCAGAGGTTACCCACCGAGGGGGTCACCCCAACGATCCAGATTGCGATCGCTCCTGGCGTCAGAGACAGTATCGCCTGGGCGAGGTCGACCCAGATGACCCGGATGCTCAACCGTCGCCACTGTTCTTCGACTGCTGGCGCCTGCTGATCGTGGGCCGGTGAGGTCATGACGCTCATGTCGCATCCCCCGGCGTCAGTTCCGCCACCGCCGACAGGCGACTGACAGCCTCCTGTGCGGTGCGGTGGTCCAGTCCGTTGATGTCGATCGACCCGTAGGACGAGGCTGTCGTCACTCGCAGCGTCGACAGGCCTAACAACTGCTCGAACGGTCCACGTACGGCGTCTACGGTCTGAATGCGCGAGGTCGGGGCTACCCGCCACTCCACCACTAGCCAGCCATTGGTGGCGTAGGTGGCCTGGTCGGTGACCTCCCACCGGTGGACGCGATAACGCCACCACGGCTCAACGAGCAGCTTGGCCAGCAGCACCACTCCCACAGCAATCAGCGGGGCGATCAACCACGGCCGGCCGGCCTCCCACAGGGTTGCCGTGACGATCAACGCCGCGAAGAGCACTCCCCATCGAACGGCGGCGCGCAGCATCCACCACCAGGCCGCCCGGCGCTCAATACGCAGCATCGGCAGCCGAGGTGCAACAGTCTGCCACGCCTCAGAGGCGACATCATCCGCTCCCATAAGCACGCCGTTGTGGCCCTCCTGCTGGGTGGTGTCCGCCCTCGCCATGGTTACAACCTCTCAAGTCATGTCAGCACAGCAACCTCTCGTAGGTCACTATGTCCTATGATAGATCACAGATGCTCTCTGTACTACACTCATGTCCATGACTTCGACGGAGGAACCGATCCGGCGTGACCGCAGCCAGTCGATGGCGCGCACCCGCAGAGCGATCCTTGACGCCGCCGTAGAGATGCTCCGCCACGACCCCGCCGCATCGATGGCGGCGATCGCCGAGACTGCTGGCACCGCGCGCAGCACGCTGCACCGCTACTTCCCAGAGCGCAGCGACCTGATCGCGGCATTGCGGGAACTCGCCGACGAACAGGTCACCAGGGCCACAGAACGCGCCCGCCTAGGCGAGGGCACCGGCAGCGAAGCACTGATGAGGGTGTGCCAGGAGTATTTCGAGCTGGATGAGCTGATCGCCGTGGCCTATGCCGACTTCACCCAAGGCGATGACCTCGACAGTCTCGAAGACATGGACGCCGAGCTGCTCGCATTGGTGGAACGTGGTCATGCGGACGGCACCATCGACTCCACACTCTCACCCGAGTGGATACACATCCTGCTCTGGCATCTTCTCGATGCGACGTGGTCGATGACCGCCACCCGCAGAGCCACGAAGCACGAGGCCCTCACCCTGTGCTTACGAACACTTGACAAACTCACCACACCGAGTGGCAGGTGATCGTGAGGCGTGGTTGGACCCCAGAGCCAGCCATACACGACTGAATCGGGCACGGATTATCGGGTCCCAGCCGAAGATGGCAGGCACGCTGGAGACTCGACCAAACCTTGACCCATGCATGGGCGCACTGAAACGAAGGAACCGAGACTATGAATACGACTATTATCGATCGCCCAGCTTTCCGCCTCATCGGTTATGCGGCTCAACTGCCACTTGTCCGCCACGGCGTAAATCCGCATATCCAGTCACATATCGCTTCCATACCTGATCCCGAGCGCACACGACTCAGAGAATTCAACAATACGGAGCCACCCGGACTGCTGCAGGTCAGCGCCAACGTCGATCCCGACTATGCCGAAGGTAGCGATCTTACTCATCTGTTCGGTGTGGCTCTCGACGCTGGCACATCTGTACCGGACGAGCTCGATGTGATCGATGTGCCAGCAGGAACCTGGGCCGTGTTCCGCACGGCGGGGCCATATCCGGCAACCTGGGAAGCCATCGCGCGCAAGTGCCTATTTGAGAATTCATGGCACCTACGTCCTGGCCCCGAGATCGTGGCAACCCTTCACCGGCCTGGCAGCGAAACCACAGCGACCACCGATCTCTGGATACCCATCACGCAGGCATGTTCAGGCGAGGAAGTGCATAAACCAGCCTACGTAACCCAGCGGGAATCACTAAAGGAAAAGACACGAACTCACCAGCAAGAGTCCTTCCAATAAGAAGAACAGGTAGGGGGGCGAATGATGAATACTATACGAATCTCGCGCGCCAACGCGCGCTTCCAACAATGGGAAGCATTGCTTCGCAACCGCAACAAACGCCAGCGAGCAGGCGAGTTCCTAGTGCAGGGCGTGCGACCGATCAACCTCGCGATCGAACACGGTTGGCCGATCCGTGCAGTTCTCTACGATGGTGACCGGCCGCTGTCGCGATGGGGAGCCGCCTTGCTGGAACGGTTAGAGACCGATCGCGTCGCACTCACACCCGAGTTGCTGGGACAGCTGAGCGGCAAAGAACAGGAAGTGCCAGAGGTCCTCGCCGTGCTTGCGCTGCCCGACGACGACCTCTCACGTATCCCGGTCGACGCATCGTTCCTTGGGATGGTTTTCGACCGCCCGTCGAGCCCGGGCAACATTGGTAGCGTCGTACGGTCACTGGATGCCTTCGGCGGTTCGGGCCTGATCGTCACCGGCCATGCCTCTGACCCCTACGATCCCAAATCTGTGCGTGCCTCGACCGGGTCACTGTTCGCAGTGCCGGTGGTTAGAGTCTCGTCACACCAGCAGGTGCTGACCTGGGTGAAGGAACAGCGGCTGGCGGGTATTGAGATAACAGTCGTCGGTACCGACGAGAACGGAACCGCCGACATCGCCGACCTCGACTTGGCCGGCCCGACCTTGCTCGCGATCGGCAACGAGACGACCGGGCTCAGTGCCGGATGGCAGAAGGCCTGCGATGTCATTGCGAGCATTCCCATCGGTGGCTCGGCAAGCTCACTCAATGCAGCCAGTGCCGCCACTGTCACACTGTACGAGACTGCCCGTCAGCGCAGCCTGGCATAGGGAATACAAGTGGTCTATCGCTACGCGCTCGCACGAGAAAACTATGCAGATCTTTCCACCGGTCGTGTGCTGTACTCAGCTCCGGGATTCCCTGCCTTTCCTGTACGACTGGCGAGTGAGATTTTCCAACGCGCTCTGACGCTCACACAGGGCGGGCCTGTAACGGTGTGGGACCCGTGTTGTGGTAGCGGCTACCTGCTGACGGTGCTGTCCTTCCTCCACCGGCGCAACATCACCAGGCTGCTCGGAACCGACCTGGACCCGGCAGCGTTGACGTTGGCCCAAAAGAACCTGAACTTGCTCAGTGAACACGGTCTGGAGGCGCGGTCGGTCGAGTTGCAGGAACGGGCTGAGCGCCTTGGCAAGCCCGCATACGTCGAGGCGGCCGTGGCAGCGCAGCGACTTGCTCACAGCCTCACGGAACAGGGCGGCCCTCTACCGCATACAACGGGGCAGGCAGACGTGTTCGATCCCGATCAGCTACAGCTAACCCTGGGTTCTCATCGACCCGAACTGGTGATCACGGACGTCCCATACGGTGAACGGACGTCCTGGGGTGGGTCGGACAAGGCTGCCGGGATCCCTGGCATGTTACGGGCCCTTGGATCGGTGCTCGAGAATAATGCCGTGATCGCGGTCACGACCCGAGGTCGCAAGGTTCACGTGAACGACGGCCCCAGCCCTATAGCTTCTTTCAAAATCGGAACCCGAGCCGTGGCGTTTTTTCGCGCTCCGTGCTGACGGACAACTTCAGATGCTGCCGCAGACGCAACGATACTGAGGGCGGCGTGTCGTTGGTCGGTAAAGGCAACCTTGTCCGGCCCTGTACTACGGAGCCCAATCTACCGGTTTACGAGCGACCAGCAGATCGCGGTCGATGGCGTGATCGACTCGGTGACGGAAATCCTTCAGGTGCTGACTCTCTACTACTTCGAGGCCATCGCTGGCGAGGATGGATTCGAGCTGCGAACGTGTCGTATGGCGCGTGTCTCACGGGAGGCCGATTCAGTCTCCCGGTCGAGAAGGGCTGCCCAGCCCGTCATCGCATCTTCGAGCAAGGCAGCAGGGTTTCGCGCGAGTCCCGAGCGGTTGCGCCGTGATGAATCCCGTACGGCGCGTCGGTCGAAGGCTCGGCCGCTCAGCACGTCGGCGCTGTGCAGCGTGTCCACGGTGACGACATCGAGCGACTCCACGGCACCGGCCTTGTATGCCGTCTTGGACTCAGCGAACGGAGCAGTGAAACGGCGACCCCAGCAACCATGTCGTCCAGCCTGTCAAGGTCATCACCCTGGGTGACGTCGGTACAGGCCACCGCGATCAGCTCATCCAGCTCGAAGTACTCCTGCATGGAGAGCGTTCAACGATTCACCGAATCTGGAGTCGTAGTGTCAGTAAGACCACATCTCGCGGGCTTCCACCGACTCATCTCACCAGAAGGAAAGGGACGCCACGCCCTGCCAGGCATCACTGGTTCCATCGAGTTGCGATGTCCCGGTAGACCGGATCGTTGGCGAGGTCGTGGTGGGTTCCGGTGGCGTGAAGCCGTCCACTGGTGAAGACGGCAATGCGGTCAGCGTGGATGGCCATGGCTGGCCGGTGGGTGATGGCCGCCACGATTTGGTTGCGGCTGTGCTCTCGCAGCCGCTCGACGAGGCGTTCCTCGTTGGCCGGGTCGAGTTGTGAGGTTGCCTCGTCCAGCAGGAGGATCGGCCGGTTTTGGACCAGGGCGCGGGCGATGGCCAGGCGCTGGCGTTGCCCACCGGAGAGGTTGGTGCCCGCATCATGGAGTGGTGTCTCCAGGCCCCGAGGCTGTCGATGCAGCCAAGTGGTGAGTTCGACCGTGTCCAGAGCTTGCCAGATGGCGTCATCGTTGGCGCGTGCGGCTCCGTAGGTGATGGCTTCGCCGATGGTCGTACCGAGCACGGGGGCCTCTTGCTGGACCAGACCGATGCGCCGGCGGTGTGCGTGGACGCTCAGTGCGGTGATGTCCTGGCCGTCGACGGTGATCTTTCCGAGTGTGGGGTCGATGAATCGCATCAGCAGGCTCAACGTGGTGGTCTTTCCCGATCCTGAAGGGCCGATGAGCGCGGTCAGGCCGGGGGTCAGTTCCATGGTGACTTCCTCGAGGACCGGAGTCTGGTCGTAGGCGGCCGTCACGGTCTCGAACCTGACCGTGCCAATCTGTTCTGCGCTCTCGGGTTCAGCCACGCTCGCTGATGAGTTCCTCCTTTCATACGCTCCGGGGCGGTGGCGGCACCCTGCACTGCGTCCTACGGTGTCGTAATCCTCGGAGGAAATCTGGGTCAGTTCACCGATCCGGCGGAGAGCTCCGAGTCCGGCGGCTAGTTCGCTGAGCGATCCGACCAGGGACTCCATCGGCTCTTCGATGATGAAGATGAACAACAAGATGGCCACCAGGTCCCCGACACTGACATCGCCGGTGCTGATCCGCACCGCGCCCACGGCCAGCACGAGAATGAAGGTCAGATCGATGGCCGCATACGTCGTGGTGTCAGTCAGTGCACGCCGCTGTTCGAAACGCACGCCAGCACGGAAGGCAGCACCGGAATGCTCACCGAATCGTGCGCGTTCTCGCGCCTCGGTCACTGAGGCCTTGACCGTGCGCAGTCCGCCCAGTGCCGAACGTGCTACACCCAGCGCCGCCCCCAGGCCGCGTTGGGCCGACTCGGTGAGATCCTGCATCTGAGCGAACAGGACCCGTTGGGCGATCGAGGTCACCGCGAGCACACCGATGACCACCGCGGCCAGAACTGTGTCGATCAGGAACATCAGCACGATCCCACCGGCGACGGCGACCGGAACCACGACGAGATCGACCATGGCTGGGATCGCCGTCTGCTGGATCAGACGCATATCGGCGCTCAGCCTGGCCAGCACATCACCCTGGTTGAGCCGCTCGATCTCGGGGATGCGTGCACGCAGAATCGAGGCAAAGGAGCTCTCCCGCAGATCACGGGCGGCTCGCTCACTCAGTCGTCCAGAGCTCAGTTCTCCGGTGTAGTTCAGCAGCAGCCCGGCGACCGCCACCACCACCAGCACCACGATCGGGAGGGCCAGGCTCGACTCGCCTTCGAGGTTCTCGAAGATCTCGCGGGTGACGAGCGGCTGCACCAGGCCCGCGGCCTGGGCTCCGAAGGCCAGCAACAGCACACCGGCGAACCGCCATCGGTAGGGGCGTATCCAGGTCGAGAACCCAAAGGTGCTGGTTCTGCGGCGGACAGACTTCTTGGACATGGTGAGGATCTCCTTGAGAACGAACGAGAAGAGGATGATGAAGGCAGGCTGAACGCCTGCAACGACGCAGGCAGACACGCGCAGTACGGGGAAGGGTCGTCGAAACCTGCCCCGCAGACGCACCGATGTGGACCAAGAAGGTCAGTGGATGCGACGAACGCAGTTGGCCAGCAGGTGGCAAGGACCGGATGGGCCTAAAGCACAGCGTGGGGGCAACAAGAGGTCGCGCGATCTCAGTGTCGAGATCAGCAGCCGGCGGCCCGCATCACCTCATCACGGATACGGGCAGCGGCATCCAATGCTGAGGTAGTCGGGCTCAAGAGCAGACAAGGCGATGCCGATAGCGCAGGACTGCGCATTAGCATCCAACGGCACACGTGCCATGGTGTCGTGCTCACCCCTAGTCCGAGAACAAGAAGCTCGGGATTTGTTCTGATACTGCCCAACTCATCATACCCGCCTGCGACCAGGAGGGCCGACTCGGCGCGAGTGGTGCGGGCGTAGTAGACCATCGCTATCGCGCCGCTTGCCGCCGCGCTTCCCTTCACAGGGAGCCGAGTACCGGGCCCAGTGTCGGCGGCCGCATGGCTGCTGATCTTCTACAAGATCGGCTTCGCCTCCGTGGTCATGATGAGTTTCCGCCAGGCCGTCACACTCGCTCGCCTGCTCGCAAGAGTCAACGGCACGACGCGGGTCTTCCTCACCGCAGCGGTGGCTCTCGGCTCCTCCGCAGCCGGAGTGGCCGCGACGCAGTTCGGCGATCGGGGCGCTGTTGCTGGTGGGTGCCGAAGGGTTTCCGAAACCATCCCGAAGCCGGTGCGCCGCACGATCGGTATCGACCGCAGAACACATCATCCGAAGGAGTCGATTCCGATGCCCACCGCCACCGTTCCCACCGAGAAGCCCGCCTCCGAGGAGACCGCGAACACTCCCGTCCGGGTCGCAGTCATCGTGGGCAGCATCCGCACCGATCGGTTCTGCCCGACCCCGTCGAACTGGATCGCCGATCAGGCCCGCAAGCGCAAGGACGTCGAAGTCGACCTGATCGACCTTGCCGACTACGACCTGCCGATCGTACTGGGCGGCAACGACGAGAACGCGCCCCAGCCCGAGCCCGTGACCGAACTGAGCCAGCGTCTTGCGCCTGCTGATGCATTCGTCGTGGTCACCCCGATCTACAACAGGTCCTACCCGGCGTCGTTGAAGAACGCGATCGACTGGTTCTACACCGAGTGGCAGCTCAAGCCCGTCGGGTTCGTCTCCTACGGCGGCATCACCGGCGGACTGCAGTCCATCGACGCTCTGCGCAGCGTGTTCACCGAGTTCCACGCTGTGCCGCTGCGCGACTCGATCACCTTCGCCAACTTCTGGAAGACCTTCGATCACGATGGCCGGCCCGTAGACACCGAGCGTACGTCGAAGCATGCCGACGGGTTCCTGGGTCAGCTCGTCTGGTGGGCCCAGACCCTGCGGCAGGCCCGCACCGAACGTCCCTACCCCTTCGTCGAATCCGAATGAAAACCCATCCCTCGACGATCTGCAGGAGCTGAATCCCCATGACGACCACCGATGAGCTCACCGGGGCTCCGGCACGCCCCACTTGGCGCGAGTGGACTGGCCTGGCGTTGCTGGCGCTGCCGATGTTCATGATGGCCACCGACTTCACCGTGATGTTTATGGCGATGCCCGCCGTAACCGCGGACCTGGGACCCTCGACAACGCAGACGTTGTGGATCATGCACATCGGCGAGTTCGTCGCGGCAGGTCTTGTCATCACGATGGGCTGGCTGGTCGGAAGGACCGGCCCACGCCTGCTGCTCCTGACCACTATGGGGCTGTACGGCCTGTCATCAGCGTTGGCTGCCTTCGCGTCGAACCCCGAGACCTTGCTCCTCGCGCGTGTGCTCATCGGTGCAGCCGCCGCAGCGGCCTCACCTGCGGCGATCGCGATGCTGCGCTCGATGTTCACCAGCGCAAAGCACTTCGGCATCGCCTTCGCCGTACTGATGGGAGTCTTCTCCGCCGGCGGCGCACTGGGACCGCCGATGGGCGGAATGCTGCTGGAGTACTTCTGGTGGGGTTCGGTCTTCCTGGTCAACGTCCCGGTCGCCGCTGTGGTGCTGATCGCGGGGTTCTGGCTCTTCCCCCGGGTCAGTGATCGGACCACCGACCGGATCGACATGACCAGCGTCGTGCTCTCCCTAGCGGCGATCATGCTCGTGGTCTTCGGGCTGCAGGAGATCGCCGACCAGGGCGTGTCTGTCCTCTCGGCCATGGCGACCATCGCGGGCATCGGACTCGGTGCATGGTTCATCCGCCGCCAACGTCGGGTGGACAACCCGCTGCTGGACCTGAATCTCTTCTCCGTTCGTGCCTTGCGGATCGCGGCGATCGCCTATGTGCTGTCCTCCCTGGCGTTCGTGGCCGTGGATTTCGTCCTGGTCCAGTATCTGCAGATCGTCACGGGCGTACCCACCGCACAGCTGGGATTGATGCTCGCCGCCCCCGGCCTCGCCGCCATCGTCGGTACCGCGCTCACCCCGCCGCTGGCACGTCGACTCGCGCCCTCTCATCTCATGGCTGCCGGCTTGGTGATCTCGCTGATCGGAGCGATGACGATCATCACCGCGATTCCGCTGGCTGCGCATATGACCTGGCTATTCATCCTCGGTACCACCGCAATGGCCTTCGGATTCACCCCACTGATGCTGCTCGGCGCCCAGCTGATGGTGACCTCGGCCCCCAAGGAACGATCCGGATCGGCTGTCGCGATCCAAGACGTCAGCGCCGGGCTGGGCGGTGCGGTGGGCATGGCCTTCATCGGCAGCCTCGCCATGGCGGTATTCAGCCGCGTCCTTGCTGGTCGGGCACCCGATGCCGTGTCCGCAACAGACCTGGAGGCCGCCACCCAAAGTCCTGGCGGCGCGATCGCGGTCGCCGAGAGCATCGGCGGCAGTACCGGTCAGGACCTGGCGACTGTGGCCCAAGAGGCCCTGTCCTGGGGCACCGTCGCCGCATACACCACAGCGGTCGCCCTCGGTATCGCCACCATCGTGCTCATCCTGCGCGGCCTCCGAGGCGTCGAACTCCCCTCAGACACCGACAAGCCGGCCGCCAGCCCTGTCACATCCGGGGAAGAGCAGTCTCCGCACGGACCTCTGCCCGCCGCCACTGCCGTTGAAGCGCCGCGAACATCAGCACCTCTCAAACCTCGTCGTGCAAAGGACACCCCGTCATGACGGCGCCAACGACCTCCGCTCAGCCGACCTGGCGTGAATGGACCGGCCTGGCGCTACTGGCGTTGCCGATGTTCATGATGCTCACCGACTTCACGGTGATGTTCATGGTGACCCCGTCGGTGGCCGCGGACCTGGGTCCATCGACCACCCAGATGCTCTGGATCGTGCATGTCGGTGAGTTCGTCGCCGCGGGTCTGGTCATCACGATGGGATGGCTGGTCGGGCGGCTCGGGCACAAGCAGATGCTGTTGGCCTCCATGGCTCTCTACGGCCTGGCTTCGGCGCTGGCGGCCTTCGCTGCCAATCCGGAGACTCTGCTGGTGGCACGGGTCTTGATCGGCGCCGCCGCCGCGGCCGCCTCACCGGCAGCGATCGCGATGCTGCGGACGATGTTCACCAGCGCCAACCACTACGGCATCGCCTTCGCGGTCATCATGGGCGCCTTCTCCGCAGGGGTGGCCTTCGGCCCACCGATGGGCGGGGTGCTACTGGAGTATTTCTGGTGGGGCGCGGTCTTCCTGGTCAACGTTCCCGTTGCCGCCGTGGTGCTGCTCGCGGGGTTCTGGGTGTTTCCTCGGGCAAGCGAGCGGACCGAGGAGAAGATCGACATCACCAGTGTGGTACTGTCCTTGGCTGCGGTGATCGCCGTGGTCTTCGGCCTGCAGGAGATCGCCGACCAAGGTGCCTCAGCGCCCTACGTCTTCGCTGTGGCGGTCGGCATCGCGCTAGGGGTCATGTTCGTTCGCAGGCAGCGCCGGGTGACCAACCCTCTGTTGGACCTCAATCTGTTCTCCGTTCGCCCCCTTCGAGTCGCAGCGATTGCGTTCATGCTGTCCTCGATGGCGTTCGTGGCCGTGGACTTCATCCTGGTCCAGTACCTGCAGATCGTCACCGGCATTCCCACCGCACAACTCGGACTGATGCTCGCCATCCCTGGCATCGCCGCTGTCCTCGGCACGTTGGTGACGCCGATGCTAGCTCGCCGGCTCGCCGCCTCCTCCGTGATCGCCATCGGTCTGGTGGTGTCGCTCGCGGGTGCCGGGCTCGTGATGGCCACCATCGCGTTCGCACCCAGCATGGTCGCGCTGTTCATCGCCAGCACCACCATGGTGGCCTTCGGTGTCAGTCCACTGAGGCTGATTGGAGCGCAACTCATCGTCACCTCAGCACCCAAGAAGCAGGCCGGTTCGGCCGTCGCCGTCCAGGACATCAGTGCGGGTTTCGGCGGGGCGATGGGCATGGCCTTCATCGGCAGCCTCGCCATGGCAGTCTTCAGCCGAGTGCTCGGGTCCGACGCCCCGGCCGGAGTATCGAGAAACAGCCTCGACGCCGCCTCCCAAAGCCCCGGTGGTGGCGTGGCCGTCGCCGAGAACATCGGCGGCTCCGCTGGCCAACAGCTCCTCGTCTCGGTCCAAGGCGCGTGGTCGATGGGAACCCTGGCCGCCTACACCGCCGCCCTCGCCTTGGGCCTGGTAACCCTCGTGCTCATCTGGCGCGGACTCCGCGGTGTCGAACTGCCCACAGACGACCAGGACGGAGCCAATCCAGCCACACCCGAACCGGAGCCGGGTCTATCCACCACTGGAGCGAAGCCACAACTCCCGACCTCTCCTAGAAACGACGCGCGTGAGGAAGACCCGTCATGATCTCTACCAAAGTCTCAGCTCGCCCGACCTGGCGTGAATGGACTGGCCTGCTGTTGCTGGCTCTGCCATTGTTCATGATCGGCTCGGACTTGACCGTGATGTTTCTGGCCATGCCGGCGGTGACTGCCGACCTCGCACCCTCCACGACGCAGACATTGTGGATCATGCACATCGGCCAGTTTGTCAGCGCGGGCCTGGTCATCACCATGGGCTGGCTCACTGGAAGAGTCGGTCATAAGCGCCTCCTGCTGGTGGTGATGGCCCTGTACGGCAGCGCTTCGATGCTGGCGGCGTTCGCGCCCAATCCCGAGACCCTGCTGGTGGCACGGGTACTGATGGGTGCCGCCGCGGCGGCGGCAACTCCGGCGGCCATCTCGATCCTGCGCTCGATGTTCACCAGCGCCAAGCATTTCGGGATCGCGTTCGCGGTGGTGATGGGCGCTGTGTCGGTCGGCGGTGCGCTCGGCCCACCGATGGGCGGGTTACTGCTGGGCTACTTCTGGTGGGGCGCGGTCTTCCTCATCAACGTGCCTGTGGCCGCCCTGGTTCTGATCGCCGGCCTGTGGATCTTCCCCCGCACCCGTGAGACCACCCGTGATCGGATCGACCTGATCAGCGTCGCCCTGTCCATGGCCGCAGTGCTCCTGGTGGTCTTCGGCCTACAGGAGATCGCCGACCGAGGCCTCTCGGTGCCCTACGTCCTGGCCGCCGTCGCCGGTGTCGGGTTCGGGGCGTGGTTCATCCGCAGGCAGCGACGCATCGACAACCCTCTGCTTGATCTGAGCTTGTTCGCCATCCGGGCACTACGAATCTGTGCCATAGCCTTCGTGATTTCCTCAGCGGCGTTCGTGGCCGTGGACTTCGTCCTCGTGCAGTACCTACAGATCGTCATCGGCGTGCCCACCACCCAGCTCGGCCTGATGCTCGCCATCCCCGGTGTCGCCGCGATCATCGGCACCGCGCTGACCCCGCCGCTGGCGCGTCGGATCGCCCCTTCCAAGTTGATGGCCGCAGGAGTATGCATCTCACTAGTGGGGGCCTTGCTGATCATCACCGCGCTGCTGGTCACACCGCATCTGACCGCTCTGTTGATCGCCGGCACCACCATCGTCGCAGCCGGCGTCATACCCCTGGGACTACTCGGCGCCCAACTCATCGTGACCTCTCCACCCAAGGAACGCGCCGGATCGGCGGTAGCGATACAAGACATCAGCGGCAATATGGGCGCCGCGCTAGGCATGGCCTTCATCGGCAGCCTCGCGATGGCGGTCTACGGACGAGTCCTGAACGTCACGGCACCCGCCGGTGTCTCCGATGCCGATCTCGACGCCGCCGCACAAAGCCCCGGCGGAGCCGTTGCCGTCGCCGAAAATCTCGGCGGCCGCGCGGGCCAAGACCTGCTCACCGCGGCCCAGGAAGCCCTGTCTTGGGGCACCGTCGCCGCCTACATCGCCGCCGTCGTCCTCGGCATCGCCACCATCGTCCTCATCCTCCGCGGACTCAAAGGCATCCAACTGCCCAGCGATGCCGCAGATGAACCCGCCCCCGAGGCATCCGCATCAGAGGTGGCACTTGGCGCACCCGCAACCACACCGGAATCACAACCTCCCATCACGCCAGCCGAGATGCCTATCAATCAAGAACTAAGGAGAACCCAGCCATGACCGACGTACTCACCGATGCGCTGCGCCGCCTGGACGAGGTAGCCGACTTGGTCGAGATCGACCCGGAGGTCATCGAACGCCTCCGTTACCCGAAGTCCTCAGCACAGATGGCAATCCCCGTTCGGATGGACGATGGCTCCTTGCGCGTCTTCGAGGGCTACCGAGTCCGCTATGACGACACCCGTGGACCCACCAAGGGCGGGGTGCGCTTCCACCACGATGTCGACCTGAACGAAGTCAAGGCCCTGGCCTTCTGGATGACCATGAAGTGCGCGGTGGTCGACCTGCCCTTCGGTGGCGGCAAAGGCGGAGTGACCTGCGACCCCAAGGACCTATCCCGCCTGGAGTTGGAACGCCTCAGCCGCGGCTTCGTTCAAGCCCTCTACGACGTGCTCGGCCCCGAAACCGACATCCCCGCGCCAGATGTGTACACCAACCCCACCGTCATGGGCTGGATGACCGACGAGTACTCCAGCATCGAGCGCCGCCATTCTCCGGGCACCTTCACCGGCAAGCCCGTCGAACTCGGCGGAAGCCTGGGCCGCGAGGACGCCACCGGGCGCGGCGCCTATTACTGCATCAAGGAGCTCGAACGGATCGAGGGCTGGAACCCCGCGGACACCACCGTGGCCGTCCAGGGTTTCGGCAACGCCGGTCAGCATATCGCCGGCCTGCTCCACGATGACGACTACCGGGTCGTGGCCGTCAGCGACAGCCGAGGCGGCATCTACCGCCCAGAGGGATTCGACGTGCCGAGCCTGGTGCAGACCAAGAACGACACTCGCGCTCTACGTGCGGTCTACTGCGAGGGCACCGTGTGCGAACTCGTCGAGGCCGAGATGATCACCAATGGCGAGCTGTTGGAACTCGATGTTGACCTCCTCATCCCTGCCGCGCTCGATGGCGTCATCACCGCGGACAACGCCGGCCGAGTGCAGGCCACGACGATTGTCGAGGTTGCTAATGGGCCGATCACCAGCGACGCCGACCGGACCCTGGCCGAACGTGGGGTCACGATCGTGCCCGACATCCTGGCCAATGCCGGCGGGGTCACCGTGAGCTACTTCGAATGGGTCCAGAACCGCAGCGGCCTGTCCTGGACGCTCGACGAAGTCCACGACCGGCTGGCCGAGGTCATGCGGCGTGAGTTTGGGGCCGTACACGACCTGGCGACCGAACTCGGAGTGGACCTGCGTCGCGCCGCCTACGCCCACGCCCTCACCCGCCTGGGGGCCGCCATCGCCTCCAAGGGCACCCAGACCTGGTTCCGCGACGAACCGAATCGCCCGAAGAGATACGTGGAAGGAAGCACATCATGACGACCACGAAAGCCCTCAACCTCTCGTCGGATCCGCTCATCCCGCCTCGTCTGCTGGCCGACCGGCAGCGCCTGGTCGCGTTGGCGGCCGTGTTCGTGGTGGGGATCGCCATGTTCGCCGGCATGTTCATCCTCACCACCTTCCTCCAAGGTGTTCTGGGTCACAGCGCCCTGGTGACCGGCTTGGCGTTCCTGCCGTTCAGCCTGTCCGCGGTCGCAATCTCGCAACTATTGTCGGTGATCTCCACGCGGCTTCCAGATGGCGTGATGCTGGGTGTGGGGTCGTTCACCGCAGCCGCTACGAGTGTTGCGAAATGACTGTGATGATTGTCGGCGCAAGTCGTGGCCTGGGGCGGGCTCTTCTGGACGGCCTCGCCCAACAGGGCCACGAGGTGATCGGTGTCGCCCGCACCCCACGCACCCACGAAACAGCCGCGAACAGTGACATCCGCTGGATTCGGGCTGACCTCGCCGACCCGCGTAAAGCAGCCAGAGTCATCGCGGAGCAAACTCCCGCCTCCCTGGAGACGGTCATCTACAACGTCGGGATCTGGGAGAGAACCGCGTTCACAGACGCCTATCGATTCATCGACCAGGACGAGGGCGAGATCGAGTCGATGATCGCCACGAACATCACCGGTGCTTTGCTGGTACTTCGACGGCTCCTTCCCATCCTCCTCGATAATGCGCAGCCGCGGGTCATCCTCACCGGTTCCACATCGGGCCTATCCCGCAGCGGGCGCCCCGAGGCTGCGTTCGGTGCGTCGAAGTTCGCCCTCAACGGCATCGCCGATGCACTGCGCGAGGGCCATCGGAACGAGCGCCTCGCCGTCACCACACTGCAATTGGGCTACCTCAACACCGAAGACAGCCTCGACTCCCCACTCGAGCACGCTTCGCGCCGTAGTGACGGGCAACTAGTTCCCGTGCACGACATTGTCCGCCTCATGCAGACGATCTTGGCGCTCTCGCCGTCCTCGTTCCTCAGGGAGGTAACGCTTGCGGCGATTCGCGATGAGCGGTTCTGAACCGCTAGCGCCGAGCGAACGCGGACGCAGCATTCCCGTCCTTACGAGACGTGATCTCGTGTTCCCCACTCTCAGCGGTGTTTTCTCGGTCGGTACTGGAGTACCCAGACTCTGGCTTTCGCCTTCACGGTCCATGACGACGGCAACGGTATGGCAGTAGATCACGACAGGAAGCGAGCCCATGAACACCGAAGCTAAGCGCTCACCGTCCCCAGACTTGCCGGAAAGGGAACGGGCAGGGGTGCGGGAGTGGCTGGGCCTGTTCGCGATGGCTATCCCCATCTTCATGCTTTCGACCGACTTGACGGTGTTGTTCATTGCGATGCCCGCCATTGGCGCCGATCTGGCCCCCGCTGGAGCACAGTCTCTATGGATGCTGCATATCGGTGACTTCTTGGGGGCGGCCACAGCCATCACCCTTGGACTACTCACCAGAAGGATCGGGCGCAGACGACTCCTTGTGCTCGGAGTCGGTGCCTACGGGCTGGCCTCGCTACTAGCCGCATACGCGACGTCGTCCGAGATGCTGATCGGCGCCCGCGCTCTCCTGGGAGTAGCCGGAGGAAGTTTCACCGTAGCCG
The DNA here is from genome assembly GCF_031705515.1 of Nesterenkonia sp. CL21. NCBI lineage: Bacteria > Bacillati > Actinomycetota > Actinomycetes > Micrococcales > Micrococcaceae > Nesterenkonia > Nesterenkonia sp. CL21. The sequence goes on from NZ_JAUTWR010000003.1 coordinate 36,198, forward strand.
GCCACGCCCTCCTCCGGGTGATGTTCACCAACAAACGTCAGTACGCCACCGCGTTCGCGATCTTCACCGCGGCCTTCATGGGCGGATCTGCCGCCGGCCCGCCCTTGGGTGGGCTGATTCTCGAACATTTCTGGTGGGGAGCGGTGTTCTTGATCAACGTCCCCGCTGCCGCGCTCCTACTTCTCGCTGCACCCTTCGTCCTGCCACGAGACACCCCTGACCGTAGTATTCGCATCGACCCGCTCAGCGTCATCTTGTCGGTGCTAGGCATCATGGCGCTGATCTTCGGCCTCCAAGAACTGGCCGACCGTGGGGCCAGTCCACTGCGCGTGGCCGCCATCGTCCTCGGCGTCGCTCTCTTGGGACTCTTCCTACGTCGCCAGGCACGCAGCGACCATCCGCTACTCGACCTCGCTCTGTTCAGGACCAAAGGATTCGCAATCCTGCTGGTGCTGCTGTCCTTCGCTGCGTTCGCGTTCGCCGGAACGAACATGCTGATCGCGCAGCATCTCCAAGTCGTCCAAGGCCTCTCGTCCATGCAAGCCGGACTACTCCTGGCCGCTCCCGCAGTGTCGGGCATCATCGGAAGCCTGCTGACCCCGGTGCTGCAGCGACTCATCGAGCCCACTCAAGTGCTGGCCCTCACGCTTACGCTCTCCGGAGCTAGCGCGCTGGTGGTCATCCCGCTGCTCGGCACCAGCTCCCTGGCGAGCCAGATCATCGCACTGAGCGCCATCATGCTGTTCGGCTCACCGTTCATGACAATGTGCACCCAGATGATCGTCACCAGCGTCCCACCAGAACGCTCCGGACCAGCGGTGGCGGTTCAGAACGTCTTCTCTTCGCTCGGCAACGCAGGAGGCCTGGCCGTGACCGGCAGCCTGGCCATGGCGATATACCGGCCCCTGTTCACTCGGGAAGCGCCCAGCGGACTATCTGCGAACGAACTCGACATCGCTCGCGACAGCTTCGGCGCAGCGGCAGCAGTTGCCGAACGGGCGGACGGAACCCTACAAGCACAGATCAGCCACGCCCTCGATCATGCCTTCACCGTCGCAACACAGGCCGGATTCGGGTTGGCCGGGAGCCTGCAGTTGATCATGGCGCTGATCGCCCTGCTGTGGTTGCGCCGCGTACTGCGAAAACGATCCTCGGCGACGCCGAGCGAGCAGTGAAGTCAGAGCGTCAGCAAACCGAGCGCAGGGCCAACGCACGTCGGCTCTCAAGAGCAGTGTCCTGGATGCAGGGCTGCTGATCGTGGCTGTCACCATCGTCTCGTTCATGCCGGTGGAGTCGGACTCGCCCTACTCCACCGGCATCCTGCTGGCCAGGCAGTGATCAGTGCCCCGAGGCACTTGCGGGGCTCGCCTGCGTTGCGGCTGCCAGCTGCTCGACAGGATCGGCTGTGCTGCCGTGCGCCAGTGCATCGGACAACTCGGTCTTGGACAACCTCTCGGACACCCGTTCATGTATCCGCTGAATGTCCTGCTCCTCGGGGGCGGACGGCTCGGCACCGGCGTCAGTGCGTACGGCTGCGGCCGTTCCCAGCAGCTCAGCGGCGGACAGCTCGTCTCCGCTAGCGGCGCGGAGGGCGGCCGTCAGCTCGAGAAGTCGGGCCACCGAGGCCGGCCGCGCCGTCCGCTGGATCGGGTCGCGAAGTCCGTCGATGGTCTTCCGAGTTCGGGCCAGGTCACCCTCCTGCACAGCGAGGAACCCCGATTCGAACTGAGAACTGGAGGCTCGCGTTGCCTCAAGAGGCAACGCAAAGGGCTCGTCGATAACCATCCAGCGGTCCAGCAGCACGCGTGCTTTCACCAGGTCGCCTTGGTAGCGGGCCACCAGGGCGAGGCCGAAGTCGGCGAACTGGAGACCGTCGTCATCGGCGATATCGCTTGCGAGCGATCTGGCCTCAGTCAGGCGGTCGCCTGCGAGGGTGACATCTCCGATCCGTAGCGCTGCGATCGCGGTGATGGTGAGCCAGAAACTTGCCTCGGACCACAACCCCAGATCGAGACAGATCTCCATATTGCGCTCCGCGGCCTCGGCGGAGCGAGCGTAATCTCCCTCGACTTCCGCGGCACAATAGTGCACGGCGAGCACCTGAGACATCCCGTAGCCGTCACCGGAAGCCCGAATGATCGCCTCTGGATCGCGCCCGTCAGGCAATCCGGAAGACGCGTGGCCCTGCTGGCTCCAGGTGAACCAATCTCGTTGGCTCACCGCGATTGCGGCATCCCAATCCTGTCCGGTGGCCACCAACACCTCGACGGCTTCGTCCATGTGCGCCTCGCCAACCTCGCGGAGCCCGGCGGCGAGCAGCGAAGCCCCCGCGAACCATTGGACCCTGGCCTTTCCGCCACGGTCGGTGAACAACGCAAGCGCCTCGGCCACGCAGCGAGCGGACTCCTCCGGTCCGATGGTCAGGTCCATCACCGGAGCCAGCGTCGCGGCAGTCGCGTAGGTATCGTCCCTAGGACCGGGCAGGGTGATCGCCGTGCTTAAGCGGCGCGAGAGATCATTGTGTCGTCCGCCGATCCACTGGTGCCAGAAAGTCGCCACAGCCATAGCCGTGGCTCTGCTTCCGTCCTCCCGGCGGACCGCTTCGTCGAAGGCATGACGCAGTTGCGTGTGTTCGGCCTCTAGTCGTGGAAGCCATTGACGCTGCTGCGGGCCGCGTAACTTCTGATCGCCTTCACGCGCGAGAGCGAGGTAGTACCGCAGGTGGCGTTCAGCGGCGACGTCGCGTTCGCCGTCGCTGTCCAACTTCTCACTCGCGTAGGTCGCGATGGACTCCAGCAACCCATAGCGCACTCCTGTCGATGTCGAGACGGTGGTGACCAGGCTGCGATCAACAAGACCCAGCAGGATATCCACGACCTCCTCCCGCTGCACTGCCATCGCGTCGCGACCCTCGGAGTCATCGGCGCAGATCGCCTCGGCTGCATCCAGGCTTAAGGTGCCCGGGTGCACAGCCAGGCGACGGAGCACAGCTTGCTCCGTCGCCTCAAGCAGGGACCAGCTCCAGTCGATCATCCCTCGCAGGGTCTGTTGGCGCCGGGGCGCTGCGTGGCCGGGTCGGCGCAGGATGTTCAGACGTTCGCTGAGCCGGTCAAGCAAACCGGTGACCGACAGACCCCGGACGCGGGTCGCGGCCAGCTCCAACGCCAGCGGCAGACCGTCGAGCCGCCGACAGAGCTCGTCGACCGCATCGGCGGAATCGTCCTCCAGCCGGAAACTCGGGTCACTCGCCTGAGCGCGTGTGGTGAAGAACGTCACCGCCTCACTGGGACTGCCATCCTGGCCTGTTTCGGTGCTCAGGGTGCCGATGTCGTAGCGCTGCTCCTCGGGCAGTCCGAGGGGCTCACGGCTGGTGGACATCACCCTCACCTCGGGTGTCGTGCGGAGCAGGTGTGCGGTGAAGACAGCGGCTTCGGCGATGACGTGCTCGCAGTTGTCCAGCACCAGCAACGACGGTCGCGCCCCCAGTGCCTCGCTGAGCCGGTCGACGGTGCTCGTGGTCCCGGGATGCTCGGGGAGTCCGACGACGGTCGCCGCCAGGGAGGCGACGCGCTCACCAGAGCCGAGGTGCTCATCTGGGGTCTTCGTCAGCTCGGTCAGGTCGATGAACCAGGTGCCGCGCTCGAAGTGAGGTGCCTGTCGTTGGGCGGCGTGCAGCGCCAGGCGGGTCTTGCCCACTCCGCCGATCCCGGTCAGCGTGACCAGACGAGAACCGGTCAGCAGTGCCTCGATCTGTCTGCTTTCGTGTTCTCTTCCGATCATAGGGTTGGTCTGGGCCGGGAGGTTGGAACGCTCGACCACCGACCCGGGTGCTGGCTCCGGCGCGGACTTCTGCGCCAGAGCAGGGTCCTGGCGCAGGATACGCCCGTGCAACTCACGCGTTCGCGGCGTGGGGTCGACGCCGAGGTCCTCGGCCAGACGCTGACGCAGAGTCTCGAACAACTCCAGCGCATCGTGCTGCCGACCAACCTGATACAGCGCCAGCATCACCGAGCCCACCAGAGTCTCCCGGGTAGGGTACTCCTCGATGGCACCGTTGGCTTGACTGAGCGCCTGCTGCGGGTCTCCCTCTTCGACGAGTGTCTCGACCAGTGCCTCCAACGCATCGCCGCGGACCTCATGCAACTCGGCGACCACCGGGGCCAGCCAGACCTCGTCAGCCATGTCGCCGAACGGATAGCCGCCCCACATGGCCAGCGCCTGCGTGAGAGCTTCGACCTTCTGCGGCGACGGCCCCATCCGCCGCGCCCCTTCGACAGCGTTCTTGAACCGTCCGGCATCGAGAGCGCCGTTATCCAGAACGAGTCGGTAACCGGCAGGGGTATGAGTCAGCAGCTCGCGGGCGCCCGGCCGCGCCCGGTCCAAGGTCGTGCGCAGGCGGGAGAGCTTGGCCTGCAGCACCTTCTTGGGATTGGCCGGGAGATCCCCGTTCCACAGGCGATCGACCAAGGTATCGGCAGGCACCGGTTCACCGTCGCTGGCAGCCAATGAGGCCAGCAACAGGCGCAGATGGCGCTCAACTACCTCCACCGGGACGCCCTCGTCGGTACTGAGCCGAACCGGGCCCAGCACCTCGACTCGCATGTACCCGATTCTACGTCGAACCAGCGGTGAGCCGTTATCCCGCTACGGGATCGGGAGTGTCGCTGCTGGAGACCCGCTGGCCCAGTGGGTACAGCGCCGAAGGCTTTCCGAAACCACTCTCGCTCAGGCTGTTCGACGGACAGAACAGTAGATCCGGGAGGTAGCGGTCCACGTATGAAACGAATCGATCTGGCCACCGACGACGAAGCGCCGTCCGCTGGGGACGCAGTGTCGATCCGGGCGAGCGCGACGTCTCTGGCAGACTTTACTGTCGCCGAACTGCGCAACGGATTCCGGCGTTGTGTCTTCACCCCAAGCGAGGTGCTGGAGGCCGTGTTTAAGCGCATCCAAGGCGACGACGCGGACAACGCCTACCACGCTGTGACCGCTGATCGGGCACGCAAGGAGGCCGCCGCCTCGGACGCGCGGTGGAGGGGCGGGGCCCCTGCGGGCCCGCTCGACGGGGTTGCGGTGTCGATCAAGGAGAACCTGCACAGGAAGGGGATCTCAGTTCCCGGCGGCCGCGCCATGACCAGCCCGCCGGTGGCCGAGGTGAATTGCCCAATCGTGGATCGGCTGGAGGAGTCCGGTGCGCTCATCGTCGGCTCAACGGTGATGCCCGACATGGGGATGATCTCCTCCGGGGTCAGTTCACGCCACGGCATCACCCCCAATGCCTGGAACCGGTCGTGGACCGCGGGGGGTTCCTCGGCTGGAGCAGGGGTGGCCGCGGCGGCGGGTCACGGTCCGGTGCATCTGGGCAGTGACATCGGCGGCTCGGTCAGGCTTCCTGCCACGTGGAGTGGGCTCGCGTCCCTGAAACCCTCTCATGGCCTGGTGCCGCTGGATGCCCCGTACCAGGGACGCGCAGCGGGACCGCTGGCCCGGTGGGTCGATGACCTGTACGCGGCCATGGCGGTGATCGCCCGCTTCGACTCCAGAGACACCTGCGCACAGCCTTACCCGCCCATCGACTGGACACCTCGCATACTGGACCCGGCCGGGCTGGTCATCGGGCTCCAGCTCGACGGCGGCCCGGGGCTGCCTGTCGATCCGGAGGTGCGTGCAGCGGTCTCAGCGGCAGCGACGGTGTTCGCCGACGCAGGTGCCCACATCGTGGAAGCCCCGGCGATCGCGACCGAGGAGTTGATCACCCGGATCGACCGGTTCTGGCGGGCCCGGGCCTGGGGACAGTACCGGCGACTCAGCAACGCCGAGCAGCGCGAGGAAGTCCTGCCCTACATCGCCCGCTGGGCCAGTGGTGCCGCCACGGTGGATGCGGCCACCGCTGTGGGCGACTACGAGGCGTTCCTCGATCTGGGCGCCCGGGCCAGGGCGCTCACCCAGGAGTGTGACTTGGTCCTCTCTCCGGTCACACCGGTGCTGGCTTTCCCTGCGGAGTGGCCGATGCCCACCAACGACCCGGACGCACCCATGAGCCATATCTCCTTCACCGTGCCGTTCAACATGTCGGGCCAGCCTTCGGGGACCGTCAACGCCGGCCGCAGCACCGACGGCCGCTGGATCGGACTGCAAGTCACCGGCCAGATCGGACAGGACGCTCAGGTGCTGGGGGCCATGCGCTGGTGGGAGACGGTCCGCAGTTCTGAGGCCACTCCGTCCTGGGAACAGATCTCGCGCTGACTCATCCCGCGTAGCTAGGGCGATCGAACCCGGAAGCCGGAGACCGACCGGTCGTGCCTGGTTTCGGTCCGGCCGAAGGGTTCTCGAAACCGACGCGGAGGGAGTCAGTTCGATGCTCGGACCGGACCCGGCTATCGAAGGGAGCTCTTCCTCATGGATCGTGAACGTTTTGGATACCAACCCTCCGCGACGACGCTCTAGCGTCCTCGGGCGCTCGGGTAAGCAAGCGGTGGTGCGTGGTGGTGCCTCGGTCTGTGCTGGAGGAGTCGGAGTCGACCGACTTCCAGCCGATCGTGGCTCGGACCCGGACGATCCATGCGCCGATGGATCCGGTGGCCTATGACTGCGTGAAGTTGATTTTCATCCGGTCCGGTTCGGCGGTCCTGCTCAGCGAGTTCGGCGAACAGCCCGTCAGTCCTGGCGATGTGGTCCTGTTGGAGCCAAACACACTTTGTGGCTCGGAACCCGAGGGCTTTATTACGGTGACGACGGTGTACCTCGACCACGACTACCTGGTGGACCAGGTGTTCTGGCAGAACGCCGCGCTGCTCAACGACCGATTCGAGGCCAGTGAACTGATCGAGTCGATCTATGTCGAGCCAGCCCAGATCCTGCATGTCGGCGAGGACCGAGTCGGCATGTTGTGGCCCTGGCTCGATGAGCTGGTCGAGTTGAGTCTCGATGGACCTGAGCCGGAGCGGTTCTACCGGTTGCAGGCCCTATTGTTCGCAGTCCTGGATGTGCTCATCCCCTACGTGCGTACCAATCCAGTGCGGGTCTCGACGAGCCAGCGCCTGCACATCAGACCCACCTTGCCGCGTTCGCGGCAGTTCGCTCCCTTGCGACCCGAAGCGGCCCGAGTCCGTGAACTCCTGCGCGGCGACATCAGACACCCATGGGCGTTGCAGGACTTGGCCGAGCAGGTGCACTTGTCTCCGAAGCAACTCGCCCGGGTGTTCGTGGACGCCTACGGCAAAACCCCGAACGCCTACCTGACGATGCTAAGAGTCCAGGCCATGGCGAAGTTGCTGCGCGATGCCACGGTGAGCATCCTGGAGGCCGGGCAGGCGGTCGGTTGGGCCAGCCGCAGTCGAGCCAGCGAGGCGTTCCGACAATGCATCGGCGTAAGCCCCCAACGGTTCCGTGCGCGCCTTCGAGAAGCTGCCTGACGATGGCCGGGATCGGGACACATCTTTCGTCCAAAGGGACACCTTCACCGCCGTGACCCCCAGGCACCCCGCGCGCGGTGTTATGCCAGACGGACCACCGGGTCCGCGACGATGCCGAAGCACACCACCACCTTCTTGGCCACGTCGTTCCTGACACGCCCGGTGCACCTGATGGTCATCGAGCCCGACCGGCTCGGTGATCCGGGTTCGGGAGGAGCCGACGATGGCGACAAAAAGGGAGCAAGCCAAGGCCGCACGGGAGGCCAAGCTCGATGAGCTGCACGAGCGCCTGACCGGCGCTGTGGAACAACTCATCTCCGGCGAGGACTGGGCGCGGGCGCTCACGTTCGCAGCACGGTTCAGAACCAGATCGTTCTCCAACACCCTGCTGATCGCCGAGCAGCACCAGGCCGCCTTCGAGGCAGGTCTCGTGCCCGACCCGTTCCCATCGTATGTGGCCGGCTACAAGCAGTGGCAGGGCCTCGGTAGGCAGGTGCAGAAGGGCCAGCCGGGATATCAGATTCTCGCCCCGGTCACCGGCCGGTTCGCCACCGCCACCCCGGCGGATGCGGAGTCGTGGCGCCGCCTGGGCAAGGGCGAGAAGCCGCGAGCCGGTGAGGTCGTCCGCACGCGGATGGTCGGCGTCCGGCCCGCCTATGTGTGGGACGCGAGCCAGACCGCCGGTGATCCGATCCCCGAACCGCCGGCACCGAAGCTGCTGGAAGGAGAAGCACCGGCCGGGCTCTGGGAGGGCCTGGCGGCGCAGATAGAGGACCGCGGCTTTCAGGTGGTGCGGGTGCCGCACGAGGGGATGATCCACGGCGCCAACGGCATGACCGACTACACGGCGAACACCGTGGCGGTGCGGGAGAACATCGACCCGGCCGCGCAGGTCAAGACCCTGGCCCACGAACTCGGCCACGTCCTGCTGCATGGTCCCGATGCGGAGGAGGCCCGTCAGCATCGCGGCATCGGAGAGGTCGAGGCCGAATCGGTGGCGTTGATGGTCGGTGCCGCTCACGGGATGGACACCTCCGGGTACACGATCCCGTACGTCTCGACCTGGGCGGCACGGGTGGATGGCAAGGAGCCGGTGGAGGTGGTCAGGGCCACCGGGGAGCGGGTCCGCAAGACGGCCCTGGCCATTCTGGGTCAGCTCGACACCGCCCAGGTCGCCGACGGCAACCCACCGGGCCTGGACCGTGAGGAACCCCAGCACAGCAAGCCGCAGCGCAGTGAGCCGGCGCACGAACGCACCACGTCCAGGCGGCCGGTGGCGTCTGTGCCTGAGCCGGCGGCGCGTCCCGCCACCGTCTCGATGGCGCCGGTGGAGCTGGGGCTGTGATGGTCGCCCCGGATGTCCTGACCGGTGTCCTGGCCCAGGTCTCGGATGCGAGGCCTCTGTCGGTGGCGGCGCGACAGTTCGCCGATGCGGGGGTGCCGGTGTTCCCGTGCGTGCCGGGCGGCAAGCGCCCGTTGACTGAGCACGGTTTCCATGACGCCACTACCGACCTCGACCAGATCGCGGCGTGGTGGGGTCAGCATCCGGAGGCGAACATCGGTGTCCCGACCGGCGCGGCGTCTGGGGTCGTGGTGGTGGATGTCGATGTCCACGGTTCGGTCAACGGGTTCGATGCCTTCGGTCGTGCGCATGAGGCGGGGCTGGTGGATGGCTGGCGGCTCCTGGTGTCCACGCCCTCGGGTGGGATGCACGCCTACTATCCGGCCTCACCGGGTGCCGCGCAGCGGTCGTGGCAGGCGGCCCGTGCCGGGATCGACTTCCGTGGCGACGGCGGCTACATCGTCGTCCCGCCCTCCACCGTGAACAGTGACTCCGGCGGCGTGAGTTATCGGGTGCGCCGGATCAACACCAGCCGAGGCGAGTCGCTGGATTCGGGCCAGCTGCGGGACTTCCTCGACCCTCGCCCCACACCGGCACCGCGACAGACCGGCCAGGTGCGTGATGTGAGTGCTGAGCGATTGGCGGGCTGGGTCGCCGGACGAGCTGAGGGTGAGCGGAACCGTGGCCTGTTCTGGGCTGCCTGCCGCCTGGCCGAGAACGGCACCCCGCCAGCCGACACCTTCGCCGTCCTGGCTCCCGCCGCCGAGCATGCGGGGCTGACGCAGCGGGAGGTTTCGGCGACGATCCGCTCGGCGTACCGCACCACGGAACCAGGTCCGCACACATCCGTCGAAGGACCCGACGGAGCACTGCGGCGAGCACCGGATCACGCATCAGGACGGGTGCTGTCATGACGGCAGCGAGCACTCCGGTGGTGCGGCGGCGCGGAGGACGCCTGGCTGTCATCACCGCGGTGGCTGGGACGGTGCTGATCGCCCTGGGCGCGTTCTGGCTATCCTTTACGGCGCTGGCTGATTTGGCCCGCCGTTCGGGTATCGAGGAGGGGCAGGCGTGGGCGTGGCCGCTGATCGTGGACGGCATCATCGTCGTCGCCACCGTTTCCGTCGTGGCGCTGGCCGGCCAGAGATCGGCTTGGTATCCGTGGGCATTGCTGGCGGCTGGGGCGATCGTGTCGGTCACCGCCAATGCCCTGCACGCGGTGGTGGCCGCAGATGCCGATGTGCCGGGTGTGCTGGCGGCGAGTGTGGCGGCGGTGCCGCCGCTGGTGCTGCTGGCGATCACCCACCTGACCGTCATCCTCACCCGGCCCCTCCCGGCAACTGAACCCACCACCAGCGCGGTGCGTGAGGAAGCCACGCCTGCGGCGTATCCGGTAGGCGACGCCGTCGCACATCCGCCCCCGAGACCGAACCGGCCCCAGCCGACGTCCACGCCGGACGAGGCACCGCAGGAGCCACCGCAACGGAGTGACCCCGCCCTGATGGCTCGGGCGGGTAACGCGGGTGGGGGTCGGCGTGAGGTCGCCAGCGAGTTGCGTGAGCAGGGGTGGTCGAACAAGCGCATCGCCCGGCACCTGGGCGTGCATCCCTCCACGGTGGGCCGCTGGTTCACGCCCGCGCACCTTCCCGACGAGACAACGGCCGAGGAGGCGAAGAACTCATGACCACGAGGATCGAACGCGACCAGCAGCACCGCAAGCAACACCTGCATCGGAAGCCGCAGCCATCGTCCGAGCAAGGGAGCGACCGCACAACCGTCGAGTCCGCGGACCAGACGAGAACGCCGGAGGCGGTACGAGCGGCGAAGATCGCTCAGGACCAGAAGGCGATGAGGAAGCCGGGCCACCGGGCGACGGGTGTGGACTGGGTTCGGCCCACTGACCTCATGGCACGGCACAGCGCTGTGCTGGCAGGGCGGGGTATCGACTTCGAAGTCGAACTCGCCCGCCGCACCCGGCAGCTCTCAGGCCAGGTGACCCGGGCCGGTGGGCGCGGTGTCGGCAGGGTCGGGAAAACCCTCAATGAGCGGGCGCGGCGGCTGCCGGATGTCTCGGAGTTCGGCCGCGGCAGTCGGCACCAGTCGTGGGTGTCTCGTTCGGGGATCGGCCTGGGGTGACCTGAATGCGCACCCCCACCATCACTGCGCCGGCGGCGCCGGCGGTGTGGGGACGTGCGCGCACCTACCTGCCAGGAGGTGCCCGACCATGACCACAACCACCAACCTGCACGACCGACAGGCCCCCGATGACGAGGGCGGTGAGGACTTCACGACCAGCGACGGACTCCGCACCCTGCTGCACCGGCTCCACGACGCCGGACCGGGAGCATGGAGCGGTGATCCGACGGCCGCGGAGCTGATGTCCCACACCGCGGACAAGTACGAACCCCTCGCCAGGAAGCACGGCCTGGACCCGTGGGAGGCCGCCAGTGCGGCGTTCAAGGTGATGATCACCCGCGCGGCCCGCGAGGCGCGCGATCCGTGGGCGGTGATCACCCATGCGGTGCGGATCACCTGCATCTTCGAAGAACGCGCCCAAGGACTCTTGTGCTCGGTCCACCAAGCCCGCCGCCCGCACGTCTCAGCGTTCCACGACCCGGAGCGGTTCTCCAACCGCGAGAACCCGCTGACCGACTACCACCCGGCGTTCCATGTCACCGACTTGGACAGTCACGACGGCTCCGAAGCGGACCGTGACGGCGCGGGCTTCGATGGTGGTGGGCGCGGCTCGGACCGCGCGTGCATGTCGGCTGGATCAGCGGCCGAAGACGCCATCGCCTTGTTCGCGCTGCTGGGTTGGCCCCCGGCCACCGCCCGGGCCGGGATCGAGCACGCGTGCGGGGTACTGACCAAGGCCGGCACCCGCCAGGCCGCCTACGAGACGCTGCGCCGCGACAAGCACGCCCGCGCACTGCTAGACATCCCACGCCGCTCGTGGACGGCGCTGCTGCGGGCGTTGCTGGGCAACCCGCATCCGGCCTACGCCGCCACGAGCGCGGGCCGGGGTGTGCTGCTGCGGTTGCTGATCGGCGAAACCCTGTCGGTGCTGCTGCGTGATGACGACCTCATCCTGGCCATTTCCCTGGCCGCACCCGGCAACCGCAACACTCGCGGGGGTGAGGGGTCGTGAGCGCGCCGGCGGGCTACATCGAGTTGGAGCGCACGGTCGACTCCATCCACGTGGGGCGACGGCACCGCACCGAGCTGGGGGGTCTCGACGAACTCGCCGCCTCCATCGACCGCGACGGGCTGTTGCAGCCCATCACGATCACCCCCGACGGGGTGCTGGTGTGCGGGGCCAGAAGGCTGGCGGCGATCAAGCAACTGAAGTGGCGCAAGGTCAACGTCTGGGTCCGCTCGGGAATCTCTGACCGCCTCGGACATCTCCTGGCCGAGCAGGACGACAACGTCCTGCACAAGCCGCTGACCCAGACCGAGGCCGCCGGCTTGTATCGAGAGCTGAAGGCGCTGATGGCCGAGGACGCCGCCCGCCGTGAGCAGGCGACCCAGTTCAGTTCCGATAACCAGCCTGGTGCTGACGGGCGTGCAAAATTTGCACCCCCGTCGCTCGGACCGACTGGCAGGACACGCGAGCAGGCGGCAGCGATGATCCCTGGTGGTGCCTCGCATACGACGTTGGAGAAGATCGGCTACCTCCAGAAGATCGCCGAGGACCCCGCCCAACCCGCCGAACTACGCGCGCAGGTGAGCACGGAGCTGGAGCGAATCGACAGCGGTGCGGCCGTGCATCCGATCTTTGAAGCGATCCGCCACGTGGCCGAGACCGCCAGGGACGACCGGGAGGCTGACCTGCACCGGCTCGCTACTGACGCTCTGGCCCGCGCCAAGCAGATGAAGACTGCCAAGCGTGCTGCCCAACCCAGGCCGGTGACCGATGACGACGGTGAGCCTGCCCGGTATCCGGTGCGGGCGTTCGTGCTCACCTGGGGCGAACTGATCGACTGGTGGACCCATTACGACGTCGAACACCTCGCGGCGGAACTGACCGATGAGCAGATCGCCTCGTTCCTGACCACTGCCGAGGGCACCAGCCAGTTCGCCGAGGAACTACGCGCCGCCAGCGAAGAACTCACCGACGACAGCGAGCCAGAGCCGGCACGTCCCCAACTGCGCGCCCTCTGACCTCTCGTCCGCCTCGGTTGGTGGCGAGAGCGCACCTGGTAGGTATGAAGACTCCCGATCTTTCTGAGCCCCGTACTCGCCGCCGATTCATCTCTGCCGGTGCTGGCGCGTTGATCCTGCTGCTCCTGATCGGCATCGGCATCTATGGCCTGATCACCGGACCACCCGACCAGAGCCAGGACGACGACGGTCCCTCCGATCCAGTGGTGACCGCGCCGGGTGACCCGGTGCCGACCACGACACCGCGACTGCCCGTGGTGCGTGCCTCGACTGATCCGGAGACCTTCGCGCGCAACGTCGCCGAGACGTTGTTCGCGTGGGACACCGGCTCAGGGTTCATGCCCCTGGACTACACCTCGGTGATCCTCGATGTCGGCGACCCCACCGGCCAAGAGCAGGCAGGGCTGGCCTCCGATGTCGCCACCTACCTCCCGAACCAGCAGGCGTGGATCGAGCTGCGCCAGTACGCCACCGCACAGCATTTGACCATCGAGAACATCTATGTCCCTGAGGCGTGGGACACCGCGCTGGAACAAGCACAGCCGGGCCAGCTCCCCGAAGGTGCGGTGGCGTACACAATCGAGGGCACCCGCCACCGCGAAGGGCTCTGGGACGACGAACACGTCACCAGCGAGCATCCGGTGGCGTTCACCGTGTTCATCGCCTGCCCACCAGAGCAGACCTGTCACCTCCTGCGGTTGTCCCAGCTCGACAACCCCCTCACGTGAGGCCGGGGGTGTGACTGGTGAAGAAGGCATTGCTCGTTCTCCTAGCCGCAGCCGTGATGCTCGGCCCCTCGGTGGTCTTCCTCGGCGTCGGTGTGCTGCTGAATCCGGCCTCCCGCGCCGATGCCACCGTCTGCGCGCCCGGGGACGCCGAGCTGGAAGTCGAGGAGGTCCCGGACTCGCTGACCGCTGCTACGCGTAACGGCGAGACGATCACGTTGGTGCGGTTCCAGTTGGAGCACGCGGCCACCATCATCGAGATCGGCTCAGAGACCGAGGGGATCGATGAGCGGGGTGTGCTGATCGCGCTGATGGCCGCACTGACCGAATCGGGTCTGCGGCAGCTGGCCAACAGCACCGCCTACCCCGACTCGATCCTGTGGCCCAACGACGGTGACGGCTCCGACCACGACTCCCTCGGGTTGTTTCAGATGCGCCCAGAGATGGGCTGGGGCACCGTCTCTCAACTCATGCGCTCCGAGTACCAGGCCCGTGCTTTCTACGGCGGCCCCGAGGGCCCCAACTACCCCGACCCGCCAGGCCTGCTGGACATCGACGGTTGGCGGGACATGGACCCCGGCGAAGCCGCCCAAGCCGTCGAACGCTCCGCGCACCCGGAGAGGTATCAGAACTATCAACCGGTCGCCGAGACGATCCTGACCACCCTCACCGGCACGCCCTCCACTGGCGACAGTGGCGACAGCTCGATGCCGGAGACCAACCGGGTCGTCTTCCCGCTGCCCGAGGGCACCTGGGTCAAGACTTCTGACTGGGGCTGGCGCTCCGACCCGTTCACCGGCGAGCGGACGTTCCATGCCGGGACCGACTGGGCCGCGCCCGATGGCACCGCATTGTTCGCTCTGGCTGACGGCCGGGTGGTCTCGGCCTCCTACACCGAGGCCCGCGGCGGGGTCATCGTCCTGGAACACACCGTGAGCGGCCAGGTAGTCACGAGCACTTACGTACACATGTGGTCCCACGGTATTCACGTCACCGAAGGCGACACCGTCAGCGCTGGGCAGCACATCGGCGACGTCGGCTCCTCCGGCCGCTCCACCGGCCCACACCTGCACCTGGAGATCCGCCCTGGCGGACAGGACGCTGAGACCGTCGACGCCGAGCAATGGCTGCTGGATCAGGACGCCGAGGGCATCACCGGCGGCCACCAGACCACCCCACCAGAGCCCGGCTGCGAACCAGATACCAGCGAGGCCGGTGATCCAGAGCCGTTCACCGGCGATGACCCCGACGCGCTGGTCGATGACCCGACCACTGACGGGCAGATCACCGCGCGGACTGCTCACATCCTCGACCAAGTCCAAACCGCCTTCCCCGACTCGCACTGGGTCTGCTACTCACCCCGGCCCGGGCAAGCATCCGATCACCCCCTCGGCAGGGCCTGTGACGGCACGTTCGGTAACGCCATCGGCGAGCCAGCCACCGGTCAGGCGCTCGAACTCGGCTGGGCGGTGACGAACTGGCTCCAAGAACACGCCGAGGTCCTCGGGATCGACTACCTGATCTGGCAGGGGCAAATCTGGTCCGCTGGTCGCGCCGATGAAGGTTGGCGATCCTACGACGGCGGCGGCATGCACGACCCCGACGACCCCACCGGCGGACACTACGACCATGTCCATCTCTCAGCCGTCGAGGGGGCCTGATCCATCATGGGTGTGTTCCCCGACTTCGAAGGCCTGGAAGGCATCGGTGAACTGCGCGAGGTCATCGGCGCCCTGCTGACCTTCGTGCTGATCGTCGCGGTGTTGACGCTCATCGTCTGCGCCATCACCTGGCCCATCGCCTCCGCCAACGGCCACCACGGCGCGGCGACGAAAGCCCGCATCGGCGCCTGGACCGCCCTCGGCGCCGCAGTGCTCGCCGGTGGCGGGGTGGCCTGGATGAACTGGCTCCTCGACCTGGGCCAACAACTCTGACCCCGACCTGTGGCCCATCACTGACCAGTGGCATAGCTGGGGCGGGTGGTGCACCTGACCGACGAGAACACCCGCCTCGTCAGCAAAAGGAGCACACGACCGTGAACACCCTGACCCTCGCCCTGGAAACCGCCACCACCCTCGGCCCCGCGTTGCCGATGCAGATCGACATCAACCCCAACGACTCCGGCCTGCCCGGCATCAGCCAGTTGCGCACCATCGTCGGGGCGATCATGACCATCGGCCTGATCCTCTCCGTCCTCGCCTTGATCATTTCGGCGATCGTGTGGGGCTTCGGCGCCAACTCCTCCAACCCCCACCTGGCAGGCCGCGGCAAGATCGGCGTCCTCGTGTCCTGTGGAGCCGCGATCATCTGCGGCGCCAGCGTCACCTTGATCAACTTCTTCTGGAACGTCGGCCAACAGGTCTGACCCCACCCACCAACAACCTTCTCGATTCTTCGTGAGGAAGTGATTCCGGTGGGTGTCTGCGATGTTCCCATCATCTCCTCGGTCTGCGACGTGGCCGGCGAAGCCGCCGCCACCCTCGTCTCGGCCCCCTTCGACTGGCTCGCCAGCGCGATGGGCGCCGCTGCCGGCTGGCTGTTCGAAGCGGTCTGGTCGGTGTTCGACACCACCACCCTGGTCGACGTCACCCGCGAGGAATACATCGCGGTCTACAACATCCTGTTCGGCATCGCGATCTTCATCATGCTGATCTTCTTCTGCCTGCAACTGATCACCGGGCTGATCCGACGCGACCCCACCACCCTGTCCCGAGCCGCCCTCGGGCTCGCCAAGAGCGTCCTGGGCTCCTTCGTCGTCATCACCCTAACCGCGCTGTTGCTGGAGATCGTCGATCAGCTCTGCGTCGGGATCATCCACGCCGCGGGAGAGACCACTGAGTCCATGGGCGACAAGATCACCCTCCTCGTCGCGGGACTAGCCGCGATCAACATCGCAGCACCAGGCGTCGGGGCAATCATCACCATCTTCCTCGCCGGGCTGGCAATATCGGCCGCCGCCATCGTCTGGCTCAGCCTGTTGGTCCGCAAAGCGCTGTTGCTGGTGGCGATCGTGCTCGCACCCCTGGCGTTCTCGGGTGCGTCGTGGGATGCGACGAAGGGGTGGATCAGCAAGTGGGCGATGTTCGTCATCGCCCTGATCGTCTCCAAGCTCGTCCTGGTCGTGATGTTCCTGGTCGCCATCACCCAGGTCTCCGCACCCATCGATGGGGACCTGGCCTCGGTCGCGGACCCGATCGCCGGGATCGTGCTCATGGCGATGGCCGCCTTCGCCCCCTACATGACCTACAAGTTCCTCAACTTCGTGGGCTTCGACATGTACCACGCCATCGGCTCCGAACAAGACACCAAGAACGCCCTGAACCGCCCCGTGCCGACCCCGACCAAGCCGCAAGGCGGGGCTGAGCCGAAGAAGGTTCTCGATGAAGGCGGCGGCAAGTCCGGCAGCGGTGGAGGAGACGGTGGCGGTGGCGGTGGCGGGAAGAAGCCGCCGGAGCCGAAAAACCCGAAACCCCAAGCCTCCAGCGGCACCGCCGGCAGCGCTGGGACTGGTGGGGGCAAAGCCGCCGCTAGCAGTGGAGCAGGCGCCGGCGCCAGTGGCGGAGCCGGCGCGGGCGCGGGTGCAGGTGCAGGTGCGGCGGCTGCCGGTCCTGCTGCGGCCGCAGTGGTGGCGGCGAAGGTCGCCAAGGACTCAGCGACCGCCGGACCCAAGGCCGGCAAGGCCCTCGGCAATCAGGGCGAGACCGCCGCCGACTCCGCCGACCAAGCCGGCAGCACACCACCGCCCACGGCGCAAGCGCCCCCGCCATCAACGCCGGCACCCAAGACACCCTCGCCTGATCCATCTGCGTCGGAGGTGCGTCCTCCGAAGCAGCCTCCGCCGCCTGCACCCAAGCCGACCGGGAAGGAGTAACCCCTCGTGCCTACCAAGCAGAACGAGCACACGACGGGGTCGGCGGAGCTGGTGCCGGTGAAGTTCTCCCGCCTGACCCGCCGCGGCATCCTCCTCGGGCTCTCGATGTCGCAGCTCATCACCCTCGCCACCGGCATCCTCTCGGTGGTCGGTGCCCTGTACGCCGGCGGTGGCATCCTCCTGGCATACACCGCCCCCGTTTGGGTCGTCGCCGCTTGCCTGACATGGATACCCATCGCCGGCCGCCCGGCAGTCGAATGGCTGCCGGTGGCCTTCTGGTGGCTCTGGCGCTCCACCGGGGGACAACTCGCCTACCGCCGCCGGGTCGTCACCCCGCGCCCGGTCGGAACCCTCGCTCTGCCTGGGGATATGGCGCGGTTGCGCGAGTACACCGACCCCGAAACCAGTGCCGGGATGATCCACGACCCCCACGCCCAGACCCTCACCGTGGTCTGCGAGGTCTCCCATCCCGCGTTCGTCCTGTTGGACCCTGGTGAGCAGGAACGCCGGGTCACCTCCTGGGGTCGCGTCCTGGCCACCGTCTGCCGCTCCGGCCGGATCGCCACCCTCCAAGTCTTGGAGCGCACCCTGCCCGACTCGGGCACCGGGCTGGCCGAATGGTGGGCCTCTCATGGGACCGCTGATGACACCTGGGCAGCGACCACGTATGCGGAGCTGATCGACCGCGCCGGACCCGCCGGCGAACGCCACGCCACCACCCTGTCGCTGTCGCTGGACATGAAGACCAGTGCCCGGCAGATCAGGACCGCTGGCGGTGGTATCCGGGGTGCGGCCGCCGTGCTCCGCCAAGAGATGTCCACCCTCGTGGCAGCTCTGCGTTCTGCCGACCTGACACCTTCGGGCTGGTTGAGTCCGGGTGAGATCGCGGTGATTCTGCGCAGTGCGTATGACCCGGCGATCGCCGCCACGTTGGAGCGTCACGGCGAACTCGGCCAGTCCCTCGCCACCGCCGGCCCCGTGGCGGTCACCGAGTCCTGGACCCGGCTGCGCACCGATTCGGCCCACCACGCGGTGCTGTGGGTCTCCGAATGGCCCCGCTCGATGGTCTACCCCGGCTTCCTCTCACCCGTGCTGCTGTCCACCGGCATCCAACGGTCGTTCTCGCTGCTGTGCACGCCGATGCGCTCGGACCAGGCGGCCCGCGACATCCGCAAGAAGAAGGTCGAGCACATCTCCGATCAGGCGCAGCGGGCGAAGATCGGGCAGATCGAAGACGCCGCCCACACCGCCGAATACCAGGACGTCCTCCAGCAGGAAGCCGACCTCACCGCCGGACACGGGGTACTGCGCTACACCGGCCTCATCGCCGTCTCCGCACCGACAGTGGAGGAGCTGGAGGCCGGGGTCGCGGCGATCGAGCAGGCCGCCATCCAAGCCTCCTGCGAGACCCGACTCCTGGTGGGCCAGCAGGCGGCCGCGTTCACCGCCGCCGCACTGCCACTGTGCCGCCGCGTCTGACCGACAGCGGGGCGCCGCTGCGCACCTGAGGGACGAGTCCGGGCCTTCCGGGCTCGTCCCTTTCGAGCAGGAGGCACCCGATGCCGACCTTCCACGACCCGCTCGCCGATGCCGCCGAAGCCTCCGAGGCACTGCGCGGTCTCGCCCACGCCTCCCGCGTGTTCGATGACCCGACCGACACCTACACCGTGTTCGGCGACCTCACCGCAGGCCTACGGTCACTACGCCAGGTGCTCGACCAACTCGCCAACGCCCACCTGGCCCACCAGGGCCGGGCCTTCGACGACCACGGCAACCACGCCACCGGAGCGGCCGATGCGCTGGTGGCGGCCGATGAGCTACACCAGGCCGGCACCCTGCTCGATCAAGCCTACGACCGGCTCAGTGCGGCGTTCACCCACTCCGGGCGCATCGCCTGGCACCCCCAACCCACACCAGAACAGACGGCGGTGCGTGAGCGGATAGCGGCACACCTCGACGGTGACCCTGCAACCACCACCGCACAGGCCGGGAAGCTGAGATTGGCAGTGTGGCCCGACACGCCGGTGGGTGAGCATCACCGCTACGCCTACCGGATCACCGACACCACCACCGGCCAAGAGCTGGAAGGCCGTGACCTGTTCACCGGCGCCGGAAACCCCGTCGAACCAGACCGCGCCTTGCGGGACCTCGCCACCTTCCTGGGTGCCGCGGGCGAGGCTCGCCAGTACGCGCTCGATCATCCCGGGAGCAGCCCCGAAAACGAGGGCCTGTTCCCGGCGTGGGTGGCCGAGACCGCCCACACCAACGCCGACGCGCTGGCCGAGCTGAGCGAACACGGCACCGCTGAGTCCGAGCCCGCGCAGGCGGGGCGTCGGTGGATCAGTGTGGTGTTCCTCCAGGGCGCCGACGCCGACCAGGTGCTCGATGTGATCGACCGCGACGGCACCGACGCGGCGATCGAGCACCTGGCCCAGTGGGACTACGGGCAGGAGACCACCGAGGCCGCGTTGGAGAACGGCTACGTCTACGACGAACCACCCGCCGGGGCCCTCGACCGGGTCGTGACCGCCGCCGACTACACGCTGACCTACGACCATGCCCACGGACATGTCGCCTTGCTGCGCGCCTACGACGTGCCGCCCGACCCAGCACTGCAGGACGCCGGCACGGTGTCGGCGCGGGAGGCGATCAGCGGTGTCGGTTCCCTCGAACACAGCATCGCGAGAGGTCGGCGCGGGCCCACGGCGCGAGCACCTCAGGCCCCTCAGCGGGAGGTGGACTGGTTCGCCGGCCCGACCCGCTCGTCCAGCTCCGCAGGACGAGGACTATCCCTGTGAGTGCCGACAACCGAGAACGGTTGCACACCTCGATCCTGGTCGCCCCGGCCAAGGAACGCCGCCGGCTCCGCAAACAGCGCCGCCAGGCCGCCGCGAAGCTCCAGGCCGAACAGCGTGCTGCCGAGAAGCACGCCGTCAAGGCCAAAGCAGAAGCCGAGCGCGCCGAACGCCGCGCCACCACCTACCTGCCCGCCGCGGGTGAACCCGGGCCCGCCGCGCTGCGAACCCCGGGGCGGTTTCGGCTCCCACGCCACCAGGACACCTCCGCGACGTTGGCAGGGGCGTATCCGTTCGTCGCCGAAGGCGGCCTCGGCTCCGACGGGGTGTTCGTCGGCCAAGACCTCTACTCCGGCGGCAGCTTCGTCTACGACCCCTGGGTGCTCTACGCACGTGGGATCATCACCGCCCCGAATGTGGTGCTGGCCGGGATCGTCGGTTCCGGGAAGTCCTCCCTCGCGAAGTCCCTCTACACCCGCAGCTTGCCGTTCGGCCGCAGGGTCTACGTCCCCGGCGACCCCAAGGGCGAGCACACCGCGGTCACCGAAGCAGTCGGCGGACGCGCCATCGTCCTGGGCCACGGCCTGAACACCCGCCTGAACCCTCTCGATGAAGGCCACCGGCCCGGCGGGCTCTCGGATGAGCAGTGGGACACCACGGTCGCCTCCCGGCGCCGCGACCTCATCGGCGCCCTCGCTGAAACCGTCCTGGCGCGGGGATTGACGCCTCTGGAGCACACCGCCATCGACCTGGCACTGACGCAGACGGTGCGGGAGAACACGGTGCCGATCCTGCCGATGGTCGTCGACCACATCCTCAACCCCACCCACGACGACGACAACGAAGGCAGGCTGGCTGAGGACGGTCGGCTCGTCGGCCACGCCCTCAGGCGGCTCGTGGCCGGGGACCTCCAAGGCCTCTTCGACGGTCCCTCGACGGTGGCGTTCGACCCGTCGCTGCCGATGATCAGCCTCGACCTGTCCCGCGTCACAGAGAACTCCACGCTGATCAGCGTTCTGATGACCTGCAGTAGCGCGTGGATGGAGTCAGCCCTGCTCGACCCGGCCGGTGGGCAGCGCTGGGTGATCTACGACGAAGCCTGGCGCCTGATGTCCCACCCGGCGTTGCTGAAACGCATGGATGCGCACTGGCGGCTTGCGCGGCATTACGGGATCGCGAACATGCTGATCTTCCATAAGCTCTCTGACTTGGACAACGTGGGCGATGCCGGCTCGGCCATGCGCTCCCTCGCCAACAGCCTCCTCGCCAACGCCGAGACCCGAATCGTCTACCGCCAAGAATCCGACCAGCTCGGCCCCACCGCGAAAGCCCTCGGACTGACCGGCACCGAACAGAAACTCCTCCCCACCCTCGGCGTCGGACAGGGGCTCTGGCGGATCAAAGATCGCTCCTTCGTCACCCAGCACCAACTCCACCCAGCCGAACACTCCCTGTTCGACACCAGCGCCAGAGCCGCCGGTCTCGCTCAGAACACCCCCTGAGCGGCGGGCTCACAGGTCCAGGGTGGCGACCACCAGGGCGTGGTCCGAATACGGGGAATCCCGGCGCGTGTTCGGCAGATCGTCGATCGAGGCCAACGGTTCACCACCGGTCAGCGTGGTCGCCTCAGTCACGATCTGGCGGGTGGCGTTGGTGACGAACAGGTGGTCGATCAGCTCACCCCGGCCCCGGTAGACACGGGAGAACCGCAACTCCTCCGGGATCAGCGGAGCCAGGTTGAACAAGCGCCACGCATCGCCTTGGTCGGGACGGTTCTCACCCGGCGTGCCGATCTCGCTACCGGGCGGTCCGTGAATGATCTGCGTGGTCGCCGCCTGGACCTCGTCATTGAAGTCACCAGCCACGATCACGTGTCGGCTGTCGCCTTCGCCGTCGATCAGCTCATCAGCGAAGCCGCGTACCGCCACGGCCTCAGCCGCACGGCGGTAGAGCCCGTAAGCGGCGTAACGGGCGCGCTCGGCCTCATCCCGTGGAGTGAACCGGCCACCGGGGTAGGTGATCAGCTTGGACTTCAAATGCACGCTCACCACATCCACACCTGCGCCGTCCGGTGTCTGCACTCGAATGTGGAGGGCACCGCGTCCCATCGCCGTCAACGCTGTCTGGTTGTCATCGACCGGGACGCCTTGCAGCTCGGCCGGGATCGCATCGTGCTCACTGACGGCCTCGATCGGCAGGCGGGACACGATGCCGTTGCGGATGGTGTGCGGGGTCGCGAACCGGGTGGACAGCTCACCGGCCCACCCCGAACCGAGCGCATCGATGAGCGCGGCGAAGGCGTCCTCGTCGCCGACCTCCTGCGCTGCCACCACATCCAGCCCGGCATCGGTGATCGTTGAGGCCAGCCCTGCGACCTTCTCCTCGAACACACCCTGCTCGGTCGGCCCATAGGCAGCTCCGGGGGTGAACAGGTTCTCCACGTTCCACGTCCCTACCCGCATCCGCACGCACCCGCCTCTCTGTTCGTGCAGTCGTCCTGGGCATGACGGTACGGGTCGGAGATGACCAGCCGATGAACTCGCTCACGGTCGTGCTCGCCGGGCAGGGCCGGTGCACCTGGCCGGTATGGGTTCCAATGCTGATCATCCGTCTCGCCGTAACCGCCGCAACACGCCATCCGAGTCGTCGCCGGTGGTGCTGCCGCACGTGGTCATCACGGTCACCCAGACCGGTGCCCTGGACGTCACCGTCGACGGCGTCGCCTACCCGCCCCCGGCTGAAGGGCAGACGTGGACGCGTGCCACCTTCGGCGGCCTGTTGGACGCCATCACCAAGGACCGGACAGTCGCGGTGCGGATCGAGGTCCGCGAAACCGACGGCACCGTATTCACCGACCTCATCCACACCCGCAAGCCCACGGCGCCAGAACCGGCAGAGAGCCAGCCGAGGGAACCGCGCCGGAAGCACACCAAGACCAAACGCAGGCAGACACCGAAGCTGGTGGAAGTCACGAGCGAAGGGTTCGTGCCCGGCGAGGACATCGCCGTCGCCCTCGTCGTCGCGCGCACCGACGCGACCGGCACTGGCCACGCCCGTGCGCTGATCGACACCAACCGCATCGGTGACCTGCTCGACAATGGCGCCGGGGAGATCCTGTTGTTCGGCCGGGTCTCAGGCACCGTCGAGGTGCGGCGGCTCCCATGACCGGGCAGCGGCAGGCCGGGAGCATGGGCGATGAACTGACCAACGCCGCCATCATCGCCCTGATCGGGGCGTTCGGCGTCGCGCTGATCCTGCGTGGCGCAGGGTCAGTGGCGGCGTTCCTGACCGGCGCACCCCAACCCATAGCCGGACCTGCATCCGGGCTGGGGGTGCTGTTCAACCCCACCGACCCCGCGACGGCGTTGGATGCCGAGGGATTGAGCCCGGTCGCGTACTGGATCACCGCCGCCGTGCTCCTCGGTGGCCTCGCGACGGCTGGCGGGTGGGTCTGGGTGCGGCTGCGCCGCCACTCACGGAAGGTAGAGACCGATCCGCGGCGCCTGGCCGGCACCGCGACCGGTCCCGAGGTCGCCACGACAGCCTCAGGCAAGGCGCTGCTGCGCCGGGCCGGGACGCTACGCCCTTCGTTGGATGATCCCAAGCCTTCCGATGTCGGCTACCTGCTGGGGCGCTCGCGTGGGAAGCAGGTGTGGGCTTCGGTGGAGGACTCGATCCTGCTCATCGGTCCACCCCGTTCAGGCAAGGGCCTGCACGTGGTCATCAACGCGATCCTGGACGCCCCCGGCGCCGTGGTCACCACCTCGACGCGGCCGGACAACCTCACCGCCACCCTGCGGGCCCGAGAGCGAGACGGCAGGCCGGTGGCGGTGTTCGATCCCCAGCACCTGGCTGAGGGCATCCCTGCCGGGATGCGCTGGTCGCCCATCCGCGGATGCCACGATCCGCTCACAGCAATGATCCGTGCCACCGGACTCGCCTCCGCCACAGGACTCAGTGCTGGTGGGGTGGAGTCCGGGGGATTCTGGGAAGGCAAGACACGCACCGCTCTGCAAGCCCTGCTGCACGCCGCCGCCCTCGACGGACGCCCGCCATCGGAGCTGTTCCGGTGGACCCTTGACCCCACCGCGGCCGCCGAGGCCGTCGCCATCCTCACCAACAGCACCCATGCCGCGACCGGGTGGGCGGACTCGCTCGGGGCGATGATCGACTCAGACCCCAAGACAAGGGACTCCATCTGGCAGGGGGTGGCGCTGGCCCTCGGAGCGCTCGCCGACCCCCGCGTGCTGGACGCGGTCTCACCGGGGCCGGGTGAGGACTTCGATCCCGAGACTTTTATCCAAGAGCGCGGCACTCTCTACCTGCTCGCCACCGGAGCCGGAGCCGGCGCATCCGCCGCGCTGGTGGCGGCGTTCGTCGAAGATCTCATCGAGACCGCCCGCCGGATCGCCGCCCGTTCGACCGGTGCCCGCCTGGACCCTCCGCTGCTGCTGGCGCTCGATGAGATCGGCAACCTCGCACCACTGCCCTCCCTGCCGACGCTGATGGCCGAAGGCGGCGGCACCGGGATCACCACTTTGCCAGTGCTCCAGTCGTTGCCGCAGGCGCGGGAGAAGTGGTCGGACAATGCCGCCGGGGCGATCTGGGATGCCTCCATCGTGAAGGTCATCCTCGGGGGCGCCTCCAACTCCCGCGATCTCCAAGACCTCAGCACGCTCATCGGGGAACGCGACGAGTACACCGACAGCGTGACCCTGGGTGATCACGGGACTCGATCGAACCAGCGCTCGGTTCGCCGCGTGCCGATCCTGCCCCCAAACCGGATCAGGACCCTGCCCTTCGGCACCGGCGTGACCCTGCTGCGCGCCTCGCCACCGATCATCACGGACTTGCGCGCGTGGCCCACACGACCCGATGCCGCGTCGCTCAAGGAAGACCGTGCAGGGGTCGAAGCACTGCTACGCCGATCCGGTACTTGACGGCACGTTCTGCCTGGGCGGGCGGGTGCACCTTCCTCACACAGCCGCGTATCGACTGAGCGTGGCGCGAGCGACGGCAGGAGCAGAAGATGTCGATTCACACACGACCTTCGATCAGAGGATTCATCGCCTCAGAGCCACAGGTCTCCCAAACCCAGAACGGTGACCCACGGGTACGGGTCAGGTTCGGTCAGGAGCACTCCCGTAGGGAGTCAGACGGCTCGTTCACCAAGCTGGACACGACTTTCAACACGCTCGTGGCCTATGACGAGAACGCTCGGCGGATCGCGGAGAACTTCGTCAAAGGCGACCGGTTCGTTGCACAGGGCTACACCCGCTCCTACACGAACGACACCACCGGCGCCGAAGGTGAAGTCTTCGTCGCGACCGGGATCGGCCCCGATGCCGCCTACACCCGCTATGAGGTCGACCGCTCAGCTCGACGCAACGGCATCGAGCAGCCGACCCCCGAACGCGACGCCTCCCAGAATGCGGCGGCACTCGATCCCCCTGAACGTCAAGCGCCGACCAACACCGCCCCGGCGATCGGTCTGTGAAGCGGAGCCTAGCTATGGACGAATACACCCCCGAGCTGGACGCAGTAGACGACGATGACCCCGTTACGGATGACGATCTTGTCTCCGACGATGTACCGGAGACCGCCGAGCCGCCGCATCCGGTGAACTGGAACCTGCTGACTGCCGATGAGCTGGAGGCCGAGTGGTTCGCGCTGGACCGATGGGTGAAGTGGTTGCGCACGACATACGGGCTACCCGCCTCGGTGCTTCCTCCTTTCTGGCACCACCACCTAGAGTTGGTGTGGGAACTCTCAGCGCTGCATCTGCACTGGCTGGGTGCCTACGACCGCGAGCAGAACGCCTCCGCCGCAATCGGCTGGCACCGTGACTTCGCCGACACGAGAGCGCGACTGCGCGACTGGGTGGCCGCCTCGGGCACCCGCGTGGACCGTGACCGCCCCACCCGGCAGACCGTCTGGCCTGGCGAAGACCCGGCCGAACCAGTCGAGGAGACTGTGATCGCAGACCGGGACTCGGAGTTCACCGAGTTCGTTCAGGCTGATGTGGCACGGCGCCGCCAGGCCGAGGAGGATTTCTACGCCTCGATCGCCGGAGACGAACAATGAACATCGACCCGTTCTGCCCGCCGGCCAACGAGTTGCGTGAGGTCGTCGCAGAGCCCGCCTATGGCGCGTTCGCCGCTGGGTGGTGCGCCGGCACCCTCCGACGCACCACCCAGCCTGCTTGTCAAGAGGTGATCGAGCAGATCGCCACGATGCTCGATTCCGCGAGCCTGAGCGACACCCTTAGCCGACCGGAATGATCATCAACCGTTCCTCGGTCGGGGTCTTTCCCGGCGATGCGTCAATCCGGTGAATCATCCGCCGTAGATAGGCGCGCTTCTCGGCGATCGCGCGCTCCTTCCACGACGCAATCAGCGTCGGCCCGTCCTGGATCGGGGACTCCTCCAGTTCCATCGCGTCAAGACGCCGCTGGAGCCCATCGACTCGCCGCTGAGCATCCTCGATCAGGCTCAGCAGCACTGTGACCATCGCACCCCGGTACTCCCCGGTGCCCTGCTTCGATAACAGCGCGTCACGCTCGGCCCTGGCCTCGTCAAGCTCGGATAGGACCTCGTCGATCCCGGCATCTGAGCGGGCTGCCCGGCGGCGGGCGCGGGCCGCCGCGAGCGCGTCGTCGCTGATCTGGGCGAAGAACCAGCCCAGCACGAACGCCTCACCCTTGACCGCATCGATCGTGCACCCGCCCGAACAGTTCCCCGGCCCCCGCACCTTGTTGGCCTGGCACCGGTAAGCAAATGCCTGCACTCGCTCGCCTGAGGCGCGCTTGCGGTACTTCTGATGCCCGTAGAGACGCTCCCCGCACTGGCAGAACAACAGTCCGGTCAGCAGCCACTCATGCGAACCCCACGGCCGCCTTGCCCGGGAGGTCTTCGCCTCCTCCAAGAGCCGCCGAACCCGTAACCACGTCCCCCGGTCACACACCGGCTCCTGGGCGATCACCGGCTCACCCGAGGCATCACGGGCGATGTAATCCAACAGATCGAGTTTGATCCCACGCTGATGTTCGGGCACCTGCCGCATCCGATACCCGATCATCCGCGGCGAGATCAGTGCCCGATACACCGTCGCCTCATAGACCGGGCCGCCGGTCGCAGTTGTGATCCCGTAATGCTCGCCCCAATAGCGTCCGATCTGGGCCAGGCTCTTGCCAGCCAGCACCATGTCCACCGCATCCTTCAATGCCGGATGCTCCACCGGATGCGGCAGCAGTCGCACCCCCGAACGTCCAAACTCATCGACCACACGCGGGCCAGCCATCCACCCCAGCGGCGGCGTGCCGCCATGATGAAACCCAGCCTCAGCCAAGTGCCGCTTCGAGGCGAGCTGGCGCTCACTCATCGAGTCCGTCTCCACCTCCGCCAGCAGCGCCTTGATTCCAGTCACCAACTTCGCCCCCGCTGTCGCGGTGTTCAACTCATCAGCGCTGTCTTGATGCGACACCAAGTACACGCCCGATCGTTGGCACTGTCCGATCCACTCAATGCACTTCGCCGCGATACGGTTCGTGCGATCGAGCTTCCAGAACGCCACCGCTGGCACCGTCCCGGCTTGGATATCTTGGTTGAGTTGACGCCAGCCCTTGCGGTTCTTCGCCGCAGAAGCGCTCGCTGAGTCGTTGTCGATGTACTCACCCATCACCGTCCACCCGCCCTCTACCGCGAGCTTGCGAGTCAGATCAAGGCGCTGACGTTCGATCGCATCCGCTTTGTCCTTGTGATACTTCGACAGCCGCAGATACAGATAGATCGGCCGTGTGCCCTCCACCGGCACATCCGGACCCGTCTGGGTGAACGCCGGATAGACCACCGCGCGTGTGGCCCGTCCCGGCCGGGCATGAGCGCCAGGCGCTTGTTTCGTAGTCGTCTTCATCAGTGACCTCCTTCGATAAGGAGGTGCACTTTCCATTGCACGACTCATCGAGGAACAGGACGCCCCGGTGGGACCGCGTCACCGCGCCCGGGCGGGGCAGCCGGGAGCCGCCGCCGACGATCGCCGCCGTGCTGGCGCTGTGATGCGGCGCTTCGAAGGGAGGACGTCGTGTCAGGGCCGTGACAGGTCCCGTCGGCCCCGCCACCGAGCCGATGGCGGTCACCTCCATCGCCTCATCGTCGCCCAGCGGTGGAAGGACGCCGGGCAGTCGTTCCGCCAACATGGTCTTCCCGGCGCCGGGTGCACCCATGAGGAGGAGATGGTGACCACCGGCGGCGGCCGCTTCCAGCGCGAACCGTGCCTGGGGCTGCCCACGGACCTCTGCGAGATCGGGCAGGGCTTCGGGTCCCGGCTCCACGTGCTGGTCCGCCGCGGCGCTGCCGGTGTGGCGGTCCATCACCACATCCGGGTCCACCGGGAGACGGCGTGGATCCACGCCGGCGACGCCGCGATCCCGCCGTCCGGACACGGCGAAGCCTTGGGCAACCTCGTAGGCATGGGACGCGGCCCAGACTTCGATGCCGGGCACCAGCGCGGCCTCGGCCGCGTTCTGTCGGGAGACCACCACACGCACCGCCCCGGCCCGCGCGGCAGCCGCGACCGCAGGCAGAACGCCTCGCACCGGGCGCAGGCGGCCGTCCAGACCGAGTTCAGCCAGAAAGACCACGTCGTCGGTGCCGGCGACCAGCCCGTCGGCCGCCCACGCGCTCATCAGGATCGCCAGATCCAGGGCTGAGCCGGACTTCGGCAGAGAAGCAGGCAGCAGATTCACGGTCAGCCGCCGGGAGGGCAGGTCCAGTCCGGAGTTCTTCGCCGCGGACCGGATGCGGTCCTGGCTCTCCCGCAGCGATGCGTCCGGCAGCCCCAAGAGGATGAAGGCCGGCAGCGACTGGCCGATGTCGGCCTCCACGTCGATCAGGTGCCCTTGGACTCCCACGAGCACCACCGAGCGGGCGCGTCCCATGCTCATGGCCGCAGGTCCTCCAGGTGCTCGATCTGCGGCACACCCAGTGCGGTGTCGCGCTCGGCGGGGAAGAGCACCGAGACGGCGTCCACACGCAGAGGCACCCGCACGCCGCTGTGCTGAGCGGCGTACTCGCGGAGCAGCCGGTGCAGCCGGTGCAGCTTCACCGGGGTCACGGCTTCGAACGGATGACCCCAGCCACGGCCACGGCGGGTCTTGACCTCGACGGCCACCAGGACGCCGTCGTCGAGAGTGATCAGGTCCAGCTCACCGTGGCGGCTGCGCCAGCGTCGGTCCAGCACGATGTGGCCGGCCGCGACCAGGTGCGTCTCCGCGTACTCCTCCCCCAGCAGTCCCAGCTCGTCCTTGCTCGGCGGCGCCTGGTGCTGGTGCCGCGACGGAGTGATCTCCATCTGTGGTGCTCCCTTCCTCGGTGCGCACCACTCTGCCCCGCCGCCGAAAAGCCCACGAGCTCCGCGACGCGGTCTGTGGAGGGCTGGGCGTGTCGTCAGCCCACCGGTCGCTCCTGTGGAGGAACGGAAGACGCCACGTGCCGGCCCGAGTCACCGGCGGAGGGGGCGCGGAGGGCGGCGTCCCGGAGGGAATGCCCTCCCGGCACCAGCTTCCAGGAGCGCCGATGCTGAGGGGTCAGCCCCCGCTCCACCAGGGCTGCACGGTGGGCCGCCGAGCCATAGCCGCGGTTCGACTCCCAGCCGTAGCCGGGGTGCTGCTGCGCCAGGTCCGCCATCAGGGCATCGCGGCGCACCTTCGCCACCACACTGGCCGACGCGACGGAGAGGGCCTTGACATCAGCCTTCACCAGAGGATGGACGCGCGGGGACGCCCCGCCCGTCAGCCAGTCATGGGAGCCATCGAGGATGACCGCGTCGACGGCGAGCCCCAGCGAGTTCTCCACCTCGTCCAGGCCCGCCAGGCCCGCCTCGCGGAGCGCCGCCGTGATGCCGATCTGGTCGATGCGGGCGGCCTCTCGGTGCTGGACGCTGCACGAGGCTGCCCGTTCGAGCACCACCGGAGCCCATCGCTGCCGAGCTGCGGCGGTCAGCAGCTTCGAGTCTCGCACCCCGTCGAGCCCCTCGACCACGCCCGTCGTGGGACAGTACTCAAGTCCAGACTCGTAGAGGTCGAAGACCGTCACGCCGACGGTCACGGGCCCGGCCAACGCCCCACGGCCCACCTCGTCCACTCCGGCGACGTAGCGCGCACCGATCGACGAGGCCAGGGCCAGCTCCGGCAGCAGCGTCGCGTTCTCCGGCATCAGGGCGCCTCCGGCACCTCGATGAAGGGGTCGCGGTCCGACCCGCCACCGGCCCACCGGTCCCAGGGCCAGATGATCGCCGTCGAGCGGCCGATGACGTCGTCGAGCGGCACCGCTCCCATGTCACCGTCCTGCACATGAGCTCTCGAGTCCGCCGAGGCCGATCGGTGGTCACCGAGCAGCCAGACGTGACCCTCCGGCACCGTCACGGAGAACTCAGTCTGGCTCGGGGCGTCTCCGGGGAACAGGTACGGCTCGTGGATGGGTTCGCCGTTGACGCTGATTCTGCCGGAGTCGTCGCAGCACTCCACCTCGTCGCCGTCCATCCCGATCACCCGCTTGACCACGTAGTGCGCCGAGGTGTCAGGCATGAGGCCCAGGAAGATCAGTGTGTCCTGCAGCGCCGTCGTGTCGGCGGCCTCCGCGGCACCCCACCATCCGCGCGTGTCCTCGAAGACCACGACGTCTCCCCGCTCGACGTCCATGACCTCCGGTGCCAGCAGGTTCACCACGATGCGGTCATCGACCTCCAGCGTCGACTCCATCGACTCCGACGGGATGTAGAACGCCCGCATCAGGAAGGTCTTCACCACGAAGGAGATGATCAGCGCGAGCACCACGATGGTCGCGATCTCGACCAGGAAGGCGGCGGCCGGACTGCGATCCCGCAGCCGGCGGCGCTCCTGCGGACCGTCGGCCCCGGGCCGGTCCGGACCTCCCGTCCCCTCACCCGAAGCGGGCTCCTCGGACACGCCGCGCGGCTCGTCCTCACTGCTCATCCGTGCCCTCCTGGCGTTCGTGGTCGTCGGCGGATCCCAGCAGGGGATGCGGGTCCGCTGCGGACGTGCTGTCCTCGGCGAGGTCACGCCGCGCGCTCCAGGGCCAGAAGACATCGGTAGCGCGGCCGATCAGCCGATCCTCGCTGATCATACCGCCGCCCGGAGCCCCGAGCAGGGCTCGCGAGTCCACCGACTCGTCGCGATTGTCGCCCATGACCCACAGGCGTCCCGGGGGCACCTCGACGTCGAAGGACTGTTCGGAGGCCGGCTCCTCGGGGCTGGGACGCCACCCCAGGTAGGGCTCCTCGAGCGGTTCGCCGTCCACCGTCACACGCCCCTGCTCGTCACAGCAGGCCACCGTGTCGCCGCCGACGCCGATCACGCGCTTCACATAGGTCTGTGGGGGCGACCCGATGCCGAACCAGTGACCTGCCCTCTCAGCCAGCTCCACGAGCGCACCATGGTCTGCCTGGTACGGAGTGAAGGAACCCGTGCCGTCGAAGACGACGACGTCCCCACGGTCCGCACCCGAACTTCCCGGATAAGAGCGGTCCACCAGGATCCGTTCGCCGTCGTCCAGGGTGGGCTGCATCGAGTTCTGGTCGACCGTGTAGACGTCGACCACCCAGGTGCGCACCGCCGTGGTGGCCAGCACGGCCGCCAGCACGGTCAGCAGCATCAGATGCCAGAGCCTCACGCGTCGCTGAGCAGACGACGAACCCCGAGCCTCATCGGCAGTGCCGGGAGACTCGGGGTTCGGAGATGACGACATGGGCGCAGCCCGATCGGCTCGTCGGACATCGGACCGGGTCCGACAGACCGGAGCCGGTCAGACCTGGTCCAGACCGATCAGGCCTCGGTCGCCTCGACGTCCTCGCCCTGCTGCCGGGCGATGGCCGACTCGCGCTTCTCGCGGATGCGAGCGGCCTTGCCGTGGCGGTCACGCATGTAGTAGAGCTTGGCGCGACGGACGTCACCGCGGGCGACGACCTCGACCTTCTCGATCACCGGGGAGTGCACCGGGAAGGTGCGCTCCACGCCGACGCCGAAGGAGACCTTGCGGACGGTGAAGGTCTCGCCGACGCCGCGACCCTGGCGGCCGAGCACGTAACCCTTGAAGACCTGGACACGAGTGGTCTTGCCTTCGACGATGTTGACGTGCACGTTCACGGTGTCGCCGGGGGCGAACTCGGGGATGTCATCACGCAGGCTTGCTGCGTCGACGAAGTCGAGAGTGTGCATGGTGTTTCTCCTCGGACGACTGCCACAGGTCACTCGTCCTGATCGACAGACCTCTCACCCGGAGGCGGGCGTATGCCCTCGGGGCGCAGGTCATCAGGTGTGATCTCCGGCGCCGACAGGATCAGCGGCACCGGCGGCCTCACTGTTGACGGTCATCCCCCATGGCAGATGAACCCGTCCAGCAGGCACGGAGGACCATTATGCCAGATCGTCGACGCCTGGGCGACCGGACCGGGACGAGTCCCTCAGCCCTGGGCCTCGTCGGCGCGCCGCGCCGCCTCCTCCTGGGCGACGATGTGCTTCGCGTAGAGATCGGGGCGGATGCGCCGGGTCCGCAGCAGCTGCTCCTGGCGCCGGTGCTCGTCGATCTTCGCGTGGTTGCCCGAGAGTAGGATCTCCGGCACCTCATGCCCGCGCCAGACGGCCGGCTTCGTGTAGACGGGATACTCGAGGAGGCCGTCGGCGTGGGACTCCTCGTCGAGGGACTCCGGATTCCCCAGCACTCCGGGAAGCAGACGCGTGATCGCCTCCACCATCACGATGATGGCCGCCTCCCCCCCGTTGAGCACGTAGTCGCCGATGCTCAGAGGCAGGACGTCGAAGTGCTCCTGGGCCCAGTCCGTGACGCGCTGGTCGATGCCCTCGTAGCGACCAGCGGCGAACACGAGATGCTCCCGTGCGGCCAGCTCCTCGGCGGTGCGCTGGGTGAAGACGTCACCGGCGGGCGTGGGGATGATCAGCACGGGGCGCTCAGCGGGGCTCGGAGCCGCGAGCACGTTCTCCAAGGCCAAGGCCCACGGCTCCGGCTTCATGACCATGCCCGCGCCGCCGCCGGTCGGTGTGTCGTCGACCGTGCGATGCCGGTCGGTGGTGAAGTCGCGCAGCTGGTGGCGGCGCAGCTCCAGAAGTCCGTCACGCTGGGCCTTGCCGATGAGCGAGAGGTCCAGCACGTCGAAGAACTCGGGGAAGATCGAGACGGCGTCGATGCGCATCAGAACGGATGCCTTCCTGGTCATCGGTCACGGAGGGCCGGCTGAGAGGCCTGACGGCTCGGGACGTGGGGTCAGAAGAGACCGGCGGGAGGGTTGAGGCGGATGAGCTGGGCCTCGAGGTCGATCTCCGGAACGAGCTCGACGACGAAGGGAACCAACACCTCCTCGCCCGAAGGCGTCCCCACGGACAGCAGGTCCTGCGCGGCGCCGGTGATGAGCTCCCGCGCGGTGCCGAGCTCCTCACCGTCCGGGCCCACGCAGCGCAGGCCGGCGATCTGATGGCTGTACCAACCGTCGTCGTCCTCCGGCTCCGCCGGGACGTCGATATGCAGGAACGAGCCGCGCAGCGCCTCTGCGGCATCGCGGTCGTCGACCTCGGCGAACCGCAGCAGGCAGATGCTCTTGTTCCACCGCTGACCGGTCACAGTCAACGACGTGGTGCTCCGGTCGAGGGTGTCCCGCCCCGGCGTGCGGATGAGCTCGGCTCCGGGGGCGAGCCGCTCGGAGGGCTCATCGGTGAACAGCTGCACCGTGACCTCGCCACGGACGCCGTGCGGCTTGCCCACGCGAGCGACCCGCAGGCGCTCCGCCGTCTCCGGCGGTGCCTGCGGGTCGCTCGTCTCTGGGCGCTTCCCGTTCTGGGCAGTGCTCATAGTGGTCGCAGCCTGGGACGTCGCTCAGCGACGCCGGTCGGTGTCGACCACGTCGACGCGGACGTGCTCGCCGTCTGGGAGCGCGGCGATCACGGTGCGCAGTGCCTTGGCAGTGCGCCCCGCTCGACCGAT
The DNA here is from genome assembly GCF_031705515.1 of Nesterenkonia sp. CL21. NCBI lineage: Bacteria > Bacillati > Actinomycetota > Actinomycetes > Micrococcales > Micrococcaceae > Nesterenkonia > Nesterenkonia sp. CL21. The sequence continues at coordinate 70,516 of NZ_JAUTWR010000003.1, forward strand.
GACCCGGCCGAGGTCGTCCGGGTGGACCCGGACCTGGAGCACATCGTGACGGCGCCCGCTGCGACGACGGACGTCGACGTCATCAGGTGAGTCGACGATGCCGCGCACCAGGTGTTCGAGAGCATCGGTCAGCACTGCATCAGCCACGCGGAATCACTCAGCCTTGTCCTCGGTGGTCTCCTCGGCGGAAGCCTCCGCGGACTCCTCGGCCTGGGGCTTCTCGGGAGCCTTCTCGGAGGTTCCGACGATGACCGAGCCCTTCTGCGGGACCTGGTACTCCTCCTTGGGAGCCTTGGTCTTCAGAGTGCCCTCGGCGCCGTCGAGGCCCTTGAACTTCTGCCAGTCACCGGTGATCTTCAGCAGTGCCATGACCTGCTCGGTCGGCTGAGCGCCGACGGAGAGCCAGTACTGGGCACGCTCAGAGTCGATCTCGATGAACGAGGGCTCCTCGGTGGGGTGGTACTTGCCGATCTGCTCGATGGCCGCTCCGTCACGCTTGGTGCGGGAGTCGGCGACGACGACACGGTAGTACGGTGCGCGGATCTTACCCATCCGCTTCAGACGAATCTTGACTGCCACTTGAGTGGTCCACTCCTGTTTCTTGTTTTCAGGGGCGCGGCCGAGCATCGTGCTGCGTGGGGATTGCTGCTCAGTCGATGCGACCGCTCAAGGAACAGTGATCTGCCGCAGGGTCAGAGGGTCGCCACGGCCGATCACAGTACCTGCCCATTGTGCCAGACAAACCCTCAGGGCGCGATTCGACGCGCCCCGGACGCACGGCGCCTCACTTGAGGTACTTCTCGAAGCCCTTCGGCAGGTTCAGCTGGGCCGGGTCGAAGGCGTCGTCACCGGCCGCTCCGAAGCTCGAACCGTCCATGCGCTTCTTGGCCGCCTCGGCCTTCCGGCGCTCCGCCTCCTGGGCCTCCTGCGCGGCGCGGGCCGGGTTGCCGGACTTCGCCTTCTTCTTCCCCTTGCCCTTGGCGGGCTTCTTCCGCCCCTTGCCGGCACCCATACCGGGCATGCCGGGCATCCCGGGCATCCCGCCGCCGGGCGCCCCTCCGCCGCCGGGCATCTGCGGCATCCCGCCCCCGCCGGCCATCTTCTTCATCATCTTCTGCGCCTGGGTGAACCGCTCGAGGAGCTGGTTCACCTCGGAGACATGGACGCCCGAACCCCGGGCGATGCGGGCCCGACGCGAGCCATTGATGATCTTCGGAGCGACCCGCTCATGCGGGGTCATCGAGTAGATGATCGCCTCCACGCGGCCGATCGAGGACTCGTCGAACTGGTCAAGCTGCTCCCGCATGCCCTGGGCGCCGGGCATCATGCCCAGCAGCTTCTTCATGGAGCCCATCTTCTTGAGCTGCTGCATCTGGGCGAGGAAGTCCTCGAGGGTGAAGTCCTCCCGGTCGGCGAACTTCTGGGCCATCTTGGCGGCCTCGGCCTTGTCCCAGCTGGCCTCGGCCTGCTCGATGAGCGAGAGCACGTCACCCATGTCCAGGATGCGCCGGGCCATCCTGTCGGGGTGGAAGACCTCGAAGTCCTTCAGCCCCTCACCGGTGGAGGCGTACATGACGGGCTTCCCCGTCACCGAGGCCACGGAGAGCGCGGCTCCGCCTCGGGCGTCGCCGTCGAGCTTGGAGAGCACCACGCCGGTGAAGTCCACGCCTTCGTTGAAGGCCTGCGCCGTGGTGACCGCGTCCTGACCGATCATCGCGTCGATGACGAACAGCACCTCGTGGGCACCGACGGCGGCCTTGATGTCGGCAGCCTGCTGCATCAGTTCGGAGTCGACGCCCAGACGGCCGGCGGTGTCGATGATGACGACGTCGTGGAGCTTCTCACGTGCCTCGGCCACACCGTCGCGGGCCACGCCCACCGGGTCCCCGGTGGGCGTCTCCTCCTCGGAGGACACCCCGGGATGCGGCGCATACACCGGCACGCCGGCCCGCCGCCCGCCGACCTGCAGCTGGTTCACCGCGTTGGGGCGCTGGAGGTCGCACGCGACCAGCAGGGGGGTATGACCCTGGTTCTTCAGTCGGTACGCGAGCTTCCCGGCCAGGGTCGTCTTTCCCGCGCCCTGGAGACCGGCGAGCATGATGATGGTGGGAGGCTGCTTGGCGAACTGCAGCTCGCGCGTCTGACCTCCGAGGATGCCCACGAGCTCCTCGTTGACGATCTTCACGACCTGCTGGCCTGGGTTGAGTGCCTCGGCAACCTCGGAGCCCAGCGCACGGGCCTTCACGCGGGCGATGAACTCACGCACCACCGGAACGGCGACGTCGGCGTCCAGCAGGGCCCGACGGATCTCACGGGCTGTGCCGTCGATGTCCGCCTCGGTCAGGCGCCCCTTGCCGCGGAGGTTCTTGAATGTCGCTGTGAGGCGATCGGAGAGGGAGTTGAACACTGGGTGCAGATCCTTAGATCGACAGAGCTGGGGCAGGCAGGGCAGAGCCGCTCCGGCCCGCGTGGCCGACCGGGCGTGTCATCTGCCGAACCTCTAGAGTAGCAATGTGCGTTGGACAGAGACTCCCCCGGCGGGGCCGCAGGAGCCGACAGGCTCCCTGACCGGCTCCCCCGCTGCCCCCTCCCCCCGACCCGGCCGACTCCGCGAGACGGATGTGCTCGGCGCCGCTCTGCGCACCCATCGCGCGGCGCTGCGGACCGTGGAGGACGCCCATCGGCGGGCGGCCGGGAGCTGGTGCACCGACGACGCGGCGGGAGACGACGGCGACGTCCGCAAGACCGGTGCCGAACCTCGACCCAGGACCGCCGCAGAGGCCGACGCGGGGGCGCATCCGACGGATCGGCTGCGCCGGGACCACGCTCGGGACCACCTGCGCCGCGCTGAGGAGCACCGCCAGCGGCACGAGTTCCTCGCCCAGATCGCGACCATCTCCCCGGGGGCGGTCTCCTCACTCACCGCGGACGACCTGCAGGCGCTCACCGTTGCGGACACCATCGGGCCTCAGGCCCTGCACACGCCTGCGCATCGCCTCCAGGAGGCCCTCGAGGCCGCCCAGGGCCTCCCCGACGGCGAGATGGGCATCTCTCGTCCTCGCCTGCCGGTGCGACTGGGGATCATCGGGGCTCCCCGGGTCCAGGCCCGCTTCAGCGGACTCGCCGACGTCGTGGCACTGACCGGCTCCACGTGGCGGGAGCACCTTGAGGACCTCGACCTGCTGCTGGTGGCCACCGACACGGGGCCTCTCCCGCTGCTCTGGGAGGACGGCTTCGAGGATGCCGCGGCCTCCCCCGCTGCTCGCGACGCGCTCGACGGCGCGGAGGCCGCCGAGGCTGCTGACGCGCGGGCCGAGCTGGAGCACGCGCTGACGATGCGCCATCTCGCGAAGACCGTCATCCCCGCGTTCCGGGGCAGAGGGGTCCCCACCGTGCTGGTGTCCACCGCAGGGACCGCCGTCGAGGAGACCGCGGAGCTGGCGCGCGCATGCTCGCGGATCGTCACCACCGACGCCGAAGCCGCGGCCCTGTACCGCGCTCAGGAGACCGAGTCGACCGGCGTGGACGTGATCCCGGCGGGCGTCAATCCGCTGATCCACAGTCCGATCGGCACGCGCCCGGCGCGCACCGACCTGGTGGCGCTGCTGGGCTGCGAGCAGACGCACCCGGCGGGCCACCTCTCTGACCCGCCCTACGCCCCGGCGCTGCTCGACGGTGCCCTGATCTCCGGTCGTCCCGTCGTCCTCCTGCAGCCCGACCCCGCGCAGGCGCCGGACTCGGAGCACTGGGTGATCCCCACCCGCTACGGGCCTTGGACGGTCTCGGCGGACGAGGCCGCCGACATCGACCTCACCTACGGCACCGACACGCTGCAGCGAGCCATGGATGTGGCGCTGACCATCAACGCCGTCGTCGACTCGCAGGCGGTGTTCGACCCGCAGATCCTGGAGCTGCAGGCCAGCGGCACGATGGTGCTCTCCACCTACAACCAGGGCCTGAACTCCTACCACCCGCACACCTACATCGCGAACTCCGCGGAGGACGTCGCCAAGACCCTGCAGCTGATGTCGCAGGAGGAGCTGCGCCGCGTCCAGGGCGACGGCATCCGCAAGGTCTTCACCGACCACCACGCCTCCGACGTGCTGCGGCGCATCTGCGAGCGCGCGGGGCTGAACGTGACGCCCGTGCGGGAGAGGGTCCTGGCGGTCACCGAGCAGCGCACGGACGACCTCGCCCGCGAGATGGCCGAGCAGACTCATGCCGACGTCGAGCTGATCACGTGGGAGGAGCTGGCCGGGCGGGTGGAGGAGTCCGGGGCGGAGGCCGCGGCCGGGAGCTTCGACGTGCTGCTGCCGGTCTCCCCCACCAGGCACCATGCCCCCACCTACGTGGCCGACCATGTGGCGGCGTTCCGCTATCAGTCGGCACCGGTGACCCAGAAGCTCTCCGGCGACGCCGCGGACAGCGACTCCCAGGCCCACCGCCATCGCCGCGGAGTCCTCGCGCTCGAGCTCACGGCCTGGTGGCGCCCGGCCCCTGACCTCCTCGGGACACGTGAGGAGCTGCTCCGGGCGGCCGAACGGAGCCGGGTCTACTGCGTGGACCACCTGGGCCATCGCCCGGCTGGTCCGCTCACCACCGGCGCTTCGCGTCGGGACGCCCGAGAGGCGTCGGGCACCGCATCGGCGGGGCCGACGACCCCGCATGCGGCCCCTGCCGAGCACCCGGAGACGCCGGCCTCCGCACGTCCGTCCTTCTGGGACGTCGTCCGCGGCGTCGCTGCCGCCTCGGAGGTGAGCACCCCGATGACCCCGAACCTGGAGCGGGAGTCCGCAGCGTCCGGCAGCGCCGGCACGCCCGCGCCGCCGGACGGCTCGTCGTCCGAGGCGGCGCGGCCATCCCCGGAGTCCGCGGCTCCGAGCACACGGGACGCCCCACCGCGACGTCGACCGGCGCCGTCGCCGCTGACCGCAGACGATCTCGAGGCGGTCCAGCAGGAGGCTCGCCGCACGGCCCACGAGCTCGGCCTTCAGCTGGCGGTGATCGTGCCCATCTACAACAACGGCGACCACCTGCGCCACAAGGCCTTCGCCTCGCTGCGACGCTCCTCGATCTTCGAGAGGATGCACGTCCTGCTGGTCAACGACGGGTCCACCGACCCGGTGACGGTGGACACGGTGGAGGAGCTCGCTCACCGGTGGCCGAACGTGACCGCCTACCACCATGCCCGCGGGGGCTCGGGCTCCGCCTCCCGTCCGCGCAACACGGGGCTGGCCCTGAGCTTCACCCCGTACGTGACCTACCTGGATCCGGATGACGAGGAGCTCGACGACGGCTACTGGGAGCTGATGGACACGCTCGAACAGGCCCCAGAGGCGAACTTCGCCCTGGGCACCATGGCGGTGTGGACCAGGAAGCATTCGGTGCACGACTACCACGCGTGGTTCGCCGGAGCGATACCACACCGCGACGGACTGTTCCGCGTGGACCGGGAGTCGCTGCCGGCTGTCGGCTTCAGGCCGGCCAGCATCGAGGCCCTGGTCGCCCGGACCGACTGGCTCAAGGGGCTGGGACTCGTCCAGCCGGAAGGGGCCGTCGGTCAGGACACCTACTTCTTCCAGCAGATGCTCTTCCACACCGAGGCCTACGCTCCGGTGTACCGCCCCGTGTACACCTACTACGGCGCGGTGGACACCTCGATCGTCAATGTCGTCTCCCCGGGCTACTTCCGCAAGTACCTCATCCTGGAGCAGGCCCGGGCGGCCTGGCTGCGCGAGACCGGGCTGCTGGAGGCCTACATGGAGCAGCGGTTCGAGAAGTTCTTCGTCACCTGGTACCTGGACAAGTACAAGCGAGTCCTCCCCCACCAGCGGGCGGAGGCCGCGGCCGTGTTGCGTGAGATCGCCGCAGCCTACGGCGAGTACAGTTGGACGTCACCGAAGGCCAGGAGGTTCTTCGAGAGCGGGTCCGGCTGACCTGCGGCCCGCCTGCGTCAGCCGACCTGTCTGTTCCGCCCGCCCATCCTGCTGTGGCCCTTCCCCGCAAGGCCCGCTACCGTGAAGCACAGCCCGCCCTGTGCGGTCCGCCGCCTCTGGAGGCGCTGCGGCCCGCCCCATGACAAGGAGTACCGAGGACACGCATGAGTGCAGAAGCCGCGACCGAGCAGCCCCTGTCGGAGGACGCGCGTGACGTCATCGTCGCACTGCTCGGGCAGCAGGAGGCCCTCCTGGCCGAACTCCGCTGGGCCTACGACCAGCTGGAACGCACCCAGGAGGCCGACATCGCCGAGCTGCGCTCCCGGGTGGCCAAGCTGGAGCACCGCGTGGCGGCCCGCCGACAGGCTCCGACTCCCCCGGTGACGGGCAGCTCCCCTGACGAATCTCCGGCCAGCAGGATGCGGCGACGGCTGGAGTCCGCCGTCCAGGATCCGGAGCGGACCGTCCGGGCGGCTTCCCGTCGTGTGCGCCGCCAGGTGGGGAAGGTCGCCCGGCGCGCGGGGATCTCCCGGTGAGCCGGGCTCGACTCCTGGGGCCCTCAGCCCGCCAGTCGGAGCTGGATGAGGCTCGAGAGCGGATCGTCGGCCTCGTGGCGTCCCGCGATCCGTTGCGCCAGCTGCTGGAGCCCGGGGCCCTGCAGTCGCTCGGTGTCCGTGACTCCTCTCCCTTCTGGGGCGGGCGGGCCGGGGCCGAGGCGTTCCTGGACCAGCTGATGCCCGCCCTGGAGGCGCTGCCGCCGCTCGAGGCGGGAGTCTCGCGTCCGGCGCTTCCGAAGACCGTGGCGGTGCTGGGCGATCCTGACCTGATGGAGGTCCTGGCCGGTGCCGCCGATCTCCGGCTGATCGACCCGGACGACTGGGAGTCGACGCTGTCCGCCGCCGACGCGGTGCTGCTCTCCCCCCGCACCGTGAAGGCCCCCCGGGCACGCGGCCGGGTGATCACTGCCGCCCGGGAGGCGGCCATCCCGCTGATCTACTGCGACACGACGCTGCCGGAACCTGGGCGCCCCGAGGTGAAGCTCGCGGCACGCTGCGACGTCGTGCTCACGACCTCCGAGGAGGGCGCCGAGGAGTACCGCCGTGGCGTGCCGAGCTCAGTGCCGGTGGCCACGGTGGTCCAGCCGGTGAGTCCGCTGCGCCGGTCGCCGCTGGGGTCCCGGACGCACACGCATCGGCTGGTGACGCATCTGGAGCGCCGCCGCGCCGGAGCGCTGGATGCGGATGCCCGCCGCGGTCTGCAGTGGATCCACGACGGCATCGTCTCCTCCGGGTCGCCGCTGCTCCTGGGCCTGGAGGTCCGCGGGCCGGGCGCACGGCGGGAGACTCTCCCCGTCCGGCACCGCCCCTACTGCGCACCGTCGGCGATCTCCCACGCGCCCGGTCTCGACCGGCTCTCCCCGGTCGGCGTCGTCACTCAGGCCGTGGCCGGCTCTCAGACCTTCTTCTCCCCCCGGACCCTGGATCTGCTGGCCTCCGGCTCCCTGGTGCTCTCCACCTACAACCAGGGGCTGAACTCGCACTATCCGGAAGTGCGCATCGCGAACTCGGCCGAGGATGTGGCGGTGGGGCTGGAGTCCCTTGAGCTCGAGGAGCTCCGGCGGGCCCAGGGCGACGGCGTCCGCCACGCGTTCCGTCGGCATCATGCCGTGGATGTGCTGCGCACCGCGCTGGGCATGGCGGGCATCTCCGTGCCGGAAGCCCCGGACCGCGTGCTGGCGGTCGCCTCGGGGGACGACGCCGCCGACCCTGTGCTGGCCGAGCAGCTGCGCCTGCAGACGGCTGGGGCCGTCGAGACCGTGACGTGGGACGAGCTGACGGGCCGCCACGGCGACTACGACGTGCTGGTGCCGGTCTCCTCTGCTCACAGCTACGCTCCCACCTATGTGGAGGACCACCTGGCCGCGCTGGCGCACCAGTCCTGCCCGGTGACCGCCAAGGTGGACGTCCGGCGCGCCGACGCCGGTGATCCGCACGCCCAGCGGCATCATGGGGCGGGCGCCCTCGCGGCCGAGGAGGTCCCGCCGTCGGGCCGGCCGCTGACCGAGCTGGCGCTCTCGGCCTGGTTCCAGCCCCCGGCTGACGCGTCGCTCTCGCCGGAGACGCTGATCGCGTCGCTCCAGCGCGTGCATCTGTCCGATCATCTGGGACACCGGCCTCGCCGGGGGCACACCGTGGTGACGTCCGACGGCGGAGCCGTGCCGGGCCCCCGGACCCCTTCCGGGCTCGCCGACGGAGACGACCTGGAGACCGTGCGGCGCGAGGTCGCCGCCACCGCAGAGAGGGAGGGGCTGCAGCTCTCCGTCATCGTGCCCGTCTACGACAACGGCGACCATCTGCGGCACAAGGCCTTCGCCTCGCTACGGCGCTCGTCGATCTTCGAGACGATGCACGTCCTGCTCATCAGCGACGGTTCCACCGACCCCTCGACGGTGGACACGGTCGAGGAGCTGGCCGCGGAGCACCCCAATGTGACGTCCTTCCACCACGGCGGGGGAGGCTCCGGCTCGGCCTCCCGGCCGCGCAACACCGGACTGGACCTGGCCCAGACCCCGTTCGTGACCTACCTGGACCCGGACAACGAGGCGATCGAGGACGGCTACGCGCAGCTGCTGGAGGATCTCCGCGCCCACGAGGACGTCGACTTCGTGCTGGGCAACATGTCGCAGTGGGCCCGGCACCACACCCGTCTGCCCTACGCCGGCATCCTTGAGGAGACCTTCGCCGACCATGCTGAGCCGGACGGCACCCTCGTGGTCCCGGACCGTGCCCTGGAGGCGCTGCGGTTCCGGCCGTTGGGCATCCAGACGGTCGTGGCCCGCACGGGGTGGCTGAAGTCGCTGGGCATCAGCCAGCCGTTGGGCGCGGTGGGACAGGACTCCTACTTCTTCCAGCAGATGCTCCACTATGCCCGACGGATCCGGACCCTCGACGTCGGAGTGCACACGTACTACATGGCAGTGAGCAGCTCCACCATCAACACGCTCAATCCGGGGTACTTCAAGAAGTACCTCCCGCTGGACTCCTCCCGCGCCCGATGGCTTCAGGAGGTGGGGCTCCTGGAGGCCTACCGGCGCGACCGGCTCGAGAGGTTCCTCGTCTCCTGGCACCTGCCGAAGCTGAAGAGGGTCCGGCCCGAGGAGTGGTTCGACGCCGCTGAGAACCTCGCGGAGCTGCTGGCCTGCTACGGGGATCATGAGTGGACGGACCCGGCGGCGCTGGAGTTCTGGGACGACCTGGACCTGGCGCGACGGCGCGAATCGTCGCGCCGTCGTCGTGCCGGCGAGAGGACCGGGGCAGGCTGAGCACGCCACCTGCGCCCGGCCGGGACCTTCCCCGATCAGGCTCGGAGCAGTAGGTTGGAGGCGATGAGCCAGACCCTGGGACACGCTCGTCGCCCCTGATCAGCCGCAGAAGGGAGCCGCATGGTCCGCATCCCGGCCGCAGTGCGTCGCCGCCTGCCGGGCATCGCCTGGCGGGACAGGAAGATTCTCCATCTGGAGACCAGGGTGGCTCACCTCGAGGCCTCCCGCGAGAGGGTGCGGCGTCTGCTGCGGGAGGCGCGCAGCTCCGGCCGCGATGAGCTCCGTCGTCGCGAGGAGGAGATCACGAGGCTCTCCGATGATCTTCAGGAGGCCATCCTCCGCGCGGAGGCCGCTGAGGCGGAGCATGCCCGATTCCGCCGCTCCTCCTTCAAGGGGAAGCTGTCCTCCCACATGGCGGCGGTCAACGCAGCGAAGCTCAGCGGCTGGCAGGCGACCACTCCGGCGCTGCAGCTGCCCTACAAGCTCCGCAGCTACGCTCTGGCACAGAGCCACGGAATCGCCGTGCCGAGGATCCACCAGGTGTGGTCACGCACCGAGGACATCCGGATCCCCGACGACCTGCCCGCAGACCGGGTGGTGCTCAAGGCCGACGGCGGCCACAGCGGTCTCGGAGTCATGCCGCTGCGTCGCACCGCCGAAGGCTGGCAGACGCTCACCGGACGCGACACGCTCGTCGACGGGCGACCCGGCGATCGACTGCTGAGCCGGCTCGAGCGAGCTCGAGGGCCGTTCTTCCTGGAGTCCTTCCTGGAGCCCTTCGCGGAGCCCTTCGCGCAGCCCTTCGCGACGACGGACTCCCGGGCGGGCGCGGATCACGGGGCCGCCGGTCAGGGATCCGCCGATCTGGCGCTGGTCGGCCCGCCCCAGGGAGCCGAGGTCCGCCTCCCGGAGGACATCAAGGTCTACACCGCCTATGGCGAGATCATGCAGGTGCTGGTGATGCGCACCCACGGGGTGAAGGTCATGAACCGGAGCCGCTTCACCCGGCGCTACTTCGACGCCGAGGCGCGCCCGCTGGGCGAGGTGCTGCCCGGCAGGCCGGAGGACCCGGAGATCACCGCGCCGGAGAGGTGGGAGGATCTCATGGAGGCCGCTCGCCGCCTCTCCATCGCCGTGGGGCTCCCTTTCGTCCGTGTCGACCTCTACTCGACCCCTGACGGCCCGGTGCTCGGGGAGCTCACGCCGATGCCCGGAGGCGTCCAGGAGTACCGGCTGAACCACGACCTGCGATTGGGCGCCGCGTGGATGCGCGCCGACCTGAGGCTGGCCCGAGACCTGGCGCGGGGGCGGCCCAGCGGGACGCTGTTCGGCTCTGAGCCCTACCAGTGGTGGTATCCGGAGCCGAGGGGCGGAGAGCCGGCAGGCACGGAGGGAGGTCCTTCCCGGTGGCCGCGGCTCCAGGCGGACCCGTTGCAGTGGTACACCCCGCCGGAGGACGTGGTCCGACTGGGGACGGACGGGAATGGCGCCGACCAGACAGGCGCCGACGAGACAGGCGCCGAGGGTGCAACTGCCGAGGTGTCGATCCCTGAAGAGTCCCGTCCGGACGACCGCGGCCCGGATGAGGATCAGGTGGAGCTGAGGATCGCCGACTCGAGCCGCTGACCGATCTCGCCAGTCGCTGACCGCACGAAGTTCTCGGAGACATGGCTGTTGTCGCGGAAGGTGATGGCGCCGCCCAGCACCGCGTAGCAGAACTCGTCGTCGCAGAGCATGTCCTCGGTGGGGATGAAGTGGAAGTTGTCCTCGTCGCCGAACACCTCGACCGACCGGGTCAGCCAGCGGTCGCCCACGTGCGTGTCGTCGACCTCGTCCCGGCACGCCGCCGGATCCTCCTCGTGGAGCGCGACGCATTCGGGCAGCGTCTGCTCGTCCTCGGTCTCCTTGTTCATCCGCGGCACCTCGCCGAAGACGGCCACCTCCTTGCCGGCCTCGAGCCAGGCGTCGATCGGCGCGTACATGGCTCGCGCCGTGTCGGTGAGCTCCAGATCCGTCTCGGGCAGCTCGAGGTCGTCATCGGGCCCGGAGAAGCTGCTGTGGATCTGGCTGCCGGCGACGACCACCGTCTCGACGTCGTCATCTTCGGCCAGCCGGTCCATGATCTCGGCATTGGCCCTCACGCAGGCGTTGGAGTCGTCGTCAAGCGCACTGACCCGCGGCGAGCAGGCGGAGCGGGTGAGCACCAGCAGACGTTTGTCATGCTCCTGGGCGATCTCGTCGAGCGCCGGCAGCCACATGGTGGCATGCGAGTCACCGAACACGGCGACGGTCCCGTCGGCATCGGTCTCCTCCGCGCCCAGCCAGCACTCCTTGACGCCCTCCTCCTCGGTGTCAGCCTGACAGTCCGGGTAGATCGGTTCGTTGTTCTGCGCCGTGACCTCGGCCGGATGGGGAGCAAGGCCCAGGTCACCTTCCAGCGGGTCACCGCACTGGTCGGGGTTGGCCAGCGCCCGATACCCGTAACAGGGGTGGTCCTCCGAGAGCTCTGTGTCGGCGAAGCCCCGCTCGACGGCGGCCACGGCCGCATGGGCGGTGGAGATCACCAGGACCATCCCGGCCGCCGCCGCCACCACGGCGCGCCAGGTCGGCAGCAGGAACCGCGCACGGCGCAGCGGCGCCTCCACGTACCGCGTGGTCACCGCGGAGAGGCCGACGACGCCGAGGATCAGCATCACCTTGATGTACCAGTGCTTCGCCTCCTCGCTCAGATACGGTGAGAAGACCACGATCGGCCAGTGCCACAGGTAGATCGCGTAGGACCAGTCGCCGATCGCCGTAGCGGGGCGCAGGGAGAACCACCAATGCACGCCCGTGCCGGCTTCGCGCCCGCCGCACATCATCAGCAGCACGGCCCCCAGAGTGGGCATCAGCGCCGCCCCACCGGGGAAGGCGGTGGCGTCGGAGTAGAGCCATGCCGACGCCAGGATCATCCCCAGGCCGGCCCATCCGACCAGATTGGCCGCTCGTCCGGTGAATTGGCTGGAGCCCATCCACAGCGCCAGCAGCGCACCGAGGGTGAACTCCCAGATGCGGGTGGGGGTCACGAAGTATGCCTGGGCCGGCTCATGGGCGGTGTACCAGACCGAGAAGCCGAAGGACGCGGCCCCGAGTGCCACGAGCACCACGATGAACGTGGTGCGCACCGCCTGCGCCGTGCGGGCCGCCCGGGCGCCGGTGACCAGCAGTGCCAGCACCAGCAGCAGCGGCCACAGGATGTAGAACTGCTCCTCCACCGACAGGGACCAGAAATGCTGCACAGCGGTGGCCTGCTCGTCGAGCTTGGAATAGTCCACCGAATCGGCGGCGAGGATCCAGTTCTGCACATAGAGGGTCGAGGCGACGATCTGCCGCAGCGTGGACTGCCAGGCCGTCGACGGCAGCACCAGCACCGCCGAGACCGCGGTGACGAGCAGGACCAGCAGGCTCAGGGGCAGCAGACGACGGATCCGGCGAGCCCAGAACCTCCCCAGCCGCACCGTGCCGGTCTGAGCCGCCTCCTTAAAGAGGTGTGCCGTGATCAGATAGCCCGAGATCACGAAGAACACGTCCACGCCCACGTAGCCGCCCGGCAGATGCTCGGGCCAGAAGTGGTAGAGCACGACGAGCAGCACGGCCAGGGCCCGGAGCCCCTGGATCTCCGGCTGGAAGCGGCTCCCCCTGCGCCGACGCTGGTCCTCGGCGTGCTCCGGCGCCGAGCCTGCGGCGTCGGCCGATGAACGGCGCGTCGTGGAGGGTACGGTCATCTGCTCTACAGTCCTGTCTCGGGGTCGGATCGGCGCGGACGCGACAGCGGCGACGGGCCCACCGGCGCTGCGTCCTGGTGAACAGTAACCGATGAGCCGCCCCGCGGACCCGCTCGCAGGCCACACTCCCAGCAAGTTCCCGGCCACCTCCCAGGGTGCTCGTCGAACCTCTACGCCAGCCCTGCGTCCGCGCCGTGATCCACGTCTCGCCGCGGGCTGGGCGCCGTGTCCGGGCCGGGGCACTAGAGTGGTGCGTCGCCGACCCTTCCAGGAGCGCCCCTGTGTCTGCCCCGCAGTCCTCAGCCCGTCCGACCGCCCCGCCGTCGTCGTCAGCGTCGCAGGAGCGGCTGTCGCGCGGCGTCCCGGCGAGCCGGTTCCGCCCGGAGCTGCACGGCGTGCGGGGCCTGGCGATCCTCGGCGTGGTGCTCTTCCATCTCTTCGGAGCAGGGCGGGTCTCCGGAGGCATCGACATCTTCCTGGCCGTCTCCGGGTTCCTCTTCACGGCGATGCTGCTCCGCGAGGCCGCATCCCGCGGCGGGGTGCTCGATGTGGGCCGCTATCTGGCGCGTCTGGCCCGCCGCATCCTGCCCCCGGCCGTCGTCGCGATCGCGGTCACCACGATGGCCGGCTTGCTGATCCTGCCCTCCACCCGCCACCACCAGCTGCTCACGGAGGCCCGGGCCTCACTGCTGTACTGGGAGAACATCGAGCTGGTGTCCTCTCAGCTGGCCTATGAGGCGGCCGGGCCCGCCAGCAGTCCGTTCCAGCATTTCTGGTCGTTGTCGGTCCAGGGGCAGTTCTACCTCCTCTGGCCGGTGCTCGCGGTGCTGGCCGTGCTGCTGGCGCGGGCGCTGCGCCGACCTGCGGTGCACGTGATGGCGGTGTTCGTGGTGCTGGTGCTGGGTGCGTCCTTCGCCTGGGCGCTGTGGATGCGCCAGCAGGCCCCTGAGGCGGCGTACCTGATGACCAGCACACGACTCTGGGAGCTGGCCTTCGGGGGTGTCCTCGCGCTGCTCGGCGCCCGTCTGACCCTCCCCCGTCCGGTGCGCGGGGTCGCGGGATGGCTCGGGCTGGCTCTCATCATCTCCTGCGGCTTCGTCCTGGACGGCGCTTCCTTGTTCCCGGGAGCATGGGCGCTGTGGCCCCTGCTGGGACTGGCCCTGGTGCTGGCCTCCGCCGGCCCGCAGGGAGGGCTTCAGGATCCTCCCGGAACAGCGGCCCGTCTCCTCTCCACGCGACCCCTGGCCTGGGTGGGCAGCATCGCCTACGGCCTCTACCTGTGGCACTGGCCGCTGCTGATCTTCCATCTGGAGCTCACCGACCAGGACGGACTGGGCGTCCTCGACGGGGCCGGCCTCCTGGTGGTCTCCATCCTGGCCGGATGGGCCACCCACCGGTGGATCGAACGCCCGACGGCCGCCCGCGCATCCCTGGCGCCCCGCGTGCCGCTGACGGCGGCCGCAGGCACGCTGGCCATCGGTGCGGTGGCGACCACCATCGGAGTGATCGGCACCACGGTGACCCTGCCGGAGGGGTACTCGATGGCCGGGGTGGACCGTGCGCTGCATCCCGGAGCGGCGGCGACGGCGCCGGGTGCGGACCCCGCCCCTCCCGACGTCGCCCCGGTGCCCGCCGCCGAGGTGCTCGCCGCGGACCGCCCGCAGTACTACGACTGGGACTGCCGCCAGTCGCAGGGCGGGGGGCTGGAAGCCTCCGAGGTGCTCATCTGTGAGGACCCCGACCCGCCGGCGTCGCCGACTGCGACCGTCATGCTCACCGGGGGCTCCCACGCCGGCCAGTGGCAGCACGCCTGGATGATGCTGGCGGACACCTACGACTGGGAGCTGATCATCGCCGACAAGTCCGGGTGCCGCCTGCAGTCCACGGAGAACGCCGGCTCCTCCTCCTGCGCCGCGTGGAACGCGAACCTGATCGACGCGGTCGCCGAGCGGGCCCCGGACCTGGTGGTCACCCCGGGCACCGTGATGAACCGGAGCACGGAGTCGATCGAGGACGGGGCCCCGCAGCGCTGGCGGGAGCTGCGCAGCACCGGTGCGGAGGTTCTGCTGATGCGTGGGACGCCCCGCCCGGATGGCTCAGTGGCCGACTGCCTGGCCCAGGGTCGGGGATCAGGCGAGTGCGGTGCCGACCCCTCGCAGATCGCCGCCGCCGACCCGCTCGATGACCTCGACCTCCCCGACGGAGTGCACACCGTGGACCTGACGGACCACATCTGCCCCGACGGAACCTGCGACGCCGTCGTCGGCAACGTCGTGGTCTGGTATGACGACTCCCATCTGAGCACCTCCTATGTCGAGACCCTCGCCCCCCTGCTGGACGCCGAGCTGCAGGCCAACGTCCCTGACCTTTTCCGGTGACCTGTTCCGGTGACTCGTTCCGGTGGCTCGTTCCTGTGCCTCCTCCTGTGTCTCCTTCCAGCGACGTGGAGCGTTCCGGACGCCCGATGCGCACGGAGATGACGCACCGCAGAGTCACTGCTGACCTGCAACTCCGGGCGGCGCGCTGAAGCCCGGAGGCCGCAGGGCCTCTCGTGACCGAGCCGTGATATAAGCTTGCGGGCGTTGCTGTGCTCTGCGCGTCAGTGTCGGCGGGCCCCCTGTCCGGACGGCCTCGCTCCTGTGCGGGGCCGGCGTGCGTACTTTTTGTTCTTCGAGGAAAAGAGTTCTTGTGGTTTCGAGGGAGTTCTCGACCGTCGGTGTGATCGGCCTGGGCTACATCGGTCTGCCCACCGCGGCCATCCTGGCCGACAGCGGGGTGCGAGTCGTGGGGATGGATGTCTCGCCGATCAATGTCGACGCGGTCAACAACGGGGAAGTGCCGTTCGTGGAGCCGGGCCTGAGGGAGGTCGTGGAGCGCGCGGTGGCCGCCGGGAAGCTCTCAGCCTCCACCGAGACCCCGGTGGCGGACGCCTACATCGTGGCGGTGCCCACGCCCTTCACCGACTCCCACTCGGCGGACCTGTCGTACATCGAGGCCGCCGCCGACGGCATCGCGCCGAAGCTGACCGGCGGTGAGCTGGTGATCCTGGAGTCCACCTCTCCCCCCGGGGCGACCGAGCACATGGCCGAGCGGATCCTGAAGTCCCGCCCGGACCTCGCAGCGGGTGACCTGCTCGTGGCCCACTGCCCTGAGCGCGTGCTGCCTGGGCGGATCATGGTGGAGATGGCCACCAACGATCGGATCGTGGGCGGCCTGACCCAGGCGGCTGCCGAGGCGGCGAAGACCCTGTACCAGAACTTCTGCACCGGTGAGGTCCTGCTCACCGACGCGAAGACCGCGGAGATGGCCAAGCTGACCGAGAACAGCTTCCGCGACGTCAACATCGCCTTCGCCAACGAGCTCTCTGTGATCTGCGACCAGCTGGGCGTCGACGTGTGGGAGCTCATCGACCTGGCCAACCACCACCCGCGCGTCAACATCCTGCAGCCGGGGCCGGGCGTCGGGGGTCACTGCATCGCGGTGGACCCCTGGTTCATCGTGGACGCGGCCCCAGACGCTTCACGGCTGATCCGCACCGCGCGGGAGACCAACGATGCCAAGCCTGAGTGGGTGCTCGGCCGCATCGAGCAGGCACTGGAGCACCACGGGCGGGAGGCCACGGTGGCGCTGATGGGACTGGCGTTCAAGGCCAACATCGACGACCTGCGGGAGTCGCCGTCGCTGTCGATCGCCCAGCGGCTGGCCGAGCGGGCGCCGGAGGCCCGCATCCTGGCCGTGGAGCCGCACATCGACCAGCTCCCCGCGCAGCTCGCCGGTTCCGGAAACGTCACGCTGGCCGGGATCGACGAGGCCCTGCAGACGGCACAGATCCTCGTGCTGCTGGTCGATCACGACCAGTTCAAGGCCATCGACACCGCCCGGCTGGCCGGGCACACGGTGATCGACTCCCGCGGCATCTGGCGCTGACGCCCCGGCTCCCCCGCGAGGCGCCCGCGGCACGTGCGAAATCCACCCGATCAGGGTCACGGACTGTGACACACTGGTCGGGTGGATTTTGACGTTCTGACCCTTTTCATCGTTCTGGCAGTGGTCCTCGCCGGCACCATCGGCCTGTTCCTCCTCACCGGCGGCCGCAGGCTGCCCGAGGGGACCTTCCCCGAGACCCGCGACGCCGACGACCTCCCGGAGCCTGACGGCCCTGACGCCCCTGCCGGCACCGCCGTCGCCGAAGACACCGACGCCGCCCCGCTGACCACCGCAGAGGCGACGGCCGAGACGGTCGC
Organism: Nesterenkonia sp. CL21; assembly: GCF_031705515.1. Taxonomy (NCBI): domain Bacteria; kingdom Bacillati; phylum Actinomycetota; class Actinomycetes; order Micrococcales; family Micrococcaceae; genus Nesterenkonia; species Nesterenkonia sp. CL21. The sequence continues at coordinate 87,782 of NZ_JAUTWR010000003.1, forward strand.
CGAGCCCGAGCTCTCCGAGGAGGTCGCCGAGGAGGCGGCCCCGACGATCGAGACGCCGGAGCCTGTGGCCGGACGGCTCGCCCGTCTTCGTGCCCGGCTGGTGAAGTCCAACAACGTCTTCGGCCGGTCGCTGCTGGCACTGCTCTCCTCGGACCAGATCGACGAGGACGTCTGGGACGAGATCGAGGAGACGCTGCTGATGGCGGACCTCGGCACCGAGCCGACCATGGAACTGGTGGATCGACTGCGTGAGCGGGTGAAGGTCGAGGGATCGCGGGACCCGGACCGGGTGCGTGCGCTGCTGCGTGAAGAGCTCACAACGCTGGTTGACCCTTCCCTGGACCGCAGCCTGAACGTCCGCGCCGCCGGCCGCCCGGCGGTGGTGCTCGTCGTCGGCGTCAACGGCGTCGGCAAGACCACCACCGTGGGTAAGCTGGCCCGCGTCCTGGTGGCGGAGGACAAGGACGTCCTGTTGGGTGCGGCCGACACGTTCCGGGCGGCCGCCGCCGAACAGCTCACCACCTGGGGCTCCCGGGTGGGCGTGCCCACAGTCTCCCGCGACGAGGGCACCGACCCCGCCTCAGTGGCCTATGACGCCGTCGCAGCCGGCATCGAGGGCGAAGTCGACGTCGTCATGGTCGACACCGCCGGCCGGCTCCAGAACAAGGCGAACCTCATGGACGAGCTCGGCAAGGTCAAGCGAGTCATCGAGAAGCAGTCCCAGGTCGACGAGGTCCTGCTGGTCCTGGACGCGACCACCGGACAGAACGGGCTGAACCAGGCCAAGGTCTTCTCCGAGGTCGTCGACGTCTCCGGAATCGTGCTCACCAAGCTCGACGGCACCGCACGCGGCGGCATCGTCGTGGCCATCCAGCGGCAGCTCGGCGTGCCGGTGAAGCTGGTGGGCCTCGGCGAGGGGCCGGACGACCTGGCACCCTTCGATGCGGAGACCTTCGTCGACGCCCTGCTCGAGGAGCGCTGAGCAGCCTCCCTCCCTGCCTCGATCCGCGTGCGAGCGGTCCCTCCGATCCGGCCCGCTGCCGCGCGTCAGCTCCCGTTCCTGCCCCGGAATCCCTGAGATTCCGGGGCAGGAGCGGGAGTTTTTACGTCACCGAAACATCAGGGCGCGGTCGGTGAAACACGGACCGAGAACCATGGAGATCAGCTCGCATCGGTGAAAGACATCGGTGAGTACTTGTTTCCTGGAGGGACACATGGAAATCGTGATCGAAGACGTGGGAGCGATCTGGGTGGTCGTCGCCGGTGCGCTCGTGCTGTTCATGACGCCGGGCCTCGCGCTCTTCTACGGCGGGCTTTCACAGACCCGCTCGGCAGTCAACATGATGATGATGAGCTTCGCCGCGATGGGCCTCGTCGCCCTGACCTGGGCGCTGTGGGGCAACGCCATCGCCGGGGCTGACCCGGTGGCGGGCGGCCTGTTCGGCAACCCCACCTCTGACTTCGTGCTCTACGAGTCCCTGGCTGAAGGCGGAGACTCTCTGGTGTGGGTCGGCTTCGGCGCCACCTTCGCCATCATCACCTGCGCGCTGATCTCCGGTGCGGTCGCCGACCGTGCCAAGTTCGCCGGCTGGATGGTGTTCGTGCCCATCTGGATCACGCTGGTCTACGCTCCGCTGGCCTTCTGGGTCTGGGGCGACGGCGGCCTGCTCGTCGAGGGCGGATTCATCGGTGACACCGTCGGTGAGGCCGTGGACTTCGCCGGCGGGCTCGTGGTGCACATGTGTGCCGGCGTCGCCGCCCTGGCTCTGGTGCTGGTCATCGGCCCGCGCCGCAACTTCGCCCCGAACAAGCCGCACAACGTCCCCTTCGTCCTGCTGGGTGCCTCGATCTTGTGGTTCGGCTGGTTCGGCTTCAACATCGGTGAGGCCGGCAGCGTCGAAGAGGCATCGCTGAACTGGATCAACACGCTGCTCGCTCCGGCCGCCGCCCTGGTGGCCTGGCTGCTCACCGAGTGGGCCCGCGGCAAGAAGCCGACTCCGGTCGGCGCCGCCTCGGGCATCGTGGCCGGACTGGTCGCCATCACTCCCGCGGTGGCCTTCGTCTCGCCGCTGGGCGCCATCGTCATCGGCCTGGTCGCTGGTGCGGTCTGCTGCTTCGCCGTGGAGTTCAAGTACGGCAAGTTCGACGACACGCTCGACGTCGTCGGCCTGCACCTGGTCGCCGGCCTCTGGGGCACGCTGGCCATCGGACTGTTCGGCCGCGAGGAGCTCATCGCCGACGGCCGCGGCAGCCTCTTCCTCAACGGCGACTTCTCCCTGCTGTGGGCCCAGATCGTCGCCTGCCTGGTGACCCTGGTGTTCACCTTCGTGGCCACTTACATCATCGCCACGCTGATCCACAAGACCATGGGCTTCCGGGTGGAGGCCGAGGTCGAGCAGGGCGGCATCGACGCCGTCGCCCACCACACCGAGGCGTACTCCCACGACGCCGTCCCTGCCGGGGCCGGTGCCCGGGAGTGACAGCCTGATCTGACCGATCACTCGCCCAGATCAGGACGGGCCGGGTGGATGCGCATCGCGCTCCGCCCGGCCCGTCCTCGTGTGTCCAGTGTGGTCTGGTCTCAGGTGCGGGCGGCGGCAGGTCGACCGCTGTGGTCGAGGGTCTCCGGTGCGCGTGTCCAGGCCAGCGCCCCGACCATGAGGATCACCCCGGTGAGCCCGAAGGCCCACGCATAGCCGAAGTGGTCCACGATCAGCCCGGCGAGCAGCGGGCCGATGATGGCGCCGAAGTCCTGCGTCATCTGGAAGGTCGAGACCACAGGCCCACCGTTGCGCCCCTCGCCCACGACGTCGGCGATGGCCGCCTGCTGGGCCGGATTGACCAGCCCCGTGCCGACGCCGGCCACGAGACTGAGGGCGAGCAGCACCCAGGGCTCCGGCGCCAGCCCCAGCACGCCGGTGGCGCAGGCGGTGATGACCAGCCCCAGGATGATGGGAGGCCTGCGCCCGAAGCGGTCGGTGCGGCGGGAGAACAGCAGCACGGCGGCCACATTGCCGGCGGCGAAGGTCGCCAGCGCCACACCGGCGAGCTGGGAGGAGTCGATGACGAACCCGGACCCGGCGAACGCCGTGGCGGCGAAGAGCGGAACCAGGGAGTTGCGCAGACCGAAGGTGGCCCACCCGTTGGCGAACCCTGCCGTGAGCGCCGCCCGATACCCCGGCACGGACCACGCCTCCTTCAGAGTCGCCCGTTCGCGCGCGTCCCGGCGGCCGCGATCCTCCAGACGCGAGCCCCGCAGCATCACGAACACGATCAGCGCTGCGATCACCAGTGCGCCCCCGTAGACCAGGAACGGGACATGCGGCCCGAAGACGAGCAGCCCAGAGCCCACCAGGGGCCCCGCCACATTGCCGATGAGGAAGGCCGAGGCGTAGGCGCCGGAGATCTTGCCGCGGATGCTCGGCGGTGACTTCCTGGCCAGGAAGGTCATCGCCGAGACCGTGAAGAACGTGGAACCGATTCCTCCGACGGCGCGGAACGCCAACAGCAGCTCATAGGTGGGGGCGAAGGCCGTGGCGATCATCGAGGCCGCCACGATCAGCAGGCCCACCACATAGACCGGGGTCTCCCCCAACGCCTGCGTGAGCCTGCCGGAGGCCGGAGCGAAGACCAGACGGAAGAGCCCGAAGGCCGAGACCACTGCGGAGACGGCGAACGCGGATACGCCGAAGTCGGCGGCATACTGCGGCAGGATCGGCGCCACGATGCCGAATCCGATCGCCACCACGAAGGCCGCGACGATCAGCACGCGCAGTTCGTTGGGGATCGGTGGACTCTGGACAGCAGGCTTCTCAGGCATGTCGCTCACATCTCGTCGTCAACGCCCGCCGGGCTCCGCTTGTTCCTCGGCGCGCCGCACCCTGCTTCGAGCCCTGTGACCTCCACCACGTCTCGTGCTACGATGTCGACACAAAGTAGGACACTGTCCCATTTTTTGAGTTCCCGGTCGTTTTTCCCACCCTCGACGAAAGGAGCGGCCCGTGGCTGTCATCTACGTGTCGGATCCCATCGACCCCGCCCATCTGGAACGTCTCCACCGCAGCCACACCGTCCATGTCGGCTTCGGCCCGGACCGGTGCGACTACCTCGACGTCGCCGATTCGGTCGAGGCCGTCCTGCTGCGGGGCGAACAGTTCGACCGAGGGATGATCGAGGCGTCTCCCCGGCTGACGATCATCGCCCGCCACGGCGTCGGCACCAACAACGTCGACCTCGAGGCGGCGCAGGAGCAGGGCATCTGGGTCACCGTCACCCCCGGCGGCAACAGTCGCGCGGTGGCCGAGCATGTCTTCGCGCTCGCCCTCGCGCTGGCACGGCATGTGCCGGAGGCTGACCGACGCATCCGGCACGGGCGCTGGGGCGCCGGCAAGCAGACGCTGACGGGACTCGAACTCCACAGCAAGGTCCTCGGTCTGCTCGGATTCGGGCACATCGGCAGGATGGTGGCCCAGATCGGCAGAGGATTCGGCATGCACGTCATCGCCGCCGACCCCGCCTTGGACGAGGACACCGCCGCGGAGCTGCAGGTTCGCCGAGTGGAGCTTCCCGAGCTGCTGGAGCAGGCCGACCTGCTCTCCCTGCATCTCCCCCTGACCTCCGGCACCGCCGGGATCCTGGGGGCCGACGAGCTGGCACGGCTGAAGCCCAGCGCTCTGGTCGTCAACACCTCGAGGGGCGGCCTCATCGATGAGGACGCCCTGCAGAGCGCCCTCCAGGAGAAGCGCCTCCGCGGAGCGGCGCTCGACGTGATCCACCACGAGGCCGTCGACGCGACGGATCCGCTCTCCCACACTCGGCTCGACGTCGCCGCGACGGAGAACCTGATCCTGACCCCGCACATCGGTGGACAGACGCTCGAGTCCCTCGACGCGGTCGCCGAGATCGCGATCACCTGCATTAACCAGGCGCTGGCCGGGGAGACCCCCGACCATGTCATCGTCGGTCCCGCGCTGCAGACCTCATCCTGATACCGCATCCCCACGACCCAGGAGTCACCGACCATGTACATCTCAGTCCCTGACACGTCCTCCGTCACGGTGGACCTCCCGGAGCACGCAGCCTCCCCAGCACCCGCGGACAGGCTCCGTGGCGTCCCCGCGGCCCATGTGGGCGACGTCTTCCAGCGCATGCTGGTCCTCGACGGGGAGATCCGGAGCCTGACCTCGTCCACCGACACCGTCGTCGGACGAGCCCTCACCGTCCATACCCGCGCCGGAGACAATCTGGCGATCCACATGGCCCTGGACGTCGCCCGCCCCGGGGACATCCTCGTCATCAATGGTCAGGGCGACATCAGTCGAGCCGTGATCGGCGATCTCATCGGGGAGATCATGCTGGCCACCGGCGTCATCGGTGCTGTCGTCGACGGTGCTGTGCGCGACGCCGCGGCCCTCGGCGAGCAGGGCCTGCACATCTACGCCCGCGCCACCACACCGGCTGGACCCTTCAAACATGGTCCCGGCGCCGTGGGTCGACCGGTCGCCGTCGGGGGCGTGTCCATCGCCACGGGGGACATCATCGTCGCCGACGCCGACGGCGTCGCCGTGATCCCCGCGGACCAGGTGGACCACGCCCTGGAGCGACTCCCCCAGATCCACGCCGCCGAGGAGCGGATCCGGGAGGCCGTCCGGCTCGATGCCACGGCCACGCTCGCCTCGACGGCCGGCCCCACACCCCTCGACCGACAGTAGGTGCCCACCATGACCACCGAGACCCAGACCACCGCCGCACCGAAGGTGGCCGGCCTGTCCTGGCCGCTCTTCCTGATCAGTGCCGCAGCGTTCGTCCTGGCCGCCCTCACCGGGGTCCTCCCCGAGGACGGCATCCTGCCGGGGGCAGTCTTCGCGACCCTGGTCGGCATGGTCCTGATGTGGCTCGGCCGCCAATCCCGGGTGCTGCGCACCCTCGGCGCCCCGACCCTGTTCACCATCCTGGTCCCCTCGATCCTCAACCACTTCGGGCTCATCCCGGAGACCCTGGGGACGATGCTCGGGAATTTCCTCTCCGGCTACCAGGTGCTCGACCTCTTCATCGCCACCCTCATGGTCGGCAGCATCCTGGGGCTCAGCGCCGACGTGCTGAAGAAGTCCATCCTCAGGTTCCTCGTGCCCCTGCTCTCGGCGATCGCTGCCGGCATCGCCACGGCCGGCTTCCTGGCCTGGGTGCTCGGGCTCGGCCTCATGACCGGGATCCTGAACGTCGGTCTCGCCATCGCCGGCGCCGGGACCGGATCCAGCGCGATCCCGATGGCGGAGATCTACAGCGACGCAACGGGGTCGCCGGCGGGCGTCTTCCTCGCCGTCATGATCCCCGCCGTGATCTTTGCGAACTTCGTCGCCGTGATGATCGCTGTCCTCTACAACTGGCTGGCCAAGAAGCCCGACCGTCCCTTCCGAGGCTTCAACGGCCAGGGCACGATCATGCGCGGTGGGGACGGCGCCCTCGAGCAGGAGGACTCTCGCCCCGCCACGAGTGCGGGATCCGTCCTGACAGGTCTGATGATCACCGGAATGATCTACATCGTCAGCGTGGTCATCCACTCCACGCTCACCCCGGGACTGCACTACTTCGCCTGGATCTGCATCCTGGCGGTCGTCTTCAAGCTCAGCGGGCGTTGCCCGGACTACGTGCAGCACGGCGCCGTGGAGTGGTTCGACATCACCCTGAAATACGTCACCCCGGCCGTCCTGGTGGCCGTCAGCGTCGCCGTGGTCGACTTCGCCCAGGTCATCGAGGTCGTGAAGGAGCCCGCGTACCTCGTCGTCATCACCGGGACCGTGGTCGTGATCGCCGTGGTGGCCGGAGGCGTGGGATACCTGATGAAGATGCACTTCCTCGAGGCGTCCCTGACGGCCGGTCTGTGCACCGCCAACATGGGAGCCGGCGGCGACGTGATCACCCTGAGCACAGCTGGCCGACTGCATCTGATGCCCTATGCCGCCATCGCCTCACGCGTCGGCGGGACCATCGTCCTGATCACGGCGTCTCTGTTCGCCGGGTCCCTCCTCTGAGGCTGACGGCGTCACCCGACGCTGATCAGGACGGAGGCCTCCGTGGCGGTGCGACGCAGCGTTGAGACCAACGTGTCGACGTCGACCTGGTCCTTCCGGAACCGCGGGATCGTGATCGCGATCGACGCCACCACGGAGCCCCCCTCGAACACGGGGGCGGCCAAGCCGAAGGCGTCGGAGAAGCGCTCGCCCTCCCCCACGGCCCATCCCCGATCGCGGATCGCGGCCAGATCCTCTCTGAGGGCATCGCGCGTGACCAATGTGCCAGGTGCCAGGCGCGGCAGATCCAGCTGTTCCGCCGTACTCGTCGGCAGGTGGGCCAGCAGCGCCTTGCCCGAGGCTCCGGCGTGCAGCGGCACCTCAGCACCCGTGACGACCCCGTAACGGACGGGATTCGGACCGTCCACGACCTCAGCGATGGTGGCGGTCCGCTCCTCCGGGGCGAGGACCACCAGCGCCGTGGTCTCGCCGGTGGCCGCGGACAACTCGCGGAGACGGGGGCGGAGCAGGTCTCCGAGCCCGGGTCGGGGTCCCAGCTGTGCGGCCCACCGGAGCAGCAGGGATCCGCACGCGGCAGTGTTCGACGGCTCCGCGTACCGGAGGAGCCCACAGTCTGCGGCTGAAGCGAGCAGCTTCTTGGCCGTCGCGGAGTGGGCCTGCAGAGACCGGGCGGCCGCTGTCGGAGAGCCCAGCCCGGGGGCGCCTGCCGCCAGGAGAGTCATGAGCCGCTCCACGCGGCCTGCCGCCGAAGACGCGCCGTCCCGCGGTGTCGGCGGCTCCGCGGACGGCGCCACCGGCGTCGTCACGGCGGAGGATCCGAGTGCCTGCGCGGCTGCGATCACCTGGGCTGCGATCGCCTCGAGGTCCGTCGTGGAGGTCTCAGTGCGTGGACGTGTGGCCGAGACAGCCCCGATCTGTCCGTCCGGGGTACGGAAGGGAGCCGCCACTCCGGCGGCCAGCGGGATGTGCTGACCGATGCTGGTCACATACCCACGCGCCCCGGCCTCATCCAGGATCTGCCTCAGCTCGGCGACGTCCACGTGTGTGGCCTCGGTGAACCGTTCAGGGGCGATCTGGGCGAGCACAGCCGGGTCCAGCTCGCTGAGGATCGCCTGGCCCGCGGCCCCTGCGTGAAGCGGGAGCCCCATACCGGGAGCCAGGCGATACTGGATCCCGCCAGGAGCCTGGTGGACGGCCGCCACGAATGCCTCTGTCGGACGGGGTCCCTGCATGACGGCCATGGCAGTCGCGCCCGTGTCCCGGGTCAGCTCGGCCAGCACCGCGGGGCCCTCTCGCAGTACGCCATGGCTGCGGTGAGCCATGCCCGCGATCACCCGCAGCCGAGGGCCGACGGCGTAGGTCCCCCCACCCTCGGCCCTCACCAAGGAGAGGTCGGCGAGCGCCTGAAGTGCCCGGTTGACGGTGGTGCGGCTGGCGCCCATCTCCTCGGCCAGCTCCCTGACGCCCCAGCCCTGGCCCGGGAACCGCGAGACGAGCCTGTCCAGGATGACCATCAGGCGTCGTGTGGGATCCGAGGAACCGGGGAGGACATGACGATCGACAACCATGGTCTCAGCCTAGCCGGGTCCGGCCGCTGACCTGGCCGTCACGTGGCGTTCTGCAGTGCCACGGACTCGGTGTCCTGGGCGCGGGCCAACCGCTGGGACACCACCCGGGTGGAGCCGTCCTGGCGCATGGACACCCCGTAGAGGGCATCGGCGATCTCCATGGTGCGCTTCTGGTGCGTGATGACGATCAGCTGCGACGACTCCCGCAGCTCCTCGAAGATGACCAGCAGACGCGAGAGGTTCGTGTCGTCCAGCGCCGCTTCGACCTCGTCCATCACGTAGAAGGGACTCGGGCGGGCCTTGAAGATCGCCACCAGCAGGGCCACTGCGGTCAGGGACCGTTCCCCTCCGGAGAGCAGCGAGAGCCGACGGATGCGCTTGCCCGGAGGACGCGCGTGGACCTCGATGCCGGTGTTGAGCATGTCCTCCGGGTTGGTCAGCTCCAGCCGCCCTTCCCCGCCGGGGAACAACCGAGCGAAGACCCGCTCGAACTGCTCCTTGGTGTCGCCCCAGGCTTGGGTGAACACCTGCTCCACGGTCTGGTCCACGTCTGAGATGATGTCCAACAGGTCCTGCCGGGAGGCCTTCAGATCCGCAAGCTGCTCCTGCAGGTAGGCGTGCCGCTCCTCGAGGGCGGCGTGCTCCTCCAGGGCGAGGGGGTTCACCTTGCCCAGCGCTTTGAGGTCTCGGCGGGCACGCTGCAGCCGGGCCTCCTGCTCCCCGCGGTCGTAGGGGCGCGGCTCCGCCTCCTCGTCCTCCGGGTCGGGCACGGGCTGGTCCGGGCCGTAGTTCTCGATCAGATACTCGGGGCTGAGGCTGAGCTCCTCGTGGCCCCGCTGCTCCGCGGCTTCCAGGCTGAGCCGCAGCTCCGTACGGGTCAGCTCCGCCTGGTGCAGACGCGCAGTGACCGTGTCGAGCTGCTCAGCCTCGGCGCTGCGCGCGGTGCGCAGGCGCTGGATCTCCGTAGAGACCTCGCGGTGCCTCTGCTGAGCCTCGTCGTGGGCGTCCTGGGCACGCGCCAGCACGGAGGCGAGCCGATCCACGGCCTCTTCAGCCTCCGCCTGGACCTCCTCGGCCTCCTGAGCCCGACGGTTCCGAGCCTCCGCGACGCGCCGAGCCTCCTCACGTCGGGACTCCTCCGCCTGAGCGCTGCGGCGCAGTGAGGCGGCACGCTCCTGGAGCTGATTGAGCTGCTCCTCTGCGGCACGAAGGGCCAGTCGCGCCTCGACCTCGTCACGACGATGCGTCGACGCCAGTTCCGCCAGGCGGTCCCGCTCCGCGGTGGAAGGGTCCTCATCGATGTCGTCGCTCTCGGCTGCGGCCAGGCGGGCGCTCGCCTCGTCGAGCTGCTCCTGGGCCTCATCCCGGGCTTCTCCGGCCTCGAGGATCTCCGTCTGTGCGGAGGCGATGCGCTCCTCGGCGCGAGACACCTCCGCGCTGAGCCGTCCCAGCTGCTCCGTGGTGGCGGTCATCTCGGCATCGTTGGCGTGCAGGGCCTCCAGGCTCTCCTCCACCGCCAGCTCCGCGGCGCGGACCTCGGAGGCCTGGGCGTCCGCCTCGGCAGACACCTGCGCGAGCTCCCGCTCGGAGGTCTCCGCGGTCTGCGTCAGCTCCGTGATCTGAGCCGAGATGGCCACATCGGAGTTCTCCAGTGCGGTGCCGCCGATGTGCTCTCCGAGACGCAGCACATCCCCGGAGGCCGTCACTGCGGTGTGCACCCCTTCGACGGCGAGGCACTGCCGGGCCGCCTCCAGGTCCGGGCACAGCACGACGCCGCCGAGGGCATGCGCCAACGGCACGGAGAGGTTCTCGGGCCCGGTGATGGCCTCCGCGGCCGGCACGCTGCCCGGAGGCAGCTGCGGTGCGGTCACGGCCTCGGGAACGGGAGGCGACGCCGAGCGATCCACCGGGTGGACGAGGTGGGCGCGCCCGCCGTCGTGATCCGCCAGCCACGCCAGGACCTCAGCGGCCCGGTCGGCGTGGGCCACCACCAATGCCGTGTCCAGGGACCCCAGGCAGGCGGCCAGCGCCTTCTCCCAGCCCCCGGTGACGCTGAGGCGGTCTGCCAGCGGCTCGACGTCGTCGTGCTCCCGCCGCAGGGCGCCGGCACCGTCTCGCGGCGCCCGCGCCGCGGAGAGTCCCGAGAGCCGGGCCCGATATTCGCTCACGGCGGCCTCGAGACGACGCCGCTGGGCCTGCAGCTCGTCGTGACGGGCCCGGAGGGTCTCGTAGCGGCTCTGAGCCGTCTCATAGGCGGCGTCGAGGCCCTCTTCACCGGTCTCGATGCCGGCGACGCGCTGTTCCAGGTCGGAGAACTCCGCTCGAGCACGCTGCTGCGCCTGGCGAGCCTGCTCGCTCTGCTCCTCGGCTCGACGACGGCGCGCTTCTGCTGCCTCGATCCGCCCCTGGGCCGCATCTGCGCGGCCCCGCAGCGTGGCCAGGCCCGCGCGTCGGTCGGCGACGGCGCGCAGCTGCTCCGTCAGGCGGGTCTCCTCCGTCTTCAGCGCGTCCTCGCTCGCGGCGCGACGCTCACTGGTCTCTTCGAGCCGGCTCCGGGCCTGGTCCACCTCGGCCTGGGCGGTCTCGGCCTCCTGCGTGACCTGCTGGGCCTGGGCGCGCAGCTGCTCGGGGTCGCGGCCGGAGGTGTCCACCGTGGCGGAGGCGTAGAGACTGCGTGCCCGCTCGGCCGCGACGGAGGCGACCGACCGCAGCCGCTCCTGCACCTGGGCCAGCCGGTGGTGTCCGGCCAGCAGCTTCTCCCCCCGCAGACGCAGGGCACGGGCCTGCTCGTCCCATGCTGTGATCTGCTCGTCCTGGCCCTGCAGGGAGGCCCGGAGCCGTTCCGCCAGCGCCCTGTCCTCCTCCTCGCCGCGCCCGGACTCATGGAGCGCGGTGGCGGCCTGCACGAGGTCGTCGGCGATGAGCCGGGACAGAGCATCCCGCACGTCGTGCTGGATGCGCTGCGCCCGTCGGGCCACCTTGGCCTGACGGCCCAGCGGCGCGAGCTGACGGGAGATCTCAGAGATCAGGTCCTCGAGCCGGTCCAGGTTGCCCTGCATGGACTCGAGCTTGCGCACGGTGCGCTCTCGACGCCGTCGGTGCTTCAGCACCCCGGCGGCCTCCTCGATGAACCCGCGCCGCTGCTCCGGGGTGGCGTGGAGGATCTGGTCCAGCTGGCCCTGGCCGACGATGACATGCATCTCGCGGCCCAGCCCCGAGTCGGAGAGCAGCTCCTGGATGTCCAGGAGCCGACACTTCTGACCGTTGATCGTGTACTCGGACCCGCCGGTGCGGAACATGGTCCGGCTGATGGTGACCTCGGTGTACTCGATGGGCAGCGCGCCGTCGGAGTTGTCGATGGTGAGGCTGACCGACGCCCGTCCCAGAGGCTGCCGCTCGGCGGTTCCGGCGAAGATGACGTCCTCCATGGACCCCCCGCGCAGAGACTTCGCCCCCTGCTCCCCCATCACCCAGGCCAGCGCGTCCACCACATTGGACTTTCCGGAGCCGTTGGGTCCCACCACAGCGGTCACGCCAGGTTCGAACTCGAAGGTGGTGGCCGAGGCGAAGGACTTGAAGCCCCGGATGGTGAGCGTCTTCAGGTGCACGCCCGGTCCTCCTCCGTCACATCGTCTGGGTCACATCGTCTGGGTCACATCGTCTCCGTCACACAGTCGGCTCTCGGCAGCCGCGTGCCGCGGGCTGCTCAGCCCTGCGGGGCGAAGTCCGGCATGCGCTCACCGAGTCCGAAGAGCTTCTCGACGGCGGCGACAGTGCGGGCGGCCGCCTGGCCGTCCCCGTAGGGGTTCACGGCGTTGGCCATCGCCCGGTAGGCAGCGGCGTCGTCGAAGAGCGTGGACACCTCGTCCACCACACGGTCCTCATCTGTTCCGATGAGCCGCACCGTGCCGGCGTCGACCGCTTCCGGTCGCTCGGTGTTCTCGCGCATCACCAGCACCGGCTTGCCCAGGCTGGGAGCCTCCTCCTGAACGCCGCCGGAGTCGGTGAGCACCACCGTGGCCAGGCTCATCAGGCGCGTGAACTCCCCGTAGGGCAGCGGCTCGGTGACGATGACATTGTCGTGGCCGGCCAGTGCCGGCAGGATGGCTTCACGCACCACCGGGTTGCGGTGGGCCGGCAGCACGATGAGCTTCTCCGGGTACCGCTCGGAGAGCCGGGCCAGCGCGCGGCCCACACCCTCCATGGCGGAGCCCTGGTTCTCCCGCCGGTGCGTGGTGACCAGCAGGACCTCCTGACCGGAGGCGGCGGCATCCTCGAGCTGACTGTCGGAGAACGGCACCTGCTTCTGGGCGACCTCCAGCAGCGCATCGATGACCGTGTTTCCTGTCACCACGACGTCCTCCTCCGCGACGGCCTCCCGCAGCAGGTTCGCGCGGGACTGGCCGGTCGGCGCCAGGTGCAGCGAGGTGATCTGCGAGGTCATCTTCCTGTTGGCCTCCTCCGGGAACGGAGAGAACAGGTTGAACGACCGCAGGCCGGCCTCGGCGTGGATCACCGGGATGCCGACATAGAAGGCCGCCAGGGCGCCGGCGGTGGTCGTGGTCGTGTCGCCCTGGACGATCACCGCGTCCGGCCGGTCCTCGGCGAAGAGGGCGTCGAGGCCGGAGACGGTCCGGGTGAGCACCCCGTTGAGGGTCTGCCGCTGCTGGATGATGTTCAAGTCATGGTCCGGGACGATCCCGAAGAGCTCGTTGACCTGGTCCAGCATCTCGCGATGCTGGCCGGTGACGGTCACCCGGCACTCGAAGTGCTCGCTGGCCTGCAGGGCCTTCACGATCGGGGCCATCTTGATGGCCTCCGGCCGGGTTCCGTAGATCGGCATGATGCGCTTCATCGCCGGTGTGCTTCCCCTCTGATGGTGATTCTCGTCTGCTCGCTCGTGGGCGTCGTCGCTGCCGGAGTCGCCGACTCCAGCCTATCCCCTGCGACGCGCCCGCGGGCGGAGACCCTCCGGGCCGGGGACGGGCGCGGCCCTGCGCTACTGTGGTGGCGATGAGCAGCTCAGCAGACTTCTCCGGGGAGGCCCTCCAGGGACGCCGACTTCAGCGCGCACGCCACGCCGCGGCCTTCCGGGACCCCGACTCCCCGCCGCGTCGCCTGATCACGCGCCTCCCCGACGTGGACTGGGCGGCCCCCCGCGAGTTCGAGGGCGCCCCATCGGCCACACGGCAGATGTTCGCCGCCGCTCGGCGCAAGAAGGTCACCAAGCATGAGGTGCAGCACGCCTTCCGGACCTTCACACTCAACGGAGACGTCATCGGCGGACTCAACCACCGCACGCATTCGCTGGTGAGCGATCAGGCCAAGCGTGCCTGCCGCTCCCGGCCGCTGGCCAAACAGCACCTGCAGGCCGTGGAGGTCCCCACCCCGGACGGCCGGGGATTCCGGGTGCGCGAGCTGGACGAAGCACTGGCCCACCGGGCGCAGCTCGACGGGCCGGTGGTGATCAGACCGGCCACCGGGTCAGCCGGCGTCGGCGTCTCCTGGGGAGTCCGGACCGAGGAGGAGTTCCGCGCGGCCTGGGCCTACGCCGGAGCCGCCCGGACCAATCCGCTGTACCGGAGCCTCTCGCTGCTCGTCGAGGAGCAGGCCACCGGCATCGATGTGCGCGCCTACGTGGTCGGGGAGAAGACAGTGGCGGCCGTCGCCCGGCTGCCGCTGTTCATCGTCGGTGACGGGCGCGCCACGGTGCGGCGCCTCGTGGACGACGCCGTGGCGGCCCGGGCCCGCAATGCCCATCTGGCCAAGCACCCGCCGGAGGTCGACGACGACGCCCTCGCCGACCTCGGACTCCGCGCCTCCGAGGTGCTCCCCCGCGGGGAGCACCGTGACGTCAGCGGCACGTCGAATCCGCTGCAGGGCGGGATCACCGTGGACATCACGGCCGAGCTCCGCGAGGCCCATGCCGAGCTGGCCGTGGAGGCGATGTGGGCGCTGCCGGGGCTGCGCGCGGCCGGAGTGGACCTGCTCATCCCCGACCTCGACGGCGACGACGGCGCGGTCGTCGTCGACGTCGCCGACGACGCTGACATCTCTCTGCATCGCTATCCCTCCCACGGGAGCCTGAGCCGTCCGGCCAACGCCGTGGTGGAACAGATGATGCGGCGCGCGAGGCGCTGACCCGTGCGCCCCGTGGGACCTTCTGCACCTCCGCCCTCCCCATCCACGTCGGGCTCTTGCGAGGACCCGGCTGCGGGCCGCGGGGCGACGACGTCGCTGACTCAGGGCCTTCCGGATCGTCGTCGGCTGCCTGCGTTGGAGGGCACCAGAGGCCTCGCCATCCTCGGCGTGGTGCTCTTCCACCTGTTCGGGGCCGGGCGTGTCTCCGGCGGCATCGACATCTTCCTGGCCGTCTCCGGCTTCCTGTTCACCGGCATGCTGCTGCGCGAGGCGGCGAGCACGGGCCGCATCGCCCTCGGCCCCTACCTGAGCCGCCTGGCGCGGCGCATCCTCGCCCCGGCCGCGCTCGTGATCACAACGACCACGGTGGCCGGACTGCTCATCCTGCCGGTCACCCGCCACGGTCAGCTGGTCACCGAAGCCCGCGCCTCGCTGCTGTGGCTGGAGAACCTGGAGCTCATCCGGTCCCAGCTCTCCTATGAGGCGGCCGGGCCCGAGACGAGTCCGTTCCAGCACTTCTGGTCCCTGTCCGTCCAGGGGCAGTTCTATCTGCTCTGGCCGCTGGTGGCCGTGGCGGCGGTGCTGCTCGCCCGCCGTATGGGCCGTTCGGCCGCCGCGACGATGGGGGTGCTCACTGCTGGTGTGCTCATCGCCTCGTTCCTGTGGGCCGCGCACCGTCAGCACGTGGACCCCGCTGAGGCCTATCTGTCCTCCAGCACCCGTGCCTGGGAGCTGGCCTTGGGCGGGCTGATGGCACTGCTGGCCGTCCGGTTCCGGCTGCCTGATCGGTTCCGCTCCGCCGCCGCCTGGACGGGACTGGGGCTGGTGGTCAGCTGCGGGTTCGTCCTCGACGGCGCCGCGCTGTTCCCGGGTCCGTGGGCGCTGTGGCCGCTCTTCGGGCTCGCCCTGATCCTCGCGGCGGCGCAGAGCTCCTCCTCCGCGATCGCACAGCCTGCGCCGCTGCGGCTGCTGTCCTCCCGTCCGCTGGCCCGAGTCGCCGACCTGGGCTATGGGCTGTATCTGTGGCACTGGCCGGCCCTGATCCTCTTCCTCGAGGCCACCGGGGCGGAGTCCCTGGGGCTGCCGGGGGCGCTGGCGGTTCTCGCGTTCTCCCTGACGGCGGCCTGGGCCACGCACCGCTGGGTCGAACGGCCGCTGGCCCGACTCGGCCGGAGCACGCCGGGCCAGCACCCCACGCATGGGCCGTCTGCAGGTCGCGGCGCGTCCCGGTCCCAGCGTGTCACCCTGGCGCTGGCCGCCACGACCCTGTCCCTGGGAGCGGCGGCGACGACGGCCCACCTCCACCTGACCACGGCCCCGCAGGAGGACGGTCTGGCGATGCAGGGCATGGACCGGGCGCTCTACCCGGGAGCCTCGGTGTCCGGCTCCTCGGCCGCCGTCGCCGGGACTCCGGAGCTCGACGAGGTCCCGGCCTTCCCCGAGCTCACGGGCCTGAGCCGCAGAGTTCCCGAGTACGCGACCCGGGACTGCCATCAGCGCACCGGGAACCGGCCGGGGACCTCTGAGGTGCTGGTCTGTGAGGACCTGGACGCCCCGGAGGACCCCCGGGCCACGATCATGCTGGCGGGCGGCTCCCATGCGGGCCACTGGCAGCACGCCTGGCTCATGCTGGCCGAGACGCACGACTGGGAGATCCTGGTGGCCACCAAGGGCGGGTGCGTGTTCCGTCATATCGAGGACGTCGAGGACAACCAGTGCGCCCAGTGGAACGCCGGCTTCGCCGAGGTGGTCGCGGACCGGGAACCCGACGTCGTGGTGACTCCCGGCACCCGCATCCCCCGCGAACCGGGAGAGGAGTTCGTCGTCGAGGGTGCCCCGGAACGGTGGCAGGAGATCACCGACGCCGGTGCCGAGCTGCTGCTGATGCGCGGCACGCCTCGCCAGCTCGACGACGTCCCCGACTGTCTGGCCTCGGGCGGGGATGCCCACAGCTGCGCCCCCGACGGCTCCAAGTTCGCGGAGGTCGACCCGCTGAGCACGCTGGAACTGCCCTCCGGAGCCTCCACGGTGGACCTCACGGATCTGTTCTGCCCTGCGGGTCGATGCGCGGCCGTCATCGGCAACGTGGTGGTCTATCGGGACAGCCACCACCTGACGAACGAATACGTGGAGACGGCGGCTCCGTACCTCGAGGAGCGGGTGCGCGAGGTCATGCCGCATCTGTTCGAGCCGGAGGCCCAGGCGGTTCGACCGCCGGGCGCCGAGGACCCCGCTGATACAATGGCTGGCGCTCCGCGGGAAGAAGACTCCCTGTGAACGCCCCGCAACAACGGACCCGGCGGATGGCCGGACCCGCGACGACGCCCCTGGAAGGAACGTGGTGATGGCCACCCCGACAGCAGAGCGCTCGGCCGCCCCGACGCACGTGGACGAGCCTCGCCAGGCCGGACACGTGGTGCAGCTGGATGGCAGCTCCTTGGTCCGCGTGGGCGCGCGCCCCCGGCTCCTGGACTACGTCCAGCGGCTGTGGGCGTTCCGGCACTTCATCATCTACGACTCCCATTCGAAGGTGCAGACCGCCAACTCCAATGACGCGATGGGTCGTGTCTGGATGGTGGTCAACCCGATCCTGAGCGGCCTGGCCTACTTCCTGGTGTTCGGGCTGCTGCTGGACCTCTCCCGCGGGATCAGCAACTTCATCGGCTACCTGATCATCGGCGTGTTCATGTTCCGGTACACCACCTCGGCGGTGTCCTCCGGCGCCAGCTCCATGGTCAGCAACCAGTCGGTCGTCCAAGCCTTCAACTTCCCCCGGGCGAGCCTCCCGTTCGCGATCAACGTCCGCGAGCTCTTCGCCAATGTGCCCATGCTGATCGTGATGGCCCTGTTGGTCATCACCATCGGCGACATCCCGTTGGCGGACACTCCTCCGACTCCGGTCAGCGTGGACTGGCTGTGGCTGTTCATCTTCCCGGTGCTGGCGCTGAACTTCCTGCTCAGCACGGGTCTGGGCATGCTGCTGGCCCGCGCGGTCTCGGCCTACACCGATGTGAAGCACATGATCAGCTTCGGCATGCGCATCTGGTTCTACACCTCGGCCGTGTTCTTCACCGTGGACCGTTTCGCCGGGTCGCCGGGAGGCGAGTACATCGAGTTCGTGATGTACCACAACCCCATGTTCTGCGTGCTGGACATCATCCGCTCCACGTGGCTCTACGGCGAGATGGCGGACCCGTATCGCTGGGTCGTGCTGACCGTCTCCTCGGTATGCATCTTCATCATCGGATTCCTCGTGTTCTGGCACGGCGAGGAGAAGTACGGGAGGGAGCGATGAGCACCCCGGTGCGCAACTACACGCCCCGACGCGTGAACTGGCGGTCCTCCGGAGCACCGGCCACGGAGGCTCCCGCCCCTACCGCCACCGGCGAGCTGGACATTCTGGAGGATGAGCAGCTCTTCGAGGAGATCTCGTGGGCGGAGGAGGACTCCGCGCCCGTGGTCGAGCGCCTCGACTCCTCGGACATCGCCGTCGCCGTCGACCACGCCTCGATGATCTACCGGATCCGCTCCTCCACCGAGTACCTGAACTCCACCGGCCGGTTCTCCCGGCAGCTGCGGCGGATCACCGGTTCCGGGTGGGCGAACGTCCCGGCCCTCCAGGACCTCAGCTTCGTGGTCCGTCAGGGCGAATCCGTCGGGGTCATCGGCACCAACGGGTCGGGCAAATCCACCCTGATGAAGCTGCTGACCGGGAAGATCCGCCCGACCACGGGGGAGATCTATGCGACCTCCACCCCGATCATGCTCGGCGTCAACGCGGCACTGGTGAAGCAGCTCTCCGGCCGGGAGAACATCAAACTGGGCTGCCTGGCCATGGGGCTGACGCCCAAGGAGGCCGCGGAGAAGTATGACATGGTCGTGGAGCTCTCCGGGCTGGAGGACTCGCTGAACCTGCCGCTGAAGTCCTACTCCTCGGGCATGGCCTCCCGCCTTCAGTTCGCGATCGCCACAGCGGTGGACCCCGACATCCTCATCATCGATGAGGCCCTGAACACCGGTGATGCGCAGTTCCGCGCGCGCACGAAGCGCCGCCTCGACGAAGTCCGGCAGCAGGCCGGCTGCGTCTTCCTGGTGTCGCACTCCTTGGGAACCATCAAGCAGATGTGCTCTCGGGTCCTGTGGATCGAGCAGGGACGTCTCCTGGCCGACGGCGACCCGGAGTGGGTCACCCAGCAGTATCAGGAGTACACCGAGCACAAGTCTCAGAACCGGATGCGCTCGGCGCAGATCGTCTACGAGCGCACCCTCATGCAGCTCGACCAGGTGCAGGTGGAGTTCGACTCCGGCACGCGCCCGAAGCGCGCCGGCTGAGGCACTCCGGCGGGAGAAGCCGACGCTGCCGCCGGCCGGCCGGAGTCATGCCGACCTCCGCAGCAGCCCGACGGACATGCTGACGGCCCCTGACCTGAGGACTCGTGTCCTGCAGGTCAGGGGCCGTCAGCGTCCGCCGCGGGCCCGGCCGGTGATCAGTCCTCGGACTCCTCCTCCGAAGCGGTCTCGTCCGGGCCCTGCTCGAAGCGCTCCTGCGCCTCGTCGATGAACCCCTCCAGGGTCTCGACATCCCGCGGGTCAGCGGAGAAGCCGACGGCGGTGAAGTGGTTGTTGCCGTAGCTCTCGATCACCAGGAGCACAACGCCGCCGTCAGCACCATCGTTGACCAGCAGCATCCCCTCTCCAGAGGTGTCCGGAGAGGACACCTCGAAGTCGTCGCCGTCCAGTCCGGTGCTGCGCCCCAGGTCCTCGACGATCTCGCTCTCGCAGGCCTCGAGCATGTCATGCGTCAGCGAGGCGAAGTCGACGTCGTCCTCGGTGGAGAAGACCTCCACTTCGGTCATCGCCTGGTCCGTGACGTAGGTGGCGGTGGCACCGGCGACCATCCCCGCCTCGGCCAGCTCCTCGTCGCCGGCGCTTCGTGCCTCGACGCAGCCCTCCGAGGGGTCACCGAGCTGGCCGTCGAGCGGACCGAAGCCGTCGAGGGTCTCGCCGAACCTGTCCCGGGATGACGGGCTGCCCTGCAGGTCCCACCCCTCGGGCACCGCCCGTCCGGTCAGGAAGACCGTCTCCAGCTCGTTCTCGTCCATCGGCCCGCTCGGCAGGTCGTTCCCGCAGGCGGTCACCGCCAGCGTGAGCACCGCGCTCGCCCCTGCGGCGCGCAGCACGCGCCGTCGCTTCGTCGTCATCGTATCCATCGGCCTCCCCCTCATAGGTGTGTGTCGTCCACAGCCGGCCGCCGGTGGCAGCCAGCCATCTGCTCATCCCCGTCGCCTCGGCCGATCCCTGACGAGCACGAGGGACCGGCCGGGCGGCGAGTCACTCGTCCTCGTCGGCCTCGTCGTCAGCGTCGGAGTCCTCGTCGGCCTCAGCGTCGGCGTCATCGTCCTCGTCAGGGTCGTCGGAGTCGTCGTCGGACGCCTCCGGCTCCGACTGCGGGAAATCCACCGTCGAGGAGTCGGTCTCCAAGGTCAGGGTGGCGATGTTGTCATCCCAATCCTCGACCCGTGTCTCAAAAGTCTGGCTCAGGGTGACCTCCGTGACGTCGGCGGGCATCGCCACCGCCATCCAATAGGTCGAGTTCCAGGTGCGGGTGTCGATGTCGATCGTCCGCGAAGCGGAGTACGTCTCTCCTGCCCCATCGGTGACCGTCAGGCTGGGGGTGAGCTCCTTGAATCGGGGGTTGAAGTCATCGCTGTCCAGGATCGCGTCGAACTCCAGGAGCAGCCAGGCCTCGTCCTCCTCCGCCCAGCCGTCAGCGCCGCCGACCTCCGAGTAGGCCGTGAGCCAGGCGGACTGCAGGCTCAGATACATCGAGGCCTCATAGTCTCTCTCATCCAGCGCGAAGGGCTGGTCGGCGATCGAGAACTCGTGGTTCGTGTCCTGCTGGGTCACGTCACGGTAGTAGGCACGGGTCACCGGGTCCGCCTCGCGCTGGCCCTCCGGCAGGTCCACGACCTGGTCCCGGCCCGCCGACGAGACGACCAGGTGAGCGTCGTCCTCCGGGACGGAGGCCAGGAAGCTTCCCGACTGCTCGCTGGGTCCGCTCCAGCCGTCGTCCTCGCCGAACTCCGCCAGCGTCCTCTGCTGACCGCCGGCGTTCAGCGCCAACGCCGCTGTGGACGTCTCGTCCTCGCCGGGCCGCTCCGTGGGCTGGTAGTCGTACTCGACGAACACGAAGGTCTCACCGTCCGCGGGAGCATGGGGCTCCCCGTCCAGGCTGACTCCGATGTCGCCGTCATCCGTGTCGCCGTCGAGATGATCCTCCATACCCTCCTCATGAGTCGGGGCGCCGGCGACCGGGACGGTCTCGAGCGTCGCGACAGAGGTGATCGTCACGCGCCCCCCGGGAGTCATGACCGGGCCGTCGTCGCCCGGGCTGACCTGCTCGTCACCCGGCTGCACAAGGTCACCGGGCAGGGACTCCCCGCTGAGGATGAACCCCGAATCGGTCTGCGGCATCGGCGGCGCCGCCAGGGCGTCGATGGAGTCGGGGGCCTCGTCGCCGTCGGCATCCACCACGGGACCCTCCGGCCGGGTCCGTCCACGCTCCAGACCGGCGGTCCATCCCTCCGGGAGACGGGCCTCCATCTCGCTGTCCGAGTTCGGGCGGATCTCGAAGGTTCCGATGTCCCAGACCTCACCCTCCTGGGCCGTGCTGGTGCGCACGCCTCCGCAGGCGAGCTCGCCCGTCACGTCCTCGTCCTCACCCAGCACGAAGAAGCACCCGGCGTCCTCACTGACCTCCACGTTCTGCGTCGGGCGCGACTCCTCCCATTCCGCGGAGGCCTGCTGGAGGAACTCAGCGGCGTTCTCGAGCGGGTCCCCGTCCTCGGTGGTCGGGCCGCCGCTGCCCGTGAGACCCCCGCAGCCGGAGAGCACCAGGGCCAATGACGCCGCCCCGGCTCCGAGTCCGGCGACACGACGGCGCAGATCAGTCCTCTTCTTCGTCTGCCCTGCAGACTTTCTCAACGCAGGCTTCATCAATGATCGTCCCCCTCGTCATGCGATTCTCAGCGATCGCACATGAGTCTATAGACCACCACTGACACGCGCAGGTCCTTGCGCCCACGGGATGGTTGTGTGACGTAAGCACCGCTGGGCACCCGGCATGCGGCTCCGGGAACACGCAGGGCCCGGGACGACGCGTCGTCCCGGGCCCTGCGTGTTCTCTGACCGACCGGTCAGCCGAACCAGATGCCGATCTCGCGCTCAGCGGACTCCACGGAGTCGGAGCCGTGCACCAGGTTCTTCTGGACCTTCTCTCCCCAGTCTCGCCCCAGGTCACCACGGATGGTCCCCGGAGCGGCGGTGGTGGGGTCGGTGGTGCCGGCCAGGGAGCGGAACCCTTCGATGACCCGGTCACCCTCCAGGATGGCCGCCACGACGGGCCCGGAGAGCATGAAGTCCACCAGCGGCTGGTAGAACGACTTGCCCTCGTGCTCGGCATAGTGGGCGGCCAGCTGCTCGGTGGTCGCCTCCAGCTGCGCCAGGGCGGCGATGCGGTAGCCCTTGGCCTCCACCCGGCGTAGGATCTCCCCGGTCAGACCCCGGGCGACGCCGTCGGGCTTGACCAGGATCAGCGTACGTTCAGTCATTCAGCTCTCCTCGTGATGCGTGTGATCGTTCTCGGGCGGGCTCGGCTCCTGCTCGGCGGCCAACCGCTCCTCCGCCCTCCATCTTTCCATCTTCTCCACGTCCAGCTGGCGTCCCTTGACCACCGCGTACCACCAGCAGGCCAGGAAGAGGACGCCGACGAAGTACATGTAGGGCTCGACCAGCCCGCCGGCCAGGATGATGAACTGCAGGATCCAGCCGAGCCACCAGCCCACCGGACGCTTCAGCAGCGCGCAGGTGAGGATCAGCAGCACGGAGACCCCCAGCGACCCGCCGAAGAGCCACCAGGCGTACCACTCGTTCTGGTGGAGCCCCCACGCCATGAGCCCGAAGAAGAACATCAGCAGAGCCTCAAGGCTGAGCACGGCGGAGCCGAACATGACCCGCACCGAGCGCGGCGGCCGGGTCATCCCGGGGCGCCACTCCCGCTGGGCCCGGGTCTGGCGGCGCGGCCGCCCGCCGCGGTCGGCGTCGTCCTGAGCGGTCATCTCAGAGCTCACCTCCGCCCAGCAGCGTGCGGGCCTCACCCACCACGGTGATCGACCCGGTGATCAGGACTCCGCCCGCAGCCCCCTCGGCGGAGGAGTCCAGGCGACCGACTGCCCAGTCGATGGCCTCGTCCAGACGTTCGGTGAGGTGAATGTCCTCCTCGCGGAAGCCGACGTCGAGAGCCAGCTCCGCCAGCTGTCCGGCCGGTATCGCCCGGGGAGACGTGGACTGGGTGAAGCAGATGTCCTCCGCCAGACCGTCGTACTCCCGGTGCAGGGTCGCGAGGATCTCGCGGGCGTCCTTCTCCTGGAGGATGCCGACCACCAGCACCAGCTGTCCCAGGCCGAAGGACTCCTTGAGCGCCTGGGCGCTGGCCTCGACCCCGGCCGGATTGTGGGCGGCGTCGATGATCATGGAGGGTCCGGTCCGCAGCACCTCCAGCCGGCCCGGGGAGCTCATGTGCTCACAGGCCAGCTGCAGTGTCTCCAGGGACAGCTCCTGCTCTCCTCCCCCGATGAACGCCTCCAGCGCCGCCACGGCGACCGCCAGGTTCTCGGCCTGATGCGCCCCGTGCAGAGGAAGAAGCAGGTCGGGGTACCGGCCCGCCAGACCCCGGAGGGTCACCTGCTGGCCGCCCACCCCGGGGGCGCGGCTCTCCACGCCGAACTCCACCCCTTCGAACCGGAATGGCGCCTCCGCCTCCCGGGCCGCCTCGAGGAGGACGTCGGCCGCCTCGGGCACCTGCGCCGCGGAGACCAGGAAGCCTCCCGGCTTGATGATGCCGGCCTTCTCCAGGGCGATGTCCCGCTCGGAGTCCCCCAGCAGGTCGGTGTGGTCCAGGGAGATCGGGGTGATGACGCTGACCGCACCGTCGGCCACATTGGTGGCGTCGGTGATGCCGCCCAGCCCGACTTCGAGGACCATCACGTCCACCGGCTCATCGGCGAAGATCGCGAAGGCCAGGATCGTGACGCACTCGAAGTAGGTCAGCGGCACCTCGCCGCGCTCGGCGAGCTGCTGGTCCACCAGGCCCAGATGCGGGCGGATCTCATCCCAGATCCGGACGAAGGTCTCGTCCGGCACCGGGGAGCCGTCCAGGCAGATGCGTTCGGTGACCTTCGCCAGGTGCGGAGAGGTGTACCGGCCCACGCGCAGATCATGGGCCAGCAGCCCGGCCTCGATCATCCGGGCGGTGGAGGTCTTGCCGTTGGTGCCGCTGAGGTGGATCACCGGGGCCGCGCGCTGAGGCTCGCCGAGGAAGTCCATGGCCATACGCATCGGTTCCATGCGCGGCTCCATCTTGTTCTCCGGAGCTCGGGAGAGCAGCTCAGCGTAGACGCTGGCCACGGAGAACTGGTCCAGCGGCTGTCCCTCCACAGGGTTCAGCGACTCAGAATCTGACATGTCAGGTCTCCTTGCAGAAGGTCGAGTAGCGGGCGATCGTGCTGCAGCCGGCCGGCGTCGGGGTCCTCGTCACGCCCGGACCACGCTGATCAGCGGCTCGGAGGCGCCGTCGTCGCTGAACAGCCGCAGATCGTCGGTCAGCGTCTCCTCGCAGAGGAGATCCCGGTGGCTCTCCAGCGCGGAGATCGTCGCCGGGGTCGCCGTGACGGTGGTGCGGATGCGGTCGGAGACCTGCAGGTCGGCGTCCTTGCGTGCCTGCTGCACGGAGCGGACCAGGTCACGCGCCGTGCCCTCCGCGCGCAGGGCGGCCGTGAGACGGGTGTCCAGGACCAGGAAGCCGCCGCCGGCACCCTCGACGACGCCGTCCAGCACGGTGACGGCCTGATCGGCCAAGGCGTCGGAGACGGTGGTGGTCAGCGTGTACTCCCCCTCCTGCAGCCGGAGCCCGCCGGCGACGACGACACCCTCGGAGACCGACCAGTCTCCGGACTTCGCCCCCTTGATGGCCTTCTGCACGTCCTTGCCCAGCCGCGGGCCGGCTGCCCGCGCGTTGACCACCAGCTGCTGGCCGATCCCCCAGTCGTCGGCGGAGACCTCCGTGGCGTCGAGCAGCCTGACCTCTTTGATGTTGAGCTCCTCGGCGACGATCTGCTGGTAGGTGCCGGCCAGCGCCTCGGCGTCGGGCACCACGACGGTCAGCGTCGCCAGGGGCTGGCGGACTCGCAGCTTCGCGGACTTCCGCAGCGAGGAGCCTGCGGAGGTGATGCCCCGGGTCAGGTCCATCAGCTCCACGGCGCGCTCGTCGCGCAGGTAGTCCTCCGGGTCCGGCCAGTCGGCCAGGTGCACGGAGCGCTCACCGGTGAGGCCCCGCCAGATCTCTTCGCTGATCAGCGGCAGCAGTGGAGCCGCGACTCGTGCGAAGGTCTCCAACGCGGTGTACAGCACGTCATAGGCGGCGGTGTCCTCCTCGTAGAACCGCTGACGGGACCGGCGGATGTACCAGTTGGTCAGCGTCTCAGAGAAGGCCCGGAGCGCCTCGCAGGCTCCGGAGACGTCATAGGCGTCGAGGGCCGCGGTGGCGTCACGGACCAGATCTCCGGTCGCGGCCAGGATGTACCGGTCCAGGGGGTTCAGTCCCTCGACGTCGGCCTCGGCCGCGGTCACCCGCCGCGCCTGGTAGCCCTGCCCCCCGTTCGCGGTGTTGGCGTAGAGGGTGAAGAAGTGCCAGGCGTTCCACATGGGCAGCAGCACCTGCCGCACACCTTCGCGGATGCCCTCCTCGGTGACCACCAGGTTGCCGCCGCGCAGGATCGGTGAGCTCATGAGGAACCAGCGCATCGCGTCGGAGCCGTCACGGTCGAAGACCTCGTTGACGTCCGGGTAGTTCTGCAGGGACTTGGACATCTTCTGTCCGTCCGAGCCGAGCACGATCCCGTGGCTGATGACGTTGGTGAAGGCGGGACGGTCGAACAGGGCGGTCGCCAGGATGTGCATGGTGTAGAACCAGCCGCGCGTCTGCCCGATGTACTCCACGATGAAGTCCGCCGGATGGTGGTCCTCGAACCAGTCGGAGTTCTCGAAGGGGTAGTGCACCTGGGCGAACTGCATGGAGCCGGAGTCGAACCAGACGTCGAGGACGTCGGGCACGCGGACCATCCGCGCCCTGCCGGAGGGGTCGTCCGGGTTGGGACGGGTCAGCTGGTCGATCCAGGGGCGATGCAGGTCCGGCTCCCCCTCGGCGTTGCGCGGCACGTCGCCGAAGGCCTCCTGCAGCTCCTCGAGCGAGCCGTAGACCTCGGTGCGCGGGTAGGCGGGGTCGTCAGAGACCCACACAGGGATCGGGCTTCCCCAGTACCGGTTGCGTGAGATGGACCAGTCCCGGGCGTTCTCGAGCCACTTGCCGAACTGGCCGTGCTTGACGTTGCCGGGGATCCAGTTGATCTTCTCGTTGTGCTCCAGCATGCGGTCCTTGATCTGGGTGACCGCCACGTACCAGGAGGTGACGGCCTTGTAGATCAGGGGCGTCCGGCAGCGCCAGCAGTGCGGGTAGGAGTGCACATAGGACTGCTCCCGGACCAGCCGCCCGGCGGCCTTGAGGACGTTGATGATGGTGCGATTGGCCTCGAAGACCTGGACTCCGGCGATGTCGGCCAGCGGCGCCTCGCCGGCCGCCGTCGGTTCGGCGAACAGGGGCAGGAACCTTGCGCCCTCGTCCACCGAGAGGATCACCGGGATGCCGGCCTCCTCGGAGGACCTCTGGTCCTCCTCACCGTAGGCCGAGGCCTGGTGGACCAGTCCGGTGCCGTCCGAGGTGGTGACGTAGTCCTCCACCAGCACGCGGAACGCGTGCTGCGTGCCCCAGGTGTCGGCGTCGGTGTAGTAGTCCCACAGCGGCTGGTACTCCAGGCCGGCCAGGTCCGAGCCGAGGTACCGGGAGACGACGGCGGCGGAGGCGTGCTCAGCGGCGGTACCGTCCTCGGTGTCGGCGAAACCGAGGTCCTTCGCATAGGAGGCGAGCAGCTCGGCGCCCAGCAGGTGGCGCCCCGGCAACGGCCCGTCCGCAGGAGCTTCGACGACGACGTACTCCACCTCCGGGCCCACGGCCACGGAGAAGTTGGTGGGCAGCGTCCAGGGCGTGGTGGTCCACGCCAGCAGGTTGACCCCGCGCAGGGCGTCCCCATGATCACCGCCCCCTGTGATGGGGAAGGTCACGGTGATCGAGGGGTCCTGGCGGTCCTTGTAGACCTCGTCGTCCATGCGCAGCTCATGGTTGGACAGCGGGGTCTCGTCCTTCCAGCAGTACGGGAGCACCCGGAAGCCCTGATAGGTCAGGCCCTTCTCGTGGAGCTGCTTGAACGCCCAGATGACCGACTCCATGTACTCGACGTTGAGCGTCTTGTAATCGTTGTCGAAGTCCACCCAGCGGGCCTGCCGGGTGACATAGTCCTGCCACTCGGCCGTGTACTTCAGCACGGAGGCGCGGCAGGCGTCGTTGAACCGGTCCATGCCCATGGACTCGATCTCGGCCTTGTCGGTCATCCCGAGCTGCTTCATGGCCTCGAGCTCGGCGGGGAGCCCGTGGGTGTCCCAGCCGAAGCGGCGCTCCACCCGGTGTCCGCGCTGCGTCTGGTAGCGGGCGACCAGATCCTTCACGTACCCGGTGAGCAGGTGCCCGTAGTGCGGCAGGCCGTTGGCGAAGGGCGGGCCGTCGTAGAAGACGAACTCCCCGCCGCGTCCTCCCTCAGCATCGGCGGGCCGGTTCTCCACGGAGGCCTGGAAGGTGTCGTCCTCGGCCCAGCCGGCGAGGATCCGCTCCTCGATGTCCGGGAAGCGCGGGGAGGCGGGCACGGAGCCGGCGGCACCGGCCGCCGGGGTGGCGCGGGGGTACACGGGTGAGGAGTTCTTCTCGGTCATGGAGGTCCGTCCTGGGTGCTCAAGAACTGGTGGGCGTCTCGTTCTTCCGCAAGGACGCCTCGGCCGGGCCGGACGCGGTACCACCTCGCTTGTCCGCCGGCGGCCGCGGCGCCTCGGCGCCGGGACCGCTCAGCGGACCTCTCCATGACAGCTGTGACGGGCTTGCCCGTCCGGATCTACTGAGGCCCGCGCTGCGGACCTGTTCTGCCGGAAGCTCACCGGTGATGGCCGGGTCGTCGCTGATGCCCATATTCTACGGGATCCCCCGGCATGACGCCGAACCGTGGAGCGCGCCTGCACTCGGGCGGCGGCCATCCCTTCCGGGCAGGAGAGGCCGAGGCTACCGTGGTGGCTTGTCACGGGACGACATCGACGCCACCGGGCCGGATCGACGGGTGCGAGGAGGCGGGCCGTGCAGATCATCTGGATCTCGGAGACCGCGGCCACCGAGGCCGTGCTGCTGGTCTGCGCCTTCGTGCTCTCTGCGGTGATCGGCCTCGAACGGGAGGTCCGACTGAAGTCGGCCGGAGCCCGAACCCATATCCTGGTGGGCCTGGGTTCGGCGCTGTTCACCCTGGTGTCCGCCTATGGCTTCGCTCCCCTGCTGGGCGACGAGGTGATCCTGGATCCGTCCCGCATCGCGGCCCAGATCGTCACCGGCATCGGATTCCTGGGCGCCGGAGTGATCTTCGTGCGGCAGAACATCGTCTCGGGGCTCACCACGGCGGCCTCCATCTGGGTCACCGCCGCGGTCGGCATGGCGTGCGGAGCGGGCATGCCGGTCATCGCCGCGCTGACCGTCGTGCTGTACCTGCTGGCCGTCACAG
Source organism: Nesterenkonia sp. CL21 (assembly GCF_031705515.1). Classification (NCBI taxonomy): domain Bacteria; kingdom Bacillati; phylum Actinomycetota; class Actinomycetes; order Micrococcales; family Micrococcaceae; genus Nesterenkonia; species Nesterenkonia sp. CL21. The sequence continues at coordinate 116,285 of NZ_JAUTWR010000003.1, forward strand.
TGATCACGGTCGTGGCGCGCAGGCTCCCTCACCACAGCCGCAGCCGCGTCTTCCAGGTGCGCTACCTCGACGGTCGCGGCGTCCTGCGGGACGTGCTGGGCCGCGCCTCAGATCTCGGATACGCCTCGGCTCTGTCGCGCACCCGGCATGTCGAGGGCGACGACGGCGCCATCGTGGAGGCCACGCTGCGCTTCACCCGGCATCAGGGCGTCAGCGAGGACGAGCTGTTCCGCTCGCTCTCCGAGATCTCCGGAGTGCGTGAGGTGCGCTCGGTGCAGGAGGAGCACGACTGAGAGGCTCGACCGCATCACGCTCGGCGTCCTGCAGACCGGCCCCTTCCTGGGCTGACGCCCCCTGCTCAGCCAGAGTCCTGCTCAGCCAGAGCTCTGCGCCGTCGGGCGGACCGCCAGCCACAGCTCCATGTGGTCCTCCTCGCCGCCGTCGTCGTGCACCGTGGCGAGCATCTCGGGGGCGTCCAGCGGCTCGTACGGGTTGGCGGGGAACCACTCCCCGTAGGCCTGAGGCCACAGCTGCTGGATCTCTTCGATCTCCACGCCCTGGGAGCTGAGCACCAGCCACTGATGCGCCTCGACCTCAAGCGACTCAAGCGGCCCGTGGTCCGGCTGCCGGCCGTCGTCCGGGGGAGGTGACTGGGTCGCGGCGGCCAGCCAGTAGTCGAACGTGCTGCCGTCCTCGCGCTCCTCCTCGAAGGCGGTGCACACGGCAAGCACACCGGGCGGCCTGCCGGTGGACAGCGCGGCGATGTCCTCCAGCGTCTTCTGGCCCAACTCGTCCAGGAACGCTGTCATCGCGGGGTTCGGTCCCTGCTGGACGATCGGCAGGCGACGCCGCCGGCCCAGCAGGGTGAAGGCGTCCAGGGTCTCTATCCGATAGGTCATCTGCTGTGTTCCTTCCACGGAGAGGGTGAACCGCAGCGGGGGCTGCGATCGCAGGCGAGGGGCCGCTCTGCGGGCATCCACGGGGCCGACGCCGTGGACCGCGCGGAAGGCACGGCTGAAGGCGTCGGCCGAGCGGTACCCGAAGCGCACGGCGATGTCCTGCAGCGGCTCCTGCCCGCTCAGCACCGCCGGTGCGGCCAGGGTCATACGCCGGCGCCGCACGTACTCGGACACCGGCATCCCGGCCAGCACGGAGAACATCCTGCGGAAGTGATGCTCCGAGGTCAGGGTGGCTCGTGCCAGCCGGGCGACGTCGACCGTCCCCGAGGTGCGGTGGTGCGCACCGTCGGCGATCTGCTCCTCGATGAGGGCGATCGCCCGGTTCCAGCTGTCCATCCGTTCCTCCTTAGGATCGCCTCGATCCGACTGCTGCGGTTGATCTGACCTCATCAGCCTAGGAAGACGACGACGCCGCGGACCCGATGATGCATGCCCGATCCTGTCGGGTCGGCATCGTCGGATCCGCGGCGTCTCACGAGGCGGACATGCGCGCGGGGCTCAGCCCTGCTCAGGCTCGGCCAGCTCCACCTCGGTGACGGTGAGCTCGTGCACGGTCTCCCCCTGGCCCACGAGTTCCAGGGCACGCGAGCGAGTCGCGGCGCGGATGTCGCCCAGAGCGGCCTCCACGTGGCTCAGCGCCTCGTTCGGACCCGTGACGCGGGCCGAGAGCACCTCGGTGCGCTGCTTGACCTTGGCCTCGGACTTCGCGCGGCGCAGTCCGGCCAGGACCTCAGCCACCGAAGGCAGGATCGCCGGGTTGCCGTGGACGGACTCCAGCGCCTCGGCGCTGGGCCAGGCGGCACGGTGCACCGAGCCTTCGCGCCACCAGCGCCAGACCTCGTCGGTGGCGAAGGGCAGCACCGGGGCGAAGAGCCGCAGCACCGCATCCAGCGTGGTGGCCAGAGCGGCGCGGACCGAGGCCTGGGCCTCATCGCCGCGGGCACCGTAGGCCCGGTCCTTGACCAGTTCCACGTAGTCGTCGGTGAACCGCCAGAAGAAGGACTCCACCCGCTGCAGGGCACGGGCGTAATCATAGGCCTCGAAGGCGTGGGTCGCCTGCTCCACCACCTCGCGCAGCTCGGCGATGAGCGCCCGGTCCAGCGGCTCAGCCAGCACGTCGGCGTCCTCGCCTCGGGTGACGATGTGCTCCTCGGTGACCCCGAGGTTCAGTGCGAACTTCGAGGCGTTGAGCAGCTTGATCGCCAGACGACGGCCGATCTTCATCTGGGCGACCTCATAGGCAGTGTCGGCGCCCAGCTTGGCCGAAGCCGCCCAATAGCGGACCGCGTCGGAGCCGAACTGCTCCAGCACGTCGTCGGGGACGACCACGTTGCCCTTGGACTTGGACATCTTCTTCCGGTCCGGGTCCAGGATCCAGCCGGAGATGGCGGCATCCGTCCACGGGGCGGAGTCGTTGAGGGTATGGGCCCGCACCACGGAGGAGAACAGCCAGGTGCGGATGATGTCGTGCCCCTGGGGCCGCAGGTCGAACGGGAACACCTTGGCGAAGAACTCGTCGTCGTGGCTCCACCGGCCGGCGATGTGCGGCGTCAGCGAGGAGGTCGCCCAGGTGTCGAGGACGTCGGCCTCTCCGACGAAGCCTCCGGCCTGGCCGCGCTGGGACTCCTCGTATCCAGGAGCGACGTCGGTGGTGGGGTCCACCGGAAGCTGCGCCTCGTCGGGCAGGATCGGACGGTCGTAGTCGGGTTCTCCCTCGGCGTCCAGCGGGTACCAGACGGGGATCGGCACGCCGAAGAACCGCTGACGGGAGATCAGCCAGTCGCCGTTGAGCCCTTCCACCCAGTTCTCGTAGCGGGAACGCATGAACGCGGGGTGCCAGTCGATCTCGGCGCCGCGGCGCAGCAGCGCCTCGCGCCGGTCGGCATCGCGGCCGCCGTTGCGGATGTACCACTGCCGGGAGGTCACGACCTCCAGCGGCTTGTCGCCCTTCTCATAGAAGTGCACCGCGTGCGTGATCTTCTCCGGCTCGCCGTCGAGCAGACCGGCCTCGCGAAGCAGCTCCACGACGGCCTCCTTGGCAGAGTGGACGGTCTTGCCGGCCAGCTGCTCGTAGTGCGCGCGACCCCGCTCCGAGGAGATCCACTCCGGCGTCTCGCGGGAGAGCCGGCCGTCTCGGCCGACGACGGTGCGGGTCGGCAGCTGGAGCTCGCGCCACCAGGTCACGTCGGTCATGTCTCCGAAGGTGCAGATCATCGCGATGCCGGAACCCTTCTCCGGGTCGGCCAGCTGGTGGGCTTTGACCTCGACGGCGACATCGAACAGCGGCGAGGTCACGGTGGTGCCGAACAGGTGCTGGTACCGCGCGTCCTCCGGGTGAGCGACGAGTGCGACGCAGGAGGGCAGCAGCTCCGGGCGGGTGGTCTCGATGAAGACCTTCTCCCCCTGACCGGTGAAGAACGGGTACCGGTGGTAGGCCCCGGGCCGCTCCTTGGCCTCCAACTCCGCCTGCGCCACGGCGGTCCGGAAGGTGACGTCCCACAGCGTCGGGGCCAGTGCCGTGTAGGCGTGGCCGTTCTGGACGTCACGGATGAACGCGCGCTGGGAGATCGCCCGGGTGCTGTCGTCGATGGTGCGGTAGGTCTGGGTCCAGTCCACGGAGAGGCCCAGGCGGGAGAACAGGTCCTCGAAGACCTTCTCGTCCTCGACGGTGAGCTTCTCGCAGAGCTCGATGAAGTTGGGCCGGGAGATGACGTCCCAGTCCCGCTGGTTCTTCGCCGGGCTCGACGGCGGCGTGTAGTCCGGGATGTAGGGCTTGGAGGGGTCGCACCGGACCCCGTAGTAGTTCTGGACCCGGCGCTCGGTGGGCAGGCCGTTGTCGTCCCAGCCCAGCGGGTAGAAGACGTTCTTGCCGCGCATGCGCTGGAAGCGGGCCAGCACGTCGGTCTGGGTGTAGGAGAACATGTGCCCCACGTGCAAGGAGCCGGAGGCGGTGGGCGGCGGCGTGTCGATCGAGTAGACCGCGGAGCGCTCAGTGTCCTCCTCGAACCGGTACACCTGTTCCTGGGTCCAGGCGGCGCCGAGCTTCTCCTCCAAGCCTTCCAGCGCGGGACGGTCCGGGACCTGCGGGGTCTTCACCGACGCCGTCGCGGTCGCTGCGGTCTCGGGGCGTGCGGTCTCGATGACGGGCGAGTCTGTGCCCAAGTTCTGTTCAGCCATGCCTGCCATTGTTCCATGTCCGCCGCCCGCATTAGGCCCACCGTTCGGGGCCGGGCCCGCCCCTCCAGGACACCGCGTGCGGAGAGCCCCGTCGAGGTCGCCGTCCGGGTCGCCGTCGAGATCGGCCATCTCAGCATGCGGGCGGACCGTGGTGACCTGACGCGTGTCTCACTAGGCTGGACCCATGATTCAGACGCAGTCCGCACAGCCCCGCAGAGCTCTCGTCACCGGTGCCTCGTCCGGCATCGGTGCGGCCACCGCGCACCGCCTCACCACCGACGGCTGGCAGGTCTACGCCCTCGCCCGACGCGCGGAGAAGCTCGAGCACCTCGCCGAGCAGGAAGGCATCATCCCGATCGTCTGCGACGTCACCGACGCCGAGCAGGTCCAGCAGGCCCTGGCCCAGGTCACCGCCGAGGGCGGCATCGACACGCTGATCAACAATGCCGGCGGCGCTCTGGGCGTCGAGAAGGTCGGCGACGGCCGGGTGGAGGACTGGGACTGGATGTACCGGACCAACGTGATCGGCACCCTCACCATGGTCCAGGCGTTCCTGCCGATGCTGCGCGCCCACGGCGAGGGCACCGTGCTCAACCTGACATCGACGGCGGGGATCACCGCCTATGAGGGCGGCGGTGGATACAACGCCGCGAAGTTCGGCCAGCATGCGCTCACCGGCGCTCTGCGTCTGGAGGAGGCCGAGCACAACATCCGCGTGATCGAAGTCCTTCCCGGTCTCGTGCACACCGAAGAGTTCGCCGCCAAGAGGCTGCGCGGCGACGCCGCGGCGGCCGAGGCGGTCTACCGCGGCGTCGAGAAGCCCCTGACGGCAGAGGACGTCGCGGAGGTCATCGCCCACGCGGTGAACCTGCCCCACCACATCAACCTGGACCAGATCGTGGTCCGGCCGGTGGCCCAGGCCGCCCAGCACAAGCTCATCCGCAAGGGCTGACGCCCTCCCGCGGCAGACCGCCGCGCCGGCTGCGCGGCAGGGCCCGTCAGGTCATGCCGCACAGCCGGGCCGGCGACGGCGTCAGTCGAACACCGGACGCTCGGTGCGGCTGCGCTTGAGCTCGAAGAACCAGGGGAAGCCGGCCAGCGTCACCGAGGCGTCGAACAGCGTCCCAGCCTCTTCCCCCCGGGGAATCCGGGTGATCACCGGGCCGAAGAACGCCGTGCCCTGGAAGGCCACGATCGGCGTGCCGACGTCCTGGCCCACCAGGGAGATGCCCTTCTCATGCGAGGCCCGCATCTGCTCGTCGTTGACGTCGGTCTTCGCCTGCTCCAGGAGCGCCTCGTCAAGGCCCAGCTCCCGCAGCGCCTTGGCGGTCGCCTCCGCGAAGTCCTTGTTGTCGTTGTCATGGATCTCGGTGCCGACCGCGGTGTAGAAGCGACCGACCTCCTCCTGCCCGTGGGCCAGCTGCACGGCCGTCGCAGCCCGTGAGGGGATCCAGCGGGCCAGCTGCTCCTCATCCTCGGCCGGCGAAGGGTTCTTGTCCTCGTTCAGCACTCCCAGGCTCATGACGTTCCAGGTGACCTCGACGTCACGGACCTGTTCGACCTCACGGATCCACCGGGAGGTGACCCAGGCGAAGGGACACAGGGGGTCGAACCAGAAATCTACGCGCTCAGCCATGCTCGGCTCCTCTCTGACGGGATGTCACCGGCGACGGCTTCATCCGTCGGCGGCTCGCTTCCACCCATCCCCAACTGCTGGGTGGTCCAGGTCATTCCTTCCCCACGGCGGCAAGGGAGAGCCGGCGACGCCGTCACCCTGCCCAGCCGCTCAGAGATGCCGGCTGGGCGGGACGTCGAGTCCCAGCAGCGCGTTCTCCGTGACCTCCATCAGCGCCGGGTGGATCCAGTACTGCCCTCTGGCCGCGCTGTGGGCGTCCTGTCCGAAGCTCATCGCCTGGATGACCGGCTGCAGAAGGTTGGAGGCCTGATAGCCCATGGCGTGGCCGCCGAGCAGCGTCCCGTCACGACGGTCGGCGATGACCTTGACGATGCCGGTGCTGTCCTCCATGGCCCATCCGTAGGCGGTGTCGCCGTAGTGCTGGATCTTCACCGTGACGTGCTCGGCGCCGATCTGCTCGACCGCCTGCGGCTCGGTGAGCCCCACCTGGGCCAGTTCGGGGTGGGAGAAGACGGCGGCCGGGACCGCGTGCTGACGCGAGGGCCGCAGGTCGTGCGGGTTCTCCAGATTATGGGCCACGACCCGGGCCTCGTGGTTGGCCACATGTTTGAGCTGAGCCGCCGAGCTGAGGTCTCCCAGGGCGTAGAGCCCCTCGACGGGCTCCCCGCCGGCGAGCACACGCTGCCAGGCGTCGACGACGATCCGCCCGTCGTCGTGGAGGTCCAGCCCCGCCTCCTCAGCGCCGAGCAGATCACTGTTGGGGCGACGCCCGATCGCGATGAGGACGATGTCGACGTCGTACTCCTCCTGCCGTCCGTCGACGGTGAGCAGCTGGGCCGTCGCCCCCGCCGGCTCGCCCCGTCCCTCGGGATCGCGGGCGACGACCGCGCCCAGGGTGCGCTCATAGAGCACGGTCCAGCTCTTCTCCGCCTCGGCCGAATACGCGCTGGCCAGGTCAGGGTCCAGGGCGGACATCAGACCGACGCTGCGGTTGACCTGGATGACCTCGCTGCCGAAACCGGAGAAGATCCCGGCGAACTCGCAGGCGATGTATCCCCCACCGACGATCAGCACGCGGGAGGGCAGACTCTCCAGGCGCATCACCGAGTCCGAGGTGTGGACCTGAGGCAGGTCGACGCCGGGAACCTCCGGGAGGACCGGCCTGGATCCGGCGGCCAGCACCAGCTGCTCGGCGCGGACCTCGGTGCCGTCCTCGGCGAGGAAGGAACGAGGGCCCGTCAGGCGAACCTGCTGCTCCAGCAGGGTGACGTGGTCCAGCTCCTCAGCGCGGTAGTGCCGCCCAGCCCGCGAGATGGCGTCCACACGGGCGAAGATCCGGTCCCGGATCTGTGGCCAGTCCGCACCCCGGAGATGGAGGTCCACGCCGAGCCGGCCGGCCTCCTCGGTGCTGTGGGCCAAAGCGGCGGGGCGCACGAACATCTTGGTGGGGATGCAGCCCACGTTCAGACACGTCCCGCCGAAGGCGTCCGTGCTGCCGACACCGCGGTCGGCCAGCACCACCGGGCGGCCGTCCCAGTGCGGCGTGATGAGCGAGTTGCCGGAGCCGGATCCGATGATGGCCAGGTCAGGGGTGAGCGGAGCGCCCGGTGCGGAGTCGGTCATGAGTCCATCCTATGGCCGTGACGGGGAGCTGATCCGGAGCGCAGGCTCAACGGACAGGGTTGTGACGTCCGCCTCCGCAGGGGCTCCCCTGACGCCGGAGCCGGGAGGCAGAGACCATACTGGAGCACGGAGACGTCCGGTCCTCCCGGCGTCCGCACCACCCGCCCGACCCGAAGGAGAGATCCATGATCTTCATCGTCGTGAAGTTCCAGGTCAAGCCCGAGCTGGCCGACCAGTGGCCCGAGATCACCCGAGAGTTCACCGAGGCGACCCGCGCCGAGCCCGGCAACAAGTGGTTCGACTGGTCCCGCAGTGTGGAGGACCCGAACGAGTACGTGCTCGTCGAGGCCTTCGACGACGACGCCGCGGAGGCGCACGTCACCAGCGACCACTTCCTCCGGGCCATCGCAGAAGGCGGGCCCATGCACCAGGCGCTGGTGTCCACCCCGAAGATCATCTCGCGCCAGATCGACGGCGACGGATGGGACGAGATGGGCGAGATGCAGGTCGGCTGACGACGCAATCGGCTCTGACGAGGGGCCCTGGCTGGGATGCTTGGAGGCTTCCCCGCCGGGGCCCCTCGTCGTGCCCGCTCCCCTCAGACGCGGACGGCGGGCAGCCCCGAGCCGGTGAGCTCGTCGGTGGCCCGCTGCCTGGCGGCGCTCGGCGGCACCAACCAGGAACCGACCACGCAGACGACGAAGTTCAGCAGCAGCCCGTAGGTGCCGCCGTGCACACCCAGGAACGTCGAGTTGCCGCTGAGCGTCATGGCTGCGGCCACCGCGGCGCCGGCGAGCATGCCGAAGAACACCGCCGAGGCCGAGAGCCTGCGCCAGTAGAGCCCGAGGACGAAGGCCGGCGCCACCTGGACGAGGATCTCGAATTTGAGCACGAAGATCTGGTACAGCGTCCCCGGCGGATTCCAGGCGATCCACAGCAGCAGTGCGATCAGCACGATGCCGGTGACCTTTCCCACCAGCACCTTCTGCCCGTCCGAGGCCGAGGGACGCACCAGCTTGCCGTAGATGTCATGGGACACCATGGAGGAGAAGCTCAGCAGCACCGAGTCCGCCGTGGAGACGATCGCGCCGACCACCGCGCCGAAGAGGATCACCATCGTCCAGTAGAAGAACGGGTTGAGCGAGGCGACGTCGTTGGCGAGGAGTCCGACCAGCTGCTCCGAGGCGGAGACGTCCAGCCCGGGATACAGGTCGATGCAGATGATGCCGACCACGAAGACCAGCCCCGAGGTGATGAAGGGCATCCACGTCATCCGGGCCAACGAGCGTTTGAGGATCCGCTCCGAGCGTGAGGAGTAGATGCGTTGGATGGCGTGCGGGTACATCGCCGCGCCGAAGCCCACGATCACGAGCATGGACAGCCAATTGATCGAGGTCAGGGTGTCCGGGACGCCGATCTTCTCCGGCTGGCTCTCCGCGATGGAGGCGGTCAGGTCTCCGATGCCGCCGCCGGTGAGCGCCAGCGCACCGATGAGCATGATGACGATGCCGACCATCAGGATGATGCCCTGCATCGCGTCCGTGATGGCCACCGCCCGCATGCCGCCGAGCCATTCATAGACGAGCATGACCACGATGAACGCGATCACCGCCCATCCATACGGTATGGCTCCGCCGGTGAGGCCCGAGACCGCATGGCCGATCGCCACCAGCTGCTCGAGCAGATAGTTGGCCAGACCCCACAGCATCAGCACGATCGCCAGCGCCGTGACGGCTCGGGACTGGAAACGTTGGCTGATCCAGTCCGTGGGCGTCACGAAGCCGCGTGATCGTCCGACGGCGTAGAGCCGCGGCGCGAACAGCAGGTAGACGCCGATGATCACGGTGAAGAACGGGATCGACTGCAGCCAGGAGAAGCCCTCGCGGAACGCCTGGGGCGCGTATCCCACCACGGTGTTCCCGCTGTACTGAGTGGCATAGAGCGTGAAGAACAAGGTGATGAAGCCGAGGTTGCGGCCGGCGAGGTAGTACTCGCTCACGCTCTTGCCGAGTCCCTTCCCCCGGCCGCACATCCACCCGACGGTGATCATCGCGGCCGCGTAGAGGCACAGGATGATGATGGCGTCGGCACCGGCGAAGGCCAGTTGAGTGTCCATGGTCTCGTCATCCATGGGTGTCGGCCTCCTCCTCGTCCTCGACGATGTGCCACTGCGTCAGGCACACCCAGGTGAGAAAGGCGCTCAGTCCTGCCGAGAGCACCAGCACGACGACCACCCAGTAGGGGATCCCGAACCAGTACGGGGCGATGCTTCCCTCTGGCAGGTACCAGGGGGCGTTGAAGAGGACGAGCGCGGCCAGCACCACCCAGATCCACGGCCTGCGGATGGGTTCCTTCATGTCAGTCCTTCGAAGAGTTGTATACAGCGCGGCAGCGCCAGGGTTCTCCGCGGGTTCTGCGGGGTTCACGATCGGCTCTGACGAGCCGATCTGCCACCAGGGGTGATGGCGACAGATATGAGCACAGCCAAGATCGTATACTGTCTTCTGTGACAGAGCTAACACCGGCCGCCTGAGTCAGGCATCCGATCCGCGCACAGGAGAGACCGACCCCGATGACCCAGCCGATCCAGCCGACTCCGCCGGCCCAGGCCCTCACGTCCACCGCGAGCACAGGCTCAGGGCCCCTGGCCGGCCTCCGCGTGGTCGAGATGGGGCAGCTCATCGCCGGCCCCTTCTGCGGCCAGCTCCTGGGCGACATGGGTGCCGATGTCATCAAGATCGAGGAGCCCACCACCGGAGACCCGCTCCGCCAGTGGGGGCGCGCGCACCCTCGGGGAGAGTCGCTGTGGTGGGCGGTGCTGGGACGCAACAAGCGGTCCCTCGCTCTCGATCTCCGCCGACAGGAGGGCCAGCGGATCGCTCGGGAGCTCATCGGCGGCAGCGACGTCCTCGTGGAGAACTTCCGCCCGGGCTCCCTGGAACGCTGGGGCCTCTCCCCCGCGGAGCTGATGCGGGAGAACCCCGGTCTGATCGTGGTCCGGGTCTCCGGCTTCGGACAGACCGGTCCGTACTCCTCCCGGCCGGGCTACGGGTCGATCGGCGAGGCGATGGGCGGCCTGCGCCACGTCGTCGGTGACCCGTCGACGCCGCCGTCCCGCGTCGGGATCTCGATCGGCGACACGCTGGCCGCCACATTCGCGGCACTCGGCGCCCTGTCCGCCCTGCACGAGCGCCACCGCAGCGGCCGAGGACAGATCGTCGACTCCTCGATCTATGAGTCCGTGCTGGCGGTGATGGAGTCCCTGGTGCCGGACTGGGCCCTGGGTGGGGTGCAGCGGGAGCGCAGCGGCTCGATCCTGCCGAAGATCGCCCCCAGCAACGTCTACCCCACCCGAGACGGGCTCTGGGTGATCATCGCGGCGAACCAGGACACCGTGTTTCGCCGCCTGGCGCGGGCCATGGGAGACCCTGCCCTGGCCGACGACGCGCGCTTCGCCGACCACCACGGGCGCGGCGAGCACCAGGAGGAGCTCGACCAGCTGATCGCCGAGTTCTCCTCCACCCTCGACTCCGCGGCCCTCGAATCCCTCCTGGAGGAGCACGAGGTGCCGGTGGGCAGGATCTTCCGGCCTCAGGAGATGCTCACCGATCCGCACTACGCCGCCCGCGAGTCGATCACCGCAGTGCCCCACCCGGTGCTGGGCGAGGTCCCGATGCAGAACACCTTCCCCCGGCTCAGCCGCACCGACGGCGGCATCCGCTGGCCCGGTCCGGCACTGGGGGCCCACACTGACGAGATCCTCGCCGAGCTCGGGCGCGACGCCTCGTCCCGTCAGGGCCTCCGCGACCAGGGGGTCGTGCGATGAACAGCGACAGCCGTCCCGTGCCCTCTCTCTCCGACGTCTGGAAGCTTCCTGCGCGCGCCCGCGTGGTGGAGGTCGGTCTGCGCGACGGGCTCCAGGCCGTGGAGCGGCCGCTGCCCCTGGGGGCCAAGGTGGAGATCGTCCACCGACTCATCGATGCGGGCGTCACAGAGATCGAGGTGGCGTCGTTCGCCCACCCGAAGATCCTCCCGCAGCTCGCCGACGCCGAGGAGCTGCTGCGCCGCGTCCCGCGCGTCGACGGTGTCACCTATCGGGGGCTCGTCCCGAATCTGCGGGGCATGCGGCGCGCCGCCGACTGCGATCTCGACGAGGTGGCCGTGGTGGTTCCGGCAGACGACGGCATGGCACTGAAGAACCAGAACAGGTCCACCTCGGAGCTGCTCACCGAGACGCGCGAGATCGGGCGCCTCGCCGCCGACGCCGGTCAGCGGCTCATCGTCGCCGTCGCCTGTGCCTTCTTCGCCCCCAGCCGCGGCACGGTCCCCTCCGCCGAGCGGATCGCCGTCGTCGAGGGCGCCCTGGAAGCCGGGGCGGACGCCGTCTATCTGGCGACCACCACCGGGCAGGAGCATCCCGCCGAGGTCCATGACGGAGTGGCCGAGGTCCGCCGACGATTCCCGGAGCTGAGCTGCGGAGTCCACCTGCACAATCGCAACGGCTTCGCCCCCGCCAACGCGCTGGCGGCGCTCACGGCCGGCGCCGACTGGCTCGAGGCCTCGTTCTCCGGGCTCGGGGGCGACATGTGGTTCCCGGGGGATCCCACGGTGCTGGGCAACATGGCCACCGAGGACCTCCTGCATCTGCTGGGCGGGCTGGGCATCGAGACCGGCATCGACTTCGAGAAGCACCGCCGACTCGCCGCCGAGGTCACCGACCTGACCGGATTCCCCGTCACCTCCTTCGTCGCACGCGGCGGCAGCCGCGACGACCTGGCCGCCGCCACGTGGCCCGACACCCACCCGGGGAGGGCTGATGGCGACGCTGGCCGATGACCTCCTGGGACTGATCGCCTCCGGCGAGTACAGCGGCGGCCAGTGGCTGCGGGAGGGAGTTCTGGCTGAACGTCTGGGCGTGTCCCGCACACCGGTGCGCGATGCGCTGCGTGAGTTGGCCGCGCTGAGTGTGGTCGAGCTGGTTCCGCACCGCGGCGCCCGGATCCGAGAGCACAGCTTCTCCGACATCGAGCAGATCTACCGCGCCCGGGCACGGGTGGAGCCCGCCGTCGTGGCCGACGCCGTCCCGCGGCTGGAGCGTGGACACCTGGAGCAGCTGAAGATCATCAGCGCTCGCATGCACACGCTGGCCCACGACCCCTCCCGTCGCCCGGAGCTCTCCCGGCTGAACAACGCGTTCCACCGGATCTTCCTGGACGCGGCGGGCAACCGGGCCCTTGCCGCCTCCGCGCGACACCTGGTGACGCCGCTGCTGGTGGCCCATGTCTTCGCGGCCTACTCGTCGGAGGCGCTGGCCCGGTCCCTGATGCATCACGACGAGCTCATCCTGGCCGCGGAGGCCGGAGACGCCGAGTGGGCGGAGGCCATCATGACCGCCCACATCCTCAGCGGACTGCAGGGCCACCGGGCCGCCCGGGCCGCTGCGGAGGAGGAGAGATCCGGCGACCCGGCCGGGACTCCGCCGGCGCTCGGATGACCTCGTCGGCAGTCGTGCGGGTGTCACACCCGGCCGCCCCCGGGAGTCGCCACCACAAAGCACCGGGGAGTCCCTATGATGGGACGCGTGCAGATCATGAGCGTGTCCAGCTTGAAAGGCGGGGTCGGCAAGACCTCGGTCACCATGGGGTTGGCGTCTGCCGCCCTCCAGCAGGGGGTCAGGACGCTGGTCATCGACCTTGACCCCCACGCTGACTCGACCACCGGGCTCGCGGTCTCCCGCGGCGCCGGCACGGAAGCGGGTCAGCTGCTCAAGGACGCCCGCAGGACGCGGGTCTCCGAGCATGTGGTGCGCTCCGGCTGGATCGACCTGCTGCCGGAGGACCAGCGCGCCGACGCGACTCTCGACGTCATCGTCGGCTCCGCGCTGTCGGCCACGTTCGACCGCCCGGACATCCGTCCGCGGGACATGCGACGCCTCCGGACCCTCCTGACAGGCCTGGAGGGCTATGATCTCGTACTCGTCGACTGTCCCCCGTCACTGGCCGGACTGACGCGCATCGCCTGGGCCGCCTCGAACCAGGTGCTCCTCGTCGCCGAGCCCAGCCTGTTCTCCGTCGCCGGGACCGAACGCACCATGCGAGCCATCCGGCTGTTCTCCAACGAGTACGCCCCCCAGCTGAAGTCAGCCGGTGTGGTGGTCAACAGAGCCCGCGCCGACTCCACGGAGCACGAGTACCGGCTCCTGGAGATGGAGCGCCTCTACCAGGAGAAGCTCATGCTGCCTGTGCTGGAGGAGAACGCCTTCTGGCAGCAGATCCAGGGCGCCGCCTACCCGGTCCACCAGTGGCCGGGCGACCAGGCTCGCGATCTGGCGAAGTCCTTCGACCAGCTCCTCGACCAGCTCCTCTGAGCGTCTCGGCGTCCTGCGCCGCGACACCTCTCCCGGACATGAGGAAGGGGCCCGATCCGCGGATCGGGCCCCTTCCTCATGTCCGGGAGTCTCTGCTCAGGAGGCCTGCGAGCGTCGCCGAGCGCGCATCTTCGCCAGCTCATCCTGCTGGCTGAAGGCGGACAGCTCCTGCTGGACCGCATGGTCTCCGGTCGCCGGAGCCGCCGCCTCATCCTCGGCGTCGGTCCGCTCCCGGGGCAGCTCGGCCAGCGACCCTTCGACCTCGCGCCACACTCTCCCCACGGCGATCCCGAAGACGCCCTGGCCGCCCTGGACCAGGTCGATGACCTCATCGGCCGAGGTGCACTCGTAGACCGACGCGCCGTCGGACATCAGCGTGATCTGCGCGAGGTCCTCGACTCCGCGCTCCCGCAGGTGCTCGATGGCGGTCCGGATCTGCTGGAGGGAGACCCCGGTGTCCAGCAGCCGCTTGACGACCTTGAGGACCAGGATGTCCCGGAAGGAGTACAGGCGGGCCGAACCGGAGCCGGAGGCATTGCGCAGGGACGGCTGCACGAGCTTGGTGCGCGCCCAGTAGTCCAACTGCCGATACGTGATCCCGGCCGCCGCGCAGGCCACAGGGCCGCGGTAGCCCATCTCCTCATCCAGGTCCGGCAGGCCGTCGTCGAACAGCCGCTGCTGCAGGACAGGATGCTGCGGAACTCGGCCCGGCCCCTGCTGCGCATCGCTGCGAGAATCAAGACTCACGTATACCCTCCTCGGTGCGGTCCCGCCGGGGGAAGTTCGTCGCCCTCGGCCGACACCTCACGGTGCGGACCGAGCGAGTCAGGACGACGCATGCGGAAACCTTCTTCCTCGACGGTAGAACGGCAGCAGCCGGGGGTCAAAGACATCCGCTCCGACCGTGGCGGCGTGTCGCCCGATGCGACGCCGGGGCACAGAACCCCGACGATGACGACACCCCGGGACGACGCCCACACTCTACTCCCCTCCGAAGGCGCGCGCCCACAGCTGTCGACCAGCTTCCCGCTCAGGAGGTGGACTTGCCGAAGTCCTCCGGCTCCGCGCCGTCGAGGAACTTCTGGAACTCTTTGATCTCGTCTGCGGAGATCGGTCCCCGCCCCGCCACATCGGCCGCCTCGGGACTGGCGCCCGGGGGTGCGGCGGGCCGCTGACCCGGGCCGGAGGAACCGGAGTCCCCGCCGTCGGCGGTCCGGTACCGCGGCGTGACGGCCACAGCCCGGAGAGTGGACTCGGCCATGGTGATCCGCGCCGCAGTGCGGACCGCCACGGCGATCGCATCGGATGCGCGGGAATCGAGCACCTGGCCGCGACGCAGCCGGATGGTGCCGAAGTAGGTGGAGCTGTCCAGGAGTCCGATCTCGATCGACTCGACGCCGTCGGCCAGGCCGGTCAGCGCATCCACCAGCAGGTCATGGGTCATGGGCCGCGGGGGCGTCTGCCCGTCCATGCCCATCGAGATGGCAGTGGCTTCCGAGGTGCCGACCATGATGGCCACGTGGAGATCCTCCATCCCCGGCTCTGCGCCGCGGAGCATCACCACAGGCTGATGTGAGGGCACCTCGATGCGCACGCCCACCACGTTCAGACGGATCTGCCGCTGTGTCATCGGACTGCGACCTCCCCACCTCCGGTGCGCCGGTCGCCTCGACTGCGGTGCACGCGCGGACGCGCACGACGACCGTGCACTTCCATGGTCACCGCCCCGGGGAGCAGTTGTCCAGACCTGCCCGCACGTCAGAGCGCGTCGACAGCGGTACGGCTCAGTTCCGGTCCAACGACTCGACCGCCGAATCCATCATCGAGGCTCGGAGGTCCTTCAGAGACTGCAGCATCTCCTTGGAGGACTCGGCCACCCGGGCCCGCGCGGCGGCGTCCTTGCGGGCCGCGTAGGGGGCCATCGCCCGACCGATCAGGTCCAGCTCGTTGTCTGCCGAGCGGCGGATGTTGACCAGGTGCTTGGGTTCGAGCCCGTAGCGCGCCAGGACCCGCACAGCGCGGACCGCCTTGAGGTCATGGTGGCTGTAGTTGCCGTCCGCGTCCGCCCGGATGATCCGGAACTTCTCGAGCGTGTCGAGCATGCCGCGCGTCGCCCCCGACTGCGCCCGCAGCTCCTTGCGGGTCAACGGGCGGATCCGGCCGGTGATCTGCGCGGCCATCTCCGTGGTGACCTCGCGGGGACCCACAGGGGCCGCCTCGGGAAGCTCCTCGGGCTGCTCCCCCGCGTCCAGAGCGTCCATCGTCTTCTTGATGACGTCCAACGGCATGTAGCGGTCCCGCTGCAACGCCAGGATGAAGCGGAGGCGTTCGACGTCGGCGGCGCAGTACTTCCGGTACCCGGACGGGGTGCGTGCCGGCTCCACCAGGTCGCGCTCCTCGAGGAACCGCAGCTTCGACGCCGTCAGGTCCGGAAACTCGTTCTGGAGCTCCCGCAGGACCTCGGAGATCGTGAAGACATGCGTGGTCGCCGGGTCGACGTCCTCAGCGGACGCCTTCGGCTTCCTCATGGGCGAGACACTCACGGCGCATCCTCTTTCAGGCTCAGGGGGAAGGTAGAGGAGAACAGCCTCAGGATAACGTGCTCAGCAGTAAACGCGGCTCATTTGCTTCCTGCGTAGTAGGTGAGCCGGAATTTGCCGATCTGCACCTCGTCCCCCGCCTTGAGCGTGTAGTGGTCCACGCGGTCATGGTTGACGTAGGTGCCGTTGAGGCTGCCGAGGTCCTCCAGCTCGAACCCGCCGGCGATCCGACGGAAGGTCAGATGCCGACGAGACACCGTGACGTCGTCCAGGAAGATCTCCGCCTCAGGGTGACGGCCCACGGTGGTCACGTCCTTGTCCAGAAGGAACCGGGCCCCCTGATTGGCGCCGGAGTGGGCCACCAGCAGCGCGGACCCCTGCGGGAGCGCCGCGATGGCCTCCCTGTCGTCGTCGGTCAGACGCGGCTGTGCGGCACGCGCCTCGGCAGGCGGCAACGAGATGCTCGTGGTCTCAGCGATGTTCTCTCGCTCATCCGGTGCGCCAGAAGTCGTGGACACGGCGGCCTCCCTTCCCTTCGACGATGTCGTCTCAGCCTACCTGGCTTTCATAGTCTTCGGCAGACAGCAGGCCGTCCAGCGCGTCCGCGGCGGAGAGCTTGACCTCGAAGAGCCAGCCGGCGCCGTAGGGGTCGGAGTTGACCGAGCCCGGATCGGCCTCCAGGGCCTCGTTTACGGCCACGATCTCGCCCGCCACCGGGGCGTAGATGTCCGAGACGGACTTGGTCGACTCGACCTCTCCGACCACGTCACCGGCGGCCACCGTGCTGCCGGTCTCAGGGTGCTCGACATAGACGACGTCGCCCAGGGCGTCCTGGGCGAAGTCGGTGATCCCCACGCGGACCACGCCGTCGGTGTCCGTGGTGGCGACCCACTCATGCTCCGCGCTGTACTTCAGCTCGGCCGGGATGGTGCTCATGTTCAACTCCGCTCGTCATCGGGCAGGATCCGTGCACCGCTGGTGCGGCGGGACGGACGATCCATGGACAACTTAGCACCTGTTCCGGGCCAGGTCAGCCGAGGATCCCCTCGTGGAGCGCGCGCAGCACCGCATTGGTGCGGTCCCGGGCCCCGAGCTTCTGCAGGATGACGGAGATGTGGTTCTTCACCGTGCCCTCGGCCAGGTGGACCAGCTCCGCGATCTGCCGGTTTGGATACCCTTCGGCCACCAGGCGAAGGACTTCGAGCTCACGCGACGTGAGCTCCTCCACCCCGACGTCGGCGGCGCCGACCGGAGGAGGGCCGGAGCGGATCGCGCGCAGGAGTCGGTCGGTGATGGAGGGGGCGATGAGGGTGCCGCCCTCGGCCAAGGTGCGCACCGCCCGGGCGAGCTGTTCGACCGTCACGTCCTTGAGCAGGTAGCCGCGGGCGCCGTGCCGCAGGGCCTCCAGGACGAGGGCGTCGTCGTCGAAGGTGGTCAGCACCAGCACCGGCAGCTCGGAGCCCAGCTCCCCCAAGGCACCGGCCTCCAGCTGCTCCAGGAACCACAGGCCGTCGTGGCGAGGCATGCGCAGGTCCAGCAGGACCACGTCCGGGCGGGTGCGCGCGACGACGTCGAGGGCCTCGGCTCCGTCTCCGGCCTCACCGACCACTGTGGTCCGTCCCAGCTCCAACAGGGTGCGGACGCCTTGGCGCACCAGGGTCTGGTCGTCGACCACGACGACGCGAGGGTCCTCCCCGTGGCCGAGTTCGGGGGTCCCCGACGGTTCGGTGCTCATGCTCTGTCCGCCTCCTCGAGCGTCGATCCGGCGCGTCGTCCGTGCGCCGGAAGGTCCACCTGGACGGTGAACCGGCGTCGGGGGGTGACGGTCAGCGTTCCGCCGAGCAGCTCGACGCGCTCACGCAGGCCCGTCAGCCCGTGCCCCGGCGTGACGCTGGAAGGAGTGGTGCCGTCGTTGACCCCGGTGAGGACGATCCTGTCCTCCTGGCGCGCGACGTCCAGACGCAGCGTCCAGGCCTCCGAATGCTTGATGGTGTTGGTCATGATCTCCTGGGCCGCCCGCACCAGAACGTCCTGCTGCTGCTCATCGACCTCGACGTCGGTCTCCACCCGGATCCAGATGTCGAGGCTGGGCACCGCCGCAGCCACACGCTGGAGCGCCTCCGCGAGGTCACAGTGGTCGGCGGCGCGCATCTCTCCGACCGTGCTGCGGACGTCCCCCAGCAGCTTCTTGGCGAGCCCGCTCGCCCGCTCGACGTGTTCCGCCGCAGAATCGGCGCTGCGATGGCGCGCCGCCTCCAGCTCGAGGTTCAGCACCGTCAGCTGATGCCCGAGCAGGTCATGCAGGTCCCGCGAGATGCGCAGCCTCTCGGCGGTCTTCGCGGAATCCTCCAGCAGCACCGAGGCGGCCGTGAGCTCCACCGTCTTCTGCTCCAGGGCGGCCCGCATGCGGGCCTCCTGCTGCAGGCTCCAGGTGGACAGCACCGCCGCCAGGTGGATGAACAGGTAGAAGATCGGTGTGGCCACGTAG
The DNA here is from genome assembly GCF_031705515.1 of Nesterenkonia sp. CL21. Lineage (NCBI taxonomy): Bacteria > Bacillati > Actinomycetota > Actinomycetes > Micrococcales > Micrococcaceae > Nesterenkonia > Nesterenkonia sp. CL21. The sequence continues at coordinate 135,075 of NZ_JAUTWR010000003.1, forward strand.
TCCACCACGCCCGCCCCATGGGCCCAGGCATGCACCGCGATCACCACGGTGTTCAGAGCGACGACACCCACGACGGCGGCCATCGGCACCACATAGGTGCCCACCGCGGCGACCACCACGAGGATGACCACCAGCATGCCCTGACCGGGCAGCGTGAGCAGCAGGGCCCACGAGCTCAGCACGGCGAGCGCGTAGCTGGCCAGCTGGATCCTGCGGTCCGTCACCGGAGCGGCGGCGAAGAACACGCCGACGAGGCATGCGACCAGCAGAGCGGACCAGGCGAGGACCGGGATGTAGGGACGCATGCCGGTCAGCAGGACCACCACCCCGACCCCGAGGCACAGCGCGAGGATCGCCGCACCGGCGCTGAATTCTGCGCGCCGCTGATGCGACGCCGACGTCCGTCTCTGGTGGGGGCCCATAGGGCGAGACTAGCGCGTCGGGGCTGATCCCTCTCCAGTGCCGAAAGTCATGTCCGACTCCATGACCGCCGGCACTGCCGCGCCGTCGCGCCCCGGGCGAGGCTGGAGACATGACGAACACACCGACGCTCGCGGTGGATGCCGAGCATCTGACCAAGCGATACCGCAGAACCACGACCAACGCCGTCGACGACATCAGCCTGAGCATCCGTGCCGGGGAGACCTTCGGGATCCTGGGCGCCAACGGAGCGGGCAAGACCTCCACGGTCGAGATGATCGCCGGACTGCGCCGTCCCACGTCCGGACAGGTCCGCATCCTGGGGCTCGACCCCTGGCGCGACCGCACCAAGGTGCGACGGGTCCTGGGCGTCCAGCTGCAGGAGGCGTCCCTGCATGACGCCCTCACCTGCGAAGAGCTGGTGGACCTCTATCGCAGCTTCTATCCGGACCCGCTGGGCACCGGGGAGGTGCTCGAGATGGTCGAGCTGCGGAGCAAGGCACGCACCCGCTTCTCCAAGCTCTCCGGGGGCCAGCAGCAGAGACTCTCCATCGCTCTGGCGCTGGTGGGCCGCCCGGAGGTCGTCATCCTCGACGAACTGACCACCGGTCTGGACCCGAGCGCCCGCCGCCGCGTCTGGTCGGCCTTGGAGGAGCTGCGGCGGCAGACCGTGATCCTGGTGAGCCACGCGATGGATGAGGTCGAGAGACTCTGCGACCGAGTCGCACTGATCGACGGCGGGCGGGTCATCGCGCAGGGAACCCCGGAGGACCTGAGGCGCCAGGCCGGCGCCTCGACACTGGAGGACGCCTTCGTGGCGCTGACCGGCCGGGCGTTCGACACCGACGACGAGGAGGAGACCTCATGAGCAGCACCCACCCGCAGCGGGAGCTCCAGGAGGAGCTGGCCGCCGTCCGACCCCACAGTCCGGGCCCCCGCGCCTGGTGGCGGATGACCGTCGCCGAGGCGAAGATGGTCGTCCGGGACACCGCAGGACTGATCCTGCCCCTGGGCATGCCGGTGCTGATCCTGGTGATGCAGGCGCTGGCGTTCGGTGACGAGGCCCTGACGGATGAGCTGTCCGTCCTCGACGTCTATGTGCTGCCGCTGATGCTGCTGATGGTGGTCGCCTCGGTCGCGGTGGTCAACATGCCCAGCTTCCTGGCCACCTATCGCAAGACGCACATCCTGCGGCGTCTTGCCGTCACCCCCGCGTCACCGGCGATGGTCCTGGTCGCCCAGGCCGTGGTGAGCGTGGTGCAAATCGTGGTGGGCATCGTCCTCGCCTTCACCGTGGCCAGCGTCCTCTTCGACGCGAGCCTGCCCACAGACGTAGTCGTGGCGCTGGCGGTGATGGGCGCCGCGATCGCCTCGCTGTACGCCATCGGCATGCTGGTCGCGGCCGTCTCGCCCACTCCGAACGCCTCCCTCGCGCTCGGGCTGATCGCCTTCTTCGGGCTGGCCGCCCTCGGCGGTCTCTTCGGTGGGATGCAGAACCTGCCGGAGACCCTGCAGAGCATCGGAGTGTGGCTGCCCTTCGGCGCCGCCGTCGAGGGCCTGCAGCAGGCCTGGCTGGGGCAGACCGTGGACGGCCAGATCTGGGTGGCGTTGGCACTGTGGACCGCCGTGGGCGGCGGCGCGGCGGCGCTGCTGTTCCGCTGGGAATGAGCCCCACGCCCCTCCTGGGACACCAGAGCGAGGCGGGCGCCTCACCCCTGGTCAGGGGTGAGGCGCCCGCCTCACGAGTGCGGTGCCCTCAGGACTCCCGCTGGGGGGCGGCCCGCTCGGCGTCGCGCTGGCGGTCCTCCCTTGCCATCCGGGTCAGCTCAGCGCCGGCCTCGGCGTCCCGGGTGAGGTTCTCCCCGGTCGCCGGATCGAACAGATGGATCCTCCGGGAGTCCACCCACAGCGTGGCGGCGTCTCCACCGCGCAGCCGGGACGTGGCATCCACAGAGACCACCAACTGGGTGCGCAGCTCGTCGGCGTCCATCTCCTCAGCCAGCGTCTGGAGGACCTCGGCCACCCGGGGGTCGTTCTCATAGGAGACGTACACGTACTGCTCGTTGCCGAGCCACTCGGTGTGGGTGAGCGTCGCCTCGAACGTCGTGCCCTTGGCGAGCTGCGTCTCCGTGAGCGTGGCGGCATCCTCGAAGAAGTCCGGCCGGATGCCGGCCAGCACGATCTCCTTGCCCCGCCCCGCGTCGGCCGTCCCCTCGGGCAGCTGGATCTCCCCCAACGGTGTCTGCAGGACGTCTCCCTCCACCGTGCCGGGGAGGAAGTTCATGGACGGGGCCCCGATGAAGCCGGCCACGAAGAGGTTGGCCGGCTGCTCATAGAGCTCCCGCGGGGAGGCGATCTGCTGCAGGACCCCCTTCTTCAGCACGGCCACCCGGTCGCCGAGGGTCATGGCCTCCGTCTGGTCGTGGGTGACGTAGACGCTGGTGGTGTTGAGGCTGCGCTGCAGCTGCGAGATCTCTGCACGCATTTGGCCGCGCAGCTTGGCGTCCAGGTTGGACAACGGCTCGTCGAAGAGGAACGCATTGGCGTGCCGGACGATCGCGCGACCCATCGCCACCCGCTGCCGCTGACCGCCGGAGAGGTTCGCCGGCTTCCGTTCGAGATGATCCGTGAGCTCCAGCATGTGTGCCGCCTGCCGGACTCGGTCGTCCACCTCCTGGTCGGAGAACTTCCCCTTCGTCAGCCGCATCGGGAAGGCGATGTTCTCATAGACGGTCAGATGCGGGTACAGAGCATAGTTCTGGAAGACCATCGCCAGGTTGCGGTCCCGGGGAGCCTTCTCGTTGACCCTCTCCCCGTCGATCAGCAGATCGCCGGAGGTGATGTCCTCCAGGCCCACGATCATCCGCAGCAACGTGGACTTTCCGCAGCCGGACGGACCGACCAGAATGACGAACTCGCCGTCCTCGATGTCGATCGAGACGTCGTTGACGGCGGGGAAGCCGTCGTCGTACTTCTTCACGATGTTCTTCAGGGTGATGGATGCCATGCTGACGTCTCCTCCACGGTCTCGACGCTGCGCGCAGCGTCCGGGTCTTCAGGTCTGGGACTCCCGCCCTGCGGGATGCTGAGTGAGCCGGCGACGCCGGTCGGTGCGGGTACGGTCATCCCTTCACCGCCCCCTGCGTCAGGCCGGAGACGATCTGACGCTGGAACAGCAGCACGAGGACCACCACGGGGATGGTCACCACGATCGCCGCCGCGGAGATCGCACCGGTGGGCTCCTCGAACTGGGAGGCTCCGGTGAAGAACGCCAGCGCCGCCGGGACGGGGCGTGCCGCCTCGGTGGAGGTCAGCGAGATCCCGTAGACGAAGTCGTTCCACGCGATGAAGAAGGCGATGATCGCGGTGGTGAACACCCCGGGCATCGCCAGCGGGACGATCGCCCGACGGAAAGCCTGCCACTGGGTGGCGCCGTCCACCTGCGCCGCCTGCTCCAGCTCCCACGGGATCTGCCGGAAGAACGCGGCCAGCGTCCAGATGGAGATCGGCAGGGTCAGCGACAGGTAGGGGATGATCAGGCCGAGCCACGTGTCGTAGAGCCCGATGACGCGCCACACGTTGAACAGCGGTGTGACCACAGAGATCACCGGGAAGATCGAGACCGCCAGGGCCGAGGCCAGGATGACCTTCTTGCCGGGGAAGTCCAGCCGGGCGATCGCATAGGCGCACAATGTAGCGAGCACCACGGCGACGAACGTGGCGATCAGCGTGATGCCGATGGAGTTCCGCAGCGCCGTCAGAAACAGCTCCTGCGCGTTGCCGAAGAAGATCATCTCGTAGTTCTGCCACGTCCACACCGTCGGGAGGAACGTGTTGTTGCCGAGGTCTCCGGGCGTCTTGAAGCTCGTCGCCAGGATCGCGGCGACGGGGAACAGTGCGTAGCCCAGCACCACGACAGTCAGCACGGTCCAGGCCAGGCGCTGGCGGCCGGTGAGCGTTCCGGAAGCAGCCATCACTTCTTCCCTCCCTTGCCGCCGGCGTCCGTGCCGCTGGCGAGATCGACTTTGAAGAACTTGATCGCGACGAAGCAGATCAGCAGCACGCACAGGAACAGCACCACCGAGATGGCCGAGCCGAGCCCGATCTCCAACCGTCCGATCGACGTCCGGTAGGCCAACAGCGAGAGCACCTCGGTGCCCGCATCGCCTCCGGTCATGATGAACACGTTGTCGAAGATCCGGAACGCGTCCAGTGCACGGAAGAGCACCGCCACCATGATGGCGGCCTTCATGTTGGGAATCGTCACCCGGGACATCTGCTGCCACCAGGTGGCCCCGTCCACCCGGGCGGCCTCCAGGAGCTCATCCGGGACCTGAGCCAGTCCGGCCAGCAGCAGCAGCGCGATGAACGGGGTGGTCTTCCAGATCTCCGAGGCCATGATCACGGTGATCGCGGTGCCGAAGTTCGCAAACCAGTCGAGGTCTCCCCCGATGCCCGGCACGAAGCCGAACCAACTGTTCACGAACCCGGAGTTGATGTCGAACATGTAGTACCAGGCGAAGGCCGAGACCACGGTGATGATGCCGTAGGGCACCAGGATCGCGGTCCGGAGCATGCCCCGCAGGCGCTTCAGGGCCCGGTGCATCACCAGGGCCAACGCGAAGCCGAGCACCAGTTCGACGGCCACGGTGACCACCGTGATGAGCACCGTGACCAGCAGGGCGCGCCAGAAGACGCCGTCGGTGAAGATCGTGGCGTAGTTGGACAGGAACACGAAGTGTCGCTCGTCCGGGGCGGTGAGCCGGAAGGAGAAGAGCGAGTCGAAGACCGCCTGACCGATCGGGTAGGCGGTCACGGCGAGCATGATGACGAAGGCGGGTCCGGCCAGCAGCCAGCCGAGGCGCGCCTCCGCCTTGGCCCGATCGGACTTCGCGGCGCGGTGCTGCACCGCAGCCTCCCGCCGGGCTCGGCGGCTGTCGTCAGCGGTGGTGGTCACAGGAGACGCTCCCCTCTCAGCACCTCACCCACGGTGGTGTCGGCCTCGGCGGGGGTCCGCTCGGGGTCGACACCGCTCAGCGGGGTGTAGTTCAGCTGGATCGTGGTCGAGATCTCGTTGTAATAGGGCGTCTGAGGTCGCGGAGCGGCATTGTCCAGGGCCTCGCGGATGTCGTCGGCCATCGGGAAGTCCTCTTCGACCTGAGGGTCGTCGAAGGCCGCCTCCGAAGAGGGCGGGTTCCCGTTGGTGACGAAGTACTCGGTCTGGTTCTCGGGGGCGACGATGCATTCGATCGCCTCATAGGCCAGCTCGGGGTGCTCGGACTGGGACCCCACCCCGAGGTTGATCCCGCCCAGCGGAGGTGCCGACGGGGTGTCGGCATCCATACGCGGATACTGCGCCCACCCGATGTCGTCGGGCAGCTCCGCATCGACCGTCCCGTCCTCGGCGGCCGCGTTGGTGGCCGCCCAGACGAACGGCCAGTTGACCATGAAGGAGCCGGCGTCCCGCTGGAAGAGCAGCATCGACTGGCCCTCGTCCATCGACGCGATGCCGGGGCCGCCGAGCCCTTCTGCACCGATGCGATGCAGCACCTCGGCCGCCGCTCGACCCGCGTCGGAGTCCAATGCGGTCTCCAGCTCGTCGGCCGGTGCGGTCGGGTCGGTGATGATCGACTCGCCCTGGGACTCGATCAGGGCGTTGAGCCATACCGTCATCGACTCGGCACGGATGCCCTGGACGGCGAGGTGCTTGTCCTGCTCCTCGGCGACGTCCATGATCTGTTCCCAGGTGACCGGCTCGTCCATGTCGAGCCCGGCCTCCTCCACCACGGATTCGCGGTACCAGAGGAGCTGGGTGTTCGCCCAGAACGGGATAGTGACCAGTTCGTCGCCCCACATCGCGCCGGCCAGCGCGCCGTCCAACGTGTCGGCAGTGGTGCGTTCTGCGACGTCCTCGGGCACCGGGGCAAGGAATCCGGGCTCTGCGAGCTCGGGGATGAACGGCGGGTCGAGGCTCATGATGTCCAGCGAGGTGTCCCCTGCCGCGAGGCGTCGGGCGAGCTGCTCACGCTGGGACGGGGCATCATTGGGCAGCAGCGAGGTCTGGATCCGGTAGGCGCCGTCTGACTGGTCGGTGCACCTTTCCGCGATCACCTGCTGGCCGCCGTCATCGGGGTTGATGTACCAGGTCAGGACAGGGGTGGCGTCTCCGTCACCGCAGGCGGAGAGGAGAAGCCCTCCGGCGAGGATCGCGGCCGCCGCGCGGGCCGGGCGTGATCGCGAGCGGCGGGCCGACGTCGCGGATCTCCTCCTCCGCGGACCGCCCGCGACCCTCGCAGGGCCTCCGGGAATCGATGAATCGGGCATGGACCGTCCACCTCTCTCAGGTCGGGGTGGCATCGCCGAGGAAAGGGTCAGGAACAGGTGCGCCCCCCCCGGCGATCGTTCTGTGAGTGCCCTCACTATATACCCCGAGAATCCCTGATCAGAGGGGTGACATACCTGCCTCAAGCACGGCTCACGCGGCAGACGGTCCTGGGCGGCTCGAGGGGGACGGGCCGCGGATGCAGGAATCCCCCGCCGGAACGGTCCGGCGGGGGATTCCTGAGGTGGGGGATTCCTGAGGTGGGGGCGCTGTGGCCCGCCTGCGACGGCTTCGGTCAGGCAGACTTCCTGCGCAGCTTCTTGACCTCGGCATGAGTGAGCAGCACAGGCTCGGCACCCTCTCGGACGACCTCCTCGGTGACGGTCACCTGCGCGACATCGTCACGACTCGGCAGGTCGAACATCACAGGATTCAGCACCGCCTCCAGGATCGACCGCAGTCCGCGGGCCCCGGTCCCCCGGGCTTCGGCCTGCTCCACGACGGCGGTCAGCGCGCCCTGTTCGAACTCCAGGTCGATGCCGTCGAGGGCGAAGATCTTCTGATACTGCTTCAGCAGCGCATTGCGCGGCTCGGTGAGGATGCGGATCAGGGCCTCCTGGTCGAGGTCCTCGACCGTGGCGACCACAGGTAGGCGTCCGATGAACTCAGGGATGAGGCCGAACTTGTGCAGATCCTCGGGTTCGACGTCGGCGTAGGTGATGTCATCCCGGCTGATCGTGTTCAGCGGCGCGCCGAAACCGATGCCCTTCCGACCCGCGCGCGAGCCGATGATCTCCTCCAGCCCGGCGAAGGCGCCGGCCACGATGAACAGCACGTTGGAGGTGTCGATCTGCATGAACTCCTGCTGCGGGTGCTTCCTCCCGCCCTGCGGGGGGACGGAGGCCACTGTGCCCTCGAGGATCTTCAGCAGCGCCTGCTGGACACCTTCTCCGGAGACGTCGCGGGTGATCGAGGGGTTCTCAGACTTCCGCGAGATCTTGTCGATCTCGTCGATGTAGATGATGCCCTGCTCGGCCTTCTTGATGTCCCCGTCGGCGGCCTGGATCAGCTTGAGCAGGATGTTCTCCACGTCCTCGCCCACGTAGCCGGCCTCGGTCAGCGAGGTGGCGTCGGCGACGACGAACGGCACCTGCAGCTTCCGGGCCAGCGACTGTGCGAGGTAGGTCTTGCCCGATCCGGTGGGCCCGACCAGCAGGATGTTGGACTTCCCGATCTCGACGTCGTCGAGGGGCCCCTTCTCGAGCGAGGCGGTCTTCTTCGCCGTGCCGAGCGCCTGAATGCGCTTGTAATGGTTGTGCACCGCCACCGCCAGGAGCCGCTTGGCCTTGTCCTGACCGATGACATACTCGTCGAGGAAGTCGTGGATCTCCCGGGGAGTGGGGAGCTCGAAGTCATCAGGCTCCTGAACCTCGTTGAGGTACTCCTCGATGATCTCGTTGCAGAGCTCGATGCACTCGTCGCAGATGTACACTCCGGGGCCTGCGATGAGCTTGTACCGCACCTGCTTCTGACTCTTCCCGCAGAAGGAGCACTTGAGCAGATCGGCGCTCTCTCCGATTCGTGCCATGCCTCGCAATCCCCTCAGATCATCGGGTCCGGTCGTCCCGGGGCCTGTGCCGTCGGAACGGTGACCGCCCTCCCAAGGCGGTACGGATCAAGACTACGTCACCGCGGTGACATCCTTGGCGACCATGACTCGCCGTGTGTGTGCCGGGTCCTCCGCCGAGAGGCGGAGGACCCGGCACACACACGCAACGCTCAGACGGGCAGCTTGCGGGAGGTGAGGACCTCGTCCACCAGGCCGTAGTCCTTCGCCGCGTCCGCGGAGAGGAACTTGTCCCGGTCGATGTCCTCGCTGACCTGCTCAGCGGACTTATCGGTGTGCTGGGCCAGCACCTCTTCCATCCAGGTGCGGATGCGACGGACCTCGTCGGCCTGGATGGCCAGGTCGGTGGCCGTACCCCGCTGGCCGCCCATGGAGGGCTGGTGGATCAGCACGCGGGCGTTGGGCAGCGCCAGGCGCTTGCCCGGGGTGCCTGCTGCCAGCAGCACCGCCGCCGCGGAGGCCGCCTGCCCCAGGCAGACGGTCTGCACGTGCGGACGGATGAACTGCATCGTGTCGTAGATGGCGGTCATCGCAGTGAAGGAGCCGCCGGGCGAGTTGATGTAGAGGGTGATGTCCCGCTCGGAGTCCATGGACTCCAGCACCAGCAGCTGGGCCATGATGTCATCGGCCGAAGCGTCGTCCACCTGGCTGCCGAGGAAGACGATCCGGTCCTCGAACAGCTTCGCGTAGGGGTCCTGACGCTTGAAGCCGTAGGGGGTGCGCTCCTCGAACTGCGGAAGGATGTAACGGGACTCCGGGGCGGGCATGTGCGGCATCGCCTGCGGGATCTGGGTGACGTCGTGGTTCATCGAAATTCTCCTGAAGTGTCCTGGTGGCCGGTCTCGTCGTGGCCTGTGTCGTCCGGGAGGTCTCAGACTCCGCCGCCGCCGGAGACGGTCGAGGAGCGCTGGGCGATCTTGTCGAAGAAGCCGTACTCCAGCCCCTCCTCCGCGGTGAACCACTTGTCACGGGCGTTGTCGTTGAGGATGGTCTCCACCGACTGGCCGGTCTGCTCAGCGGTGAGCTCGGCCATGACCTGCTTCATGTGCTTGATCAGCTCCGCCTGGATCCGCACGTCGGACTCGGTGCCACCGATGCCGCCGGAGGGCTGGTGCATCAGGATGCGCGCGTGCGGAGTGGCGAACCGCTTGCCGGGAGTGCCCGAGGAGAGCAGGAACTGCCCCATCGAGGCGGCCAGGCCGGTGGCGACGGTGACGACGTCGTTGGGGATGAACTGCATCGTGTCGTAGATGGCCATCCCGGCGGTCACCGAGCCGCCCGGCGAGTTGATGTAGAGGTAGATGTCCCGCTCGGGGTCCTCGGCCGAGAGCAGCAGCATCTGGGAGCAGATGGCGTTGGCGTTCTCGTCACGGACCTCCGACCCCAGCCAGATGATCCGCTCCTTGAGCAGACGGTTGTAGATGTAGTCGTCGCGGGACGCCGGGTCCACGGTCGACATGCTGGGCAGGCTCTCAGACATGGACGTTCCTCCACTCCAGTGTTCTCTCACGTCAGGACGGTCGAGCGGCGCCGCGAGATCGTCGCGCGCCGCGCAGGACCGTCCGTGCTGTCCCCGACATTACCTGGTGACCGCCCCGGGCCGAGGCGTGCCGCGGCGTCGTTCGCTGTTGGCGCAGGGTGCGGAGCTCCGTACTCCGACGCACCCCCTGCTCACGACGACGGCGGGCCGCCGGGCCTCTCGGCTCAGCGGCCCGCCGTCGTCGGGCTCAGTGCTGGGTCAGCACCGGTTCAGCGCGTCACGGACACGGACTCACTCCGGTCCGGCGGCTGCTCACTTCTGCTCGTCGGACTCCTCGTCCGCCGAGTCGGCGTGCTGCTCGTCGGCGGCCGTCTCGGTCTCAGCGACCTCGGCGACCTCCTCGGCGGCGCCCTCCTCCTCGTCGTCACCCTGCGGGGTCACGAAGTCGGACAGGTCGACGTCGTTGCCCTCGGAGTCCTTCACGACGGCGAGCTCGAGGACCTTGGCCAGCGCCTTGCGGCGGCGGACCTCGCCCATGATCATCGGCACCTGGCCGGCCTGGTCCAGCATCTGCGCGAACTGGTTGGGCTCCATGCCGTACTGGGAGGCCGTGGAGACGATGTACTCGATGAGCTCGCCCTGGTCGACGCCGATCTCCTCCTTGTCGGCGATCAGGTCCAGCACGATCTCGTTGCGGAATGCCTCGCGGGTCTGCTTCTCGATCTCCTCGCGGTGCTCCTCGGTGTCGTGGTCGTCGCCCTCGGCGTGGCCGCCCTGGCTGAAGTGCTGCTCCACCTGTCCCTCCACCACGGAGGCGGGGACGGGGACCTCGACGAGCTCCATGAGCTTCTCCAGGACCTTGTCGCGGGCCTCGACGCCCTGCTCCACGACGAGGTTCTCCTCGGCCTTGGTCCGCAGGTCTGCGCGGAGCTCCTCGATGGTGTCGAACTCCGAGGCCATCTGGGCGAACTCATCGTCGGCCTCAGGCAGCTCGCGCTCCTTGACGGCCTGCAGGGTCACCTTCACGGAGGCCTCCTCGCCGGAGTGCTCACCTCCGGCCAGGGTGGTCTCGAAGGTCGCGTCCTCGCCGGCGGAGAGTCCTTCGAGGGCCTCGTCGAGACCCTCCAGCATCGTGCCGGCACCGACCTGGTAGGACAGGCCGGTCGCGTTGTCGACCTCTTCGCCGTCGATGCTGGCGGCCAGGTCGAGGGTCACGAAGTCGTCGGTCGCCGCGGGCCGCTCGACGTCCTTGAGGGTGCCGAAGCGCGAGCGCAGCTCGTCGAGCTGCTCCTGCACGGCGTCCTCGTCAGCGGTGCGGGCCTCGACCTCGACCTCGAGGCCTGAGTACTCGGGCAGCTCCACCTCCGGCTTGACGTCCAGCTCACCGGTGAACTTCAGAACGCCCTCGTTGGTCTTGGGGTCCGGGATCTCCTCGATCTCCACCTCGGGGCGGGACAGCGGAGCGATCTCGGCCTCGGCCAGGCCCTGCTGGTAGAACTCGTTGAGGCCGTCGTTGATGGCGGTCTGGACGACGTACTCGCGGCCGACGCGCTGGTCGATGATCGGCGCGGGAACCTTGCCCTTGCGGAAGCCGGGGATCTGAACCTGCTCCGCGATGCTCTTGTATGCGGCCTTGATCTTGGGCTCAAGCTCCTCAGAGGTCACCTCGACGGTGAGCTTGACTCGAGTCGGGTTCAGATTTTCAACGGTGCTCTTGACCACGTGGGGGCTCCTGATAGATGACGACTGATCATGTCTGATGCGAGCTCTGGCAGAACCCGCAGCGTCGGCCGCGGCCGAGCGGCGCCGCGAGCTTCGATGCTCCCGCTGCGCCTCGGCCGCCGTCGGGGTGACAGGATTTGAACCTGCGGCCTCACGCTCCCAAAGCGCGCGCTCTGCCAAGCTGAGCTACACCCCGATCGCCCGCCACCCGGACTGCGCGGCCCCCCGCAGCGCGGAGGAGACGGCGCCCGACAGACGGCACGGACCGATACACAATAGCGCGCCGCCGTCGGTCACGGCGAATCCGCGCCGCACTCTGCGGCAAGAGCCCGCGTCAGGTCTTCCATCAACAGCGCCTGCGTCCGTTGGTCCTGCTCGGCGTCTGGCTGAGGCCAGCTGGACAGTTTGACCATGACCGTGGACGACTGCGGATCCAACCAGAGGTGCTGACCATGGATGCCGAGGCCGGTGACGTTGCCGCGCCGGTTTCCCGTGCACCACCACTGCCGCGTATAGGAGCCGCCGGGGTAGACCGAGGTCCAGCCCTGGTCGACCATCTGGCGGGGATCTCCGCCAGCCAGGATGCTCTCGGCCCACTGCGCCGCGACCACGCGCCCTCCGGGCGCTCGTCCGCCGGCCAGCACCATCTCTCCTACCCGGGCGAGGTCGCGCGCCGTGCAAGAGACTCCGCCGTCGGCATGGGCGAATCCCGATCGATCCACCGTCACCATGGCATCATGATCCGGGCGAAGTCTGGACCACACACGATCAGCCAGCTGGTCTACGTAGCGGGCCCCGGTGGCCCGCTCGATCGCCCAGGCCAGCACATCAGTGGTCGCCGAGCAGTACTGGAAACGCCCCTGGGGACCCGCGCCGGTGAGCGTGCGCAGAAAGCTCCACGTGTCACCAGGGTCGCCCGGCCGGGGCCCTCTCCAGCCAGCGCTGCGGTCATGACGTTGCAGCTCGGATCGAGGGTTCAGATAGTCCTCGTCGTAGTCCACGCTGACTGTCATATCCAGCAGGTCAGCGATGGTAGCTCGGGCATAGGCCCCCTCAGCCAGCTCCGGTACGTAGCTGATCACGCGGTCCTCAAGACTCCACAGACCGTCCATCGTCAGCGATCCCGCCACGAGCCCGCACAGCGACTTTGACACGCTCATGATCAGATGCTGGTCATCCGGCCCGCAGCCGGGGGCGTACCACTGCGCGGCGACCTGTCCCTGACGGACGACGAGCAGAGCATCCGTGTGAGTCTCTTCGAGCCGATGCGAGAGATCTGGAACCCGCATCAGCAGCCTGGGCATCTCCCCCGCTTCATCACCTGCCGCAGCGCGGGAACCCGTCGACCGGCGATGGATGCGCGCTGACGGCAGGACCTCGGAGAGGTGGGTGAACGCCCAACGGACGTGCGGGGGTTCCTGCCAGGTGTCGATGGTGGGGCGAAGCGGCACTGCCGGCCTGAGCCGGTTCACCGGCGCGGACAGGTCTGCCTGGGGAGGACGTCCACCCTGGGTCATCGCGCTCCTCCTCGCCGCTCATGGGCGACCGACCACCTGTGCATACGCCGACCTCCGCGCGTCATGGTGGCATACACGGCGCCCGCGACGATCGCTGAGACCGGCACAGAGAGGTCCAAGCCTCCCAGCGCCGCTGAGAGCGGGCCGGTGCCGAGCTCGGTGGTGAGGGCCAGCGTGCCAGAGGCCATCCCTGCCAGGAGTGCGGTCAGTCCGGCGGGGCTGCAGCCGGCCACACCCCAGTAGGGGCTGTTCGCCGTCGCGTCCAGCAGCCCCGGCCCGTCATAGCGGTATCGACGCATCAGTGCGTCCAAACACAACAGTGTCATCGTCGGGGCCGAAATCACGATCAGAAGCTGCAGCAGCAGGTTCACCGCTTCGAGCAGTCCGGTGGAGAACACCAGCACGAGGGTCAGTCCGGTGGCGACCAGGCCCACCGCCACAGCCGCGGTGGTCCTCCTCATCGGGAGTCCGATCGCCTGCAGCACCATGGATGCGGTGTAGGTGGTCATGGCGTTCAGCGCCACCGTGTTCAGCACCACGCCGAGCACGAAGAGCACGCCCAACCAGGCCGGCAGCAGCCCCAGCAGGGCGTGCTCCACCCCGATCTCGAGGGCCACAGGGCTCATGGCGGTGGCCAGCAGCGCTCCGACGGCCGTGAAGACGATGCACGGCAGGGCGCCGCCGGCGGCGGTGGCGATGGCGATCCGCCATCGCGGAGTCTCTTGGGGGAGGTATCGCGCCATGTCCGGGCTGTTCGAGAAGGACAGCGGGGTCGAGGCCAGCACGGCGAAGCCGATGCTCAGCACCACCCAGAGGTGGATCCCCTGCAGCGGCTCCGGCTGGCGGAAGCCCCAGTCGACCGCTGTCAGGCTCACCGCCGTGACCAGAACGAATATCACCAGCAGGATCCCGGTGATCCAGCCATAGGCCCGGGTGATGAGTCCATGCCCGTATACGGCCACCAGCACGGTGGTCACGGAGACGACGATGGTGACGGCCACACGAGCCGTTCCTGAGTCGGCCAGTCCGGCCATGGTGACGATCTCGGCTCCCATGTAGGTCGACGCCAGCCAGTTCAGCGCGAGGAACACCGCAGAGATGAGACCCCCGTAGACGACCATCACGCCGGAGTTTCCACGGATGCCATAGACAGCACGGGTGATCGCGGAACTCGCGGTACCGGCCGCAGGACCCGCGGCAGCGGCGACTCCGGTGAGGATCCAGGGCAGGTTGCCCACCACGATGAGGATCATCGCCTGCCACAGCTCGAGCCCCATGAAGATCAGTGACGCACCGATGGTGAAATTGAGCACGCTGACCATGGGAGCGGCCCACACGAAGAGAAGGTCCCGAGGACGTCCTCTGCGCTCGTGCTGCGGCACCAGCCTGATGCCTCGTGTCTCAAGCTGCACCGATGGTCTCGCCGGGGCATGCCCTCCATCGCGCCTCCCCCCAAGACTCACCTCGGCCGCACCACCTGCCTCCCGCAGAGAGATCCGGACTTCAGCATGCCCGGGCATCTCCTGGGCTCGATGGTCGTGTGCCATGACATCTCCCTGCTCCAGTGCACGATCCGCACCGGTCACGCCGGTTATTGGTCTTATGACCAACACTCTGTTGGTCACTCATCCAATAAGATGGAAGGCATGGTGTCAAGGGTCACATCCACGAACTCCCGCAAGGCCCCCGGCGAACGTCGGGACGAGATCATCGCGGAAGCTGCCCGACTGGCGGTCACAGCGGGCCTCGAGAAGATCACTCTGCGGGCCGTCGCCGCCGGCATCGACGTCAGGCCAGGCCTGATCAGCCATTACTTCCCCACTGTCGAGGATCTTCTGGTGGTCGCGTGCGAACGCGCACTCTCGGACGAACGCACTCGACTGATCCCCGCAGAAGGTGCACCGCTGACACGGCTGGCCCGAATGATCGCCCGGCTGGAAGGTGGCCACGCCGACGATCTGGCCCGACTGTGGCTCAACGCCCGCCATCTCTCTCGGCATCACCCGCGCCTCGGAGAGGCACTCGTGGCCCAGGAGGAGCAGGACAGAGAGCGTCTGATGGGGCTGATCCGGGACGGCATCGCCGAGGGGGCTTTCCCTGCGCAGGATCCATTCGCCGCCTGCGTCCGCATATTCGTCGCCGTCGACGGCGCCGGGGCGTACGTGAACTCACCGACACCCTTCGACCATGTGACCTACCACCGATTCATCACCGACGTCGCCCAATGGGCCCTCGGGATCACCGATGACTCCCTTCGTCAGGCCGTCGACTGTGCCACCGCCGAACTGATCAGGCCCTGAGACGTGGACGCGACACCACAAGTGCCGGAACGGAAGAAGCACACTTCACGAGCCGCCCGGCACCTGCGATCTCACAGCAGAGACGCCGCTCGCCCTCGCCGTGTCGCCACCAGCATCACGAGCGGACCAGATCGATCTTCGGTCCGTGGAGCGTCGTCACTCAGGGCTCGTAGTGGATCGGCGCATTCGGCCCCAGCGGCAGGTCCAGCCACATCCAACCCGTGGTCATCAGCGTCCAGGCCGCCATGAAGGCCAGCGAGTACGGCAGCATCACGGAGATCAGGGAGCCGATGCCGATGCGCTTGTCATACTTCTGCGCCACTGCGATGACGATCGCGAAGTAGGTCATCAGCGGGCTGAGGATGTTCGTGGCGGAGTCCGAAACCCGGTAGGCCGCCTGGGTGAACTCCGGAGAGATGCCCAGATGCATCAGGATCGGCACCATGACCGGGGCGAGCATGGCCCATTTCGCCGAGGCCGACCCGACCAGCAGGTTCACCACGGCCACGAAGCCCATGAACAGCAGGATCAGCGGCAGCCCGGTGAGATTGATGGACTCCAGGAGGTCGGCTCCGCCGACCGAGACCAGCAGGCCGATGTTCGACTGGTTGAAGTAGGCGATGAACTGGCCAGCGGTGAAGGCCAGGACCAGGAACATGGCCATCCCGGCCAGCGTCTTGGAGACATGGTTGATCACGTCCGTGTCATTGCGGACCACCTTCGTGACGATTCCGTAGACGAGCCCTGGCACGAAGAACGCGATGATGATGACCACCACCAGGGAGCTCATGAACGGCGATTGGACGACCGCGCCGTCCTCGCCGCGCAACACACCGTTCTCCGGGACGATGAGCAGCAGGAGCAGACCCACGGTGATCACCAGCGAGATCCCGGCGGCGATCATGCCCTTCTTCTCCACGGCGGTGATCTTCAGGGCCGAGCGGTCCTGATCCGCCAGGACGCCTTCGCCGTGCCAGGAGCCGAGGCGCGGCTCGACCACGAACTGGCTCACCAGGGTGCCGACGACGGCCAGCAGCGCGGTGGAGGCGATGATGAACCAGTAGTTCATGGCGAGATTCATCTGCTCGGCATAGGCCGGGTCCACGGTCGCGGCGGCCTCGATCGTGAGCTCACCGAGCATGACGTCGGTGGCCGAGAGCAGCAGATTCGCGCTGAACCCTGCCGAGACGCCTGCGAAGGCGGCGGCGATGCCGGCCAGAGGGTGGCGCCCCACGGCGATGAACAGGATGGCCGCCAGCGGGGGCAGCACCACGTAGCCGGCGTCGGAGGCGACCGAGGACATGATGCCTGCGAAGACGATGCCGAAGGTCACCAGGAACCGCGGGATGGACAGGATGAACGTCTTCAGCGCCGTGCCGATCAGCCCGCTCTGCTCGGCCATGCCGATGCCGATCATGGTCGCCAGGACCACACCCAGCGGCGCGAAGTTGATGAAGTTGTCCACCGCTGAGGTGAACATCCATTCGATGCCCTCCGCGGAGAGCAGGTTGAAGACCTCGATCTCCTCGCCCTCCAGGGGGTCGATGACGCTGATCCCGGCCTGCGAGAGAGCCCAGGACAGCACGACGACGAAGGCCGCGAGCAGAGCGAACAGCGTGGCCGGGTGCGGCAGCTTGTTGCCGAGGAGCTCGACGATGTCGAGGAAGCGCTGGAAGAGGCCGTGTCGCTTCCCCGAACCGGTGATGGGTCCGCGCGGGGCGTCCTCGCCCTCGGGTCCTGACGCGCTTGAGCCGGGTTCCGGCTCCTGAGTGGTGGTGCTCATCGGGTGGGTGTCCCCTCGGATTGTTGTGCACAAGACAAGACACCCGACGGCGGGTCGGCCGGCGGGCGCTGAGGCACACCATATTGCGTCGACTTGTGATGTGCGTCAACTCTGACGCACCCGTGAGCACTGTCACAGGCGTCTTCCGAGGTCAGTGACCAGCAGTGATGTGCCTCCGAGCCTCCCCGGAACGTCCGAGTGTCTCGGCGCACCGGACCGGCTGGAGTCCGCTCCCTGCAGCGGGCCGCCCCTCCTCCCGGCAGGGAACTCCGTCACCTCCTGTGGGTCTCGACGGCGCGCACGGGCGCATCCGCAAGGCCGGCTTCTCCTGAGCGGTCGATGGTCCCGCCCGACGACCATGCCTGACGATTGCGTCACTCCAGGTCAGACCTGGTTCGATCACACTGGTGTGCTGTCATCCTGCCAGGCGCGCCTGCCTCGGTCGGTGCCGGTTCCGGCCCCGAGATCTCGTGGAATCCGGTGAGGCGCGCTGGTCTTGTGGGCCCTGTCATCGAGGCATACTCTGGCGGCATCCGCTCAGGAACCGCCGAGCGGGCAGAGCACTGAGGAGTCCTGTCATGACCAGTCTCGCCACCGTCACGTCCTGCGCCGCCACGTCGTGCGCCTTCAACGACGGCGCCTGCCGCGCTGATGCCGTCACCATCACCGGTTCCGCCGGCTCCCCCAGCTGTGGGACCTTCATCGCCCTGGATGTCCGCGGCGGTCTGCCGACCGCTGAAGGACACGTGGGGGCGTGCCAGCGCTTGGAGTGCGTCCACAACACCGACCTGATGTGCTCCGCCGAGGCCGTCACTGTCGGTGGTGACACCGCGAACTGTCTCACCTACTCACAGGAGTGAGCTGACGGGGCGCCCGAGGACTCGGGGCCTCAGGCCACCTGCACGCGCCAGGCCCGCAGCGCGGCCTCGAATCCGGCCGCATCCGTGACCGGCTGGTCGAACGCGATCAAGACGGCCCGCACCTGATCGCCCTCGCGCACGAGCCACGTGCACCCCTCGGCGTCGACGTCGAGCAGCATCTGCTCCACTGACCCGTCGAGCTCCCGCGGAGCCGGCAGGGTCCGCCCGAGGATGCCGCGCCGCACACCGTGCGCGAGTTCTTCCATCAGCCGCGCCACGACCTCGGGGGCGAGTGCAGCGGCGGTGTCCAGCGCGCTCCATTCTTCGATGCCCAGCGGCCATGCCCCTGGCTGCGCCACCTGGTCCCACGGAAGCTTCTCCACGTCCTCGCGGGCGTGGACCAGAACGCTGTCGCTCTGCACCATGGCCACCCGCGCGAATGGCGCCGCGGCGGCTGCGACCAGCTCGTCTGACAGGGCGTGCTCGGTGAGCGCATGGTGGGCGGCATCGGGACTGAGCATGTGCACGCGACCCAGCCCATGGAGACTCGCGACCTGCACCCGGACATGCGCCTGCGCACCGAACTGGTCGATCTACAGCCGGACGTCGGCCTCATCTCCTTCGGCAGCGGTCGGCGTGCCCTCTGATCCCAGGACGACGAGCCAGGCGCCGACGTCGGTCATCCCGTGGGCGAGGACCGCCAGCTCCCGCTGTGGCTCCTCCCGATATGCCACGAGACTCAGCCGACCGGCGCCCGCCAACAGCCGCTGGGCCGTCGACGTCGCGCAACGACGGCGCAGCGCCACCCCGTCGACCAGACGCGCCACATCGCGCGCAGTGCCTGCCCTCTCACCGGCCATAGCGACTCCCTCGGATGGGTCGGAGGAGCCGGACGCCCGCTCCGCAACAGATCCTCATCCATTGAAGCACAGCCACAGACCTTTAGGGCACACAATCATGAGGTAATTCACGCCCTCGATCCCTCGCAGGGCTCCCGTGCGCCACGCCGGCTCACGATCAGTGCAGGTCAGCCTTCCGGCTGGTGACGGTCACCGAGAAAGCTCGATCACTCCCAGCGGACGTCATCGGGCGACTTGTCACCCCGCAGACCCCTCCACACGGCCCGACTCAGGGAGGCGGACGTCTGGCCGGGAGAGCTCTAGGCCACGGCGTCGCTGTCGCTCAGGTCCTGCAGCGGGTCCAGCCCGTCTGCCACGCGCCGCAGGACCTCATCGCATTCGAGCTGCCGCAGATCAGGATCCTCCAGCTCCTCCCAGGTACGAGGCGCCGCGACGGTCGGACGCGGACGTCCTCGCAGGGAGTAGGGGGCCACGGTGGTCTTGCTTCGGCTGTTCTGGCTCCAGTCGATGAACACCTTGCCCCGTCGGGCGGACCGGTCCATCCGACTGACCACCTGGTCAGGATGCTCCTTCTCAAGCGCCTGCGCGAGCTCCTGGGCCACAGCGGACACCTCGGGAGAAGTGCGTGAGCCGTCAAGCGCCGCATACAGGTGGATCCCCGCCGAGCCGGAGGTCACCGGGATGCCGGTCAGCGCGATGCCGTCCAGCAGCTCGGCGCACCAGCGGGCCACCTGGGCACAGTCACGCAGGTCCGAGCCGTCTCCGGGGTCGAGGTCGAGGACCATGCGGTCCGGTGGCTGCGGGTCGCCGGCGTCGTCGACACGCCACTGGGGGACGTGCAGCTCGAGGGCCGCCACCTGACCGAACCATGCCAGCACCGCCTCATCGTCCACCAGAGGGTAGGTGGTGGTGTGATCCTGGTGCTGCTGATCGATCCGCGGCACCCAGTCCGGGGCGGAGTCTTCGAGGGCTTTGCGGAAGAAGGGCTTCATCGGGCTCTCCGCCGTGCCGACACCGTCGGGCCACCTCTTGCGGGTGACCGGGCGGCCACGAAGGTGCGGCACCATCACCGGAGCGACAGCCCGCAGGTACTCCTGCACGTCGGCCTTGGTCATACCGGTGGCCGGATACATCTCCTTGTCCAGATTGGACAGGCTGAGTCGTCTCCCTGCCACCGTGACGCGCCTGCGCTGTGCTGACGAGCCTGTCGACATCGGGAACCTCCTGTCTCCGACGGCCGTTCCGATCACCAGTGTCAGGCACCTCCGTTCCCGGCGGAACCGCTGCGGCGCCTCGCAAGGCCGTAGGAGGCTCCAGGGAACGGTCCTACACAGGTACGACAGGGTCAGCCAGGGCCAGGAGGAGAGGTGGGCCTGAGCCAGGCGTAGGATGGCGCTATGGCTTCTCGTGCGTTCGACGGCCCGCAGAAGGATCCCGGGATCGCCCTGGTGCTCACCATCCTGGGCTTCTTCTTCGTGGCAGGGCTGCAGTACTTCTACCTGGGGAAGATCCTCAAAGGGATCCTCTTCCTGCTGACCCTGGGATTCTTCTACATCGGCACCATCATCTCGCTGTTCACCATCCGGGGCGAGACCCGGCGGGTCAACAGGCAGCGCCTGTTCGGCCTGCGCTGAGGCGCTGCCTCACAACATCACCGGGCCAGCTCAGCGAGCGCCTCTGCATCGCGCAGCGTGATGACCCCGTAGCCGACACCGATCACGCCGCGCCGCTCCAGGTCCTTGAGCACCTTGTTCAGCGAGGGCCGCTGGACGCCGATCATCGCGGCCACGGTGCGCTGAGGCAGCAGCACCTCCCCCTGCACTGCCTCATCCAGCAGCACCTGGGAGATCTGGGCGGTCAATGACCGACCCAGCAGGCCGATGATGCGGTTCTGGCTCATCGCCAGGCGCTCGGCGATCGAGGAGAGCCATCGGCGGGCGATCGCCGGATGGTGCCCCAGGAGGCGCTCGAAGCCGTCGGCCTCCAAGTGCAGCGCGGTGACCTCCTCCAGTGCTCGGCCCGTGTACGGGAACGGCATGTCCAGGAGCAGCTGCACGTCGCCGTCGACGTCCCCCGGATGGAGCACGTGGACCACGGAGCGACGCTCCCCCGCCCCCGCGATGAGCTCGACCCGCCCGCTGCGGATGATCCACACTCCCGCCGACTCGGGCTCGGCTCCGGGGGCCATCCCGTCGGCGAAGAGCTTCTGCCCCGGCTCGAACTGGCGAGTGGTCAGGTAGGTCGCGATGGCGGAGACATCGGTGGCGCTCAGGGGCGCCGATGCACCGCGGCCCACGCAGCGCGCCACCCAGGCGGCCTGCCGCAGAGCGGCCATCTCGGCGTCGGGGCCCGCCGTCTCGGCCGTCACCTGCTGCCAGGGAAGGGTGAGGAATCGTGAGGGCGCCATGGCATCGATTATGTCATCAGGCTGACATTCGGGTCAGTACCTCGCGTTCGGCGTCGTGGAATGGAACCACCGGGGAAACGCCCCGGTGCCGCACCTGCGGCATGTGGAGAGGAGAGGGACATGACTTCCACTCAGGGAGCCCACGCCGCCGGAGCGGCGGGAACGCTGACACGCCGTGCTGTCCATGGCGGCCTGGGAGGACTGGCGGGCGGCGTCGTCTTCGGCATGATGATGGCGGCGATGGGGATGTTGCCCATGGTCGGCGCTCTGGTCGGTGTCGAGAGCGCCGCCGTCGGAGGCCTGGTGCACATGGGCATCTCGCTGCTGTTCGGCGTCGTGTTCGGCGTCGTGATCACCAGCGCTCGGCCTGCACCGCTGCTGCTGCTCGGTGCCGGCTACGGCGTCGTGCTGTGGGTCGTCGGTGCCCTGCTGATCATGCCCGCCATGCTCGGCATGCCGGTGTTCATGATCAACGCCATGACCCTGCAGAGCCTCGTCGGGCACCTGGTCTTCGGGCTCGTGGCGGCGGCCGCCGTCTGGCTGCTGCGCCGTCACTCCGGGAGCCTGGACCTCGGGGACATGCGGGCCCAGCACGCCTGACCGTCGGGTCCTCAGCACCGTGCCGACGGGTGTCTCACGGTTCCGTCGGCACGGTGCTGAGCTGGTGCGATGAGGATCACAGGCGGAGAGGACCCCTCGAGTTGGCAGGGCCACGAAGCCGGTGCTAGAGTTTCATGTCGTTGCGCAGATGACTGAGCAACGGATCGCGGAAGCGACGACCTGCAGCCGAGGGCCTCTAGCTCAACTGGCAGAGCATCAGACTCTTAATCTGCAGGTTCCGGGTTCGAGTCCCGGGGGGCCCACTCTGACGAGTGCAGGTCGTCGCCTCCGCTCTCACCGGAAGCCCCGTCTCCATCAGGAGACGGGGCTTCTCCTGTTTCCAGCCACTTCAGGCTGACACCGCTGCGCATCGCCCACGCGAGCATCAGCATTCGACGAGGCTCCGTGTCGCCATTCTCGGCCCGGCTGATCGAGTTCCGGGATACTCCGATGTCCTTGCCGAACTCAGTCGCACTCAGCCCGGTGAGCTCCCGAGCCTTGCGCAGCCGATCCCCCTTCGTGAACTGAGGGACGAAGCCCTCCGGGATCTGCATGCTCATGACAACCTCCCCTTTGCTTTGAACCTGCATCGTCCTGCACGACTCGCGTGCGCGGCATACATGTGCAATGTAGTGCACAGAGTGACGCAGATGCAACAGATGGAGCGTCGTCGATCATGTGACAAGTGATGGACACGCCGACCCCTAGTGTGCACTTGCACCAATTCGCCCGACGGGGCATAGTGTGCATATGCCACACAACGAGAAAGTGACACCCGCAGTCGCAGCTCGGCTCACAGGGCAGGCACGGACCACCATCACTCGAGCGATCCAGCGCGGAGAACTACCCGCCGATCCCGTCGACATCGGTGGCCGCACATATCACCTGATCGACATGGCCGACCTGCGTGAGTACCAGCGCAAGCGCGAGGAGAGAGTCCTCTCCGCGCCGCTCTCCCAGGAACGAGACGGACGGGGCGCCGCATGACTCTCCCCCTGATCGCCGGCGTGATCACTATCAGCTGCGCCGTCGGATTCCTGATCTACGTCGCTCTCCTCCTTGCGGATGAGTGGGACGAGATGCGCTCGCAGGAGCTCCTCGAGGAGCTCGGGGCGCTGCAGAAAGAAGAAGGCCCCATCGAGCTGCCACTCGATGAGGCCGGGTCCCTTGAAAGGAACAACGTATGACCACCGTATCAGCACCCAGTGACAGGCCGGTGAGGATCTTGGACTTCATCGACGAGCCTC
Source organism: Nesterenkonia sp. CL21 (assembly GCF_031705515.1). Lineage (NCBI taxonomy): Bacteria > Bacillati > Actinomycetota > Actinomycetes > Micrococcales > Micrococcaceae > Nesterenkonia > Nesterenkonia sp. CL21. The sequence continues at coordinate 158,220 of NZ_JAUTWR010000003.1, forward strand.
TCCCCCTCGATGTGCCTCCGGCACCCCGGCGCAGCATCCTCGAGGTCGTTCGTGACCGTGACGGCCACACGTGCCGGGCCTGTGGCCTCGCCCTGGTGATCCCGGAGCCGGGTGAGCCGACCCCCTGGAACACCGGGGCATTGGTGAATCTGCTCGGCCGGGAGCCGGCCGGGGAGCTCCCCGAGCTACACATCGCTCAGTTCTGCCGCACCTGCGCCGCTGACGCGCAGGTGGTCCAGCAGATGCTCGCCGATGGGGAGCCGGACCCGATGGATGGGTGGAGCCGAGAGGACGCCTACCTGGCCCGTCTGCTGCGCCTGCTCTACCTGGAGAACTGTTCCATGGCCGGCGCTGTTGCCCGGGAGGTGGTCTCGCGATGAGGACCCTCACCGAGAACGTCCCCGAGGAGACCACAACCACCCGGCAGGTGCTGATGTCGTCTGCGAAGAGGCATCTGCTCTACCACTGCGCGCCGGTCGTGGTGCGTGCCCTCTCGGATGTCGTCACCGATGTCATCGAGCACGTGCGTCGCAACGACCCTGACGAGGCCGCCCGAGCGGCCGAGTTGAAGCGGCAGCTGGCGATGGACTCCCGCCAGTTCATCCCAGAGCCGGTGCAGCCCAGGAAGGGTTCGGACCGATGAGCTGGGTGAAGCCTTGTGGGACGGAGGCCGGCGCGAAGCGGCACCGCCGTGCTGGAGAGGACCTGTGTGAGCCATGCCGTGAGGCCGCCGCCCTGGCCAGGCGACACCGTGACGCTCGACGTGCCGAGGTGAACCCCAGGTCGATCAATGAGCTGCGGGGCCGCCTCCGAGCGCAGATGGAGAAGCGCGGGTGGACGCTGTACCTGTTCTCGCAGAACACGCTGGTCCCCTACGCGACGGTCCAGCGGTTCATGGGCCCGGAGGATGCTCCGCTGATGCAGTGGCGGACCTTCGACAAGATCCGCGAGGCGGTGGAGAACCTCGAGGCCGGGGTGGTCCCTGCCGACGAGGAGGACCGCCGGGCGCAGGTCGCGCAGCGCGACGCCTACAACCTCCGGGCCTTGGAGAGGTTCATGGAGGGCCGGCACCGCCGTATCGCGGCGGCCAGGCGTCGGGCTGGTCTCGGTGAGCTGGTGGGGGTGCCGCTATGAGTGGCCCGCACATCGTTCAGGTCACCGTCCCGGATGGGTCGGTGCGGTCCCGGAAGACGGTTCTTCCGATCACTCACGCGTCGCTGTACCAGCGCACGTCGGAGGACGAGATGGAGGTGCGTTGGCACCGCTCACCACAGGAGGCTCATGAATGGCTCAGGAATCGAGCTGTCGGGAGAAGCACACCCCGGGTGTGCACGGTGAAGCCGGTCGAGGAGGCCCCGTCGTCCGGGTCCGACGATCGCGCCGGGTCCCGGTCGCGGACCAGGCAGGACGGTGGAACTACGTCCAGCCCGAGCCGCCCTGGACAGTCCAGCTCCCCGCTGAGTTCTTTCGCCCGGGCGGTCCAGCGCGCACGATCCGAGCAGGCAGCTGGGATCACGCCCTCCGCATCGCAGACACCGCCGCCCGGCTATCCGTGGCCGCACGAGCAGACGAGCATCGGGGACCACGATGAGCACCGATGAGAGCATCCAGCACCTGCTCGACGAGCTGGCACCCCAGTGTGAGGCAACCATCGTCAAGGACGCCTCCCGGGACCGCTGCACTCGTCCCGCCCGGGTCGCAGTCAAGATCCGACACCTGGAGCACATCCAGATCGTGAGGGGCCCGGACGTCCCGGTCCGGGTGGACACGACAGATTCGCTGTTCCTGTTGTGCGAAGAGTGCACCACTGATCTCACCGTGCAGGCGATCGGCGGCATCGTTCACAAGGTCCCGTGCCCCGTCTGCCGGGAGGTCCCCAGCGCCCTGGAGAGCATCGTCCCCTCGCTGCAGCTCATCTCAGACATCGACACCGCCAGGGCCTGATCGCCCGGCCACCAGATCACACCAGAGGAACACCATCATGCCTGTCACTGTTGAGGAGCTCCCGCTGGAGCTCATCCACCCGAATGAGGACAACATCCGCGCCGACGTCGAGGAGGACGAGTCGCTGGAACGGCTCGCCGCTGAGATCGGCAGCTTCGGGGTCATCTCCCCGATCATCGTCTACCCCTCCCCCGACCAGGACGGTGTCTTCATCGTCCAGGAGGGCCACAGGCGCCGTCTGGCGTCCCTGCGGGCAGGGAAGACCACGATCCCCTGCATCGTGCGCTCAGCCCCGGACAGGGGCGCTCTGGCCGATGTGGAGGTCATGCTGACCACCGGCCGGAATCACAAGCCGCTGACCGTGGCGGAGGAGGCTCATGGGTTCCAGCGGATGCTGGATCTCGGGCTCTCGGAGTCCACGATCGCGAAGAAGTTCCGGCAGCCCCGCAAGACGATCCGCACCAAGGCGAAGATCACGCAGCAGCCCGAGCAGGTCCAGCACGCCTACGCCTATGGGCATCTCAGCCTCGAGGACGCCGCGAAGATCCAGGAACTTGAGGAGGCCGGCGACACCCAGGTCCTGGAGAGGGTGCTCGAGAAGTTCGACGGGACCCCGTTCGGACCCCGGAACGTGGACTACACGATCCGCCGGGCGCAGCAGGACATCGCCGAGCAGGAGACCCGGGACCTGCTGCAGAGCCTCGGCGCCGAAGAGGCCCCGACCGATGTCGCCTGGTCGGTCAAGTTCTCCGAGGTCCGGGATGCCCTGAGCGAATCCCAGCATGCGGCTCTGGGCCATGTGTTTCGGATCCTGGGTGAGGAGGTCACCTGGTGGGAGCCGAAGAAGAAGCCCGCGGCCGCGCTCTCCGAGGAGGAGAAGGAGCAGAAGCGCCGGCTGCAGGAGCTCAAGCGGGAACTGCAGATTTCGGCCGAGACCCGCCGTGCTGAGCTCTTGGATGCCTGCCGGCGGCCGAACACGAAGATGCACGTCGAGGCGGACCGGCAGATGCTGCTGGATCTGGTGTGGTTCACGATCCGCCGCCACCCGGACAAGGCCTTCCTGGCCGAGGCGACCGGTGTCGCCCTCCCCGAGAACACGGATGAGTACCACCCGGACCACGGGGCCTGGCTGGACCAGGTCAAGGAGAAGATCTCCGACTGGCACTGGGGCCAGATCGTGCGTCTCGCGGTCACTGCGGAGAACTGGGAGCACGAGAAGCGGCTGCGCAAGCCGGAGGGCTTCGAACGCGACCGCTACGACGGCGCGGACCGGGCGGCCTGGCTGCGGACCCTCCGTAACGGATTCGGCCACGTCTGGGATGACGCCGAGGCCGAGGCCATCACCCGGTGGGAGCACGCCAGCCCCGATCACCTGACGACTGTCGGCGGCACCGACCTGACCGTGGAGGTAGACCGATGACCACCAGGAAGGACCCCGTCCAGGCTCTGAAGGAGCAGGTGGCCGAGTTCGCCAGTGCCTCTGCTGAGCTCCGTGTCTTGGAGTCAGATGTCAGCTGGTGCACCGCCGAGGGGCGGACGCCGGGTCCGAATCTGCTCGAGCAGCTTGACGCGGCTCAGGACCGGTGGCGCAGGGCCCATACCCGGGTCTTCCGCCTCATCGACGACCTGGCCCTGGAGGTGGACCGGTGAACTTCTGGCAGACCCCCGAGTGGAAGGCCGCGAACGAGGCCCACACGGACGCGTTTCTGGAGCTGATCGAGTCCTCTTACGAGGCTTCTCGGCTGCGCCGGGTCTATGGCCCGGACTCACCGGAGGCCCGGGCCTTCCAATACGGCCCGCAGCAAGTCCTCCGAGACCGCCTTGCCGCGGCGAAGGCTCACCGCCGCCGTGTCGAGGACGCCCTGACAGGAGCCACACCATGACCCTCACACCAGACACCTGCATCACTCGGGCCCGCCGGTGCATCGAGACCAACCAGCCACGCATGGCCCAGCTCTACATGGCCCGAGCCGAGCAGCTGATCTCGGAGGCCCAGAAGCGGCGCCGGGTCCAGTCCCTGGTCGCCCGGTACGGACACGACCTCGCAGGATTCATCCTCGCTGGCGAGCAGGTGGCAGCCCAGGTCGGGGTGGCCATGAGAGCGCTCGAGGACGGGTTTCGCAGCCTGGCGCGCTCCTTCGGCGCCATCAGCGCCGCAGACCTGGAGCGCCTCGGCGATCGTCCAATGACAGGAGAGACAGATGGACCGGCATGACAATCTTGACGACTTTCTCGAGGCCGTGTACACGGATTACCTCGCCGTTCGAGACAGCACAGGGCAATGGTGGCAGTCGTGGGAAAGCGAGGACGGCGAGTGGTACGCCCTACGACCACGCAACGAGGAAGACCCAGAGGGGCCAACGGGAGACCGTTACAGGCCAGTGGGACCGATCTACCTGGAGAGGCTGGCCTTCCCGATCCAATGCGTCGTCCTGGCCGATGCGCTGGATCTGAAGGCCGAGAACGCTCGGCTACTAAGGGAAAGCATTGAGCTGTCGTGGGCGGCGAATCCGGAAAGGATGGGTCGCTGACAATGACTGACCCGACCGTGGAAACGCTGAAGAACTCACCCCATGACGCCGTCCAGTCGATCGTGGCTGCCGCGCAGGCCGCGGCGGACGCTCTCGACAGCCGGGAGGAGGAGATCGCACAGCTGCGGAAGGAGCGAGACGAAGCACGCGCACAGGCAACGTTGATACGCAGTGCGGCATCGCTCGCGCTCAGCAGCATCCCGCAGGTGGTGGACTCTGATCCTGGCCACCAGTCCGGTCCGAATGCACCGGAGCCTCTGGCGGGTTGGCCGGACCGGTTTGTGGCCGAGCTGCTCGCCTTGGGCGAGGACCCCGAGGTCTGGACGCGTGAGGTGCTGCACCTCGCGAAGGTCGGTCTGCGTGCGCACCAGGTGCGGTCGCTGGCCCAGTACTTTGCACGGGAGGGGGCCACCACCGTCCCAGGTGTACCCGCGCCGGACCCTGAGCCGGACACTGAGTCGGAGCTGTGGAATCCACAGTGCGACGACGTGGGCGTTACGACGAGATTCTGCGGCTACGAGCTGATCCCCGCAGTGCCAGCACGGTTCGGCGGCGCTCACTGGTTCCGCATGGACGGTGAGTGCTGGCCTCACGGGAATCGAGGAGCTCGCCCAGACGAGGTCACGGTCCGACGCGCCATGGTGGTGTCGCCATGATCGTCCACGTGAACACAGCGGACTTCCGCCGCGCCTTGCAGGCGGTGATCCCTCACGCTCATGACGACACCTCCACAGGGCTGGCGGTGGTGCACTTCGCGGCCACGGCGGATCACGTCTACGTGCAGGCCTCGAACGGGACCACCGCCGGCATGGCGATCGCCAGCGTCTGGGATCACCAGGACCTCACCGGCGACCCCGACGAGGACTCCTTCGACCTGACCGTCTCGGCGGCGAAGGAGCTGCTGCAGGTGTTCCGGCCGAAGAAGCAGCCGGAGAACGAGCTGGACGACCAGCTCTCCATCCAGGTCGACATCGCCAAGATCAGCGTCCTCGATGTCTCCGGCCTGTTCCCGGACAAGGCCTGGACCATCCCGAACACGGCCACCAGTGAGAACTTCCCGAACCTCCCCAGGCTGTTCAACGACGCGATGACTGGCCGTCCGAGGGTGCCGGAGCAGATCGTGGCCTCCGGGAAGCTGCTGAAGCTGTTCTCAGCGGCCAGCGCGGCCTACAAGGACGCCCTGGCCCTGGAGACCACCACCAGGCCCCAGATGATGCTCATCAGCTGCTCTGAGTCCTTCCTGGGCGCGCTGATGCAGGTCCGGGTCGAAGAGGACTCCGACCTCGCCCGAGAGCTCAAGGACCACCGCGCCGGCTGGCAGAACAGGCTCCCCATGATGGCGCTCGCAATCACTCGCGGCCGCGACGAGAACCAGAAGAACGGAGAAGCAGCATGAACGGACTTCCAGGAAACGACTACGCCATGAGGCCGGGGCAGGAGCTCCCGGTTCAGCAGGCGGCTCACCAGGCGCGGATGGCGGGCGTCTTCGAGTAGCGCACCGCGAACATGCTCGAAGCGCTCGCGAAGATCCCCATGGGGCCAGACCAGCGCCAGCGGACCGGGGAGGACATCCTCCGTCGTCTCGGCTGGACCGAGCAGGACATCGCGGCCCGCTTCCGTGGCGAGAACGAGGACCCGGACGCATGAGCGACCAGCGAGACCAGCCGAACATGACCGCTGGCAGCGGAGTACTGCTGATCCTATGCGCACTGGTAGCCGGCACCGTGTGGGCCTTCGGGCATGACCGGTTCGGCCTCCTCGCGGCCTCCTGCGCCCTCCTCGGCGCCGGAATGGTCGCCTGGGGCGCTCGCAGGCCCCGCGACTGACTCCGACTCCACTCCGAACTCACCAGGAGATCCTCCCCCGATGCCGTGGCTGAAAGTGTCTGACAAGAGCCCGTTCCACCCGATGGTCCTCGAATCCGCCTCGGTGGACTTCGCCGACCCTCGGCTGGTCAACGAGCTCTTCGGGTTCACCGCCCGCTGCGCAGCCGCGGCATCGGGACACCTCACCGACTACATCGTTCACTTCGGCGTCGCTATGCAGATCGCGGGCCCTCGCGGCACCGAGCTGATCAGCGCCGCCGTCGCCGCCGGATACATGTCCTGGACCGTCGTCCACGACAGCCACGGCAACCAGACCAACGCGCTGAAGATCTACGAGGACCAAGAGCTGTTCCACATGCGCCTCAAGGACGAGGTCGAATGGGACCGCAACAGGGACCAGGACCGACGCAGCTCCATCCAGGCGCAGATCCGCCAGCGCGACGGCGACGCCTGCCGGTACTGCGGCAAGTCCGTCCAGCCCAACGACAACATGACTGCCCGAGGGTGGGAGCTCGACCACCTCACCCCCGGCGAGAAACTGCGCTCCCCCGCTGACGGCGTCGTCGCCTGCCGAGGCTGCAACGCCCGCTGGAAGGACGCACCCCGCGACGAGCGCGAGAAGAGACTTCTCGATCCACCAGCCCAGCCGCTCTACGGCCCCTACACGGCCAAGATCCTCGAGCGGCACGGACTGTCGATGGACCGAGGCAAGAGACTCGGCAGCCGCCCCGATCAGGCGACCGCTGGGAGTAAGGACACCGAGACCACGGCGCACCCCATCGGGGACACGGCCGGACGGGACTCGGGTGTGAGCAGTGGCCCCGGCATCGGGCCCGAAGACGGTCGCCCGCACAGCCAGTGCGGGAGTGACCCCGCCGATGCGTCCGCAGGGCAGCCTGACACACCCGACAACACCGGCCCGACCGCGCCGCTGGAACCACAGGTGCCACCAGGAGCGCCACAGTGGGTCACTGACGGGCCCGAGGGTGTGCCGGAGACGTCCGGAGTCCCCGCCGTCACGACACCCGCTGCGGCCGCACCACTGGCCCCTGTGGGACACGTCGAGGTGTCAGAGCACGGAACCACCAGGACCGAGGGTGTGCCGGCGCTCGCCGGAGTCCCCGCTGATGATTCCCCGAGGCTGGTGCGGCCGGAGCCCGTGGCGTCTGATCATCGCCCCGGCTCCGGCCCTCCAGACGATAAATCACACGACAGAATCGGGACCGCCGAGCGCGACACGCCCGAGCGCGTGCGAGCGAATTCCGAGCGGATTCCGCTCGGATTCCGCTCGGATTCCGAGCAACCGTCAGTCCGGATGTCTAACGAATGCCCGGTCGGGGCGGGGCTGGACGGCACGGGCCAGGACAGCACGGGCCAGGACGGTCCTGGTCTGGTCGGGCCTGCTCGGCAGGCGCGCCCTCCTGTCGAGGGTGGGCGCAGGAAGAGGAGGAGGTGAGCACGGTGGACTCTGCTGTAGTGCGGAACTCTGCCCAGGATCGGAGGGCTCGGATAGTGCTCGGCTGGTCGGAGGAGGAGTTCCAGGAACAGGTGGTGACTCTGGCTCAGGCTCTGCGATGGCGGTACTACCACACGCATCGGTCGGATCGGTCCCCGGCGGGGTTCCCTGATCTGGTCCTGGTGCATCCTGCCCGTGGTCGGCTGCTGTTCCGTGAGCTGAAGTCGGAGAAGGGGTCTGCCTCTGCTGCGCAGCGCGAGTGGATTGAGGATCTGGGCGCGGCGCATCAGGACGTGGGTGTGTGGCGTCCGAGAGATTGGCTCTCGGGGGAGATTCACAAGCAGCTCGGGGCTCCGAGCGTGGGGCGGGTCTGATGCCTGATCACGTCGCTGGGGACTGCAGTTGTTGGGGATGCGTCCAGGAGTGGAGGGCCCGTCGCGGCCGGGAAGGATCATCGAGGATGGACACGATCGAACGGCAGTGTGAGTACGGGGATGGTCGACCGACGCGGGCGGTCGGTGTGTGGCTGTGCGAGGTGTGCCTGTCCCAGCTCGACGACTATCGGTCCGAGGGTGAGGAGATGCTGCCCGTGCTGCGGTTGATCGCTCGGGGCGTGGAGAAACCGTTCAGCCTTCCGGGGCGGAAGCAGTCGGGCAAGCCGGTGTCTCAGGCGCCGATGAACCTGACAGCCTGGGCGCTGCTGGAAGACATTGAGCAGTTCGCCCCGGCGGCCGTGGTCGGCGCCGATCCTCTGGCTGGGGAGATCAAGCTGGGGATGGAGACCACGCTGCGGCAGGCTCACGCCATGGTTCATGGTGAAGCCGAGAACCGCCCCACGGATGACTACATCTCGTACAGGCTCTCGCAGATCGAGCCGATGACGGCGCAGCAGGCTGAGGTGTGGTTCCCGCTGCACTTGGATATCCAGCTCAAGGCGCGGCAGGTGTACAACTGGCGGGACCGGGGCAGGCTGTACCCGGTGGATGGGACCCGGCCGCCTCGATACCGGGCCATCGACATCTTCAAGGCGTGGGAGAACCGCCGGTCCCAGTCGTTCATGGCCGACACGCCGGGGGCTCAGAAGCGCAGGGACATTCTGTTTTCCACAAGCTCCCGGTAGCATTACTCACTGAGAGGTCACCTCCTGCCCAGATTCTGGTTCAGGCGGTGGCCTTCAGTGTTTCGGGCTCCTGCTCGTGGTGCTGTCTCTCTGTGATTCTGGTGCGATCATCCTGGCTCTGGTCGTCGGCGTCTCCTCTGCGCCGGCGGCCAGAGTCCTCGGTGAAGGCGGTGAATCGTGGCACGGAATGATCGAGCGTACATCGCCAAGCGTGATCAGCTCAGACGAGTCGCGAAGCGCAATGATCTTCCGTGTTGGCTCTGCGGTCAGCGGTTCGATTGGTCGTTGCCGTGGAAGCACTCGATGGCGTTCACCGCCGACCATGTCGCCCCGATCGCTGCAGGCGGGTCGATGACCGGTGAGCTTCGGCCGGCGCATCGTGGGTGCAACTCGCGTCGAGGGGTCGGGCGTCAGGTGCAGCCGGCGGCGCCGCTGGTCACGAAGGTCAAGTGGTGAGCCGACGTCCCGCCACGTCCCGTCGGCCGCGAATCGTCGCAGGTCAGGGGGTGGGGATGACCCCCTCCCCCACCCGGATGCGACTTTCCCGGCATAGTCACATTTCTCTCCCCGGATAGCGGGTTTGTCCGCTATCCGACGTTGTTCTTGTCTCTCTTCCGGCCACTGGCCCCACCTCCGAGGAGCGTGTCTGCCGATGGGCCGAGCACCGAAGCCCTGTGGCACCGAGGCCGCGTACCGCCGGCACCTGCGCGCCGGTGATGAACCGTGCCAGGAGTGCAAACGCGCAGCGGCCCACGCCCGGGACGCCCGGCGCGACAAGACCAAGGCGCAGTCCCGGGCGAACACCACGATGCAGAGCCTGCTCTCCGAGGTGTTCACGCAGCGGCGCGCCCCCGGTGATGTGCCGACCCTCGACGTCAGGGCCGAGCAGTTCAGCATGTACTCGCTGCTGTGGAAGGCCCTGGAGCAGGCGGCGCCGCGGGAGTGCGCAGCGATCATCAAGGAGATGCGCGGACTCCTTCAGGATCTGACCGCCGGAAGTGGCGACGAGGACGAGATGTCCCTGGAAGACGAGGTCGAGGAGGCCCGACGTGAGCGTGAGCGTCGCGCCGCCGAGCGTGCTGGGGCACCAGCGGCCCAGGATCGAGCATCGACCAGCTGAGGCAGTCTCTGACCACGGCGAGGATGTGGCCCTGGTCGCCCAGATGGCCGGGATGGTCCTCGACGAGTGGCAGGAATACGTCCTCGCGGCCGCGACCAGCCGACGCGCCAACGGCCAGTGGTCGGCCTACGAGGTCGGCTTGGAGGTCGCTCGTCAGAACGGCAAGTCAGCGATCATCGAAGCCCGAATCCTCTGGGGGCTGCTGCTCAACAAGACCGAGAAGACCATCATCTACTCGGCCCACGAGTTCAAGACCGCCGTGGAGGTCTTCGCCAGGCTCGAAGCCCTGATCATGGGCTCACCGCGCTTCGCCAAGCACGTCAAGCAGATCCGGCACGGCAACGACGACCGATCCATCATCCTCAAGAACGGGTCCAGGGTGAAGTTCCTCGCCCGCTCCGGCGGATCCGCTCGAGGGTTCTCCGGGGATCTGATCATCTTCGATGAGGCCTACGCACTCAAGGGCGTGATGCTCGCCGCGATGAAGCCGACCATGGCCGCCCGCTCCATCTCCGGGCAGCCGCAGATCTGGTACGTCTCCTCTGCCGGCATGCACGATTCCGACGTTCTCAACGGCACCCGGGACCGCGCCATCGGCAGCGCACCGGAGCCGACCAGCCACACGGTGCTGTCCTCCGAGGATGAGCCGCTCCTGCTGTGGATGGAGTGGTCAGCCCACCCTGACGCTGAGTCCGACGACCTGGAGGCCTACCGGAGGGCGTGCCCCGGATTCGGGATCCGCATCAGCCATGAGTTCCTCCTCAACGAGCTCAGAGCCTTCAGATCCGACCCGGACAAGGGCGAGGAGTACTACCGGCGCGAGTACCTCGGCATTCGACCCCGGGCCGCTGGTGAGTCTGCTCTGTCGCTGAAGGACTGGCAGGCGCTCGCCGATGCTGACCTGGAGCCTGCCGGCCCGGTGGCCTTCGGTCTGGACGTCACCCCGCAGCGCGACTATGCGGCGATCGTGGCGGCCCGCCTGCTGCCGGATGGCCGCGTGTGGGTGGAGATCGCCGACCACGGTGTGGGGCTGGACTGGGTCCCTGCGCGCATGGCGGAGCTCAAGGATGCCTGGTCGCCGGTGCGGATCATGATCAACGCCGCCGACGCCGCCGGCGCGCTGGTGCCAGACCTACGTCGGTCCGGGGTGCCGACGACGCAGCTCACCGCACGGCAGTACGCCCAGGCGTGCGGACAGTTCCTCGACGACATCAACCAAACCCGTCTCGTGCATCCGGGCCTCCAAGAGGAGATGGACAACGCTGTCGCGGCCGCGCAGTTCTCCTGGATGAACGAGTCCCTGTTCCGGTGGAAGCGCAAGAACGTGACCGAGAACATCAGCCCCCTCTGCGCCGCCACGCTGGCCGCACGCGGGCTGCAGTACAAGCGCAACAAGCTCGCCACCTCCGACGGCGTCGGTGGTGCCAAGAAGAGACCGAGGAGGCTGGCCGTTGGGTACTGAAGTGGCACCTCGGCAGGCGCCGGCCATCACCGGCAGCCCCTGGGTCCGAGGACTGGACACGACCACCACGAACACCTTCCACAAGCTCGCCGATCAGCTGCAGTCCAAGGCGACCCGGAACATGCTCCGCCAGGGCTACTACGACGCCAAGGCGACGATCCGTCACCTCGGCATCGCCGTCCCACCCCACCTGCAGCGATTCCAGACCACGGTCGGCTGGCCGTCCAAGGCCGTCGACATGCTGGAGCGCCGCATCCGCTTCCAAGGGTTCGTCACTCCGGCAGCCGACCCCGGCATGCTCGGGCTCGACGAGCTGATGGCAGAGATCCAGTTCGAGATGCTGGTCTCCCAGGCCGTCACGGGCGCCCTGGTGAACTCCAACTCGTGGATCTTCACCACAGCCGGCCAACCGGGCACCGAGGACCCCGACGTCGTCGTCACCGCCCGGACCGCGCTGCACGCCACCGGCCGCTGGGACGCCCGCCGACGACGCATCACCGACGCGATCGACGTGCTCTCCGTCGACGAGCAGGGCGAGGCCGACGCGGTCCTGATGTACACCCGAGACTCTGTGATCGGACTGGTGAAGGTCAACGGCATCTGGCACGGCCGCCACCGGCCGCACCAGCTCAGCCGCCCGCCGGCCGTCATGGTCCCCTACCGGCCCAGCCTGGACCGGCCCTTCGGGCGTTCGAAGATCTCCCGGCCCATGATGGGGATCACCGACAAGGCCGTGCGGACCGCGCTGCGCTCCGAGATCACCGCAGAGTTCTACAGCGCGCCCCAGCGCTACGTGCTCGACCTGGACCCGGGCACCCTCGACGATGGCGTCCCCGGCTGGGCACAGCTCATCGGCCGAATCCTCGCCTACGAGCGCGACGCCGACGACCCCGACGCGAAGACCCCGACTGTCGGCCAGTTCGCCCAGGCGACACAGACACCGCATATCGAGCACATGCGGGAGCTCGCCGCCGAGATGGCGGCAGAGGCCAACATCCCCGCCGGAGTCCTGGGCGTCTACCACGACAACCCGGCCTCCGACAGGGCCATGCACACCGCCTACATGCCCCTCGACGAGGACGCCGAACGGGCCCACACCCCCATCGGCTGGGCGCTGGAGCAGGTCGCCGTCCTGACGGTCATGATCCGCGACGGCCTCACGGAGCCCCCGTCCGCGCTGCGCGGCATCAGGTCACGCTTCCAGGACCCCGCCCGGCCCACCCGGGCGGCCGCCACCGACGCGGTCGTCAAGCAGGTCGAGACCGGCATCCTGCCGGCCGACTCCGAGGTCACCCTGCAGCAGCTCGGCTACGACGCCGCCACCATCCGCCAGATCCAGGAGGACCGGCGTCGCTCGCGGGTGAATCAGCTCATCTCTGGGGCGATCCGGCCCGCCGCCGAGCAGGCCAGCGCGGTCCCGGAGGTGGCGGAGGTGATGGAGCGCCGTGGTGCAGACACTTCTGGGCTCCCCGAGCTCCGCTGACCTCGCGGGTGTGAGCACTCTGTTCACCCCCGCGGACCTCCAGCCCTACGACTCAGCGGTCGATGACGTTCTGGCAGTCGCCGCCGGGGTGGTGAATCAGGCGTTCCGTGATCTGCAGGCCGAGACGGTGGACACGATCCGGGACGAGTTGCTCATGACGGTCCCGGCCACGGTCAGCACCTACGGGCCACAGATAGCAGACGTCGCCGGGGTCCAGTACCAGGACATGAGGATGCTCTCGGGCATCACCGCTCCGCACGTCACCCGGCTCTCGCCGGGGCCCTCGCCGCAGCGGCAGCAGTCGCTGGTCCGGTGGGCGCTCTCGCCGATCTTCTCGCCGACGCCGTCGCAGCGGCAGGCCTGGAGCCTGCTGGCCGGCGGGCTGGTCCGGATCCTGCTGGATTACCAGCGGGAAACGATGCTCGAGAACATGATCGACGACGTCATCGACGGGCCGGTCGGGTATCAGCGGGTTCCCCGCGCTGGGTGCTGCGCGTTCTGCGCGATGCTCGCCTCACAGGCAGCGGTCTACGGTCCCGGCGCCGGGTCTGACCGGACCGTCGTCGGCCGCGGCGTCCCACTCACCCAGTGGCGGCCCGGTGACCGTGGCCGCCCTGCCGGCGGCCGACGTCCTCGCGGCTCCCGCGACATAGGTCAGCTCTACCACGACTACTGCCGGTGCCGTGTTGTCCCGATCTACCGGTCCTCCGGTGTCCAACTGGCCGAGGACGCCGAGTCCTACTACCAGGAGTACCTCAACGCTCGTCGGCAGCTCGATGATCGCAAGGTCCTGGACTGGACCGAGACCCGGTCCCCCGACGGCAGCATCCGCCGCAAGTACACGTGGCGAGACCGCGAAACCGGCGAGGCAATCACCGGTCGCCAGGACCGCATGATCCTCGCCTGGATGCGCCAGCAGACCGGCCGCGCCTGACGGCCGGCACCACACAGCTTCCCTCCCGCACGGGAGGGTCCAGTAACCCCCTGCACAGGAGGACCACCCGTCATGCCCGAGATCCCCACCCCCAAGGACCTCGCCGAGGCCGCCGACCAGCTCGGTACCACCTCGACGACCGACGACACCAGCGCGGCCACCGAGGACGACACCTCGGGCCAGGGGCCCGCCGCCGACGAGCAGCAGCAGGAGACCAGCACGGAGCAGTCCAACACCGGCGACGACCCGGAGGCCAGCACCGAGGAGTCCACCGACACGGAGGACACCCCGGACGGCCAGGACCCCACCGACTGGAAGTCTCAGGCCCGCAAGCACGAGCAGCGAGCCAAGAGTCACCTGCGCGACCTGCAGGCCGAGCAGCAGAAGACCGCACAGTTGCAGGCCCGCGTCGAGGAGCTCGAACAGGCCGGACTCCGCAACGAGGTCGCCGTCGCCAAGGGTGTACCGGCGAACCTGCTCAAGGCCCGCACCCGGGAAGAGCTCGAAGAGGAGGCCGACGCCCTCGTCGCATTCGCCGGCAACCGCCGCACCGGCCCGGTCGTTCCGGAAGCCGGCCACGGCAACAACGGGGATCCCATCAGCGATGAAGCCCAGGAGGCCCTAAAGGCCCTCGGCTTCGACCAGTAGCCCATCAGCACCGCCACACCGGCGGGGAAAGTAGGCGATCATGCCGCTGCAGACCAGCCACTTCCAGGAGCACAACCTCCTGGACAAGAAGATCAGCAACAAGATCTGGGACATCGCCGTCGAGAACTCGGTGGTCCCGTCCCTGACGACTCAGGAGCCGGTCATCATCGGCGACAACGTCGTGCCCACCGTCGAGAGCCGCCCCCGAGCCTCGATGATCAACGAGGGCGCACCCAAGCGAGCCTCCGAACTGCGCTTCGGATCCCAGAAGCTCTACCGCGGCAAGGCCGTCGTCATGACGGAGGTCTCCCTGGAGACCGTCCTCGCCAACCCGGTCGAGACCCTCCGGATCATCCAGAACAGCTTCGGCACCGCTCTGGCCAACCAGATCGACCTCGCGATCATCCACAACCGGGACGCCCTCACCGGCGGCCAGATCTCCCAGGACGCGAACTGCGTGGGCGACACGACCCAGTCCGTCGTCCTCGACGAGGACGTCAACCGAGTGAAGAAGGACATCAACGCCGCCCAGGCGCTGGTGGCCTCCCACTCCATCGCCCCCGACGGGATCGCGCTGGACCCAGCGCTGATCGCCCGCATGGTCGAAGCGGAGAACCAGCTCGGCCAGGAGCTCTACCCGAACCTCAACATCGGCGCCCGCCAGGCCGGCGTCGTCAACGGGCTGCGCTCCGCCGTCGGCGACACCGTCTCCGGCCGCGTCTACGAGGACTCCGACGACACCGGAGTCCGCGGCATCGTCGGCCGCTGGGACGCCGTCCGCTGGGGCAAGACCACCACCATCCCGATGCGCAAGGTCGAGTACGGCGACCCCACCGGCAACGGAGACCTGCAGGCCCGCAACCACGTCGCGTTCATCTCGGAGATCATCTTCGGCTGGCGCGTCCTCGACGTGGACCGCGCCTTCGCGTCCATCACCGCCGCAGCCCCGACCGAGGGCTGATCCTCCCCGTGAGTGACCCCGCCCCACTCCCACACGAGTGGGGCGGGGTCACTCACACCCACCAGACACCGGAAGGACCACCGCCATGAAGCAGCTGACCAGCCCCACCGGAGCCACCGTCGTCGTCAACGACAAGCACGCCGAGAAGCTCCAGGCCCAGGGCTACACCCCCAAGAACAAGACAACCAAGGCCGGCGGCGCTCGCGGACGTCGCAAGACCAAGCAGCCAGAGACGAAACCGGAGACCTCGGAGACCACCGAGGCCGAGACCCCCGAGAACGCCGGGGCGTCTGAAGCTGACGAGAACAGCTGAAGGTGAGGTGATCCCCGGTGGAGAACTGGACAGCGGCCGAGAAGGTAAGAAGCCGGTGGATCGCCGAGGAGCCGCCCGAAGACGACGACCTGCTGAACACGAAGATCGGCCAGGTCGAGCGGCTCATCCGCCGGCACTTCCCTGACATGCAAGCCCGCCTGGAGGCCACTGTCGCCGACGGCGGCCTGGCAGAGCCCGATCTAGCCGAGACGATCGCCGATGTGGTCGCCGATCTGCTCCAGGAGCACTTCGCGAATCCCCTCGGCGTGCGGTCCATGCAGGACACCGAAGGACCCTGGACGCTGCAGCAGACGATGGCCGGTGACGCCCCAGGCAAGCTGGTCCTCTCGGCCGAACACAAGAAGATGCTCGCCCCGCCGATGACCTCCCGCTCGCGGTTGCGCACCATCAACACCGAACAGGGCTCCTACCTCGCGGCCGCGGCCATGACGTCGTCCGAGACCCCGGACGGGTGGCCGACATGAGGTTCGGCGCGTGGGGCATGCGCCGCCGGAAAGCGAAGTACACCGAGGCCGAGGTCCACCGCGGCGGCCTAGACAACCGAGGCCGACCACTGGACCAGGCCGCCCCGGTGACACTGCCTCGGGTGCTCCCCTGGGACCGAGACTCCTCCGAGGCCCGAGACGGGTCGCCGGTCACCCACGATCGTGCAGCGATCCTCGTCAACTGGGCCGACGCCCCGGACGGACTCAGCATCTTCCCGGAAGACCAGATCCGGATCGACTCGGGCCGCCTCGTCGGGTGGTGGACCGTGGACGGTCGCCCCACCGAGTGGCCCCGAGGCCTCAAGGTCAACATCACCCGCGGCCGCCGTGCTGACTCCCGGAGGTGACCGACATGGCTCGCGGTGAGATCAGGTTCCGCAGCTACAAGCCAGACCGGCGGGGCCTCGCGAAGCTGCAGAACTCTCCCCGCCTGGGAGCCGCGACGCTCGCCCTGGCCGCCCGGGGCGCGCAGCTGGCCAACCAGGCCGACCCGGAGGGGAACTACACCGCCTCGCCCCGCACCGTGGCCGCCGGATGGCGCCTGGAGCGTCGTGCCGGTGCAGTCATCAGCCAGACCAGCCCGTCGTGGATCGCTGAGCGTGACCGGACGCTCGTCCAGATTGCCCGAGCCCTGAGAAGCCGATGAGGAGACACCGATGACCACCGCCCTCGTGTGGCCCGACACAGTCGAGGCCCTCTTCGAACTGCTGGACGGCACAGAACATGCCGGCCACCCGATCAAGCTCATCGAAGAAGAGCCACCGCCGATCCCGGATCAGGCCGAGCTCGGCGCAGATCAGCCCGTCGTGGTGGTCAACCTCGACGACTCCGCGATCGGGGAGATCGACCGGGTCGACAAGTTCCGGCTCGAGGTCCACGCGCACGGTCGGGCGCTGGCTCGCACCGTGGCTGAGTCGATCACCGCGCTGGTGTGTGTCGAGGGCGGCTGGGAGACCCCCTCGGCTCTGATCGACCTGGCCGAGCACCGCACCGGCCCCGCCGTCGTGCCGCACCCATCCCAGAACGTCCGGAAGGTCGCCGTGACCTTCTGGCTCACCACGCGCCCGCTGTAAGCCCCGCCACCGGGGACCCCTGGAAGAACACATCCCGAGCCCACAGGAGGGGCACACCATGTCTACCACCATCTCTGAGATCCGGCAGGAAGCCGACCAGCGGGAACTGGTGCGGAAGATCCGCCGGGCGGTCGCGTTCATCGCAGACACCACGGTCGAGCTGCCGGAGCAGATCACCACTGAGGACCACAAGATCATCGACCTGAAGGAAGCAGGCTGGACCCCCTTCGGTCTGGTCTCCCGCGACGGCTACACCTTCAACCGTGAGGTCGAGAAGTCCCAGGTGGACGCCCTCGGCTACATGGACCCGGTCCGCAAGGACGTCGAGAACATCGAGCGTTCCGTGGAGCTGCAGCTGCTCCAGTGGGGTCAGCGCAAGATCCACGAGCTCGTCGACGGCGCGGACTACTCCGGCATCCGGCCCAAGGCCAACGGCGAGATCGTCTACGACGAGCCCGACATCCCGTTCTTCGCGGACTACCGGATGATCGTCATCGGTGAAGACGGCCGCATCACCAACAACTGGATCATGGGCAACGGCTACGGACTCGTGCAGCTCGGCTCCGCGGACTCCATCACCTGGAACCAGGAAAGCTCCGTGGCCCAGGCCATCACCCTCGACGTCCTCGTCGACCCCGCACTCGGCTCCCCGAAGCGGAACTACCTCGGCGGCTCCGCCATCGGCCAGTACCACGACGTGCTCGGCTGGGGCGAGCCCGAGACCGCCCCGGAGGGCTGATCAAACGGGGGTCGCCGGCGCCGGAAGTCTGGGCGCGTGGGACGGCGCCGGCGGCCCCTCCATTCCTCCCTCCCCACGTGCCACTGCTCACGATCACTGAGAGGACAGGACTATGCCGAAGTTCGTCAAGAAGGACCAGCCCACCATCACCACCAACCACCCGGCCACCCAGGTCGAACTGCTCGCCTCCGGCTACACCAAGCTCCCGGACGAAACGACAGATCACGACCCCAAGACGGAGGCCACCAGCCCAGACAAGCCCGCGGACGACGCCCCTGCCGCCAAGCCGGTCCAGGAGGTCCCCACAACCTCCGCCGGGCGCGGCGCAAAGAAGCCCAGCAAGTAAGTCCCCCCTCCCCCACGCCCACACAGGAAGGCCCAGACACATGACCGACAGCCTCAAGCCGACCATCACCGTCGCGGAGTTCCTCGCCAAGCACGGATCCGAGGAACGCCCCTTCGTGTTCAAGCTCGGCGGCAACCGCGGCAACATCGTCTTCCCCGACTACAACGCCGGCAGCGTCGACGAAGCCCGCCAGACCGAACACCGCATCCAGCGCGCCATCGACCCGATGGACGCGATGAAGGAATGGCTCCCCGCCGAGGACTACGCAAAGCTCGAGAAGCTCGACCTCAACGCCCGCAAGATCGAGTCTCTCTTCGCGATGGCCCACGCCTACGTCAATGGAGAGAAACGGGCGCGCTCGCAGATCACCCGCAACGCCCTCGACGCGGAGTGCCCAGACCCGACCCCGTTCAGCATGATCTCCGGCGACGGCAAGCGCATCATCTTCCCGGACTTCGCCACCCAGAGCGTCGAAGCCGTCCGAGAGTTCTACGAGACCCTCCGCATCCACCAGCACGCGCCGGAGATCATCCTGCGCACCTGGCTGGATGAGAAGTCCTACGAGAACCTCATGGCCCTCGACCTCAACGCCCGCCAGCTGTCCAACCTGTGCAACGACGTCGTCGAGCACTACATGGCAGCCAAGGGCACCCCGGGGGAATCGAACGCCTCCTAGAGCTCCTCGAGAAGTTCCGCCCCGAGATCCGCGCCGACCTGCTCCAGCATTTCGGCGTGGATCTCGGGCTCTGGTGGAGCCAAGGACGATGGCGCCCCCTGCTGGAACTCATCGAGAAGATCCCCCAGGCCTCACTGCTCTGGGAGGCACGACTCAACGACCCCGTCGAGGCCGCCAAGATCCTCGACCAGATCGAACACGACGAAGCAACCAACCCCGGGCGCTCGCAGAAGCCCCGGGTCGCGATCCGTGAACACGATCGCCAGTCGCAGCAGATGGAGAAGCTCACGGCGGCCGTCATGAGCCTCACCAACACGGTCCGGAAGGCGCTGAAGGCCCAACCGATCAAGTACGAGGCCGACCAGCCGGAGACCCTGCTCGAGCAGCTCCGCTGGGAACGCGACGTCGACAGTGCGGCGCCGCTGCTCGCGGCCGCTGGATTCGACCCAGACGAGGCGATGCCTCGGATCTGACCCACAGCCCAATAGCGCATCGGAGGTGCCGACATGGCCGTCGTTGGTGTCGCCGATGTGGAGGTCCGTCCCTCGTTCCGTGGGCTGCAGACCCAGGTGGGCCGGGAGATGCGCGGCGTCGGCCGCACCATGGAGGACCAGTCGGGCCCCGGCCTCGGTGCCCGACTGATGTCCGGGATCGGCCGAGGCCTGCGACGCACCGCGCAGGTCACCGGTGTGGCCGTCGGCGGCATCTTGGCCACCGCCCTCGTGAAGGGCTGGCAGCGCCTGACCGCGATCGAGGACGCCGAGGCCAAGCTGCGCGGCCTCGGACACACGGCCTCAGACATCGAGTCCATCATGGACAACGCCCTCAACGCTGTCCTGGGAACCGCGTTCGGCATGGACGAGGCCGCCACCGTCGCGGCCTCCGCTGTCGCCGCTGGCATCCAGCCGGGCCAGGACCTCGAGGACGTGCTGCGCCTGACCGCCGACGCGGCCACCGTCGCCGGTGCCGGCATGGACGAGATGGGATCGATCTTCAACAAGGTCGCCTCCTCCAACAAGGTCCAGGGCGACGTGATCGCTCAGCTCCACGACCGCGGCATCCCCATCATCCAGATGCTCGCCAAGGAGCTCGGCACCTCCGTCGAGGAGACCTACCGTCTGGCCTCCGCCGGCGAGATCGGCTTCGACACCTTCCGCGCAGCCATGGAAGACGGCCTCGGCGGAGCCGCTCAGTCCGCCGGCGACACCACCACTGGCGCATTCGCGAACATGATGGCCGCCCTCGCCCGGTTCGGAGCCCAGCTGCTCACCGGCGTCTACCCGCTGGCCAAGCACGTCTTCGGCGGCATCACCAGCTTCCTCGACGACCTCACCCTCGGGATCGAACCACTGGTCACGGGACTCTCCGAGCGCCTCGTCGACGGACTGAAGGCCTTCGCCGGCGCCTGGTCCGGCACCACCTCCGACGTCGAGGCCACCGGGTTCGTCGGATTCATGCAGCGCTTCGGCGACACCGCCCGCGACGTCTTCGACTCCGTCGTCGGGTGGATCACCCGGTTCCGCGACGGCTGGAAAGAATCGGCCGACGACGTCGAGCGGTCCGGCATCGCCGGGTTCTTCGAACGCTTCGCGCTCGCCGCTGGGGATGCGGGCTCCATGGCATCGACCACGGGCGGAATCGTGGAGTCCCTGTCGAGCATCTTCGCCGGCGTCGCGCAGGTGCTTCCTGGGCTGATCGACTCGGGCCTGCGGATCCTCAGTGACGTCCTGGGCTGGGTCGCGGACAACATGCACATCATCGCGCCGCTGCTGCCGATCGTCGCCGGCGGGTTCCTGGCCTGGCGGGCGGCCTCCTTCGGGCTCACCGTGGCGATGACGCGCCTGCAGGCCGCTCAGGTGGCCATGGCGCCGGTCATGCTGACTTCCAACCTGGCTCGGCTGGCCGCCGTGCGAGCAGAGCAGCGTCTGGCCCTGGCCACTGGAACGACCACCGCGGCGACGACGACTCAGACGGGCGCCATGCGCGGCAAGGCTGCGGCCACTGCAGTGGCCACGGGTGCACAGCGCGGCCTCAACGCGGCGATGCGCGCCAACCCGATCGGGGCGATCATCACCGCGATCACGCTGCTGATCGGTGCGCTGGTCTGGTTCTTCACCCAGACGGAGCTGGGGCAGGCGATCTGGCAGAACGTCTGGAACGGAATCAAGACCGCGACCGCTGCTGTCGTCGACTGGTTCCAGACCCATGTGGTCCCGGTGCTGGAACGTGTCTGGAACGCGATCGCCACGGGCGCGATGTGGCTCTACGAGAACGCGATCCGCCCAGCCTGGGACGGCATCATGCTCGCCGTCCGGGTCGCCTCCGCGTGGATCCGGGACAAGGTCGTGCCCATCCTGCTCACCGCCTGGAACGCGGTCGCTTCCGGGATCAGCTGGCTCTACGAGAACGTCGCGAAGCCACTCTTCCGCGCCTTCTCAGCTGCCTTCAACACGGCCGCCTCGGTGATCCAGTGGATCTGGAATGGGGTGCTGAAGCCCACGTTCACCCTCGTCGGCGACATCATCGTCTGGCTGTGGAACAACATGGCCAGGCCGTACTTCCAGCGGATCCAGGACGGGTGGAACCTGCTCAAGGACGCGCTGGTGTACGCCTGGCACGTCCACATCCGGCCGATGATCCACTCCTTCGGCGCCTGGATCAAGGACCTGTGGCAGAACCAGATCCAGCCTCGCCTGCAACGCATCCAGGACCGGTGGAACCTGCTCAAGGACGCCCTGGTCTACGCGTGGAAGGTCCACATTCAGCCGATGCTGCAGACCTTCGGACGGTGGGCGAAGCGGCTCTACAACGAATACGTGAAGCCCGCCCTGAACTGGATCTCGGACCGGTGGGACTGGCTGTCGGGGAAGATCTCTGACTTCTGGGAGAACACGATCAAGCCGGTTCTCAACGCCTTCGGTGACTTCATCAAAGAAGACGTGCCCGACATGGTCGAGACCGGAGTCGAGATGATCGACAAGGCCTGGCGGAAGGTCGCGAACTTCTTCCGGGACCCCATCAACGGCGTGATCAACTTCGTCTGGAATGACGGCATCAAGGCTGCCTTCGACGCGGTCGCCAAAGCGGTGAACTCCGATGCCCGGCTGGCTGAGATTCCGGAGATCCCAGAGTTCGCCCGGGGCGGCCACCACCGCGGCGGCTGGGCGGTCGTCGGCGAGGAGGGCCCTGAGCTCGCCTACTTCGGCTCCGATGCCCGGATCCTGACTGCCTCCCAGACCCGCAACGCCTTCGTCGACGCCTACTCGTCCCGCGGAGAGGACGTCCCGGAGGACGCCGAGCGGTCGCTGCTGGGCGGCTCTCCGGCTCAGTCGCTGCTGCCGGCGGGCAACTGGTTCACCGATGCGGCCTCCGGAGCTTGGGACTGGGTCTCCGACACGGTCTCAGGAGCCATCTCCTGGGTGCGAGGCGGACTCGCCAAAGCCGCCGAGACGCTGCTGAAGCCAGTCAAGGACACCGTCGTCGGCATCGTCGAGAACTTCGGGTCTATGGGCAAGCTCGCCGGCGGTCTCGCGGACTGGGGGTTTGACCAGCTGATGGACTGGATTCGCGGCGAAGACACCGTCGACGAGGACAGCGCCGACTACACCCAGTACACGGGCGACCTCGGATCGTTCTTCCGGCCATCCGCTGGTCCGATCACCAGCCGCTACGGCCCCAGGTGGGGCTCCCACCACGCGGGAATCGACATCGCTGGCGGCGGCAGGGTCTATGCGCCCTGGAACGGCCGAGTCGTCCGTACCGGCTCCAACATCGGACCGGGCAGGACGGGTCAGGGCATCTTGCTCTCGCACGGGAACAACGTGTGGACCTACACCGGCCACCACCCCTACGGTGCGATCCGTGTCCGCGCCGGCGACCGAGTCTCCGCCGGTGACTGGATCGGCGCCCAGGGCGCCACCGGCAACGTCACCGGGGTGCACACGCACTTCGAACTCCACCGCGGCCGCCCCTGGGCAGACGTCAACCCCGGGTTCCTCTTCGACAAGGGCGGAGTGGTCCAGCCCGGCACGACGATGATCCACAACCAGCTCCGGCAGCCGGAGGCACTGCTCAACCCGGGCCAGTGGCGCGACATGCACTCCATCGCCCAGGCCGTGGCCGACTCCGGTGTCGGTGAAGGGATCAACCTGACCCAGATCAACAACGACTCCCGGAGCCGTTACGCGGACGCCCAGGATCTCCGGTTCGCCATGCGGCAGGAGATGCGGAAGTCCAGAAAGGTGGGGGTCTGATGCTGGTCCGATTCCAAGACATCGAGGTCGGGCAGGTCGGAGGGCCCCGCAACGTGGTCATCGAGAACTTCGAACCCTCGTACCCGGAGATCCGGTCCTCTGACGCAGCCCGGGAGTCCCGTGATGGCGTGCTGCCGGGCCGAGACTACTTCGGGGCTCGCACCCTCGGCTTCGACCTGGTCTCGAACCGCCACACGATGGCGGCCGCCCGAGAGTCGATCGCGGAGTTCCTCACCGCCTGGCGCGACACGAAGGTCCGTCTGGTGGCCGGAGCCATGGTCCCTCTCGAGTATCGGGCCGTCGATGACCCCCGCTGGCGGCGGGTCATCGGCCGACCTCGTCGAGCCGACGAGCCAACCTTCGACTTCCAGATGCGCCAGGGCGTCGGCAGGTTCACCGTCGAGTTCGAAGTCCTGCAGCCGCAGGTCTACGCCGGCGGCGAGGAAGGCCTGAACCGGGTGAGGTTCAACCAGGTCGCGGACTTCACCCCGGGCGGCTGGCGGTGGCCCCGTGATCCCGGATGGCCGGTCCTGGGCCAGACGGTCACCGGCACCCGGGAGGGCTCCATCACCGTCACAGGCACCGAGACCACCCCGGCGATCGTGACCTTCCACGGCCCGGGCCGCCGGTTCTCGTTGGACGGGAACCGCGGGTGGCACGTCGGACTCGACCCGGAGGTCACCCTGGCCGCTGACGAGGCCATCACGATCGACCCTCTGGCCGGCACCGTCACGGACAACTTCGGTCGCAGCCGCTTCGGAGCACTCGACCGGCGGTCCGGGCTCTACGACGTCCAGTTGCAGCCGGGGTCGGAGAACGTGTTCTTCTCCGCCGACGACGTCACCCTCGAGGCGCACGCCGTCCTGTCATGGCGGTCCGCCTACTCAACCATGGTCTGAACAGGAGAATCATCGTGGTAGCCAACGATTCCACCCTCTGGGCGGTCAACGGGCCGGTCGAGACCGACGCCCGCCAGCCTCGACACTTCGCGCACTCCGCCCTCGGCGGCCAGACCGGCATCATCGGGCCGCTCTCCTGCGAGGTGCTCGCCCAGCCCACGCCGAACAACACGGTCCGTATCCTGCCGGGTGGCTTCTGCATCGAGGCCAACCACGGCGGCGGTCCTCTGGGCTACCCGGAGGCCCCGCGGCAGATGTATGTGCACGACCTTATGCAGACCATCTCGCAGGAGATCGACCCCACTGACTCCTCCGGCGGGCGCATCGACGTTGTCGGCATCGTCATCGACGACCCCCAGTTCGAGGGGACGACCGAGCTGATCGACTGGGAGACGCACCGGTTCTGGCGTCCCCACGTCGCCAAGGGAGTGTCTTCGATCGCGAACCGCCCCCAGCACTTCCCAGAGGTCGGTCGCCCCTTCCTGCCCCTGGCCCGTGTCACGATCCCCGCGTCCACGGCGACGATCACCCAGGACATGATCACCGACATCAGGTTCCTGGCCGTGGAGCGGACGAAGTTCGACACCATCGTGCAGCGCCCCGACGAGTCTCGGACCCTGACGACCTCCAACGCCTCGGACTACGTCAGCCTCGACCAGATCCGCAGCATCATCATTCCCCAGTGGGCCACCCACGTGAAGCTCGACGGCGAGATCATCGGCTGCGCCGCCACCGGATCGGGTGACGTCAACGGCCGTGTCCGCTTTGTCTTCTCCCCCGGCACGGGGAACAAGTACACCGGCAGCGTCCCCTTCAACGAGTCCAACGCTTGGTCACGGTTCACACTGCCGGCCTTCGGCACCATCCCTCTCGACGACAACGAACGCGGCCGCCGATCGTTCTTCCGCTTCCAGGTCCAGCGCACCACCGGATCAGGAGGGCTGAGCATCGCCTCCCACCTCACTGCCTACAAGATCCGCGTGACCTTCGTCGAAGACCCCATCACCAGCTGAGGAGCACCCCATGAAGTGGATCGCGTTCGCTCTGCCCAGCCTGGAACAGCTCCACCCGGATGTGCCCCTCCGTGATGTCCACGTCACTCAGGGCATCAACGAGCCCGACGCCCTGACCGCAGTCCTGGACAGCGCCCGGGCCTTCGAGAGCATCTACCTGGAGCAGTCAGGACGAACCCGTCCCCTGCTCCAGAAGTACGGGACACTCATCGCCTCCCCGGGGACCACCACCAGCGGTGCCGGGGCACGGGCATTCATCATCGACGACGTCCCGCCCGACGCCACCGACCAACAGACCCTCAAGGTCTCCGGCGTCGGCATCGGCGCCATCCCCGAGGGAACCCCGTGGCTGGCCTCCCGATTCGACGGCATCGAAGTCGACCCCCTCGACATCGTCCGACTCATCTGGGACCACCTCACCGAGCACCCCGACGACCTGACCGTCACAGTCGACTCGACGCGCTCGCCGGTCAGGGTCGGTGAGGAGGAACGCGAGGTCAACTTCACCACCAGCGATGGCCGGGACGTGACCTTCGACGCCGGGCCCCGCCGCCTGAACTGGTGGAGCACCGACGACCTGATGCGCACCCTCGACGACCTGGCAACAGAGACACCGTTCGAGTGGTCCGAGCGGATCACCCTCTCCCCGACCGCCGACACGCCCCCGGCGTTCCACATCCAGCTCGGGTACCCAATGATCACCCCACGCGTGATGCGAGACCTGCACTTCGAGATCGGCGTCAACGTCTTCGAACCAGAACCACCCGTCGAAGACGAGTACTTCAGCCACGTCTTCGTCCTGGGACGCGGCGACGGGTCCGCCAAGAAGCGCGGATCCGACAGCCGTCCGGCCACCGGCCGACTCCGCCGCGTCAAAGTGATCACCGACCAGTCGATCACCACCAACCGGCAAGCCAACGAAGTCGCGAAAGAGGAAGTGGCTCGCGCCGAACGCGACGCCCACTTCATCGAGACCTGCCGGATCCACGAACACCCGGCCGCCCCGATCGGCAGCTTCCGCAAGGGAGACGTCATCCACATCAAGGGCCACACCGCATGGGGCCCACACCAGCAGTGGTGCCGCATCGTCCGCACCGAACACCGCCTCGAGGACAACACCATCGCCCTCACCCTTGCCCGCTGGCGCGAAAACTGAACCAGGAGGACCCCAGTGCCCCAGTCGTCTATGGACCTCATTGCCGCACGCCTCGCCGCACTCGAGCGCCAGCAGCGCGCCCTCGCCGCCCAGCCCCGCCTCGCCGACGCGTCCCTGGACGACACCAGCCTGCCGATCCGCGACCGCAACGACCGCATCACCGGCACCATCGGCAAACAGCCCGACGGCTCCTTCGGCACCATCGTCCGCAACAGCCCACCCCAGGGAACCCCCACCGCAGCCCACCTCTCAGCCGGCGAGATGGGAGCCGTCGAGAGCACCTGGGACGGCAACGTCACCGAAGGCCAGGTCTACGAAGTCCACGGACACATCGAAGTCCACACGGCGCTCGCCGATGGTGACGTGGCCCCGACCCCGGAGGACGCGCACTTGGCGTCGACGATTCGGGACAGGGAGGGTGGGACGACGACGGTCGTGTGCTCGCGTCCCGGCACGTGGTGGGTGTGGCTGCGCATGGTCGGTGCTGATCGGGTCACCAAGGGCGAGTTCTCCGAGCCCTCGCAGATCGAGATCACCGAGCTGGTGGACACAGGCGCGATCGAGGAGCGCCTAGACGAGGCTGAGCAGCGGATCGCGGATGCCCGGAGCGACTTCGAACAGGGCCAGGCTCAGTTGGGAGACAACCTGGAGCATCTGAACGAGGTTCGGCTGCCGGGCCTGGAGAGCGACCTGAACTCGGCCATCGCCGCGGTGCAGTCTGATCTCGATGCGTTCCAGTTGGAGTGGGATGAGAACTGGGACCCTGCCGCGTTCGACGAGCTTCGCGACCGCGCAGACAGCCTCGAGCAGAACATCCAGGACGGGCTCGCCAACGCGGACGCGCAGATCCGATCCCTGGCCATCACGGACCCGCACAACCTCATTCGGGACGTAGCGTTCGAAACCCTCTATGAGTCAGGGGACCCTGTCCCCGACAGGCCGGAGTGGCACTCCACTTCATCAGGTGGTGCCTGGGAACCTGTCACGACCAGTTGGGGGGACCCGTACAAGAGCTTTCTTCGGTACAACCCCAGCATCCTTGAGGACTCCACAAACTACTTCCTCTGGTACGGCGGGCACCTGTTCGCGAACCGTTGGATCAAGGTGACCCCCGGCGAGCAGCTGAGAGTGCGGTGGCAGGTCCTCAGGTACGCCGGATGGACTGTCGACGATGGTTTCAGCTTCAACGCCCGGATGCAGGACGCCGAGGGAAACGGGGTCTCTTGGACACCAACCTACGACTGGTCCGACATCGAGAATCAGGGGTGGGCGGAAGTCATCGTTGAAGTGCCGGCGGGCGCTGCGTTGGTCGGCTTCCGGTGGTGGCGGTCCGGCAGTACCTCAGGGGCATCGCGTGGCCTGGGAAACGTGCACGTAACCCGGATGGCGGCCGGCGAGCTCATAGTGGACGGGTCGGTGCTCGCCCGCCACATCGACACCGAGAGCCTGTCAGCTCACGTCGGATTCATCGACCAGCTTGAAACTAGTCTGTTGAAGGCTCGGTTTCTGGAGGCCGAGGCCGCCCTGATCGATGGCGTACTACTGAAGGACGGTGCTGTCAGCACTCGGAAGCTCATCGTCGGAAACACGGAGAACCTCTTCCGCGAGGAATGGTTCGACCCGCAGGGCTCGGCGTACGTCTTCCAGGGGGCCGGCGCGTGGGCCGACTCCTCCGGTACCAGCGCGCGGTTCCTGGCCGAGACACACCCCATTGGCGCACAACACTGGGTTCCCCATTCTGAGGCTGGATACCGCGGGTTCCGCTTCACGGGTGGCACCAGCAACGTGAGCATGTGCTTCCGCATGGCACCAGGGAGGGGCATCCCGGTCCAGCCCGGAGAGCAATACACGATCCGATGCCGAGTGAAGGACTTGAAGGATGACGGCGTACTGCGCTGGATCCTTTACCTCTTCGCGCCGGACGGCACGGCGCTCTCGTCGAACCAGTCCGGGCTGTACTGGGACTTGAGGGCGATCGCAGACCCCAGCGCGGTCGTGTCGCATACGTTCACCATCCCAGCGCTGGGCTCCAACCCTCCCTACATGTGGATGGTTCCCACTCTTCGTAGCGTAGGCGGCTCAAGTACGGAGATCCGGACCGTCCTCGATCCGAAGATCACGCGCGCGGTTGACGGCCATGTCATCATCGACGGCGCAGTACAGGCACGTCACGTAGACGCCGAGTCTGTCTTCGCCGACGAGGCCGTGATCAACAAGATCTGGTCCGATATCGTCCGCGCCCGGATGCTGGAAGCTGACGAGGCGTTCATCGGTGGGGCCGTGATCATGGATGACGCGATCGACGTCTCCAAGATCAACGTCACGGAGTCTCTGGCGGCGGCTCTCGGTGAGTTCTTGCACCTGGTGACGGGCAGTATCGAGATGAACGAGTTCATCGCCAACTCGGGTCTGGTCGGCAGGCTGGAAGCTCTCGGCATCACGCTCTCTGATGAGGCGGCCGGCCGTCGGTTTGAGGTCTCCGGCCAGGGGTGGCGTCTCGAGGACACCACGACGGGGAACACCCTGTCGCAGATGGGCCTCCACGGTGACGATCTGCTGAGCATGCATGACTCGGAGACGGGCGAGCCGACCGTGTCGATGACTGGCGCTGGCGGGGTCTCGGCGGTGCAGCTTCACTCCGGTGAGGACATGACGATCGCGGGCAAGTCGCTGGTCGGTCGACTGATGGACACGGCTCCCTGGCATGCTGCCCAGTCGGTGCTGGAGACCATGGGCCAGGGCGCGCCTCGCGTGTTCATCCGGCAGGTGGCGGGTCTCTCGCACAGCAACTCGCGGGCGATCGCTCACCTGGAGGCGAAGATCATCCCGGGCCGGTCATATCGGATCTCGGTTCCGGACTTCCAGATGTCGGACCGCCAGCACTACTTCATGACGGCCTACTACACGACGTCGTCGGATCCGTCCGTGCGGCCGTCGACACCGACGAACTCCAGCGCGCAGCTGGGCACCACGACCGGCCGTGTCCCGCCCTCGGGCCTCGGCTGGCCGTCCACGACGCTCTCGTTCGAGAAGGTCTATGGCCCGCGGACGGCCCAGTGGATCCGGATTCTGTTCGTCGTCGGGAACTACGAGGGCACCGGGATCACATTCGGCTCAACCAACACCATCGCCCACAACCCGCGATTCCTCATCCAGGATCTCGGTCCACGTGTGGGGGACGGCGGTGTTCTGACCTGGCGGGACCCGAGCTCAGCGCTGGCGACGGCCGAGCCGTCGGACCTGGTCTCCCAGCCGTACCCGATCCTGCGGACCGCTACCTACACCTGGGACCCGAACACCGGGGAAGCGACGCGGCAAGGCATCGACGTGGAACCCAGGTTCGGGTACTGGCCGGACGGGACGTTCTATCTCACCCTCGTCCAGTTCGGAGCCTGGGACCAGGGCGGCCAGTTCAACAGCGTCGACGTCCAGGCCACCGTCGCCCGCTGGGCCACGAGCGCGGGCCAGGTGCTGCAGTCAGGGCTCACGACGATCACGGGCACACCGCCGACGAGCTTCCACGCCCCGACGGAGAACCACCGTCTGCCGGACCTGACCCGTGTCGGCGCCGGCAGCACCCGACGTCTCCCCACAGAGAAGGAAGAAGAAGCCGACCAGGCCGCCCAGGTGCGCGCCTCGGTGCTCATCGGCTGGTCCGGATGGACCGGCGCACACCTGAACAACGCGGCCGCCGGCGTCGTGCACCGCAATCACACCTACGCGATGCTCTCGACGTCCACGTCCACCCAAGACTGAGAAGTGAGGCCACACGATGGAGGGAATCCCACAGATGACTGACGAGGAGCTCGACGCCCTCGCACAGAAGCTGCAGGCCGAGACGGAGCGTCGCCGCGCCCTCCGGGACGCCCCAGCTCAGGTCGACAGCCTGGTCCAGAAGTACCTGGCCGCCCTGGGCCGGGCTGGTGGAGCCGACTGGCAGCAGCCGTCCTCCGCCCTGGACGCCTACCCCCTCGGTGCCGTCGTCACCCACGGAGACATCACCTGGGAGTCCATCATGGCCTGCAACGTCTGGGAACCCGGCGTCTCCGGGTGGCGCGAGGTCACCGAAGACGGCGAGCCCGCACCGTGGCGGCAGCCCACGGGCGCCCAAGACGCCTACCACGCCGGCGACGAGGTCATCCACGACGGTCAGACCTGGACCAGCGACATAGACAACAACGTCTGGGAGCCGGGAGAACACGGATGGTCCCCCACCACCCCGGAAGATCAGGAAGACCCCGACGGGCCCGACGAGCCGGCCGACCCCGATCCGGAAGACCCCGCACCCGAGCACCCGGCCCAGTGGCAGCAGCCCTCCGGAGCCCACGACGCCTACCAGACCGGCGACCGAGTCACCTACGAAGACCAGATCTGGGAATCCACCCAGGACGACAACATCTGGTCCCCCACCGACCACCCCGAAGGCTGGCAACTCATCGCGGACGGAGACGACCGATGAACGAAGACATCATCGCCAGCACCCGCACCAACTCCATCGTGCGGCTCTGGCACTTCATCAAAGAGCCCCGCAACATCACCATCACCTTCTGGGTCTTCTACGCCGCCCTCACCATCGGCGGCACATGGACCCTCATCCATCCCCCACAGTCCATCTCCACCTACTTCGGAGACACTGTCGCCACCATCGCCGTCATCACCTGGCCCACCCTCTGGGCCACCGGCGGCGCAATCGGGCTCCTCGTTACCCTCCAAGGCTGGTGGTGGGCCGAACGCATCGCCCTCGTCCTCATCGCCGGCGGCGCCTTCATCTACTACGGCTCCATCATCGAAGCCGCGCTCGCAGGAGGCGGCAGCAGATCCGCCATGCTCACCGCCGTCTCGGCCCTGTTCTTCCTCGTCGTCGTGCGGTTCATGCTCATCTCCCGCGCTGACTTCAACCCCGAGAAGGCCTGACCACCGCCACTGACACAAGAGGGGAGGCCTCGGGTGGAGGTCATGGAAATCATCACCGCACTCGGCGGCGGAACGTTCATCATCGCCGCCATCACCATGCTCGGCCAGGGCATCCGCAAAGCCTGGACCGGCCAATTCCGCAGAGAACGCGAAGCCGTCCGCGACATGCGACAACGCCGCGACGAAGTCCTTGACCGACTCAAGGCCGCAGAGACCCGACGAGAAGAGGCAGAAGAGCTCGCACGCACTGAACGGATCCGCGCCGACCGCCGCGTCCGCATCCTCTCCGAGTACGCCTCCGAACTCCGCCGCTTCTGCATCAACCACGGCACCCCCATCGGCGACCTACCACCCTGGCCCAAGACTGACCGATAGCCCAACCCACCACCCCAGCCCCGGCACTCGCCGGGGCTTTCTCATGCCACGAGGAGGCACCGATGGGAGACACCGAAGAGATCGAGATCCCTGACATCACCGATGAGGACGAGCCCTGTCCCGATGGGCCGCCCGCAGACGAGCAGGAGGTCGACCAGTGACCACGTACAGCTCACCAGTCCCAGCCCGCTCCCGGCTCACCTCGCCGTTCGGCGTCCGGTGGGGAACCTTGCACGCTGGCACCGACTACGGGCCTCCCACTCCTGGCCGGAAGGTGTCCGTGTACGCGGCTGCCGACGGTGTCGTCTCCCGCACGGGCCGCGGAGACGGCGGCCCCGGCGCGGCAGTTGTGCCCTGGCACTCCGGCCACGGCATCTGGATCGACCACGGAACCATCGGCGGTGATCGGATGCGGAGCTACTACGGGCACCTCGACAAGATCATTGTCCGGGTCGGGCAGCGAGTGCGTGCCGGTGAGCAGATCGGCGTCATGGGCGGGTCCGGTGCCCGGACCATGTCCGACTTCGCGGTGCACCTGCACTTCGGTGTCGCTCAGAACCACGACCGCCCGGTCGCCGCAGCGCGTTCGCTGGGTGCGCCGGGGTGGATCGACGCTGACCGGTGGCTGCGCTCGAAGGGTGTCCGAGTCGGCCAGGACTCCCCCGTGACGCCGGCGGCCGCGTCCGGTGGTTCATCGGCCGGCGGGTCGAAGGCGTCGACGGATCACGCCGTACCGAACTCCACGCTCACGAACCGCCTCGACATTGCCGGCTACCCGCGGCAGCGGTGGCTGCGTGACCGGGTCAAGCGCTACCAGGAGTCCCAGCTGCACCCCTCCGGCCGGGCCGCCTTGGTCGCTGACGGCCGCTGGGGGCCGGTCACCGAGGCCCACTACCAGTGGACGCTGCGCCTGCAGCGCGCCCTGAACCAGTGGCGCGGATCTGACATCCCCGTCGACGGCGACTGCCGACGAGTGACCATCAACCGAGTCCGAGAGGTCCAACAGCGCAACCACGGCGGCGCATACACCGGCCGTGTGGACGGCGTTCCCGGACCAGTCACCTGCCGAATGCTCGGCATCCCCAATCACCCCAGCGTCTGAAAGGAATCGTCATGCCCGACAAGATCATGACCGTATCTCGCCGAGTGCCCGTCTACTGGGTGGTGCTCGTCGTTGCAGTGGTCGCCCTGGTGTGGATCGCCGTTGAGGCGTTCATCCCTGGGGTGACTGACCAGGTGACGACCGCTGCCGAGACTGTGGCGGGGTCGGCCGCGACTGTGGTGACCGCGATCGGCGCGATCATCGCCGCAGTGCTGGCGCTGCGGAACCGCCTAGACGACGAGCCGCCAGGCGACGACGGGTAAGAGTCCGGCCCGTAGCACACGATCAAAGCCGATGCGCCCCGTCTCCCGATCGGGAGACGGGGCGCATTCGGTGCGTTGATGAGCGTCGCTCACATGAGGCGAAGCCGGTCATTCATCATTGGATCTGATCTGACCACGCTGGAGAACTGGCAGCAACACTGGGCGTCCGAAGACACGCGATGTTGCGCTCGAGATGCCCTCGCGAAGATACGGAAACAGCGTCATCATCCCGACCTCGGTGGCGAACAGTTCAAGCAACTCAGGAGCCGGGGTAAGTCCGCTGTTCAATTCGTACTCGGCTGCAACAACTGCCTTAGCTTCACCGGACGCCGAGGTGAGCTCCACTTGTGCTCGGACCCCGAACAGGTTCTCACCAGCCCGTGTCTGGTAACGCAGGGTTACATCTGCTTCCTCTGGAACGTCAGGATCAACCGCTTTGACATTGCTGTGGAGCTTAGC
Organism: Nesterenkonia sp. CL21; assembly: GCF_031705515.1. Taxonomy (NCBI): domain Bacteria; kingdom Bacillati; phylum Actinomycetota; class Actinomycetes; order Micrococcales; family Micrococcaceae; genus Nesterenkonia; species Nesterenkonia sp. CL21. The sequence continues at coordinate 191,792 of NZ_JAUTWR010000003.1, forward strand.
GGAAAGCTCGTGGAACTGAATGCCGGCGAGGTCAGACCGCTGGATCAGCTCTCTGAGCTGAGACTGCTCTTCAGGTGAAAGTTCCGACATCAGCGGTCACGCCATCAGGCTGAAATCGACTTGCTTCGAGTCCTGACTGAGGGTCGCGATCTCCGACCATTGTTCACGCGCCCCCCGGGCAGAAGCGAGTGTGGAGCTCGACGCGGCAGGCAACTTCACCTCTGACCAGGGGCGCTCGGGAGAGTCCTGGAGTGACCGGCCATGGTCAGGTTCGACGCTAATGGTCAACAGTGCCCCGACCGCATTTGCATACGCTCGCACGGTCTCAAGGTTGAGCTCGGCGTCGTAGCGTTCGATGTCGGAGACACGCTGTTGCGTAACACCGAGAACCTCAGCGACGTGTCGCTGCTTCATGCCAGAATCCACTCGCTGTTTCACGAGCTTCGCGTGCATCTCCCGGGTCGCCCGAGACAGCACTTTGGCACGGGCTCGGACGATACCGGGAGCAGACAAGTGCTCCCACCCCCCAAAATCGGTGGAGGCGGCATGTGAGGCGTTCGCTGCAGACGCAGAGGTGGTGGCTGGCATGTAGCAGAGCATAGACCGCGCGGACCCCGTTTACAACATCAAGGTTGTATCCACGATCGAAGCACTCAGAGGTAGCCGCGATAGACCTCGACGGCATCGTCGATGGCTGCCTGGGCAGCCTGGACGCCCGGCTTCACGTGGCGATGCAACGAGAGGAGCAGAGCAGGCTCACGGCTCGGCTCTGCGTGGTAGAACCTGACATGCCTGCTCATGAAAGTGAGACGAAGCTCGTAGACCTCGGGGTGCGTGTGGATAGGCTTGATGGACTCGCCCGGATCGTCCGACGACTCCCAAAGGAGTCCTTGCTCCGAGGCCTCGAAGAGGTCATCAATCTCCCCCAGGAGCTGCTCGCGAGCGAATGGGATGAGCGAAGCCATCCAGGCCTCCAGCTCCTGAACGGCAGGGTGACCAGGATCGTGTACCTCTCGCCACACATACGGCGCATTCCACGGGCAACAACAGCGTGAGTCACTCCCGCTCCTACGATCCATAACACTGAATACTAACTGTGAAAGGCCTCACATAGAACTTGGGATTCCGCGGCTTGATCTGAACGGCAATCACCATGAGCTCTGGATCTCCTCGATCTGGCGTTCGAGTTCCTCGGCTTCCGGGGACCCGGGTTCTGCCTGATCCCACTCGTCCCAGAGACGTTGCTCTTCCTTGATGAGCTCGAGCTGGTCGTAGGTCATGGGCTCGCCGGCGGGCCAGCCGGGGGCGTACTCGGCGATCTCCTCGACCGGGACGAGATCCTCAGCGGCTGCGTCCTGAGTGTCTTCGGCAGGCTCCTCGGTGTCCTCGGTCTGCCATTCCTCGGGGACGCTTTCCATGAATTCGCGGTCCCAGCGCTCCTGGCACTCTTCAATGGTTTCGTCGTCCTCGCAGCCGAGGAACTCCCGGTTGAGAGGGCTGTCGTCTTCAACTTCTTCGGGCAAGTCGCCGTCCATCAGCTGGCGGAAGGTGCCGCCCATGGCGAAGACGGCCGAGTAGAGGACGAGGTCCTCGAACCACTCGGGGAACTCGTCGTCGGGGAGGTGGCCGTACTCGTCATCGAGCTCGGTGTAGACCTCTTCGATGTCGACCTCGGCGGCCGCAGTCTCTTCCTCGGCTGCCTGGCCGTCCATGTTGAAGAGGATGGTGGCGGCTTCGTTCTCGCGCTCGATCAGCTCGTCGGGCCGCTCGGCTTCGTCCGGCTGCTCGTCCCCGGGTTCATCGTCGGCTGCCGGTTCTGCTTCGGCGGCCTCGGTGGTGGTCTCGGGTGTTTCGGGTTCGGCGTCGTCGTTGGCGCTGCAGGCGCTCAGCAGCAGTGCAAGGGCTGCCAGAGCGGCGACGTACTTGGATGCGGGGTTCAAGGGAACGGTCCTCTCGGTGCGAACGGGAGAGCACTCCGGTGCGAGTGCAGTTTCAGACTATGGCGTGTCAGCGCGAACGGAAAGCACTGATCAGGCAACTTCGGCGGGCATCAGCTCCTGTCTGTGCGGTGGCGGCGGATGCCCGTGGGGCGGCCGAGCTGGTCGCGGCGTCCCACCAACTACGCTCGGCCGCAGCGTCGAAGCTCCGAACGCGGCCCGCCGCATGGCTCCATCGGGGACAGCAGCGTATCGCTGCGTCGTGGTCGCGGAGGCGTGGCCGAGCAGCTCCTGCACGGCACGGATGTCCCGGGTCTCCGCGTAGGCGCGGGAAGCGAACCGATGCCGCAGCGTGTGCCCAGTCCAGGAGTCCCCCAGCACCTCAGACAGCAGCTCGGAGACACGCTTCGGGGAAAGGTGACCATCGATCCGCCCCGGAAAGGCGTAGCCGCCATGCTCGTGACAGTAGCGCTTCAGCACCAGTGCCAGGTCCTGGGTCAGCGGGATGACTCGGTCCTTCTGCCCCTTCCCGTGGGCGATCAGAGACCACCCGTCGACGTCAACGAAGATGTCGGACTCGTGGATCCTCGCGATCTCGCACGCCCGCATTCCGGCAAACGCGGCGCACATGATCATGACCCGCTCGCGTTCGCCGGCGTGGTTGAGGGCGTCCTGGACGACGCCGTCGGGCGCGGGGCGCGGTCGGACGGTCTTGGCGCGGGATGGGGGGAGGCCGGCGGCGGGATCGGTGTCGCAGCGCCCTGTGGCGCGGGCCCATGCGTAGAAGGATCGGAAGGCTGCACGGTGGCCGCGGAGGGTGTCGGAGTCCCAGTTCTGCGTGGCGATCCAGCGGACGAGTGTCTCGTTGTCGAGTTCCCAGGGTGTGAGGTGTGGGAATGCTCGGCCGAGGCGGCGGACCTGTGAGCCCCTCAGCTTCACGGTCGACTCGGCGCGTCCGGCGACTTTGAGCCATGACTGCCACTCGGTGATTGCGTTGTTCCAGGCGAGAGTGATGTGCTTCATTGGGCGATTTTGCCCGGCAGCCGCGATGGGAATGACGACTGAGTCTCGAAGATTACGAAGTGCAACCATGTCCAGGTCTGTCCTGGTCAGGCGGCGGCCGCGAGGCGCCGCTGCCGCCAAAGCGACAAATCTGCAGGTTCCGGGTTCGAGTCCCGGGGGGCCCACTCTGACGAGTGCAGGTCGTCGCCTCCGCGGGAAGCCCCGTCTCCAGCTGGAGACGGGGCTTCCCGCGTCTGCGCCGGGGCCATGTCGACTCGGGCCGTCGCCGTGCGCAGGGCCCGGGCTCACACGGGATTCATGTCCTCGAGCCGGTCCAGGAAGAAGTCCACGAACTCCGTGAAGTCCCGGACGTCCCGCCGCTGGTCCAGCGTGACCTCGGGCAGCTCGTCGAAGCTCACGCGACCCCGGACGTCCAGGACCACGCGGTGACCGGTGGACAGGGCGATGGTCACAGACGCCCGCTCGACGTCGCCCTCAGCGGCCATGCCCGCCAGGTTCGTCATGTTCACCGGCAGGGGCACCGTCGGCGTCGCGTCGTCCGCCGGATCCGCGGCCGCCCCGGTGATCCGTGGCATCGCTTCGGCGAGATCCACCGGGCACAGCACGATCTCAGTGGGCTGGCGCCGGTAGCCGACCAACAGGTGCTCGGCCATGCTCACGGCGTCCTGGACCGAGTCGGCGCTCTCCCCGGGAAGGACGGCACGAGCATCATTCGCCTCGAGATTGGCGGCGTAGAGGATGTTGTAGGAGCCGAAGTTCATCACCGAGACGTCGAAGGTACCGCGCAGGGCCGCGACCAGGCGCTGCTCCTGCTCTCCGCGGTTCGGCTGCTCCACCATGGCGGCCAGTCTACGGACCACGGCGGACCGCGCCCAGGACCCTACACACCGTTTCCCCCACCGCCGCGTCCCGCAGGCCGACGATCGACAGGCCCACGATCGATAGGCTGGGAGGTGCTCCACGGCGACCCGAGGACATCTCGAGCCCGTCCGAGGAGACGCCCGTACTGCGCCGCCGCCGGCGGCACCCCCACGTCGAAAGGTTCCCTGCATGGCACAGCGACTAGCACCTGGTGACGCAGCACCCGAGTTCACCCTGCCCGCGGTCGGCGGAGGCACCGTCAGCCTCGGCGACCTCCGCGGACAGAAGGTCATCGTCTACTTCTACCCGAAGGCCTCCACCCCGGGCTGCACCAAGGAGGCCTGCGACTTCCGTGACTCGCTGGCGTCGCTGCAGTCCTCCGGATACGCCGTGCTCGGCCTCTCCCCCGACCCGGTCTCCGCACTGGAGAAGTTCACCGCGAACGAGTCGCTGAACTTCCCGCTGCTCAGCGATGAGGACCACCAGGTCGCGGAGGCCTACGGCGCCTGGGGCGAGAAGAAGAACTACGGCCGCGTGACCGAAGGGCTGATCCGCTCGACGATCGTCGTCGACGAGGACGGCGCGGTGGAGCTCGCCCAGTACAACGTGAAGGCCACCGGCCACGTGGCACGGCTGCGCGACAAGCTCGGGGCCTGAGACGCCGCACCGCGCTGGCGTGAGCCGCACCGCCGGCCCGGCGGGGCGGCTCTTGTAGACTGATGGGCCGCGGCCGCCACAGTCTCGACGGCGCGCCGCGGCATCGGCGGGCGTGGCGGAATTGGTAGACGCGCTGGATTTAGGTTCCAGTGTCTTTGACGTGGGGGTTCAAGTCCCCCCGCCCGCACTCACTCGGTCCGGGGGCGCCGTCGTCCGCCGACGAGCACCCCGGCCACCACCAGCACGGCCCCGACCAGCTCCAGCCCTGCCGGTCGCTCCCCCAGCAGCGCCCAGGCGGCGACGAGGCCCACCACCGGCACCAGCATCGAGTAGGGCGCCACCGTCCCGGCCGGATGCCGCCTCAGCAGCCAGACCCACACCACCGGCGCCAGCAGCGAACCGACCAGCACCGTATAGGTCAGTCCCGCCCACGCGGGGACCGCCTGCCAGGAGATCGAAGCGGCCAGGGCGTCTCGGATCTCCTCAGGCCCTTCGACCACGAGGGACAGTCCCAGCAATGGGACAGGGGGCACCACGGCCATCCATAGCACCAGGGCCAGGGGATCCTCGGCCTGAGCCCGCCGGGAGGCCAGGGTGCCCGCAGCCCAGCCCACCGCACCGAGCAGGACGAGAAGGAACGGTGCCCACTCTCCGCCGCCACCGCCGCGCGCCCAACCGGCCAGCGCCAGGCCCCCCAGCGCCAGACCGGCACCGGCGGCGGCGCTGCCGCTCATCGGCTCGCGCAGCAGGATCACCCCGAGCACCAGGGTCAACGGGGCCGCGCAGGTGAGCACCAGCGAGGCGACGCCCGCGGGGAGTCCCGCCGCCATGCCGAGATACAGTCCCACGAACTGCACAGTGCCGGTGCCCAGCCCGAAGCCCAGCAGGTGCCGGAGCCGCACCCCCGGCCACGGGACGAAGATCACCGCGGGAAGCGCCAGCAGCAGGAAGCGCGCTCCGGCGAGGAACAACGGCGGGAAGTGCTCCAGGGAGATGTGGATGGCGATGACGTTCAGTCCCCAGCACAGCGAGGCCAGGACAGCGAGAGCACGGTGGGTCAGGGTCACGGCTCCATCCTCGAAGCCTCGACCCCTCAGGTCTATCTAATACTTCTTACGCGATCATTTAGGCTGACTGAATGGAGATCCGTCACCTGGAACTGCTGCGCGAGCTCTCCGCACGGGGCAGCCTCGCAGCCGTCGCACGCGCCACCCACCGCACCCCCGCCGCACTGTCCCAACAGCTGCGCACGGCCGAGCGGGACCTGGGGGTGAAGCTGGTCGAACCGGTCTCCCGAGGGATCCGCCTCACCTCTGCCGGTCAGCTCCTCGCCGACGGCGCCGGCGACATCCTGCACCGCCTAGCGGCCCTGCGGGCTCAGCTCGACGCCGCCACCGGGGAGCCCCGCGGCACCGTCGCCGTGCAGGCTCTCCCCAGTGCCGGCGCCGCGTTGCTTCCGGACCTCGTGCAGAGGTTCTCCGAGACCGCCATCACCGTCGAGCTCAGTGACTTCCTGTCCATGGACCGCTTCGCAGACTTCGCTCGGGACGCGGACGTCGTGGTCGGTCACCGGACTGTGCCGCAGCAGGACGACGCCTCCGACCTCATCACGACCGTGCTGGCTCGGGAGCCTCTGGACATCGCACTGCCGAGCGACCACCCCCTGGCAGCCGAGGAGCATCTGCATCCCCGCCAGCTCGTGGACCTTCCGTGGATCGGGGTGCCCACCGGCTACCCCTTCGATGCCGTCCCTGCGGCAGTCGAGCAGGCCACGGGGCGGGCGGTCCACCGAGCAGTGCGCCTGCGGGACAACCACCTCGTGGAGGCTCTGGTGGCCCGTGGAGCGGGAGTGGGCGTCCTGCCGCGGTTCTCCTCCCGCATCGGCCCGGGAGTGACTCTCCGACCCCTGCGCGGCGTCCCGGCCGAACGGACCATCATCGCCCTGAGCCGACCGGAGAGGCATGCCCGCCAGGCGGTGCGCACCGTGCTGGCGGAGCTCGAGAGGATCGGACGACGACTGACTCCCCCGCGCTGACTCCCCCGCACCGACCGGCCCCTCCCGGGCGCTTCAGGCTGTGCATTTCAGGCCGTGCGCGCGGAGATGCGGCGCCTGCATCGTGCCGGCGTCCGACCGCACAGGCGGTAGCATTGTCAGGTCCGTCCGCGACTGTCACGAGGAGACCTGCCCGCATGGCCGAAGAGCTGAACCGCCGGCAGATGCTGGGAGCATCGACGGCGGCGGCCGCCGCCGGGCTGTTCCTCGGGCCGACCGCCGCCTCACCCGCGGCCTCAGCATCGTCGACGGCGCCCTCCCACGACGACGCCTCCCGGGATGAGCGTCGTGACCGCACCGCCGTCATCGCAGGGGTGTCGGCCGTCACCTCCCTGGATCCGTCGCTCGCCGTCGACACGGAGACCGAACGGGTCTGCCGGCAGGTGTACGAGGGCCTGCTGGGCGTGGACCAGGAGACCGGCGCCACCGAGCCGCTGCTGGCCCGTGACGTGGATGTCGACGAGGCCGGGCTCGTCCACCGTTTCACCCTGCGTGAGGGAGTCCTCTTCCACGACGATACGGCCCTTGACGCCGACGCCGTGGTCGCCAACGTGGAGCGGTGGGGGCGGCTTCCCGAGCTGCATGGCTCCGGCAATCTCCGCCGCACCGCAACCCTGCCGTTCGAGGCCATCTTCGGCGGCTACCTGGGAGACGAGGACTGCGTCCTGGAATCGGTCGAGGCCGAGGATCCGTCCACGGTGGTCCTCACGTTGAGCGAGCCGATCGTGTTCCTCCACCAGGCACTGACCCTGCCCGCCTTCGGGATCGTCTCTCCTGCAGTCCTCTCCGACGATGACCCGGGCCTGGTGGCCCGCTCCCCGGTGGGGACCGGAGCCTACCGCGTGATGGAGACCCATGAGGGGGACGTCACCTTGGAGGCCTTCCCCGACTACTGGAACGGCCCGGTCACGGCCTCCGCCGAGGAGACTCCGGACGGTCCGGCCCCCGAGCGCGTGGAGATCCGCGCCATCCCTCGGTCCTTCGATCGGCTGCGGGATCTGCAGCGGGGCCAGGTCGACGTCTATGACTACATCACCGCGGACAATCTGCGCCCGCTGGTGCAGTCCGGGCGCCTGATCCTGCAGCGTGATCCGTTCTCCGTGCTCTATCTGGGGTTCAACCTGGCCCATCCCGTGATGGAGGACCATCGGGTCCGCGAGGCCGCTGCGCGGGCGATCAACCGCTCCGACCTGGTGAGCGAGCACTTCCTGGAGGGGACGCGCCCGGCGCACCAGTTCACCCCGGCTGCCCTGGGCGTGCATTCCGAGACCGCGGAACGGTACGGCCGTGACCTCCAGGAGGCCCAGGATCTCCTGGACGACGCCGGCTATGACGGGGAGCCGCTGCGCTTCTACTATCCGATGACCGCGACCCGCAGCTACCTTCCCCGCCCCGAGGCCGTCTACGCCTCGCTGGCCCGCGATCTCACCCAGGCCGGCTTCGTGATCGAGCCCCGCCCCGTCCCCTGGGACGCCGGCTACCTGGAGGAGCTCCTCGAGGACGACGACCGAGCGATGCACCTGCTGGGGCGCAACGGAGGCTACCGGTCCCCGCACTCCTTCTTCGGTCCGCTGTTCCAACGCTCCTCCCGAGAGTTCGGCTATGACTCCGACGACGTCCAGGACCTGCTGCACCAGGCGCGTTCCGAGACGGACGATGAGCAGCGCGCGACGCTCTACCGCGAGGTGGCCGACGTCGTGGCCGAGGACCTTCCCGCGCTCCCGCTGGTGCATCCGATCTCCGGTCTCGCCCTGGGACGACGCGTGGCCGACTACCCCATGTCTCCGGTGCTGTTCGAGCCTTTCCGGCAGATCCGCATGAGCTGAGCTGATCCGTCCGTCACACTGCCCGCCCAGATTTCATGGCTCGAGTTCCCCGGCGGTAAAGTCTCCTCGGAGCCCGTCCGAGTTCAGCCGCCCCCGGTGCACCGGCTGACCTGCGTGGCCAGCACCCGGCTGGCCCACCCCCACCCGCCGGACAACCTCAAGGAGAGTTCTGTGGCCACGTCAACGTCGACCAGCGCGGACAAACGGTTCGATGTCATTCTCATCGGAGGTGGCATCATGTCCACCACCCTGGGGAGCATCCTCCAGGAGCTCGAGCCGAACTGGTCGATCGCCCTGTACGAGACTCTCGACCAGTCGGGTCAGGAGTCTTCGGACCCCTGGAACAACGCCGGCACCGGCCACGCCGCACTGTGCGAGCTGAACTACACCCCGCGCGACGCCGACGGCAGCATCTCCCTGACCAAGGCCCGCGGCATCAACGAGCAGTACCAGGTCTCCCGGCAGCTGTGGTCCCACTGGGTGGAGTCCGGCACGCTGGGCTCGCCACGGACCTTCATCAATGCCCTGCCGCACATCAGCTTCGTCTGGGGCGAGGACAACGCCCGCTACCTCAAGGACCGCTACGAAGCCATGAAGGCCGAGCCGCTGTTCTCAGACATCGAGCACACCGAGGACCTCGACGAGATCGCCTCCTGGGCCCCGCTGCTCGCCGAGGGCCGCGATCCCCAACAGCGCGTGGCGGCGTCGAAGATCGACTCCGGCACCGACGTCGACTTCGGCTCGCTCACCCGGCAGCTGGCCAACCACCTCAACGAGGCCGGTGCGGAGGTCCGCTACGGCCACGAGGTCACCTCCATCTCCCGCGGCTCCGACGGCCGGTGGCAGCTGAAGGTGCGCAACTCGGCCTCCGGAGAGAAGTTCACCGCCACGGCGCGGTTCGTGTTCGTGGGCGCAGGCGGCGGGGCGCTGAGCCTGCTGCAGTCCTCCGGCATCCCAGAGATCAAGGGCTTCGGCGGCTTCCCCGTCTCGGGCAAGTTCCTGCGCAGCACAGACTCCGCCGTCGCCGACCGGCACCACGCCAAGGTCTACGGGCTGGCCTCGGTGGGCGCCCCGCCGATGTCGGTGCCGCACCTGGACACCCGGTTCGTGGAGGGACGCCGCACGCTGATGTTCGGCCCCTACGCCGGGTTCTCCACCAACTTCCTGAAGAACGGCTCCATCACCGACCTTCCGTTCTCGGTGCGTCCGCACAACCTGCTGCCCATGATGCAGGTGGGCGCGGCCAACACCGATCTGGTGACCTACCTGGTGAAGGAGGTCTCCAAGTCCGCGAAGAAGAAGATCGAGACCCTGCGGGACTTCTACCCTGAGGCCGAGACGGACTCTTGGGAGCTGATCACCGCCGGCCAGCGTGTCCAGGTGATGAAGAAGAACGGTCAGGGCAAGGGTGTGCTGCAGTTCGGCACGGAGCTGGTGGCCGGCGCCGACGGCACGATCGCCGGCCTGCTGGGCGCCTCTCCAGGCGCCTCCACCGCGCCCTCCATCATGCTCAAGCTGCTCGAGCGTTGCTTCCCCGCCCAGGTGGAGTCCTGGAAGCCGCGGCTGCAGGACATGGTCCCCTCCTACGGGCGTCTCCTCAGCGAGGACCCCGCCCTGCTCTCCGAGGTCACCGCCGCGACGAACCGTTCGCTGCAGCTGGAGAACTGAGCTCGCCCGCGCGCCATCGGAGGCCGCCATGGACCGGTGTCCTGTCTGAGAGAGGCTGACGTGTCCCGACTCCTGCATCCCGCACCCGAGACCTGGCGCACCCCGTCGGGTCTCACGGCGCACCTGTGGCGTCGGCCCTTCGCCGACAGGGCACCGGTGCTTCTGGTGCACGGCTATGCGTCGAACGTGCTCTACAACTGGGTCAAGACGGGCTGGCTGGATCCGTTGGCCGCCCAGGGCCGCAGCGTGCTCGCCGTGGATCTCCCCGGGCATGGTTCCTCGGCCGACGTCGACCCGACCCGTCTGAGCGTGCAGGACCTGCTCGACGACCTCCACGGACTCAGCGCCGAGATGGTGGCCGATGAACCCTCGGGCGACGCCATCGCGGTCCACGGCTATTCCCTGGGGTCACGGCTGGCCTGGCAGCTCGCGGCCGCTCACCCGGAGCTCGTGGCCTCGTTGATCGTCGGCGGCGCCCCGGCCGCCGATCGACTGACCGGGCTCGACGCTGAGGCGGCGCGCCGGTGGGCCCGCGACGGCGTCGTCCCCCAGGATCCGCTGACGCGATCGGTGGTGACCGTCGCCGCCGCCATGCCCGACCAGAATCTTCCGCATGTGGTGGAGCTGCTCCTCGCGGTCGCCCGGACACCCTTCGACCCCGCAGCAACCGTGCCTGCCGCACCGACCCTGGTGGTGGCCGGTGCCCGGGACGAGATCGCCGCCGGCTCGGCACGTCTGGCAGAGCTGGTGGTCGCCGCGGGGCACCCGGCACGTCTTGTCGAGGTCCCCGGTCGCGACCACGTCAACGTGCTCACCTCACGGATCTACAAGGACGCTGTGCTCGACGCGCTCCCCTGAGAGCCGTCCGGGCGGGGCCCGGCATGGCGGCGCATGCCGCCCCGCAGCCGCTGGCCACGGCGCAGGGCCACGAGGGCTGGGGCGGCAGCACCGGCGATGACGACGACGGAGCTGAAGACCCCAGCACCTGCCTCTGCGAGAAGCCCCGCGGTGATCAGCCCGACCACCAGTCCGATGAGCAGAGAGCCGGCCACGCTGCTGAGAGTCGAGACGAGCTCGGCCGTCGGAGCCCGTCGAGCGACCACCCGGTAGACCTCCACCAGCAGGACGCCGGCAGAGGCTCCGAGCATCAGGTAGAGCCCGACCGCCGCGCTGGCCCGCAGCAGCGTCCCCACCCAGGGGCCGCCCTCGGCCGGCCCCACGGCGAGCAGCGCCGTCAGCAGCCCCGCCGTCAGCAGCAGCAGCAGCGCGAAGAGCCGGCGCCGCCGCAGGACGTCGAGGGCACGCAGGCGCCGAGGCAGGCGCCGGGAGCTGAGCATCGCCGCTGCGGCGCACAGTCCCAGGAGGAGGCCCAGGGCCTCCGGACGGTGGGACTGGGAGGAGAGGACCAGAGCCGAGATCGCGGAGCCGCCGATCGCCACACCGAGCCCCAGGCTGACGAGGAGAGCTCCGACGACGCTGGGGCCGGCCCCTGCACGACGAGGCTGCACAGCCCGGGTCGGGTCCCCAGGCCGTTCCGGACACATCCCCCGGGCCTCGGCCACCATCTGCTGGCCGTGCTCCACCGCCGGCCATGGCACGCGCAGCGGCTCCAGAGGTCCCTCGGGGACCTCCGCCGAGCCCCCCGCCGCAGTCCTGCCCGCATCCCCAGGGTCGGAGAGCGGGTCCGCCACAGGGTCCATGGCGTAGGCAGGGACTGCGAGCGCTCCCAGCAGCGCCGCCATCATGAGCCCGGCCCCTGGCCCCAGCCTGCCGCTGAGCAGCGCCGCGAGCACCGGAGCCAGCACCAGCAGCAGCTCGTCCACGGCCGCTTCGCGGCGCATCCAGGCGCCGAGCCCGACACCGAGGTCAGGGCGGTGATGATGGAGGTGCCACCCGCGGGCCCGGCTCATCGCACTGGCCGATGGGGCGGTCAGTCCGGCCCCGAGGGCGAAGATCACGGCGACGGAGATCACCAGGGAAGAGGGACCGTCCGCCGCATCCGTCGCGACCGGGGTGGACCCGGCGGCGGTCAGCTGGAGGCGAGGCAGCACCGCCAGGACGAGGACGAGCAGGATGACGTGCGCTCCAGCGGTGGCGAGCAGCACAGGCCGTTGACCGTGGCGGTCAGCGGCTGCGCCGGCGATCGGCACCGACAGGGCCAGGCCGATCAGGGCGAAGCTGGTCATCAGCGCGGCCGTCATCGGAGAGCCGGTGCCCGCCGCGGCCAAGAGCATCCCGGCCGGAAGCAGGGCCGCCGGTGCCCGCGCGGCGACACCGAGCCACTCGACCGGCCCCGGACTACGCATCCATGCCTCCCAGTCTCGAGAGCACCTCCGTCCCGGCCTCAGGCCCGTCGTCCGCCGGACCTCCCACCGGGTGTTCCGGGGAGTCTATGGCACCGGGGAGCACCATCCGCGCAGTGGAGCCGGTGCGCCGCCGGATGACGCGCAGCTGGGTGGGGATCGCCCGGTGCATCTCCGTGACATGACTGACCATCCCCACCCGGCGCCCCTCTCCCTGGAGCCGGTGCAGGGCCACCATCACGTGGTCGAGGCTCTCTTCGTCCAGAGAACCGAAGCCCTCATCGATGAACAGGCTCTCGAGGCCGATCCCGCCGGCCTCCGATTGGACGACCTCGGCGAGCCCCAGCGCCATGGCCAGGGATGCCATGAAGGTCTCGCCTCCGGACAGGGAGGAGGTGGGGCGCTGGTGGTCGCTGTGCTCATCGTGGACCTTCAGCTCCAGCCCGTGGCGGCGGCCCGGCCCCTCGGCGTCGTCATGGAGGAGACGGTAGCGACCTTCGGACATGGTCTGCAGGTGCCGGGTGGCAGCCGCAGCCACCTTCTCGAGGCGGGCAGCCAGGACGTAGCTGGTCAGCGTCATCCGCCGGGGGTTGTCCGGCCCGCCTCCACCGAGCGTCTCCGCCAGCTCGGCGAGACGCCGGTGCTCGATCAGCTCGGAGTCCCGTGAGGCGAGAGCCGCACGGAGCCTCTCGGCGGCCTCGGCCACGGCGTCCCGACGGTCGGCGGCCCGGTCCCGCGCCGTCCGCTCAGCGTCGCGCCGCGTCGACGTCGCCTTCGCCTCCTCGACCGCTTCGGTGACCGCATCTTCTGCGGGGGTCGTCGGCTCGCGGCGACGGACTTCCCGCGCCGCGGAGATGTCCTCGGACTCCTCGGCGAGCGCCAGACGTCCGGCCTGTCGGTCCCACTCCTCCACCTGCTGGTGGTGCTGCCGCCGCAGCGCAGGGTCCAGGATCGCGCCGTCCAGCGCCTCCCGCGTGCCCAGCCCAGAGTCCACCAGCTGTCGGTGCGCCTCGCTGTGGGCCTCCTGCGCCGTCTTCTGGGCCGATCGCCAGGCCTCGATTCCCTCGGAGGCGGACCGGCACGTCTGGTGCAGGATGTCGAGAGCGTCCAACCGAGCGGCGACGCTGCTGTAGGAGCCGCGCAGTCGGCCGAGCATCTCATCACGGTCTGCGAGCTCCGCGGTGAGCCGTTCGACCTCCTGGGCGGCGTGCCCGACCGCGAGCCCGGCCGCTTCGTGGAGACGCCGCTGCTCGGCCAAGTCCTCCCGCAGCGCCGTCCTGGAAGCCTCGCGCCGGCGCTGATCGCGCCACGCCTGGTCCGCGGCGTCCCGCCTGCGCCGCGCGTCGGCGAAGGAGGCCTCCGCCTCATCACGACGCACGGCGGTGCCGCCCTCCCCGAGGGACTGCTCCGGTGCGGCCGCCCGGATCTCGGCCTCGGCCGCGGCCAGACGGTCCTCGATCTCCGTCATGCTCGCTTCGGCCGCCTCCAGGAGGGACTCTGAGCGGGCGCGCTCCCGGGCGGCCTCGTGCACCCGGGCGGTCGCCGCCTCCACGTCCTCCTCACTCGCCGTCTCCTCACTCGCCGTCTCCTCACTCGCCGGCTCGTCGTGGGGACCCGGCTCGGGGACGCTGTCGCCGCCCGGCTGCCCGGCCTCCGTCTCCGTGCTCGGCAGGGCGGCCGTGCGGCGCATGGCCGGCGCGGCTGCCGCGGGGTGCTCGGTGGCTCCGCAGACCAGGCACGGGACGCCGGGACGCAGATCGGCGGCCAGTCGCCGCGCCACCGCCTGGAGATGATCCGCCAGCAGCTCCCGACGCCGGGACTCCGCCATCTGCTCCGCCTGCTCCGCACGGTGGGCCGCCTCCTGCGCCTGGCGGACGGCGGCCCGCCGGCCCTCCAGCTGGTCCACCAGCTCCACCCGTCGCCGGGTGAGCTCCATGAGGTTCTCGCACGCGGCGCGATGGGAGTCCAGCTCCTCCGCATCCTGCCACTGGGCGTTCAGCGCCGTCTCCTGCTCCTGCAGCGCGGCGATCGCCTCCTCGGCGGCCTGCCGGACGGCTCTCTGCTCGTCACGCCGGCGTTCAGCGGCGGTCAGTGCAGTCGCCGTCTGACGCCGCTGGGATTCGAGACGGGCGGCGTCCTGGTCTTCCAACCCTCCCCGTAGGGCCGTCACCTCGGCGATGAGGTCCCGCAGTGCGTCGGGGGCGGGGTCGCCGGCCTCGGTGGTCAGTGTCGAGGCGGCCGTGGACGACGCGTCGACGTCGTCTTGATCGGCCAGCCGGTCCCGCAGGTCGCGGAGCTGATCCAACGACCTGCGCCGTACGTCTTCGGTGTGCTCCGCGAGCTGCTGAGCGTGTTGGAACCACCGGCGCACTTCGGTGGCCTTCTGGTGCTGCTCCAGCTGGTCACGGATCTGGTCCACCGCCTCGCGCCGGGCCTCATGGTCGGCCTGGCGCTGCTCATGGTCGCTCAGCAGAGTCAGCAGACGACGGCGGCGCTGCAGGTCCGCAGCCCGCTCGGAGGCGCTCTCCGCGGCCGCTGAGGCCAGCTCGACGCGCTGCTCGAGATCCCGGGACATCCACGCCCCCAGCAGTCGGACGGCTTCCTCGAGGTCTTCGGGCGGCACGCTGGTGAAGCGGGCGAGTTCCGCTCCCAGCACCGGCTCGAGCATGGACTCGGCCTGTGCCCGCACGGTGGCTGCGGTCACCTCCACCCGATGCTCAGCCTCCACGATGCGTTGGCGCAGAGTCTTGGCACGATCGCTGAGCTCAGCTTCGAGACGCTGGTAGAGGTTGGTGTCGAAGAGCTTCTGCAGCAGCTTCTGCTTCTCCGTACTGGTCGCATGGAGGAAGTGTGCGAACTCTCCCTGCGGCAGCAGGATGACCTTGGTGAACTGGTGGCGGTCCAGCGGCAGGATGTCCTGGATCTCCTGGGAGGCGGCTTGGACGCCGCTGGTCACCTCGCGCCACAGAGCACCGTCGTGGACCTTCAGTACGACTGTCTGGTTCTGGGCGACGAATCCGGACTTCGCCCGGCGGCTGGGCCGTCGGTGCGGCGGGGTGCGGCGGATCAGCCACCGTCGGTCTGCCTGGGTGAACTCGAGCTCGACCGCCGGCTCGCGCTCCGGCGGCGCATGGTGGCTGTGGAGCCCATTGACGTCACGCTGGCCGGGGACGTCGCCGTAGAGGGCGAAGGTGATGGCGTCCAGCACCGTCGTCTTGCCGGATCCCGTCCGTCCGTGGAGGAGGAACAGGCCGTCGGCGCTCAACGCGTCGAAGTCGATCTCCTCGGTGCCCGGGAACGGGCCGAAGGCCGTCAGGGTCAGTCGGTGGAGCCTCATGGCTGAATCTCCTTCCCCGGTGCAGCGGTCCCGCTGCGGGCGAGCTCCCTCCGCACCGCCGCCACGGCGTCGTCGAGGATCTCCCGTTCCTGTCCATCGGCCCCGCGACCCCGCACGTGCTCCAGGAACGACTCCACCACCTGCCCCGGCGTCTCGGCCCGGTGCATCGCCTCGGCATAGGTCAGGGCCGCACCCTGACGCTCCGGAGGCCGATGCACGAACGTCGCCAGATACGGATAGGCCTCCTGGGTCCGTTGGAAGGCGCGTTCGGGGCGCTGCGGGTCGGTGACGGTGACCTGGACGAAGTCTTCCCGATGGCGGCGGACCATCTCCTCGTCGAGGATCTCCTCCAAGGGCCCGCTCAGCTGGGCGAGTCCCCGCCCGATGGCCCAGTCCACCGCGGTGATCGCCTCCCAGTCCGCGCTGTCCCACAGCCAGGCCCCCTTGGCCTGGCGCGACTCGGAGAAGGAGTAGCGCAGCGGAGAACCGCTGTATCTGACCCGCGGGGCCAGCCTCTGGCGGCCGTGGAGGTGCCCCAGGGCCGTGTAGTCGAACTCGTCGAAGAGCTCGAGCGGCACCACGGCCAGCCCTCCGGAGCTCTCCTCGGAGTGCTCCACGGGCTCCCCGGCTGGCGCTTCCACGCCGATCACCCGTTCTGAATCCGATCCCACTCCCCGGGCGGCGAACAGGTGCGCCATGAGCACGGTCCTCACCGGCCCTGACTCCGTCAGCTCCCGTCGGCGACGCTCGACGTCCTGACGGATACGTGCGATGACCTCGGTCATCACCGCCGTGTGGGTGGCGCGCCGCAACTCGAGCCGGGAGCTGACGAGCTGAGGCTCCAGATACGGCACGCCGTAGACGAGCACGGTCTCGGATCCGTCCTCGAGCACCACCGGGGACCAGGCGTCGTCGAGCGCGGTGCGCAGATGCACACCTGAGGCCGCCATCAGTCCCCGGCCGAAGCCCAGCCGCTGGGCGGAGTCATGGTTGCCGGAGGTGATGATCACCGTGGTCCCGGCCTCGGCGAGACGCAGCAGGCAACGCTCCAGCATGCTGACCGCCCACTCGGGAGGCAGGGCCCGGTCGTAGACGTCGCCGGCCACGAGCAGCACGTCCACGCTGTGCTCCTCCACGGTGCGGCAGACGGTGTCCAGCATCTCCTGCTGCGCGTCGTGCAGCGAAGTGCCGTGGAATCCGCGTCCCAGGTGCCAGTCGGAGGTGTGGAGCCATCGCATGCCACCACGGTATCCGCACGGTGTGACCCGTCCGCCGCACGGCGCGCAGCAGCTCGCCGGCACAGGGTCGCCAGCGCAGGGTCGACAGCACAGGATCGCCAGCACAGGGTCGATAGAGTAGGGGCGTGAGCAGTGATCAGAGCCCGTCAGCACAGAGCCCGTCAGCACAGAGCCCGTCCACCGCTGGTCCTGCCGCGGCAGACGCCGCACCCTCCCCCGATGCCCTGCTGATCCGCCGTCTGGGCCCGGTGCTGCGGGCGGGCCTCAGCGCCACGCTGGCTCCCGACCGGGAGACGCACCTCCTGCACGCGGAGGCCGCCCATCAGCTGTGCCTCGCGGACGGCCTCCTGGAGCTGCTGGACTGGACGCGCCAGGGTGTCCCCGCCGACCCGTTGGCCTGCCTGTGGCTCAGCTCCCTGCGGTGGCACCGGCTGCTGACCGGGGCCTTCCCCGATGGAGCCCCTGAGCCTCCGCGACGACCGCTCGACGCCGGTCTGGCCGCTCTGCTGCAGGAACCGCATCCGCGCCTGCGCCTGCAGGCAGACACCGGTGGGGTCTCCCTGGCGGGTCTCGCCGACGGCGAGATGGCCTACCTCTCGGTGCCCTCCCAGCCCTCCGCCCGCGATGCCGCCGGACTGGTGCGTCTGGTGCCGCTGGCACTGGTGCCCTATGTGGAGGAACAGATGCTGCTCAGCTGGGCGGAGCAGGCACTGGCCCTGACCCAGGGGCATCCCGAGGTCCTCAGCGCCGCGCGCGAGCTGATCAGCCTGATCCGGAGCATCGCTCAGCGTCCGCACATGCCCGAGGCCGAGCGACAGGCGGCCGTGCGGCGGGCCGATGACCTGATGGCCGGTGCCGACGACGGCGCCCGCGCCGTCGTGCGGGCCCAGGTCGCCGCGGCAGCCGCCTCGATGCAGCAGGACAAGCCGATGGAGCAGGACAAGCCGGTGGAGCAGAACAGCCCGGAGGACAGTGCCGCCCGCGTCGGTGCCGCACCAGCTCCGGTGCTCCCTCAGGAGCTCGAGGACGTTCTGAGGACATCTCTGCTCACGGACTGGGAGCAGGTCACCGCTCCGGCGTGAGCCGCACGGCCGCCGTCGGCGGCGGCTCGGTCGCGGCGGGCCACGCGCGTCCCAGCATGCCGCGGAACTCGGACTCGTCGAGCACCCGGAGCGGCTGCCCGAGATCCCGCCGGCGCAGCGCGTCCCGGGCCTTGTTCGTGTGCAGCTGCTCCTGATCCGCGGGCCCCTGTACGGTGTACCCGTCACCGACCACGACGATCGTGGTGCCGGCGGTCACCCGGGACGTCGTCTGACCGCCGTGGGCGGCCACGAGCCGCTTCGCCTCAGGTCGGGGAATGCTGAGTCCGCCGGTGAAGACCACGTGCTGGCCGTAGAGCGGATGCCGGGGATCCGCGTCCGCGGCGGGCGGGAGGTTGCGGCCCTCGTCCTGCCAGCGCAGCAGGTCGGGCAGCGCCTCGTCCGGCACCGTGCGCAGTCGAGAGTCGAAGATCGGCCCCATGGCCCGCACCTGCGTGGTGGCACGGGAGACACGGTCCGGTGCCCCAGACCAGGCAGGAAGCCGCAGCCGCTCCAAGCCCTGGGCGAGGAAGAGCTCCTCGAGGTCCGCGGCCCCGGTCCGCGAGGCGATGTCGCAGACGATCGCCGCCGAGGCGCGAGCGTCCTCGAGCGCATGATGGTGACGGCTGAGCACATGCCCCGCTTCGGCCGCGGCGCGAGGCAAGGCGTGGGAGGGCAGGTCGTAGACCGCTCGGGACAGCTGCACGGAGCACCAGGACTCCAGACCCGGGGAGTCCATGCCGCTGACCTCCAGGGCGGCCTGGAACACCTCGACGTCGAAGGAGGCGTTGTGCGCCACCACGGTGTCATCGCCGATGAAGTCGATGACCTCGGGGAACACCTCGGAGAAGCGCGGCGCAGAGGCTACGGCCTCGGCGGTGATCCCGTGCACCGCGACGTTCTTGGGATCGAAGCGGTCGTAGCCCTCCGGCGGTCTCAGCTCGCGGTACAGTGTCTGCGCCTCGGCACCGTCGCGGATCCGCACCAGCCCCACGGAGCAGGGCGATCCCCGGAACCCGTTGGCCGTCTCGAAGTCGACCGCGGTGAAGTTCAGGCTCACCGCTGGCCGGCCCCCTGGAGGGCCGCCACGATGTGCTCACGCAGGGCGGCGAAGGCCTGCCCCCGGTGAGAGATCGCGTTCTTCTCCGCCATCGTCAGCTCCGCGCAGCTGCGGGTCTCCCCCGTCGGCTGGAGGATGGGGTCATAGCCGAAGCCGCCTTCGCCTCGCGGCGCGCCCAGCAGCGTCCCCTCGAGGCGGCCGATGCGCGTGGTCTCCTGGCCATCGGGGGTCACCAGGGCCGCCGCACAGACGAACGCCGCCCCGCGGTGTTCCGCGGTGATGTCGGCCAGCTGTTCGAGCAGCAGGTGCAGGTTCCGCGCATCGGAGGACTGCGCCCCCGCCCATCGGGCGGAGAAGATCCCCGGCGCTCCTCCCAGGATGTCGACGGCGAGCCCGGAATCATCGGCCACTGCCGGCAGGCCGGTCGCGTCGGCCACGGCCCGGGCCTTGAGCAGGGCGTTCTCCTCGAAGGTCACGCCCGTCTCCGCGACGACGGGGCAGCCGGCGGCCGCGGCGTCGAGGACGGCGGCCTCCAGGTCGAGACCCTGCAGCCCGGGGGCGTCGGCGAGCAGGGCACGCAGCTCACGGACCTTCCCGGCGTTGTGGGTGGCCAGCACGAGGCGGGCTCCATGAGGGGCGGAGATGGTGCTCACGAGGCCAGCGCCTCCTGCTGCAGTCGAGTCAGCCGCGCAGTGCCGGTCAGAGCCAGGTCCAGCAGGGAGTCCAGCTCGTCCCGGCGGAACGGGGCTCCTTCAGCAGTGCCCTGGACCTCCACGAACTCTCCGTCACCCGTGGCGACCACGTTCATGTCGGTCTGCGCCGTGGAGTCCTCCGAGTAGGGCAGGTCGAGCACCGGCGTGCCGTCTGGCAGGATCCCCACCGAGATCGCGGCCACGGATCCGGTCAGGACCTCGGCGCGACGCGCCACGTGGCCCTGCTCCCGAGCCCACGCCACCGCGTCGGCGAGCGCCACATAGGCGCCGGTGATGGCGGCGGTGCGCGTGCCGCCGTCGGCCTGGAGGACGTCGCAGTCCAGGGTGATCATGTTCTCCCCCAGTGCGGCCGTGTCCACCACTGCCCGCAGGGACCGTCCGATCAGTCGCGAGATCTCGTGGGTGCGGCCGCCGATCTTCCCCTTCACGGATTCGCGGGAGGAGCGGGTGTTGGTGGCCCGCGGCAGCATCGCGTACTCGGCGGTGACCCACCCGGTGCCGCGGCCCTTGAGCCATCGAGGGACGTTCGACTCGAAGGAGGCGGTGCACAGCACGCGGGTGTCACCGAACTCGATGAGGGCGGATCCCTCGGCATGTCCGGACCAGCCTCGGGTGATGGTGATCTCACGCAGCTGGTCGGGTGCGCGGCCGTCGGCTCGCAGGAGGTTCTCAGTCACGCTGTGGTCTCACGGTCCTCTCGGGATGATGCGACGGATGTGGTGACGGCCGGGGTCGGCGCGCCCACCTGATAGGTGACGCCGCCGACTGCGACGGCGATGTCGCCGTCGTAGGTGGCGGCCGCGTGCTCCAGCAGGACCTTCTTGGAGGTCCATACGGGGATGTGGGTCAGCAGCAGGCGCCCGGCCTCGGCGGCGGAGGCCATCTCACCGGCGCGTCGGCCGTTGAGGTGGACGCCCTCGATGTGGTCGTCACGGCCGTCCTCGAAGGCGGCCTCGCACAGGAACAGGTCCGTGCCGCGCGCAGCTTCTACGAGGTTGTCGCAGGCGTCGGTGTCGCCGGAATAGGTCAGCGTCCTCAGGCGACCATCGGCTCCCGGGGCCTCGACGCGCAGGGCATAGGCCTCGTCGATGGGATGCCGCACCGGGATCGCCGTGATGCGGAAGGGCCCGATCTGCTGGACTTGCCACGGGTTCCAGCTGTGGAAGTCGAAGTCCGGGTGCATGCCAGGGTCGGGCTCCATGCCGTAGGCGTTGGCGATGCGCTGATCGGTGTTCAGCGGCCCGAACACCGGAAGGTGGGGGCCCGGCCAGCCCCCGGGGCGCCAGCGGATGGCCACGTGGAGGCCGCACAGGTCCATGTAGTGGTCCGGGTGCAGGTGGCTCAGGCACACCGCATCCAGGTCCTCCAGGGCGATGTGCTGCTGCAGCTTGCCCAGGGCGCCGTTGCCGAGGTCCAGGATGATCCGCCACGTGCGCCCGTCGTGCTCGGCGCTGAGCAGATAGCACGACGCCGGGGACTCCGGCCCGGGGAATGAGCCGCTGCATCCGATGATCGTCAGTTCCATGTCCTGCCCCGTCCCCTCAGGTCGTGTCTCCGCCGACGGTGGGCGACGCGGCCGGTGTCGATGGACCGGCCTGCGCGGCCGCACGGGCCAGCATAGCGTCGGTGACCTGCGGAATCACACCGGTCGGATACGTCTCCGTCACGTCGTCGAGCTGACGGACGTCCCCGACCTCGGGCCCCAGGAAGCGGCGGGCCAGCCGATGGAAGGACGCCGCCGACCCGGTGGAGAGGAAGACGTGCTCCCCCGCGCCGGCGGAGTCGTCTCTGAGCAGGCCGTGGCGGGTCAGCGCCCGGAACAGATCCTTGGCGGTCTCCTCCGCCGAGGAGACCAAGGTCACGGCGTCTCCCATCACATAGGACAGCACGCCGGTGAGCAGCGGGTAGTGCGTGCAGCCCAGGACGAGCGTGTCAACGTGAGCTTCGCGCAACGGTGCCGTGTAGCCCTCGGCGAGGGTGATCAGTTCGGGCGAGGCGGTGATGCCTCCTTCGACGAACTCCACGAACCGGGGGCAGGCCGCCGAGGTGATCTGCAGGTGCGGGGCCGCGGCGAAGGTGTCCTCGTAGGCCCGGGATCCGATGGTCGCTTCGGTGCCGATGACGCCGATGCGTCCGGTCCGAGTGGCGGCCACCGCCCGGCGGACCGCCGGCTGGATGACCTCCACCACCGGGATGCCGTACCGCGCGGTGTACCGTTCGCGGGCGTCCCGCAGCACCGCCGACGAGGCGGAGTTGCACGCGATGACCAGGGCTTTGACGCCGGAGTCGACGAGTTCGTCCATCACGCCCAGCGACTGCGCCCGCACCTTGGCGATGGGAAGGGGGCCATAGGGCCCGCGGGCGGTGTCGCCGATGTAGAGCACAGACTCGCCGGGCAGCTGGTCGAGCACGGCGCGCGCCACGGTGAGCCCTCCGACACCCGAGTCGAAGATGCCGATGGGAGCCTCCGGTCGCGGCGGGGCCGTCACCGTCGGTCCCCGCCGTCGGCGTCGGGGGTCCCGCCGGGGTCCTGCTCGTCCTGCTCGTCCTGCTCATCTTCCTCGGGGAGGAGCTCGACCATGGCGGTGAAGAGCGTCTCCTGCAGCCAGGTGATGAAGGTGTAGATCTCGGCCATGAACGTCTCGGTGGTCTTGGCCCGGGAGGAGACGGCGGACTGGTGGACGGTCTCGGCGTCGGCTTCGGTGCGGATCCCGAGGCGGGTGGCCAGGGTGAGCCGGACGTCGTTGAGTGCCCGTCCGAACGGCGGGGCCTGCTCCTCGGTCACATGGACCGGGGAGGTCTCCAGCAGCATGCGGGCGGTGCGCAGGTCGGAGATCTTCGACTCCCGCAGCGAGCCCTCGGAGAGCCGGCGCAGCTGCGCGGCCTGCTCGGGGTCGCCGGAGGCGTCCGGCAGGAGTCTGGCCAGGACCTCGTCCTGGGGCGCCTCCAGGCTCTCGGAGGCGTCGAGTCCGGCCAGCTCGGCGCGGAAGTGCGCGAAGACGGAGGCCTCCTCGGTGCTCTCAGCCCGCTCCTCGCTGAGCGGGGGTCCCGAACCGGCTGGATCGGAGGCGTCGGCGAGCTCGGCGGTGCGCGCCTCCAGGAGCTCGATGACGTCGGCGCACAGCGAGCTGAGCAGGCGTCGCTCATGGGCGTCCAGATCGGCGCGGTAGCCGCGGGATGAGGCGCGGAATGCGGTGGCCACGGGTCAGGACTCCTCGAGGGTGGCCTGCAGGCCGTAGTGATGCATGGCAGTGACATCCCGTTCGGCCTGCTCGCGGGTTCCGGTGGCCACCACGGCGCGCCCCTGCTCGTGGACCTGCAGCATCAGCTGGTGGGCCCGCTCTCGCGGATGGCCGAAGTAGGTGCGGAACACCCAGGCGACGTAGGACATGAGATTGACGGGGTCGTTCCAGACGACGACCTGATACGGACGCTGCACCTCAGGGAGCGACGAGAACTCGGCCTCGAGATCGGTCTCCTCACGGGTGAGCGTCGACCCTTCCACGGAGCTCATGGCGAGTATTCTACGCTGGAGGGCGTGACAGATTCATTCCGCCGCGAGGCCTCCGGCCCGTCCCCGGCCCCGAGCTCGTCCACCGCCCTGCTGACCGACCAGTACGAGCTGACCATGCTCCAGGCCGCGCTGCACTCGGGCGCGGCGCACCGGCGCTGCACCTTCGAGGTCTTCACCCGCAGCCTGCCTGCCGGGCGCCGCTACGGCATCGTCGCCGGCACGGGTCGTCTGCTCGAGGGACTGGCGGACTTCCGCTTCGGGGACGAGGAGCTGGGCTTCCTGGCGGACCATCGGATCGTCGACGATGCGACGCTGGACTTCCTGCGCGGCTACCGCTTCAGCGGCAGCATCCACGGCTACGCCGAGGGTGAGATCTTCCTGCCGCATTCGCCGGTGCTGCGCGTGGAGTCCACCTTCGCCGAGGCGACCCTGCTGGAGACCTATGTGCTCTCGGTGCTCAACCATGACTCGGCGGTGGCCTCGGCCGCGTCCCGCATGACCATGGCCGCAGGCGATCGGCCCTGTGTGGAGATGGGCTCCCGCCGCACCCAGGAGTCCTCAGCGGTCGCCGCGGCGCGCGCAGCCGTGATCACCGGATTCTCCGCGACCTCGAACCTGGAGGCCGGTCGCCGGTGGCAGCTGCCCACATTGGGCACCGCGGCGCACGCCTTCACCCTGCTGCATGATTCCGAGGAGCAGGCCTTCGCCGCCCAGGTGGAGGCCTTCGGCGCGGGCACCTCGCTGCTGGTGGACACCTATGACGTCGAGGCGGCGGTGCGGCGGGCGGTGGAGATCGCCGGCCGGGAACTGGGCGCGGTCCGCCTGGACTCGGGCGACCTCGTGGAGCAGGCCCATCAGGTCCGCGCCCTGCTGGACTCGCTGGGCAACACCGAGACCCGCATCATCGTCACCTCGGATCTCGACGAGTACGCGATCGCCCGTCTGCAGTCCGCTCCGGTGGACTCCTACGGGGTGGGCACCCAGCTGGTGACCGGATCGGGGGCTCCCACCGCCTCGATGGTCTACAAGCTGGTGGAGCGCACCGACGACGACGGCGCCCCGGTTCCGGTCGCCAAGACGGCGGTGGGCAAACGCAGTGTGGGCGGCACGAAGCATCCGGTGCGGACCTATGACGGCGACGGTGTGGCCGACGCCGAGGTGATCGGCGTGGGCCACGCCCCGCAGCTGGAGACGGACTCGTTCCGCGAGCTGATGGTGCCGCTGGTCGTCGACGGCGAGATCCGCACTGAGCACACCGGCGCGCCGGGGGTCGAGCGCGCCCGCGAGCGTCACCGGGCTTCGGTGGCGGAGCTGCCGCCCGCGGCCGCCCGGCTGCAGGACGGCGAGCCGGTCCTGCCCACGATCTTCTCGTGAGGCCCGGGGCTCACCGACCCGCAGCTGACCGGCCCGCAGCTGACCAGCCCGCAGCTGACCGACCCGGAGCCGTCACTGGTCGGCCCCGTCGGCGGCCGTGTGCGGTGCCACACCCTCTTCGCTGAAGAGGCTGATGATCTCGGCCTCTCCCGGGCCGGCCGCGCTGAGGTTGTGCGGGATGAGCGTGTCGAACTCGGCGGCCTCTCCGCGGCCGAGGATCAGCTCCTCGTCGCCGAGCTGCAGCCGCAGTCGGCCGGAGGCCACATAGAACCACTCATAGCCCGGATGGGTGTGCAGCTGCTCCTGCCGGGGACGTTCCGCGTAGGTGATCCGGAACGCGTTGACCGGGGACCGCTCCTCGGACAGCGGCTGGACGACCATGTCCTCGGTGCGCCATCCGGGGCGACATACCCGTGGGTCCGGCGTCTGGAGGACCAGCAGGTCGTCGACGGCGATCCCGAGCTCACGCGTCAGAGGCAGCAGCAGCTCGAGGCTGGCCTGGCGCTTTCCGGACTCCAGCCGCGAGATCGTCGAGGCGGAGATCCCCGAGGCACGGGCCAGTCGGTCCAGGGTCCAGCCGCGTCCCGTCCGGGCGGCCCGCAGCCTGATGCCGACCTGGGCGAGTTCCTTCATCTGCGGCCATCCTCTCCGACGACACGTCCTGTCCCCTCGATCCTGCCCAGTTTTTGCCGTTTCTGCAAGATGTCTTTCTGAGAACGTGTCGCAGGAGGACCATGGAGCCATGACCACAGACACTCCTCACATCACTCCGTCCACCGACCACTCCCCCTCCACCGCCGAGGGAGAGCAGTATGACGCCCTCGTCATCGGCGGCGGCCCCGCCGGGCTCAGCGCCGCCGTCGCCCTGGGACGCTCCCTGCGGCGGGTGCTGATCATCGACGCCGGAGCCCCGCGCAATCGCTTCGCCTCCCATATGCACACGGTGCTCGGCCACGAAGGGATCGATCCCGCCGAGCTGCTGCGTCGCGGCCGCCAGGAGGCGCTGAGCTACGGGGCCGACATCATCTCCGGGCGCGTCACCCGGCTGGCCGAGGCCACCGGTGCCGGCCCCGCGTCCATGGTCGCCGCCCTGGAGGACGGCCGGACCGTCTTCGGCCGCGTCGTCATCGCCGCCGCAGGCCTGGCCGACCAGCTCCCGGAGATTCCCGGCCTGGCCGAGCGCTGGGGCCGTTCCGTGCTCCACTGCCCCTACTGCCACGGCTGGGAGGTCCGGGGACAGCGCATCGGCGTGCTGGCCACGAGCCCGTTCGCCCTCCACCACGCCGAGCTGCTGCGCCAGTGGACCGACCGGATCACCTTTTTCAGCGCCGGCGCCGGAGAGCTCTCCGAGGAGACCGCCGCCCGCCTGAGCTCACGGGGCGTGAGGATCGAGCCTGTCGAGGTGACGGAGGTCGAGGGGGCAGGTGATGCACTCTCCGGGGTGGTCCTGGCCGACGGGCGCCACGTGCCGGTGGACGCGCTGTTCACCCTCGGGGCGCTGCGCCCCCATGACGGCTTCCTCGCCGGCTTCGAGCTGGACCGAACCCCGAGCCCCATGGGTGACGTCCTCGCCGTCGACGCCACCGGCCGCACCAGCCACCCACGCATCTGGGCCGCCGGGAACGTGGCCAGCCCGGCAGCCAATGTGGTGGTGTCGATGAGCGGGGGCACCATGGCCGGCGCCGGGGCCAACATGGCGCTGGTGACCGAAGACTTCGACCTCGCCCAGCAGACCGCTCAGCAGCAGGACGCCGCGCTCGACGGCACGCCAGGAGCCCTCGCATCGCGCACGTGACCCCTCCCTCGGCGGTGCAGTAGCGTGGTCACCACGTGGACGATCCCACGCCCACCGTCGAAGGAGGAGTTCCATGGCCGACGCTCTGATCATCGTCGACGTCCAGCAAGATTTCTGTGAAGGCGGCGCGCTCGCCGTGCAGGGCGGCGCCCAGGTGGCCGGCGAGATCAGCGAGCACCTGGAAGTCGCCCACGCGGACTATGACGCCGTGGCCACCACTCAGGACTGGCACATCGACCCGGGCGGCCACTTCTCCGCCGACCCGGACTTCCGGACCAGCTGGCCGGTCCACTGTGTGGCGGGCGAGCGCGGAGCCGAGCTGCACGACGACCTGGACACCGAGCACGTCGGGGCCCGCTTCCTCAAGGGGCTGTACTCCGACGGCTACTCGGGCTTCGAAGGGATGTTGGGAGACCCGGAGCGGGTCGGCACCCTGGAGGGCGAGAAGGGCGTCAAGGTCACCCCGGGCGACGCCGTGGCCGAGGACGCGCCGGACCTGCACGCCTGGCTGACGGAACAGGAGATCGACACCGTCACCGTGGTGGGGCTGGCCACCGACCACTGTGTGCGCGCCACGGTCCTGGACGCCGTGGAGAACGGGTATCAGGTCCGGGTGATCCGGGAGCTGACCGCAGGGGTGGACCCGGACAGGACCGCAGAGGCCTGGGAGGAGTTCGCCGAGGCGGACGTGGAGATCCTCAGCCTCGACGACCTGTGAGCCCCGCACGGCCGGCCCTGCCGGCACCGGCGGGATGCACGGTGCCGCAGTCTGCTCATCTCCGGCCGACGAACCAGTTCTGCAGCTTCTTCAGCCGAGCCTCCAGCTGCGCCTGGGTGGCCTGGCCCACCTGAGGCCCGCCGCAGGCCTCCCGGAGCTTGTTGTGCACCGTGCCCTGGTGCATGCCCGTCTTGGCCGAGTAGGCCGAGACCGAGGAGTTGAGCTGGCTGCGCAGCTTCTTGAGCTGCCGGTGGTCCACCACGTCGGCCGGCCGCTCCCGGGCCGCCTCCGGTCGGCGCTTGAGCTGCTGGGCCTGGTGCTGCTTCAGCAGGGTGGAGACCTGCTCCGGCTCGAGAAGCCCGGGGATGCCCAGGAAGTCCATCTCCTCCTCGGAGCCCACGGCCCCTCCGAGGCCGAACTCGTCACCGTCGAAGAGGACCTTGTCGAAGGCGGCGTTCGAGTGGAGCGCGGCGAACTTCCCCTTGGTCAGCTCCTCGGAGGCGCGGTCCTCCTTCTCCGCCTCGTCCAGGAGGTCCTGCTCCGGGATCTCGCCCTCCTCATCGTGGGCCTGCGGCACCTCCAGGGCGTGGTCCCGCTCCTCCTCCATCTCGTTGGCCAGCTCGGTGAGCACCGGCACGGAGGGCAGGAAGACGCTGGCGACCTCGTTGGCCTGGCGGCGACGCACGAAGCGACCGATCGCCTGGGCGAAGAACAGCGGCGTCGACGTCGAGGTCGCATAGACTCCCACGCACAGCCGAGGCACGTCCACGCCTTCGGAGACCATCCGGACCGCGACCATCCACATCCGCGAGCCGTCCGCGGAGAAGTCCTCGATGCGTTGCGAGGCCTCCTTGTCATCCGAGAGGACGATCGTCGTCTTCTGACCGGTGAGCTGGTCCAACTGGGCGGCATAGGCACGTGCCGTCTCGTGGTCGGTCGCGATGACCAGCCCCCCAGCGTCCTCCACCTTCTCCCGCACGTTCAGCAGCCGCCGATGGGCGGCCGAGAGCACAGCGGGGATCCACTCACCCTCGGGATTCAGCGCCGTGCGCCAGGCGTGATTGGTGATGTCCTTGGTGGCGGCCGCCCCGAGCTGGGCCTCCATCTCCTCACCGGCGGAGGTGCGCCAGCGCATGTTGCCCGAGTAGGCCATGAAGACCACGGGCCGCACGACCTTGTCCTTCAGCGCAGGTCCGTAGCCGTACGAGTAGTCCGCCTTCGAGCGTCGCACACCATCGGCAGCCTCCACGTAGTCGACGAACGGGATGGGTGAGGTGTCCGAGCGGAACGGTGTGCCGGTCAGGGCGAGCCGGCGCCTGGCGGGGATGAAGGCCTCGCGGATGCCGTCGCCCCAGGAGAGTGCGTCCCCGGCATGGTGGATCTCGTCCAGGATCACCAGGGTGCGTCCTGCTTCGGTCTTGTTCCGATGCAGGGCCGGCTTGTTCGCCACCTGGGCATACGTCACCGCGACTCCGATGTACTGCCGGCCGTGACGGCCGTCGGAGTTCTTGAAGTTCGGGTCGATGGCCAGGCCGATGCGGGAGGCAGCATCGGCCCACTGATGCTTGAGGTGCTCGGTGGGCGCCACCACACAGATGCGATTGATCTCCCCGGAGTCCACCAGCAGCTTCGCCACACGCAGAGCGAAGGTCGTCTTGCCGGCCCCGGGCGTGGCGACCGCCATGAAGTCCTGCGGAGACTTCTGGATGTAGAGGTCGAGGGCCTCCTGCTGCCATTGTCGCAGCTTCGGCGCGGTGCCGCGGGCGGCACGGTGCGGATAGACCGGCGGCATCGAGGCCCCGACGTCGGTGCCGACGTCGAACAGCGACTCGGTCTGAACGCCTGAGGAATCAGTCACGGCTGTACTTGCACCCTTGATGGTCGAGTTCCGGTGATGACGAGAGGCGGCTGGGACGGCCGCAGGCGCGGGTCTGCGCCGCGAAGGATCTGCTCATGGCGCCGGCGCACTGCGCACCCGGCGGCCCGGTGGAGGGCACACGCTGACGATGCCCCGACAGGCACGCACACCGGGGCGAGATCGGATCAGTGCACCAGGAGCCGCGCTGATGGGGCAGGCTCAGCGATTCCGGCCGAAGCCGAAGAAGCCGCCGCCTCGACGACCGCCGGACTCACCGTCGCCGTCGCCGCCGCCCTGAAGTCCTTCGTAGATCTCCTGGCACTCGGGGCAGACCGGGAACTTCTTGGGGTCCCGGGACGGAACCCACACCTTCCCACAGAGGGCCACGACGGCGCCGCCCTCCAGGGCGGACTCCATGATCCGGTCCTTCTTCACGTAGTGGGAGAAGCGCTCGTGGTCGCCCGGCTCGGACAGCTGCTCCTGGTGCTCCCGCTCGATCGTCGCCGCGCCGCCGGGCGACGGAGCCGAGGACGGGTCCGCAGTGTGCATGCCGAAGGGGACCCGGGCCGCGGCCGCGGCGAGGTCCTCCTCACGGGACGGGCGGAGGCTGTGCTGGTGAACCATCATGGCCGCCATTCTACCGGTCCACCCTGACAGAGGGGAGCAGGCGACGTCGGCGTCGCTCACCCCGGATCCACAACGTGGGCGCACAGTCGCCGGTGCAGGGCGGCGTCGAGGCCGGCGCGTTCCAGTCGGTCACGCAGTCCCTCCGGGCCGCCCAGCTGCTCCAGCATCGCCCGCATCGTGGCCGCCGGGGCCCGCAGCATCGCGTGGTTCCGGTCGACGTCCCGCATGCGCCCGTCAGGGGCCGCGACATGGCCTGCCGACCTCAGCCGTGTCAGCACGGCGGGAACTTTGGCATCGGTGGCGGTGTAGTCGGCGACGATGTCCTCGGTCCGGGCCCCCAGAGCTGCCAGCACGGCGGCCACCACCACACCGGTGCGGTCCTTGCCCGCCGCGCAGTGGACCAGGGCACCTCCCGGATGCTCCGCGACGTGCCGCACCGCCTGCACCAGATCGGCGGCCCGTCCGTCCACCAGCGAGGCGTACCAGCGGCCGGCGCCCTCGGGGCTCGTCGTCTGCTCGAACACCGCCGCCATCACCTCGGGGTCGGCCACCTCCTGGGTCAGCGGAAGATGATGCCTGCGCATGCCATAGTGGGCCGCCAGACCCGGGCCCGTGGCCCGCAGCTCTTGGTCCGAGCGCAGGTCGATGATCCTCCGCAGACCAGTGGCGGCCAGCTCTGCCAGCTGGTCCGCCGAGGCGAGGGCGACGTCGTCGGCGCGCCACAGCCGCGCCGGACGCAGTATCCCTCCGCGGACGGGCAGTCCCCCGAGGTCCCGCAGGTTCTCGAGCCGGGACAGCCGCAGACGGGGCCGGGAGCCCGACTGCGCGGGTGAGGACTCAGGCATGGGCCTGCACCTGCTGGAACAGCTCCGGCTGGCTGCGGTCGAAGACCCGTGCGCCCAGGAGGAGTCCCGCCCCCAGGATGCCAGCTCCCTTGAGCACGGCGACCGTCGCCGTCACCGCGCCCACCCAGCCGATGCCGGTGAACGTCCAGACGATCCAGCCCACCAGCTCCGGGGCCATGAGCAGTCCGATGGCCGCCATGGAGAGGAGCTGGATCACCATGACCCGCCCCAGCGCGCCCTGCGGCTGTTTGAACGGGCTGTCCCCCGGCTTGGGCACCGGGTAGGTGAAGCGCGCCGAGACCAGGGAGGAGACGCCCACAGCGGTCAGCAGCATCCCGACGCTGACCGTCGTCGTCAGCACCATCGGCATCAGCCCACCGGCGATCCAGGAAGGGACCATCGCGGCGAGCAGCGTCGCCGGAAGGGCGAAGGTCAGCAGGGCGACAGCCCGACCCGCGCGATCGTCGATGCCGCGGATCCCGGCGGTCACATGCAGGCTGAAGGCCGTGTGGTCATAGGAGACGTCCGCGGAGATCGCATAGCCGAGGGTGAAGGCGAGGAACGGTCCAAGGCCGTAGAGGAAGACCGTCTGGCCGGTCTGCAGATGCAGGAAGATCGCCAGGATCACCAGCCCGGGGACCACCACCAGCGATCCCCCATACCGCGGGTCCTTGAGCCAGTACGTCAGCGACCGGGCCGCGACTGCGCCCCACGGGCGGTCGGGGAAGATCGTGAAGAGACCCAGCCTGCCCTGCTGAGCGGATCGTCGTCGTGTCTTCGGTGCCGGCGGTCGTTCGGTGAGCGTGACGAGACCGGCCCGGACCACCAGCAGGGCCGCCGCGATCGTCGCAGCGAGCACCAACAGGTGCAGCGCGAGGGCTCCCCAGCGACCGGCGGCGACGTCCCCGGGCAGCGCCGCCCCCGCGCCGAGCGGGGTGTAGGACACCACACCGGCGATCGTCGGCATCGCCTCGGCGAGACCTCCGGCGGTGTTCTGCACCATGGTGATCGCCGGCCAGATGAGCATGGCGAGCCCCAGGCCCAGGATCGCCATGAGGTCCCGGAACCGGCGCCCGTCGAGCCAGGCGCTGGCCGCCGTCACCGCGGCCTGGCTGACCAGGGAGAACGTCAGCAGCAGCACGGGCGCGCTGACGAACGCGACGACCAGGGCGGCAGGCTCCGCCCGCCAGTAGAGGATGTAGCCGATCAGCCACAGCAGCGTCAGGACCGACCCGATCGAGACCAGCCCGCACAGCAGCAGACCCACCACCAGGGTGCGCCGCGGCAGCCCGTAGGTCACCAGCTGCTTCGGATCCATCACCGTGTCTCCGCCGGTCAGGAAGAGCGGGACCAGCAGCCAGAGGAGCATCACGCCCGCACCGAGCAGCACCGAGTACGTCTGGCGCAGCTCCGGCTCCAGGCCCACCAGAGGTGACCCGCCGGCCACCATCCCGGCGACCACCACTCCCGTGATGCCCACCCCGTAGAGCAGGGCGAAGAGGGTGCCGACCACCTGCCAGGCGGATCGCTTGAAGCTGTTGGCGGACAGCGTGAGCTTGAGCCGGATCAGAGTCGCAACCATGACAGCTCCTGTTCGCCGCCTTCGAGCCCGACGAGCTCCACGAAGCGGCTCTCCAGGTCCTGGCCGTCGCGGACCTGCTCGACCGTGCCGGAGGCCAGGAGCCGTCCCTCGGCGATGACGCCCACATGCGTGCACATGCGCTCGACCAGGTCCATCACGTGGCTGGAGAGGATCACGGTGCCGCCGGAGGCCACATAGCTGTCGAGCAGCCCGCGAATGGTGCGGGCCGAGACCGGGTCGACCGCTTCGAACGGTTCGTCGAGCACCAGAAGCTCCGGGGCGTGGATCATCGAGGAGGCCAGGGCGATCTTCTTGGTCATGCCTGCCGAATAGTCGGCGACCAGCGTGTCCGCGGCCTCGGCGAGGCCCAGCACGCGCAGCAGGTCAGCGGAGCGCTGAGCCACGGTCTCCCGATCCATGCCGCGCAGCAGCCCCGCATAGGTCACCAGCTGCTCACCGGTGAGCCGATCGAACAGCACGACGCCGTCGGCCAGCACGCCCATGCGCCTCTTGGCCGCCAGAGGTCGCTCCCAGACGTCGATGCCGCCGACCTCCGCCGCGCCCTGGTCCGGGCGCAGCAGCCCGGTCGCCATGGAGAGCGACGTCGTCTTGCCGGCGCCGTTGGGACCCACGAAGCCGTAGAAGGATCCGCGGGGGACCTCCAGGTCCAGGCCGGCCACCGCGAGCTTCTCGCCGAAACGCTTGGTGAGGCCTCGCAGCCGCAGGGCCGCGACGCCGGCGTCCTGGCGGGCCGAGCCGGCCGGAGCGGGGAACGGTGTCTCAGCGATGTCTGCCATGGGCCACAGGCTACTGGCCCGATCCGATGTCGAGCATCCACCCTCGGGATGATCCAGGAGGTCGGTGTCCGCCGGCGACGGGCTCAGAAGAGGGCGCGGGCGAGCTGCTGGCGGGACCTGTTCACCCGCGGATCGGTGTCTCCGACGATCGAGTAGAGCTCGACCAGATGCGCTCGGGCCTTCTCTCGGTCATCACCGGTGTGCGCCCGGATGAAGCCGATGAGCCGTGCGAAGGCGTCCTCCACATGGCCGCCCAGGACGTCCACGTCGGCCACGGCGATCTGCGCGTCGACGTCGTCCGGGTTCTCGGCGGCCCCAGTGCGCGTCTGCTGCACGTCCAGGTCCTGGGTGCGCCGCATGAGCTTCACCTGGGCCAGTCCCAGCGAAGCCTGGGAGTCATCCGGCTTCTCCCGCAGCGCCTTCTCATAGGCGGCCACAGCGGCCTCGAGGTCCCCACGCTCCAGGGCGTCGTGCGCCTCCTGATGCAGGGGCGGCAGCTCGGGCTCCTCGCCGGCAGTTCCCGCACGGCGGCTCTGCGGGGGCAGCTTCTGTGTCATGCCGTTCTGGGTGGCCAGCTGGACCATCTGGGTCACGACCTCGCCGAGCTGATCCGCCGGCACGGTGGAGTCGAACTCTCCCACCGGGCGTCCGCCGATGAAGGCGGTGGCCACCGGGATCTGGTCTGCACCCTGGGCCTGGGCGAGCTCAGGGCTGGTCGAGGCGTCCACCTCGGCCAGCAGCACGCGGCCCTGCTGAGCATCCACATGGTCGGCGAGCGTCGTGCGCATCGTCGCCGAGGCCTCGTCCGCACCATGGATGAGGACGAGGACCGGGGCCTGTGCGGAGAGCTGGACGATCTGCTGCAGCTGCTCGGGCCGGATCGGCACGACCCAGCTGTCGGCGCCGGCCGCGTGCTCGCCGCCGGGCTGGCCGGGATCGGGCTGCGGTCCGCCGCCGCCCAGCTGGGAGAGGTCGACGGCGCCGCGCGTGTTCACCGACGCGTGCGCCTCGGTCTGGGATTCGGGTCCTGGCTGGGTCACAGCGCTCACTCCTCCATCAGTGCTGCTCATCGGTTGCTGCTCCTCATGACCGTGGCCCGGCCGTGCGCGGGCCCGCGGCCGCCTCAGTCGAGGATGTGCACGTCATTCACGATATCGTGCACGCCCAGCAGGACGACCGGGTCCTCGTCCTCGGCGGGGATGTGGAGGATCATCGATTCCCGGCTGACGACGTCGGCGTCGGCGGTGGTGGAGCTCGTGCCAGCGAGCTCGGCGAGCGTCTCGTCCTCGAAGATGATCTGGTCCCCCGGCTCGTGCGGGCGCAGCTGCATCGTCGAGTCGAAGGACCCGACGGCCAGCACGGAACCGTCCGGGAGCCGGAGAGCCGTGGTGCCCTCCTCGGCCAGGGGCCGGGTGTAGGAGATGTCGATGTCTGCCGCGGACTCCTGCACCTCTTCCTGGTAGGACTGCAGGTCTTCGATGTAGGGGTTGTCCTCGACGTGCATGCCGAAGTAGTAGTCCCGGTTGTTCAGGAACACCGCCGTGCGCACCATGGCGAAGTCGGGGGCGAACCGCGCCACCTCCGCATCGGGGTCCACCGGCACCACACCGCCCTCCTCAGCGGAGATCGCCGGGAACTCCGTGCCGGGCATCATCATCACCGCCTGGGTCAGGCGGTAGTTGTCCCGCGCGGACTCCTGTTCGATGACCAGCACCTGCGGGATCTCCGAATCCTCGTGCCGGGTGATCACGACTGCCTGACGCGGGAACTCACCGGAGGAGGTCACGGCGGCGGCCAGCACCTCGGAGCCGACGGGCTCCGGCGCTGAGCCGTCAGCGATCTCCTGGTTCCGGTAGGTCAGCTCACGGACTTCGAAGGCATTGCCCGCCACGCGCTCCTGCAGGACGTCGACGTCCTGCTCCTCGTCGCCGGCCTCGACCACCTCCGCGATGTCGTCGACGATGCGCTGCAGCTGGCTCTCGAGCAGCACGGAGTGCTCCCGGGCCTCCGGCAGGTCGCCGGCCTCTCCGGTGCCGGAGGTGCCGCCCTCCTCGGCGCCCTCCTCGGCGTCCTCCTCGGCAGCCTCGCCGTCGTCAGCGCCGTCAGCGCCGTCAGCGTCCTCAGCGTCCTCAGCGTCCTCAGCGTCAGCGTCCTCAGCGTCAGCGGCCGCATCCTCTGCGGCCTCGTCCTCCGCCTGCTCCTCCTCCGGCGCGGCCTGCAGATCAGCGGCGATGTCGACCCCCGGCACCGCCGGGACGGCGACGGCGGCCAGCAGGGCGACCGACGAGCTGCGCCACCAGAAGGATCGCCGGCGGGGCTCCGGGGACTCAGCGGTGGGCTCGGTCACCTGGACCTCCTCGTCGTCCTCATCGCCCTCAGGGTGCGCGTCGGCTGGTTCGTCGGTCTCGGTCTCCGAAGGCTCGTCGGCAGACGTGGCGCCTTCAGCGTCGGCACCCTCGTCCGCTTCCCGGGGCGAAGGATCGACCTCGGCGTCCGCCAGGGCGGGATCGGTCTCTGCGGCGGTGTCTGCGGCGGTGTCTGCAGCCTCGTCGTCGGCGACGTCGGTGGAGGGCGTCTCCACGGCCGGCACCACGGTGGTGGGCTCCTCGACCCCGGGTTCACCAACGCCGGGTTCATCAACGCCGGGCTCATCGACCTCGGGTTCATCGACCTCGGTGGCTTCGCCCTCGGACGCGTTGCCCTCGGGTGCAGTGTCCTCGGGTGCAGTGTCCTCGGGTGCAGTGTCCTCGGGTGCGGTGTCCTCGAGCGCCGTGCCCTCGGGCGCCTCGTCATCGAGCGCCTCCGCAGAGGCCGTCGTCTCGGTCTCGGCGGCGGAGTCGGTGCCCCCTGCGAGAGGCACGTCGTCGTCGGCCACGACTTCCCCGTCATAGGCGGCGGCGAGCACATCCCGCTCCTTCCGCCGAGCCGACAACGCCCGGTAGAACAGCACCAGCGCCAGAAGGATCAGCAGTCCGCCGACGATGATCAGGGCGATCCCCCACGTGCTGTCCACGGGCTGCTCGACCTCCACGGCGACGGCCGACGGGGCGGGCTCCTCGCCGTCACGGAAGATCATCAGTGCCCAGTCGCCGCTGTCATCCGGGGCCACCCAGCGGTAGACCAGCGGCCCCTCAGCGGTCTCGGTGGCCACCCACAGGTCCGAATCGGAGGGGTCCGGCACCTCGGACTCGCCCGCGACGTGTTCCGCCACGACCTGCGCGTCCTGCTCGGCAGACGGCTCTTCGACGCCTGAGATCTGCACATGGGCGGCGTCGTCCACCCACGCCTCGATGTCGTCCAGACGTGCCAGGGCGATCGTGTACTCCCCCTCGGCTTCGAGGGTGAACTCCTCGCGGCCGTCGTCCAGGTCGACGACCCCGTCGGTGATCACGGTCAGCGGGGCGTCCTCGAGCTCAGGAGAGTGCGCCGTCACGGTCTCCTGAGGCGCCCAGACGGTCAGCTGGCCGATGCCGATCGCCAGAGCGGCCAGTCCGAGCAGGAAGGCGAGGAGCGAAGACAGGAAGCGCACAGGCGGAGTGTCCTTTGAGGCGGGGGCACGATGACGGGCAGGCCGACGACAGACGGCCCGACTCTCTAGATTAGCCCACGATAACGATACGGTCACGCCGCGAGGCGTCACGCACCGACCGGCATTCCGGATCGTCCCCCGCCTGCCCCGGGCGGCCCGGCGTACCCTGACTCACTCCCGATCCGGCCCCGCCAGCCTCATGTGGAGCGTCTCCAGCCTCACGCGCAGATCATCAGGTCGCCGCTAGGGTGGTCATGTGAGCTTCCTGCAGCGCCGCCTGAGACGGCTGGCCTCCCGTGGTCGAGGCCGTGGAGTGTCCGATCCGCGCCGCAGCATGCCGGGTCCCCAGGACGCGGGCCCCGCCGAGGGAGGAGCTCCGTCCGCGTCAGAGCCAGCGCCCCGTCGTCGACGGTTCTCCGGTCTGCGCCGGGCCCTGCAGCCCATCATCGTCGACCCCGACGAGCCGGTCCTCCGCTATGACGCCTACGGGCTTCCGCCCGAATCCGGCCCGGAGACGAGACCGCCCCAGGACCCACAGGAGCCCAGGACGGACGAGGCCGCGGCCGACGTCGGCGGGCCCGGGCCCACATCCGCCGCAGGGGACCAGGAGGGCGCGTCCCGCAAGACGGCACACTTCCAGGAGCCGACGCCGTCCCGTACGCTGCAGCAGGTGACCCAGATCACCCGACCGGTGTACACGGGCTTCATGTTCACCGTCGGCGTCGGCCTGGCGCTGCTGATCTTCTACATCGGCCAGACCAACACGCAGCTGCTGATCTGGATCGGTGCCGCGCTGTTCATCGCCCTCGGTCTCGACCCCGTCGTCCGGGCGCTCGAGCGGTTGGGCCTGCCCCGGCCCGCCGGCGTGCTGGCCACCATGCTGGCCTTCGTCACGACCGTGTCCACCTTCATCGCCTGGCTCGCCCCAGCCGTCACGCAGCAGATGTCGAACTTCGTGACGTCGATCCCGCAGATCGTCTACGACATCTCCCGTTCCCCCTGGTTCCGACGGCTCGACGAGGACTTCCAGGTCCAGGACATCATCGACAACGAGGTTGCCCGCTTCGTCGCCGATCCGTCGAACATCACCAACGCGCTGGGCGGCCTCTTCGGCGTCGGGGCCGCCGTGCTCACCACCGGCTTCGGGATGCTCGTGGTGGCGGTGCTCGCGCTCTACTTCCTCGCCTCCCTGCCCACGATGAAGGCCTGGGGCTACCGGCTGGTCCCCCGCTCCCGACGGCCCAGGATCCAGCATCTGGGCGATCGCATCCTCAACGGGGTCGGCTACTACGTCATCGGTCAGGCCTGTGTGGCCTTCCTCAACG
This sequence comes from Nesterenkonia sp. CL21, assembly GCF_031705515.1. Classification (NCBI taxonomy): domain Bacteria; kingdom Bacillati; phylum Actinomycetota; class Actinomycetes; order Micrococcales; family Micrococcaceae; genus Nesterenkonia; species Nesterenkonia sp. CL21. Next base: position 229,511 of record NZ_JAUTWR010000003.1, read on the forward strand.
GGGTGGTCGCCTACATCGCGATCACCATCGCCGGCGTGCCCTTCGGGGCGCTGTTCGCCGTCGTCGTCGGGGTGCTGGCCTTCATCCCGCTGGTCGGTCCGGTCACCGGCGGCTCTCTGGTGACGCTCATGGCGCTCACCGTCGACTGGCAGACCGCCGTGACGTTCGCGGCCATCTACTTCGTCTATCTGCAGATCGAGGCCTATCTGGTGTCCCCGCGCATCATGGCTCGCGCCGTGAGGATCCCCGCCGCGGTGGCCGTGATCTCTGTCATCGCGGGTGGCACGCTGCTGGGCGTCCTCGGAGCGCTCATGGCCATTCCGACGGCGGCCGCCCTCATGCTTCTCATCCGGGAAGTGCTCATCACGCACCAGGACAGTCGCTGAACCCTCGCGCCGGGTCCGACCGTCGACCTCAGCCGATGCGCCAGCAGTGGCTGTGCCAGTGGCGACGCTCCGCGGCGGCACGCTCGTCGCCGAAGATCGAGTCCGCCCGCCAGGCCACCACATGGGGAGTTCCCGGTTCGATGCGATGGTGGCATCCGGGGCAGACATAGGACTTCGTCGCTCCGGCCGCGGTGATGCGGCGGACGTGATATTCGCCGTCCCGCTTGGCGACTCGGCCTGCGGCGAAGCCTCCCGGCGAGAGCAGGCTCTCGTCCAGAGGGCGGGGCTCCTGCTGCCATTTGGAGGGTCCCCGCCGGCCGCCGCGCCGTGAACCCCGAGACCCCTTGCCCATAGCTCCCATTCTTCCAGAGGCTCAGCAGGTCTCGAGCATCGGGGACCTCATCGGACGGGCGGCCTGGCCGTTCCGGCCCCGGCGAGGCGACGGATCCGTGATCGCCGCATGGCGCAGTGCGCGACGCAGGCGGGGAGACGGTAGGATCGACCACCGTGCGATTGGTGATTGCGACCTGCTCCGTGACGTACTCCGGACGACTCAACGCCCACCTGGCCCAGGCGACGCGCCTGCTGATGGTCAAGGCCGACGGGGCGGTGCTGGTGCACTCCGACGGCGGCTCCTACAAGCCGCTGAACTGGATGTCCCCGCCGGCCACCCTGCGGGTCTCCGCGCCCGACGCCGAGGAGGCCGAGGCCGGCATCACCGAGATATGGACCGTGAAGGCGGACAAGAGCGACGACACCTTGCGCATCTCCCTCTCCGAGATCCACCACGACTCCAGTCATGACCTCGGTACGGACCCCGGCCTGGTGAAGGACGGCGTCGAGTCCGATCTGCAGCGCCTGCTCTCCGAACAGATCGATCGGCTCGGAGAAGGACACCGCCTCATCCGGCGGGAGTACCCCACACCGATCGGCCCGGTGGACATCCTGGCCAAGGGACCTGACGGCACGGTCGCCGTGGAGCTGAAGCGCCGCGGCGACATCGACGGCGTGGAGCAGCTCACCCGCTATCTGGACCTGCTGAACCGGGACCCGCTGCTCGCACCGGTCGAAGGCGTCTTCGCCGCGCAGCAGATCAAGCCCCAGGCCCGCACCCTGGCAGAGGACCGTGGTATCCGCTGCGTGGTGCTGGACTACGACGAGATGCGCGGCCTCGACGACGCGGAGTCCCGCCTCTTCTGACCACGCCGGCACCCGGACAGGACCCCGTGCCCCCGCGCTTCTCCAGACACGCCGAAGGCCGCCGTCGAGGTCCCCTGACGGGGACCTCGACGGCGGCCTCAGCTGTGTGAAGTGAGAGTGCCGGTCAGTCGGTGACCAGCTGGGCGTCGTCGGCGACGATCGTCACCCGGTCGGAGTCGACCGAGAAGAAGCCGCCGCTGACGTTCGCCCGGACCGGAGACCCGTCCACGGGCTCGATGAGCAGCTCACCGGAGGCCAGCAGTGCGAGCACCGGGGTGTGACCGGGCAGGATGCCCATGTCGCCCTCGATGGTGCGGCCCCGGACCGCCTTCGCGGGCCCGGACCACACCGCGTGGTCCTGAGAGACCACCTGGACGTCGAGTTCAGCCATGATCTGTTCCTTCCCTGCCTGAGTCGACAGACTCAGGAGTTCTTCTGGATCTCGGCGTACTTCTGCTCGACGTCGTCCAGGCCGCCGACGTTGTAGAACGCCTGCTCCGGGATGTGGTCGAGGTCGCCGTTGCAGATCGCGTTGAAGCCCTCGATGGTGTCCTTGATCGGCACCGTCGACCCCTCCACACCGGTGAACTGCACCGCGGTGTAGGTGTTCTGGGACAGGAACTGCTCGATGCGGCGGGCACGCGAGACGACGATCTTGTCCTCTTCGGAGAGCTCGTCGACACCGAGGATCGCGATGATGTCCTGCAGCTCCTTGTTCTTCTGCAGGATCTGCTTCACACGCGTCGCGGTGTCATAGTGCTCCCGGCCGATGTACTGCGGGTCCAGGATGCGGGAGGTCGACGTCAGCGGGTCCACCGCCGGGTACAGACCACGCGAGGCGATCGCACGCGAGAGCTCGGTGGTCGCGTCCAGGTGGGCGAACACGTTCGCCGGCGCCGGGTCGGTGTAGTCGTCGGCGGGGACGTAGACGGCCTGCATCGAGGTGATGGAGTGGCCGCGGGTCGAGGTGATGCGCTCCTGGAGCACACCCATCTCGTCGGCCAGGTTCGGCTGGTAGCCCACGGCGGAGGGCATGCGGCCCAGCAGGGTGGAGACCTCCATGCCGGCCTGGGAGAAGCGGAAGATGTTGTCGATGAAGAGCAGCACGTCCTGGTTCTTCACGTCACGGAAGTACTCCGCCATCGTCAGCGCCGACAGGGCCACGCGCAGACGCGTGCCCGGCGGCTCGTCCATCTGGCCGAACACCAGGGCGGTGTCCTTGAGCACTCCGGCCTCTTCCATCTCCACCCAGAGGTCGTTGCCCTCACGGGTGCGCTCGCCGACGCCGGCGAACACGGAGGTGCCGCCGAAGTTGCGGGCCACACGGGTGATCATCTCCTGGATGAGGACCGTCTTGCCCACGCCGGCACCGCCGAAGAGGCCGATCTTGCCGCCCTGGATGTAGGGGGTCAGCAGGTCGATCACCTTGATGCCGGTCTCCAGCATCTCGGTGGAGCCTTCCAGCGCCGCGAAGTTCGGGGCCTGGCGGTGGATCGGCCAGCGGTCCTCCACCTCGAGCTCGGAGGTCGGCATGTCCAGGGTCTCCCCCAGGACGTTGAAGATGTGGCCCTTGACGGAATCGCCGACCGGCACGGAGATCGCGGCGCCGGTGTCCTGCACCGGGAGGCCGCGGACCAGGCCGTCAGCACCCTGCATGGAGATGGCGCGCACGAGGTTGTCCCCGAGGTGCTGGGCGGTCTCGAAGGTGATCTTCTTCGTCTCGCCGCCGAGGGTCACCTCGGTGGTCAGCGCGTTGTAGATCTCCGGCATGCCGTCCGCCGGGAACTCGATGTCGACGACCGGGCCGATGACCCGGGCGATACGACCGATCGCACCCGACGGAACGGCCACGGCGGACTGTTCTGCAGTACTGGCAGTCATCTCTCTCACTTCACTTGATGTTGGATGATGTCAAAGCGGTCTGTTCAGGAGGCCGTCGCGGCCGTCCCGTGGCGGTCAGCTCGCGGACAGAGCGTCGGCACCGGCGATGAGCTCGGTGAGCTCCTGGGTGATCTCGGCCTGGCGGGCATTGTTGCGCAGCAGCGTGTACTTGCGGATCAGCTCGTCGGCGTTGTCCGCAGCGGACTTCATCGCCCGCTGACGGGCCGCCAGCTCGGAGGCCGCGGCCTCGAGCATGGCCGAGTAGATGCGCGATTCGACGTAACGCGGCAGCAGGGCGTCCAGCACCTCGGCCGGGTTCGGCTCGAACTCGTAGAGCGGCAGCATCTCGTCCTCGGACTCGACCTCCTTCTCCACGACGGCCAGCGGCAGCATGCGGTGGACCACCGGCTCCTGGCTGATCATCGACTTGAACTCGGTGTAGACCAGGTACAGCTCGTCGACCCCGCCGTCGGCGGAGTCCTGGACGAACCGTTCGATCAGCGCGTCGCCGATCTCCCGGGCCGTCTCCACGGACGGAGAGTCAGTTCCGCCGGTCCAGACCTGGTCGTACTCCCGCTCACGGAAGTCGTAGTACGCCTGAGCCTTGCGGCCGTAGAGGTACGGACGCACCTCCTTGCCCTCCTCACGGAGGTAAGCGACGAGCGACTCCGCGCGCTTGAGCACATTGGTGGAGTAGGCGCCGGCGAGGCCGCGGTCAGAGGTCATGATGAGCACGGCCGCGCGGGTCGGGTTCTCCGACTTCTGCGTGAGCACGTGCTCGATGTCGTCCTGCGAGGCCACGGCCGAGACTGCTCGGGTGATGGCCTCCGAATACGGCAGCGAGGCCTGCACACGCTGGCGGGCCTTGCCGATCCGCGAGGTCGCGATCAGCTCCATCGCCTTGAAGATCTTCTTCATCGACGACGTCGATGCGATCTTCTGACGGTAGACCCGGATCTGGGCTCCCATGCTTGTCCTTCCCTGAAGTGGTCGGCTCCAGCGCCGACGTCGCTGAGCGGTGGGTCGTTGTCGGGCCCGGAGGCTCGGCGACGTCGGCGGCTGGGGTCGGAGTCAGCTCGACTCAGCGGTCCTGAGCGACGATCTCTTCCTGAGCGATATCGTCCGCGGACAGCGCCTCGGCCTGCTCGTTGCCGACGATCGACTGCGGCCCCTCCGCGTGGAAAGAACGCTTGAAGTCGACGATCGCCTCTTCCAGCGCGGCGACGGTGTCGTCCTCGAGCTTGCCGGAGGCCGCGATGTTGGTCAGCACGGAGGTCTTGCGGCGCAGGTGCTCGATCCAGTCCTGCTCGAAGCGCCCGACGTCGTTGATCTCGACGTCGTCCAGGTGGCCCTTCGAACCGGCCCAGATGGAGACGACCTGCTCCTCGACCGGGTACGGGGTGTACTGCGGCTGCTTGAGCAGCTCCATCTGACGCTCACCGCGGACCAGCTGCTGACGCGTGGCCGGGTCCAGGTCCGAGGCGAACATCGCGAAGGCCTGCATGTCGCGGTACTGGGCCAGGTCCAGCTTCAGCGTGCCGGCCACCTTCTTCATCGCCTTGACCTGCGCGGCACCACCGACGCGGGACACCGAGATGCCGACGTCGACCGCGGGGCGCTGGTTGGCGTTGAAGAGGTCCGACTGCAGGAAGATCTGACCGTCGGTGATGGAGATGACGTTGGTCGGGATGTAGGCGGAGACGTCGTTCGCCTTGGTCTCGACGATCGGCAGGCCCGTCATGGAGCCCGCGCCCATCTCGTCGGAGAGCTTGGCGCAGCGCTCCAGCAGGCGGGAGTGCAGGTAGAACACGTCGCCCGGGAAAGCCTCGCGTCCCGGCGGGCGGCGCAGCAGCAGCGAGACAGCACGGTAGGCCTCGGCCTGCTTGGAGAGGTCGTCGAAGACGATGAGCACGTGCTTGCCGCCGTACATCCAGTGCTGGCCGATGGCCGAGCCGGCGAAGGGCGCCAGATACTTGAAGCCCGCCGGGTCCGAGGCCGGGGAGGCCACGATGGTGGTGTACTCCAGAGCGCCCTGCTCCTCAAGGGTCTGGCGCACCGCCGCAATGGTCGAGGCCTTCTGTCCGACGGCCACGTAGATGCAACGCACCTGCTTGTCGACGTCGCCGGACTCCCAGTTGGCCTTCTGGTTCAGGATCGCGTCGATCGCGATGGCCGTCTTGCCCGTCTGGCGGTCGCCGATGATCAGCTGACGCTGGCCGCGGCCGATCGGGATCATGGCGTCGATGCCCTTGATGCCGGTCTGCAGCGGCTCATGCACCGACTTGCGCTGCACCACCGACGGCGCCTGGAGCTCCAGGGCACGGCGGCCTTCGGGCTCGATGGCGCCGAGGTCGTCGATCGGCTGGCCCAGCGGGTCGACGACGCGACCCAGGAAGTTGTCGCCCACCGGCACCGAGAGGACCTCGCCGGTGCGGTGCACCTCCTGACCCTCCTCGATCCCGGAGAACTCGCCGAGGATGACGACACCGATCTCACGGGTGTCCAGGTTCTGGGCCAGGCCCAGGGTCCCGTCCTCGAAGCGGAGAAGTTCGTTCGCCATGGTCGAGGGAAGTCCCTCGACGCGGGCGATGCCGTCGGCCGCCGAGATCACCCGTCCGACCTCGACGCGCTCGGTGCGCCCCGGGTCGTAGGACGCTGCGAACTCGTTCAAAGCATTGCGGACGTCGTCGGCGTTGATGGTCAAGTCGGCCATCTGCAGTCCCTGCTCTCCTGTGTCGTGGCCGCAGCTGCGGCCGTCTGGTTCAAAGATTCACGTGTATGTCAGCGCCATCAGCGCTGGATGTCAACGGCGCTGCGAGACGCGTGCGCTGCTCCGGGTCGCCCGGATCAGCCGGCGAGCCTCCGGTGGAGGTCGTTGAGTCGGGTGGCGACCGTGGAGTCCACCACCTCGTCACCGACCTGCACCCGGATCCCACCGACAACGGAGGGGTCGACGACGACGTCGAGCCTGAGCTCTCGGCCGAAGTACCGGTCGAGGCTGGCGCTCAGACGCTGCCGGTGGGCGGCGTCGAGCTCCTTGGCGACGGTGACCTGGGCGATCCAACGCTGCTGACGTGCCGCGATGCGCTCGGCGAAACGCTCGACGAGCGCCTCCGGCCGGAGTCCGCGAGGAGTCGAGACCGCGCGGTCGATGAGCAGGCGGGCCTCGGCGCCGGCCTCCGGTGAGAGGCGCGCCGCCAGCTTCTGCTTCGACTCGGCCGGAGCCTGGCTGTCCGTCAGCGCCCGCTGGACCTCGTGGGAGGACAGCACCGCCCGGCGGAACGCCAGCAGCTCCGACTCCAGCGACTCGAGGCCCCGCAGCCCGTCCTTCTCGGCCTGCGCGGCCACGACGGCCACCGCCAGGCGCTCCACCGCGTCGCCGAGGTCACGCTCCCGGCTCCAGCGCTGCGAGGCGATCGCCTCGAGGACCGTCACTGTGGCCGGACGCGCCTTGGCTCCGAAGAGGCCGCGCACGACGCCTGCCCGCTCCTGCGCCTCACGGGCAGGGTCGGTCAGGCTGCGGCGCAGACCCGCCGAAGAGTCCAACACGTCGAGCGCGCCGAACAGCTCATCCGCCACGGGAAGTTCGCTGGCCGCGAGAGTCTCCGACAGCTGTTCCTGCAGGGTGGCGAGGGATTCACCGGTCACCGCAGCCATTACTGTGCCGCTCCTGTCCTGTTCGACTGCTCAGCGTCGAGGTCGGCCAGGAAGCGGTCGACCACGCGCTGCGAACGGGCGTCGTCCTCCAGCGCCTCGCCGACGATCCGGCTCGCGAGCTGTGTGGCCAGCGTGCCGACGTCCTGGCGCAGCGTCACCGCGGCCTGCTGGCGCTCGGCGGCGATCTGCTGCTGAGCCTGCTCGGTGATGCGTGCTGCCTCGGCGGCCGCCTTCTCCTTGTGCTCAGCGACGATCTGGGCACCCTCGGCGCGGGCCTCCTCGCGGATGCGACTGGCCTCGGCGCGGGAGTCCGCCAGGTTCTGCTCGTACTCGGCCTTCATCGCCTCGGCCTCGGCCTTGGCCTCCTCGGCCTGGCTCAGGCCGCCCTCGATCGCGTTGCGACGATCCTGGTAGGCCTTCTCGAAGGCCGGAGCGATGAACTTCACCACGACGAACAGCAGCACCAGGAAGCCCAGGATGACGACGAGCGTCTCCCACAGGTTGGGCACCAGAGGGTTGGCGTCCTCGGCGGCTGCCTGGATCAGTGAAGTGCTGATCATGTGTTCACCCATTTTCACTAGTCAGACGGTCTGGAGGGGGCCCAGCGCCGCTGCGCCCCGTTCACGGATTGCCTCTGACCCGCCTCAGAGCACGAAGGCGAAGACGATGGCGAGGACGAAGACCGCCTCTGCCAGGGCGAAGCCGAGGATGGCGATCGGCTGCAGCACGCGCTGCGCCTCGGGCTGGCGGGCCACACCGTTGATGTAGGCGGCGAAGACCAGACCGATGGCGATGGCAGCACCGAGGCCGGCGATGCCCATGCCGAGCATGTTCAGGGATCCATCCATGGAGTTTCTCTCTTTCTGTCTCGATCCCGGTGCGTCTCACCGGGACTGTCTCTGTGTGTCCGCCCGTCCGGCGCAGCCGGTCGGACGTTCGTTCTCTTCGGCGGACGCTCGCGGCGCCCGGTGTGTGAAGTTGTCTGTAGCCTTCCCGGTCGCCTCGGCGCAAGACCGGAGCGCTCGGGAAGGGCCTCCGCTCAGTGGGCGTCGGCCTCGATGGAGCCTTGGATGTAGATGGCGGTCAGCAGCGCGAAGACGAAGGCCTGCAGGACCATCATGATGATCTCGAGGAAGTAGAGCGGAATGGAGCCCAGCAGGATCAGGACGCCGAGGCTGGCATTGCCGATGCCCTCCTGCTGCGCGATGAGGAACTCCGCACCTGAACCGGCGAGCATCACGATGATGTGGCCGGCGAGCATGACGGCCATGATTCGCAGCGAATGCGTCAGCGGGCGGATGAGGAAGTTGGAGAGGAACTCGATCGGGATGAGCAGCGGAAGCAGCCACTTCGGCACGCCCGAGGGCACCGTCATCAGCTTGAGGAAGCGGCCTCCGTGGAGCTTGAAGCCCATGAAGATCCAGGTGACCCAGATGATCGCCGCGATCGCGTAGGCCGACCCCGCGTGGGAGAAGGTCGGCATCTGCAGGAACGGAATGGCTCCGAACAGGTTGTTGAACAGGACGAAGAAGAACACCGTGAACAGGAACGGGACCCAGGGCTTGAAGTGCTTCTCGCCGAGGATGTCCCGTCCGAGGGTGTTCCTCGCGAAGGCATAGCCGCCTTCGGCGACGAACTGCAGTCGTGACGGCACGAGCGCCTGCTTGCGGATGGCGAAGGAGAAGAACCACCAGATGGCCAGCACGGCCAGGACGACCATCAGCATGTTCTTGCCGAAGCCGCTCCCCCATTCCGCCATCCACGGGAAGATCTCGGGGAGGTGGGTCTCACTGATGGTGGGCGGGGCGAAACCACCCTCGTCGTCGGCTGCGAGCGCAAGCGAATGCAACGCTGGTCCTCTCTGCGGTGTCCGTCATCGGGCACAAGGGGCCAGAAGCCCCGGGCATGGATCGAGCCGGAGGGTCTCCGTCTCTACGTCGTTCTAGGCGCAATCGGCGGATTCTCTCCGGTGACAAGCACACAGAGACATCCCTCAACCTCAGAGCAAGGTCAAGCTGTGGAGCGGTGGATGGACAGAATCCATCACCGTGATGCGGCCCTTGGCAAGCTTATCAAAGACCGACGTGACTCACGGCATGCCTCTCACACCGGAGTCCACTGTACTACGCCGTGTAGAAAACTGCTCGTCGATGACGTCAGACGTCAGCCGGAGCCGTTCCTGCCACTCTCCGGGTCGATCGGCGTGCGCAGGCGCAGGAAGGCGGCGATCTCGCCGGACTGCCAGGCGATGACGACGGCGGCCGCCGCCCCCACGGTCCACCCCGGCAGCACCCACCCAGGGGCCGTCACCGAGGAGAGGACCACGGCGAGCACCGCCAGCTTCAGGGCGAAGCCGAGCATGAAGGCTGTGATGGCCTGGCTGGGCATGACCCGCTCGGCCACGTCGACCAGCACGAGGCTCACCGCCGAGAGGACCAGCACCATCGAACCGCCCAGTGCGGCGCTCATCCCGGCGTCGACGCCGGCCACCGCCAACGCCAGCAGGACGGCGGCCACCGTCATCGCCCCGCCGGTGGTCAGGGCGAGCCACAGCACGCGGCGCCAGCCGGTGGCACGGGGGAAGATCCGCCCGCTCATGCCGAGCCCTCGCGTCGGGCGCGCAGTGCGCGTTCGGCCGCCTGACGATTCAGCCGCCGGGCCCGGCGGCGCAGGGACGGCCACAGCGTCAACGCTGTGGCTCCCCCGAGGGAGACGAACATGCTCAGGCTCACGAACCACCAGGGCAGGAAGCTGAAGGAGACGGCGCCGAAGGCGAAGAGACCGGACCACAGGTACAGCAGCAGCACCGCCTGGGGATGGGAGTAGCCGCCGTCGACCAGCTTGTGGTGCAGATGGCCCCGGTCCGGGCTGAACGGCGAGGCTCCTCGGGCGGTGCGCCGGATCACCGCCAGGGCCAGATCCAGCAGCGGCAGCAGGGTCACCGCCAGAGGCAGCAGCACGGGCATGTAGGCGGGCACGTTCCGGAAGCGCCAGCCTTCGGTGAGCTGGCCGACGTCGGAGGTGACCGCGACCGCACCGGCGGCCATGACCAGCCCCAGCAGCATGGCCCCGGTGTCCCCCATGATGATGCGGGCCGGATGGAAGTTGTGCGGCAGGAAGCCCAGGCATGCGCCGACCATCACCGCCATGAGCAGGGTCACCAGGTTGGAGGCGTCGAAGGCGTTGATCGACAGCGTCAGCAGGTAGCTGTAGATGAAGAAGGCGCTGCCGCCGATCGCAGCCACGCCGGCGGCCAGCCCGTCCAGCCCGTCGATGAAGTTGAAGGCGTTGATGGTCAGCACCACGAGGAACACTGTGAGCGCCGACTGCACGGGGACGTCCCCCACGCCCAGCCAGCCCACGGGCATGACCTCGAGCCGCACGCCGTGCACGACGAGCAGCACGCCGGCACCGATCTGCCCGAGGAGCTTCAAGAACCAGTGGATGTCCCAGGCATCATCCGCCATGCCCACGATGAGGATCAGCACCATAGCGGCGAAGACTCCGCGCACCGGGGTCAGATCCGCGAAGATCCCGCTGAGGTACGGGACCGCTGCGGCCGTCGCCAGGCCCACCACCATGCCGACGAACATCCCTGCCCCGCCCCAGCGGGGCAGGGTCTGACGGTGCATGTCCCGCGCGCGGACAGGGGTGTACACCCCGAGGGTCAGCGCCACGTGGCGGACCAGGGGCGTGATCGCGTAGGTCACCACCGCTGAGATGGTGAGCACGATGAGGAAATAGATCATGGGGCGGTCAGTCGGCCGTTCAGCCCTCGTCCACGGCGTCGCCCGCAGCGTCGCCAGCCACGTCCGACGCCACATCCGGCACGACGGCCCGCAGCTCGGCGAGGCTGATCGCCCCGTCCCGGACCACTCGAGGCGGCTCCACGGTGCAGTCCACGATCGTGGACGGGCTGGTGGTGTCCCGGACGCCGTCGTCGAGATACACGCTGACGGCCTCACCGAGCATCTCGCGGGCCTGGGCGACCTCCGTGGCGGCGGGCAGTCCGGTGCGGTTGGCCGAGGAGACCGCCATCGGGCCGGTCTGGTTCAGCAGCTCCAGGGCGAGGTCGTCGGCAGGCATGCGCAGCGCCACAGTTCCCCGCGTCTCCCCCAGGTCCCAGGCGAGGGACGGCTGGGCCTGCAGGATCAGTGTCAGCGCGCCGGGCCAGAAGGCCTCTGCCAGGCTGCGGGCGGCCTCCGGCACCTCATCGGCGAGGGCGTCCATGACCGCCTGTCGCCCGATCAGCACCGGGGGCGGCATGGTCCTGTTGCGGCCCTTGGCCGCCAGCAGGATGCTCACCGCCTGCGGGGAGAAGGCGTCCACACCGATCCCATAGACCGTGTCGGTGGGGATGACCACGCACTCTCCGCGCCGCACGGCCTCCGTGGCCGCGGCGATCCCTGCGGAACGGGCATCGAGTTCATGACAGTCGACAATCTGGGTCACGCGCGTCATTCTCCCATGTCTATGGCGTCGAACGGACTCGGGCGAGCAGCTGTGTCCGTGCGCACAGCACTCGTGGCGCGGTCCCGTCCGGTCAGGTCCTGGTGGGTGCGCACCTGGGCGAACCGTGGATCCTCGGCCAACCGCGCCGCGATCGTCGCAGCCTGCACTTCGGCATGCTCCATGATCATCCAGCCGCCGGCGGACAGCAGAGCCGCGGCACTGTCCACCACCGCCCACGGCACCTGCAGGCCGTCGGGGCCCCCGCCGTAGAGGGCCAGCTCCGGATCATGCTCCCGCACCTCCACCTCCGTGGGCACCATCCCCGGCGGGATGTAGGGCGGGTTGGAGACCACGACGTCGAAGGTGGCCTCCCATTCTGCCGGCACCTCGCGCAGGTCCTGCCGATGCAGGGTGACCCCGTGCGGCTCGAGGTTCACCCGCGCCCAGGCCGCCGCCTGCTCGCTGAGCTCCACCGCGTGGACCTCTGCAGCGGGATGCTCGGCCGCGATGGCGGCCGCCAGCGCCCCCGAGCCGGTGCCCAGGTCGATGACCCGGGGCCGGGAGACCCTGACGCACTGCAGGTGGTCCAACGCCGCCTGGGCGACCTGTTCGGTCTCCGGACGGGGGATGAAGACGCCAGGGCCGATCCGCAGCTCCAGTCCGCGGAAGGGAGCGAGGCCGGTGAGATGCTGCAGAGGGACCCGCCGGGCGCGTTCGTCCACCAGGGACCGCAGCCGTTCTGCCGTCTCGGGATCCGCCCGACGCCCGGCCAGCGCCAGGGCGGCGGCGCGGCCACGGCTCTCGCCGAGCACATGGGCCAGCAGGATCTCGGCGTCCACTCGGGCAGACGGCACCCCAGCGTCGCGGAGCCGCCCCACGGCGTCCCGCAGGAGGTCCTCCAGGGACACCTGCGTCGGAGAGACCTCGGCGGTCATGCCCCGTGACCCTCCGCCAGTGCGGACAGGCGCTCCTGTTCATCGAGCTGGATGCAGGACTGGACGACGGCCTCGAGGTCGCCGTCCATGACCGCGTCGAGGTTGTACGCCTTATATCCGGTGCGGTGATCGGCGACGCGGTTCTCCGGGTAGTTGTAGGTCCGGATGCGTTCCGACCGGTCCATCGTCCTGACCTGGGACTTCCGCGCCTGCGCGTTCTCGGCGTCGATCTGCTCCTGCTGGTGGGCGAGCAGCCGCGACCGGAGGACCCGCATGGCGGCGTCCTTGTTCTGCAGCTGCGACTTCTCGTTCTGCATCGCCACGACGATTCCGGTGGGCAGATGGGTGATGCGGACCGCCGAGTCGGTGGTGTTGACGCTCTGTCCGCCGGGCCCCGACGACCGATAGACGTCGATCTTGAGATCGTTCTGGTGGATCTCGATCTCTTCGGGCTCGTCCACCTCGGGCAGCACCAGGACCCCGGCGGCCGAGGTGTGGATGCGACCCTGGGACTCGGTCTCGGGGACGCGCTGGACGCGGTGCACCCCGCCCTCGAACTTCAGGTGCGCATAGACCCCCTGGGCCGGGTCGGTCGCACCGGCACGGACGGACATCTGGACGTCCTTGTATCCGCCCAGGTCGGAGGGCGTCGAGGAGATGATCTCGGTCTTCCACCCCTTCGACTCGGCGTAGCGGGTGTACATCCGCAGCAGATCCCCTGCGAAGAGCGCCGCCTCGTCGCCGCCGGCGCCGCCCTTGACCTCGATGATCACGTCTCGGGCGTCGTTCTCGTCCCGTGGGATGAGCATGCGCAGCAGACGGTCCGCCGCGGCGTCGAGCTGGAGGCGCAGCTGCTCCGCCTCCTCCGCGAAGTCCGAGTCCTCCTCCGCCAGCTCCCGGGCGGCGTCGAGGTCCTCGGTGAGTCTGGACCAGCGTCGATGGGCCTCGACGACGCCGTTGAGCCGGGCGTAGCGACGGCCCAGCCGCCGCGCCAGCGCCTGATCGGCGTGCACGTCAGGGTCCGAGAGCCGCGTCTGCAGCTCGACATGCTCCGCCAACAGGGTGTCGACGGAGTCGAACATGCGCTTCTCGAGAGAGGGGTCTGGGGCTGCCATGGGGTGAAGGCCTTCTGCTGCGGGTCGACAGGAACGTGGGACATGATGCGACGACGGCGCCGGGAGAGGGCTGCGCGCCCTCTCCCGGCGCCGTCGTTCGACGTCGGGACGCTAGTCCTTCTTGTTCTTGTCCCCCAGCGTGGTCTTGTTGGCCAGCATGAGGAACTCGGCGTTCGAACCGGTCTCCTTGAGCTTGTTGATCAGCAGCTCCAGGCCCTGCTGCTGCTCCAGGCCCGAGAGGACACGGCGCAGCTTCCACATGATCTTGATCTCGTCGGGAGAGAGCAGGTTCTCCTCGCGGCGGGTCGAGGACGCGTTGACGTCCACGGCCGGGAAGATGCGGCGGTCGGCCAGGTACCGCGACAGGCGCAGCTCCATGTTGCCGGTGCCCTTGAACTCCTCGAAGATGACCTCGTCCATCTTGGATCCGGTCTCGACCAAGGCGGTCGCGAGGATCGTGAGGGATCCGCCGTTCTCGATGTTGCGCGCCGCACCGAAGAAGCGCTTCGGCGGGTAGAGGGCGTTGGCGTCCACACCGCCGGAGAGGATCCGGCCGGACGCCGGGGCCGCGGTGTTGTAGGCGCGGCCCAGACGGGTCATCGAATCCAGCAGCACGACGACGTCCTTGCCCAGCTCCACGAGCCGCTTGGCACGCTCGATGGCGAGCTCCGCGACGGTGGTGTGATCGTCGGCCGGACGGTCGAACGTCGAGGCGATGACCTCGCCGTCGACCGTGCGCTGCATATCGGTGACCTCCTCGGGGCGCTCGTCGACGAGCACCATCATGAGGTGGACCTCAGGGTTGTTCGTCTTGATCGCCTTGGCCAGGGACTGCAGGATCATCGTCTTGCCGGCCTTGGGCGGGGAGACGATGAGGCCGCGCTGGCCCTTGCCGATGGGGGCGATCAGGTCGATCACCCGGGGACCGACCAGCTTCGGGTCGCCCTCCAGGCGCAGCCGCTCCTGCGGGTACAGGGGCACCAGCTTGGTGAAGTCGACGCGGTCGGTGTTCGCCTCCGCGGGACGGCCGTTGACCGCCTCCAGCTTCACCAGCGCGTTGAACTTCTGACGCTTGTTCTGGTTCTCGCCCTCCCGCGGCGCCCGGATGCTGCCGTGCACGGCGTCACCCTTGCGCAGGTTGTACCGCTTGACCTGCGCCAGCGAGACATAGACGTCGTTCTGGCCCGGCAGGTAGCCGGAGGTCCGGATGAACGCGTAGTTGTCCAGGACGTCCAGGATGCCGGCGACCGGCACCAGGACGTCATCCTCGGTGACCTCGGTGTCATCGACCTCCGGGTTGCCCCGTCCGCGGCGACGGTTCCCGCGCTCGTTGCGGTTGCGGTTGCGACGGTTGCGCCGACCGCCGTCGCCATCGCGACCGTCTCGACCATCGCGGCCGTCACGACCGCCGTCGCGACCACCATCGCGGCCGCCGCGCCCTTCGTCCTGGGACTTCTGACCGCCGCGCTGACCGTCCTTCTGGTCGCGCTGACCGTCCTTCTGGCCGTCCCGGCCGCCCTTCTGGCGGTCACGTTGGCCGTCCTGACCGCCCTTCTGGGACTGGTCGTCGCCGCGTCGCCCGCGGCCCTTCTGCTGGTCCTGCTTCTGCTGGTCCTGCGCGTCGGTACCCTGGCCCTTCGCCTGAGCCTTGTCCTGGCCCTTGTCCTGGCCCTTGTCCTGGGACTTCGAGCTGCCGCGGGCATCCGAGTCGGCACGGCCGTTGCGTCCGCCGCGGCCACCCTGCTTCTCAGACTTCTCCGAGCCCTTCTCCGAGCCCTGGGCCGTGTCCTGGCCAGCGCCCTTCTCGGCAGGCTTCTCGGAGCCCTTGCCGGAGCTCTTGTCTGTGTCCTTGCCGGCGTCCTTCTTGGCGCGATCCTCCCGGTCGGCGACGGCGCCGCCGCGCTGATGGGCCGAGATCGCCTCGACCAGCGCGGATTTGCGCATCCGCGAGCTGCCCGTGATGCCGAGCTGCTGGGCCAGCGCCTGCAGCTGGGCGAGCTTCAGACCGGCCAGCCCGCCTCCCTTGCCGTCGTCGCCGGAGGCCGGAGCCTGGTCCGGAGCCTGGTCCGCCGTCTTGGGGGCCGCCTTAGGGGCCGTGGCCCGACGACGGGTCGTCTTCTTCTCCGCGGGCGCCGATCCCTCGGCCGCTGCGGCGGTGGTCTGTGTCGAGCCGCCGGTCACGGCGGTCTCGGCTCCCTGAGCCTGAGTGGTCTCAGCGGTGGTGTCTGTCACGAAGGATTCCTTCCCCCTCGTCAGGCAGGAGCGACGCGGAGCGAACCGGGGCAGATCAGCTCTGCTCGGGGCGCGTTCCGACGTCGTCGTCCTGCATCGTGTCTTCAACGGCTCGTCAGATGGCCGTCGGTCTGTTCGTCCTCTTCCGCACGTCCACAGTCGAGAGAGACCCTCTCTGGGATCTTCGGAACGTCATGATGACATCGCGAGACGCGTCCCACTCCGAGCCGAAACCCGGAGTCTGGACATGATGCGCACAGAGAAGAAGGCGACTCGCGCGGAAGAAGTGCGGTGATCGTCTCCAGGACCGGTGATGATGGCCTGGTGACGATGCGGGGCGCCGTGCACGGGAGAGCCGCATGCGACCGATCGTCGCATGGCCTGCTGCCGTGGGGCACACCGCGGTGATCACCGCGGGTACTCCTCCACTGTAGCACCTGCGCGGCTGATCGGCAGGATCGCCGGGGTCCACATGTCGTCCGTCCTGGCGGCATGGTCCGCGATGTGCGACCGGGCCGCGCGCGCCGCAGAGTCCCCGGCCGCCAGCACCAGCACCGAGGGCCCGGCTCCGGAGATCACGGCGGCGTGACCGGCCTCCCGGAGCGAGTCCACCAGGGCCATGGACGGTGCGAGGGCGGCACGCCGCTGCTCCTGGTGCAGACGGTCGCAGGTGGCCGCGAGCAGCAGCTCTGGAGCGGAGGTGAGCGCATGGACCAGCAGTCCGGTGCGGGCGGAGTTCGCCGCGGCATCGGCATGCAGCACGACCTCCGGCAGCACACCCCGGGCCTCGGCGGTCGACTGTTCGACGTCGGGCACGGCCAGGACGGTGCGCAGCTCCTCGTGCGGGATCAGAGGTACGGTGTGGAACCGGTCCCCCTCCTGCCAGGACAGGGCCACTCCTCCGCGCAGGGCGGGCACATAGTTGTCCGGGTGCCCCTCGACGCGGGAGCCGATCTGCAGCTTCTCCTCGTCAGTGAGCCCGTCCGGGAGCAGCTCGTCGGCGATGATGACGGCGGAGGCCACCGCCGCCGCCGAGGAGCCCAGGCCGCGACTGTGCGGAATGTGGTTGTGCGCACGCACCTCGAGGTCGGGCATCCCGACGCCGTGTCGGGCCATGATCCTCTCGATGAGCGAAACGACCAGGTGGGTGGCGTCGCGGGGCAGCGTCGCCGCGCCCTCACCCTCCACACTGACGGTGACCTGCGGGCGGTCCCCGTCCCGGCGCGGAGTCGCGACGACGTCGATGATGTCGTGCAGATCGAGCGCGAGCCCCATGCAGTCATAGCCGGGCCCCAGGTTGGCGGAGGTCGCGGGCACACGCAGGCGGAAGCTGCGCGGCGCCGTCAACGGCGCCGTCAACGGGGCCGCCGGCGACCCCGGGTGCTGTGCTGACCGTGACTCGCCGGTGAGCGCCTCCGCGGCGCCGAAGCCCTGGCCCAATGTGATGCCCATGTTCTCCTGCTCTGTCAGTCGCGCGTCAGGCCTGCCGCGGTCGTCGCCGGTCGGTTCCCGCGGATCCTGCATTCCGCCGACGCCGCTCACAGGCCCAGCTGGCGAGCCACGGTCTCCACGTCCTGCGGCAGCCTCGTCGGCTCCACGTCGCTGCCGTCGGCGTTCTTCAACGCCCAGTCAGGATCCTTCAGCCCATGCCCGGTCACCGTGATGACCACCGAGAGACCCGAGGGCACCTCACCGGCGGCATGCTTGCGGATCAGCCCGGCGACACCGGCCGCCGAGGCCGGCTCCACGAAGACGCCCTCCTTGGAGGAGAGCCACCGATGGGCGGCGAGGATCTCCTCGTCCGTGACCGACTCGATCACGCCGCCCGACTCCTCGCGGGCGGCTTCGGCCTTCTCCCAGGAGGCCGGGTTGCCGATGCGGATCGCGGTGGCCACAGTGTCCGGCTCGGTGATGGGGTGGCCCGCCACGATCGGCGCAGCGCCGGCCGCCTGGAACCCCCACATGGCGGGCGTGCGCGTGGCCCGAGGGCTCAGCGGCTGGGCGGCCTGGCCCTGATGCGGATTGGTCCAGGTGGCGGCGTACTCCTGATACCCCTTCCAGTACGCCGTGATGTTGCCGGCATTGCCCACGGGCAGAAGGTGCAGGTCAGGAGCGTCACCGAGAGCATCGACGACTTCGAAGGCCCCGGTCTTCTGCCCTTCGATGCGCGCGGGGTTCACGGAGTTCACCAGGAAGACCGGATAGGCCTCGGCAAGCTTGCGGGCGATGTCCAGGCAGCCGTCGAAGTTGCCGTCGATCTGGATCAGCTCGGCGCCGTGGGCCACGGCCTGGCTCAGCTTCCCCATGGCGATCTTGCCGGCGGGGACGAGCACGGCACAGGTCAGACCGGCCTGCGTGGCGTAGGCCGCGGCCGAGGCCGAGGTGTTGCCGGTCGACGCGCAGACCACCGCCTGTGCGCCCTGGGCGACGGCCGCGGTGATCGCCATCGTCATGCCCCGGTCCTTGAAGGACCCGGTGGGGTTCATGCCTTCGACCTTGAGGTGCACGTCGCCGTCGATCAGTTCGGAGAGCGCGGGCGCATGCACCAGCGGAGTGCCGCCCTCCCCCAGGGTGATGATGCGGGTGTCGTCGTCGACCGGAAGCCGGTCGGCGTATTCGCGGATCACTCCGCGCCACTGATGCGCCACAGCGTTGCTCTCCTGTTCCTGCGGTTCTATCGGGTGGGCAGGCGGCCCGCGGTGGGGCGGCCCAGGTGCTACTGCTCGATCTCGACGCGCAGCACCGAGGTGACGGCACGCACGACGTCGAGGGCCTTCAGCGTGGCCACGGTCTGAGCCAGGGACTTCTCCTGGGCGGGGTGCGTGACCACCTGCAGCACAGCGCCGTTGTCCTGCTCGGTGTCGACCTCCCCGTCGACGGAGACGATGCCCGGCTGGCGCATGGCCTCGATGGAGACGTGGTGGTCGGCGAAGACCCGCGCGATCTCCGCGATCACGCCCTCCTCGTCTGCCACCTCCATGTCGATGTAGTACTGGGTCCGGGCCTTCTCGATGGGCAGCGCCGACACGGTCTCGGTCGGCTCGGAGGGCTCCAGGGCCGTGGTGCCGTGACGCAGAAGCCGCGCGGCGGAGACGAGGTCCCCGAGCACGGCCGACGAGGTGGGCACACCGCCGGCGCCCTGGCCGTAGAACATGAGCTCCCCGGCGTTCTCGGCCACGACGAAGACCGCGTTGAACGCCCCCCGCACACTGGCCAGCGGATGGGTGCGTGGCAGCAGAGTCGGGTGGACCCGCAGCACGGCGCCCTCCCCGTCGAAGATCTCGGCGATCGCGAGCAGCTTGATGACGTAGCCGGAGGCGGCGGCGGCCTCGATGTCCGCCGCAGAGACGGCCGTGATGCCCTCACAGTGGACGTCATCGATGGTGAACGGGGCGTGGAAGGCCAGCGTGCCCAGGATCGCGGCCTTGGCGGCGGCGTCATGGCCTTCGACGTCAGCGGTCGGATCGGCTTCGGCGTAGCCCAGTCGCTGAGCCTCGGTGAGCGCATCGTCGAACGCCGCACCGGTGGTGTCCATCTGGTCCAGGATGTAGTTGGTGGTCCCGTTGACGATGCCCATCACCTTGGTGATGCGGTCGCCCGAGAGGGACTCCTGGATGGGACGCAGGATCGGGATGGCCCCGCCCACCGAGGCTTCGAAGTGCAGCGGAGCGCCGGTCTCGGCCGCCACGGCGGAGAGCTCCCCGCCGCGGGTGGCCAGCAGGGCCTTGTTCCCCGTGACGACGGCGGCGCCGCGGCGCAGCGCCCGCTCGATCAGGCTGCCGGCCGGTTCCAGCCCGCCCAGCAGTTCGATGACCAGGTCAGCCTGGTCCACCAGCGACTCAGCGTCGGTGGTGAGCAGCTCCCCGGGGATCCGCCAGTCACGGGGCGCCTCGACGTCGCGCACGGCGACCCCGATCAGCCGGACGGGGGTTCCCACGCGAGCGCTGATGAGCTCTCGCTCCTCCACCAGAGTCCGTGCCACCTGGGCACCGACGTTCCCTGCTCCGAGCAGGCCGATCGTCAGCGGTTCTGCAGCGCTGGCCATGGTCACCCCGTTCTGTGTGCGGTCGTGGTCAGGTCGTCTGGGGCTGCCGTCGCCTCGAGCGCCGAGTCGACCTGCCTGCTGGGCCGATCGGACTCAGTCCTGCGCGGCGAAGCCGGTGTCGCGGCGGAGCATCTGCTCCTCGGTCTCGCGGCGGATGAGCACCCGGGAGGCCCCGTCCTTCACCGCGACCACAGCGGGACGGGCCAGGAGGTTGTAGTTGCTCGAGAGCGAATGACAGTAGGCACCGGTCGCGGGGACCGCGAGGAGGTCGTCCCGCGCCGTCGTCGTCGGCAAGTATACGTCCCGCACGACGATGTCTCCGGATTCGCAGTGTTTGCCCACTATGCGAGACAGCACATGGTTCCCGGTCACCTTCCGACCCGCCAGCACGGCGGAATAGTCGGCGTCGTAGAGCACCCCACGGGCGTTGTCGCTCATCCCGCCGTCCACGGCCACATACCGACGGGACAGCGTCTGGCCGGAAGGCCCGTCCACTTGGACGTCCTTCTGCACGCCCACCCGGTACAGGGTCACCCCGGCAGGACCGACGATCGCCCGGCCCGGCTCGATGGAGATCCGTGGCACCTCGATCCCCTCGGCGTCGCAGGCGGTGCGTACCGCACCGGCCAGGGCCTGGGCGATCTGCCGGGGGTGCCGCGGGGAGTCGGCCTCGGTGTAGGCGATGCCATGGCCTCCGCCGAGATCGAGCTCCGGCAGCTCGACCCCGTGCCGGGCCCGCACCCGACCGAGCAGGCCGATGAGCTTGGCGGCTGCCACCTCGAAGCCCTCCGGCTCGAAGATCTGCGAGCCGATGTGGCAGTGCAGTCCGCGCAGCTCGATGTGCTCGGCCGCCAGGGCGTGCTCGACTGCGGACCAGGCCGGCGAGCCGGCGTAGGGGTTCTCCTGGTCGGTGTCGGCGTCGGAGGACGGGGTCAGCGAGAGTCCGAACTTCTGGTCCTCATGCGCGGTGGCGATGTACTCATGGGTCGAGGCGTGCACCCCGGGGGTGAGCCGCAGCATCACCGGGGCGGTGACGCCGGCGGACCTCGCCAGCTGATCGATCCTCGCCAGTTCGTCGAGCGAATCAGCGATGATCCGGCCGATGCCGGCCTTCAGTGCGCGGACGATCTCGGCATCGGACTTGTTGTTGCCGTGCAGGCCGATGCGGGCGGGCTCGACCTCGGCGGCCAGCGCCACGGCGAGCTCACCACCGGAGGCGGTGTCCACGCACAGGCCCTCCTCGGTAGCCCAGCGTGCCGCGTGCGTGCTCAGAAAGGCCTTGCCCGCATAGAACACGTCCACGTCGGTCTCCGGGGCGAACGCCTCGGAGAAGGCCTCGACGAAGGCCCGGGCGCGGCTCCGGAAATCGTCTTCGCTGATCACATACAGCGGCGTCCCGTGCTGTGCCGCCAGCGTCTCGACGTCGACTCCACCGAGGACGAGACGCCCCTGTTCGTCCCGATGAGCGTCAGCCGGGAACAGCTTGTCCTCCAGCGCAGCGCTGTCGGTGAGCGGCCGGAGCCACTCCGGGGCCAGCGGGTGGGGCCCGGCGACTGTCTCGGTCATGGGTCTCACATCCTCTCCGGCGCGGAGACTCCGAGCAGGGCGAGCCCGTTGCGCAGCACCTGCACGGTGGCGTCGTTGAGCCACAGCCTCGTGCGGTTGGTGTCTGTGATCTCCTCGCCAGCGCGGGGCACCATGCGGCATGTCGCGTACCAGGAGTGGTACGCCGCGGCCACCGTCTCCAGATGGCGGGCCACACGGTGCGGCTCCCGCATCTCGGCGGCCCGAGCCACCACGGAGGGGAACCGGCCCAAGTGCGCGAGCAGCTCCTCCTCGGTGGCATGGGTCAGCAGGGACGCGTCGAAGCCGTCGCGTCCCACTCCGGCCTCGACCGCGTTGCGGGCCGCCGCACACGCCCTGGCGTGCGCGTACTGGACGTAGAAGACGGGATTGTCATTGGACTTCGAGCGCAGCAGCTCCGGGTCGATGTCGATCGGCGAGTCGGCCGGGTACCGGGCCAGCGTATAGCGCAGGGCGTCAGCGCCGAGCCACGAGATGAGGTCGGCGAGCTCGATGATGTTGCCCGCGCGCTTGGACAGCTTCGCGCCCTTGACGCTCATCAGCTGACCGATCAGGATCTCGATGTTGCGCTCGGGGTCGTCTCCCGCACAGGCGGCGATGGCCTTCAGCCGGGCCACATACCCGTGGTGGTCTGCGCCGAGGAGGTAGATCTTCTCCTCGAAGCCGCGCTCCCGCTTGGAGAGGTAGTAGGCCGCGTCGGCGGCGAAGTAGGTGGGCTCGCCGTCGGCCTTGAAGAGGACCCGGTCCTTGTCGTCCCCGAAGTCGGTGGTGCGCAGCCAGACCGCGCCGTCACGGTCCTCGATGTGCCCCTGGGCCCTGAGGGTGTCCACCGCGGCCGCGATCCGACCCTCGTCGTGCAGCGACTGCTCGGAGTAGTAGACGTCGAAATGCACGCCGAACTCGGCGAGCGTGTCCTTGATCTGCCCGAGCTGCGCCTGATAGGCGAGCTCCCGGACGACGGGCAGCGCATCCTCCCGCGGCAGGTCGCGGAGGTCGGCGCGCGCGGCCAGCGCCTCCTCGGCGAGCTCCCAGGTGTACTCCCCGGGATAGCCACCCTCGGGCACGTCCTCGCCGTGGACTCGGGCGAGGACGGAGGAGGCGAAGACGTTCATCTGATTGCCGGCGTCGTTGATGTAGTACTCGCTGGTGACGTCGGCGCCGGAAGCCCGCAGCAGGCGGGCCAGGGCATCGCCCAGGGCGGCCCACCGGGTGTGGCCGAGGTGCAGCGGGCCCGTGGGGTTGGCGGAGACGAACTCCATGTTGATCACGTGCCCGGCCAGCGCCTCGTTGTGGCCGAAACCGTCTCCGGTCTCCACGATGGTGCGGGCCAGCTCTCCGGCCGCGGCGGCGTCGAGGGTGATGTTGATGAACCCGGGACCGGCGATGTCCACCGCCGCCACGCCGTCGGTCTCCCTCAGGCGGGCAGCCAGAAGCTCGGCGAGCCGCCTCGGCGCCATGCCGGCCTTCTTGGCCAGCTGCAGCGCCACCGTGGAGGCCCAGTCGCCGTGCTCCCTGTTCTTGGGTCGCTCGATGATGATCGTCTCAGGGATCTCGATGGCCAGCTCGCCGGCCTCAACGGCCTCGGAGAGCACACGGGTCACTGCTGCGGAGAGTTCTTCGGGAGTCACCCCGACAGTCTACGGCGACGGCGGCCGAGCCAGAAAGCGAGCGCCGGACGGCCACTCCCTCTCATCCCCCTTCTCATCGGATCCCGAGGCGAACACCTCTTGACGGACCCACCCCTACCGCCTAACGTGCAACCTGATGGTTGTATTTCACGACACGGTCGCCCTCGACGCCGAACCACCCTCGTCGGAGGTCGTCGATCGGATCTTCCGCGCCCTGGCGGATGCCACGCGGCGCGACATCATCCGCCGCACACTCATCGAGGAGGAATCCATCTCATCGCTGGCGGAGACCTATGACATGTCCTTCGCCGCCGTCCAGAAGCACGTCAGCACCCTGGTCTCTGCCGGTCTCGTGGACAAGACGGCCCACGGCCGGGAGCGCCGGGTCCGCGCCCGCCCCGACACCATCCGCCACGCCCAGTCCCTGCTGCGGCAGTACGAACAGCTCTGGCGAGACCGGATCGACCGGCTCGACCAGCTGCTCGCCGACGACTGAGCCCGCCTGAAAGGCAGCACCATGCCCATCACCGCAGTCGAGAAGGACCTCGACGCCCTGACGATGACCATCACCGCCGATTTCCCCGTACCGGTCCGCCGCCTCTGGGATGCCTACGCAGACCCCCGGCGGCTCGAGCGGTTCTGGGGGCCGCGCGAATGGCCCGCCACCTTCACCCGCCATGACATGTTCCCCGGCGGGCGCTCCCACTACGTGATGACCGGTCCCGACGGCGAGAGCGCCGGCGGATGGTGGGAGTTCCTCGACGTAGAGCCCCCGCACGCCTTCGAAGTCCTGGACGGATTCGCCGGCCCTGACGGCCAGCCGGCCCAGGACATGCCCACCACCCGCATGAGATTCACCTTCGAGGAGACGGCCCACGGATCCCGCCTGGTCGTCCGTGCGGTGTTCACCTCCGCCGAGGATCTGGACGAGCTGCTGAGGATGGGCATGGAGGAAGGCACCGTCTCCGCGATGAGCCAGATCGAGGAGGTCCTCGACGATGCGGGCGACCGCACGCCACCTCGGCCCGCCCGCTCCCAGCTGCTCAACGACACCCAGGTGCGCGTCAGCCGGGTGATCTCCGGGTCCCTGGAGGACGTCTCCGAGGCTCACCGTCGCCCGGACCTGCTGCAGCGCTGGCTGCTGGGCCCCGACGGGTGGACCATGCCGGTCTGCGAGGTCGCCGAGGAGCCCGGAGACACCTATCGCTACGAATGGGAGTCGGAGGACGGTCAGCAGCGCTTCGGCTTCACCGGGGAGCTGCTGGAGGCCCAGCCTCCCCATCGGGAGGTGACCTCCGAGCAGATGATCGGCATGGACGGCCCCGGCACGACCAACGAGCTCACCCTGACCCCGGTCGACGGCGGCACACTGCTGAGCCTGGTCATCACCTATCCGGACCGGGAGCTGCGGGACACGGTGCTGGGCACCGGCATGGTGGACGGCATGGAGACCAGCTATGCCCGACTCGAATCTGAGGTGCTCGCCGCCCGCTGACACCCTCCCTCGGTCGGCATCACCGCAGGGTTCACATGCGAGGGGTGCAGCTCGCTCCCGCCCGGGCTCCGGAGCGGACGGCGGGTGCACCCCTCACCCTTGACACAGATGTCCAACGTTGTAACCTCGATCACATTACAACGTTGCATCACCGCCTCGGCGATGCGGCGTCGACGCGATGGCGGCGTCACCGGCTGCGCCGTCGTCGCACCCTGCCCAACCGCTCGACCCCTGAGGAGAACCCCGTGACCATCCGGAGCATCCCCCGGGCCACCGCGGCGACCATGCTCGCCGCGGCCCTGACCCTGACTCTGACGCCCACCGCGTCCTCCGCACCCCACGCTCCGCCGGGCCCGCCGGGCCCGCCGGGACCAGACCTGCCCGAACCGCCGACGTTCACCGAGGTGGAGGTGCATGATCCCGCGCTGGTCACGGCTGGCGGCGAGCACTGGGTGTTCGGCTCACACTTGGCCGCGGCGAGCACCACCGACTTTGTCGACTGGGAGCAGCAGGCGAACCACGTCACCCCCGAGAACCCGCTGTTCGACGATGTGACCGAGGAGCTCGCTGACGCCCTCGCCTGGGCCGAGACGGACACGCTCTGGGCTCCGGATGTGATCGAGCTGCCGGACGGGCGGTTCGCGATGTACTACAACGCGTGCCGAGGAGATTCGCCACGATCCGCTATGGGGGTGGCGATCGCCGAGCAGGTGGAGGGCCCCTATGTGGATCAGGGCATCATCCTGCGCTCCGGGCACCGCGAGGACGAGGGGCCCAGCGAAGACGGCACCCCGTACGACCCGACCGTCCACCCGAACGTGGTGGACCCTGCCGTCTTCTACGACGAGGACGGCGAGCTCTGGATGGTCTACGGCTCCTATTCCGGCGGCATCTTCGTCCTGGAGCTCGACGAGAGCACCGGCCTGCCGGAGCCGGATCAGGGGTACGGCACGCACCTGATGGGCGGCCATCACAGCCGCATCGAGGCTCCCGACATGATGTACGACCCGGACTCGGGCCACTACTACCTGTTCACCACCTTCGGCGGCCTCGACTCCTTCGGCGGATACAACGTGCGGGTGGCACGCGCCGAGAGCCCCGCCGGCCCGTTCTACGACGCCGCGGGCCACGATATGCGGGAGGTGGCCGCCGACCCTGACCTGCCGATCTTCGACGACGAGAGCATCGAGCCCTACGGCACCAAACTGATGGGCAACTTCCTCTTCCAGCGGGAGCTGGGAGACCCCGGCGAGGGTGACGGGGTCGGCTACGTCTCCCCCGGCCACACCACGCACCATCTGGATCCGGAGACCGGGCGGATGCACTTGATCTTCCACTCCCGATTCCCAGGCCAGGGCGAGCGTCACCAGGTGCGCGTCCATGAGATGCACCTCACTGCCGACGGGTGGCCCGTGGTGGCACCCCATCGCTACGCCGGGGCTGAGGCGCAGAAGGTGCACCGACCCGACGTAGTCGGCGACTACCGACTCATCGACCACGGCCGAGCGATCAGCGACGAGATCACCGAGGCGGTGGACATCACCCTGGAACAGGACGGCCGGATCTCCGGGGAGATCTCGGGCCGCTGGAAGCTGACCGGACAGCATGGCGCCGAACTGACCGTCGACGGCCAGATCTTCACCGGCGTCTTCAGCCACCAATGGGACGCCACGGCCGAGGACTGGGCGCTGACCTTCAGCGTCGTCTCCTCGGAAGGCGTCTCCCTGTGGGGCAGCCAGCTGCAGCCGATGAGCGACGACGACGCCCTGGCCGCCGTCGTCGCGGATCTGCCGCTGCACGGCGTCGACGAGGCGCTGTCGGACCTGGATCTCCCGGAGCACGGCACCCGCGGGACGACGATCTCCTGGTCCAGCAGCGACGAGGCGGTCATCGGCGCCGACGGGCAGGTCACCCGCCCCGGCCCAGGAGAGGAGGACGCACACGTCACCGTGACCGCCGAGGTCAGCCTCGGCGAACGGCAGGAGTCGGCGAGCTTCGAGATCATGGTGCCGGCCCGTCCCGAACCGGGGCTCGTAGCTCACTACGCCTTCGACGGCGACCTCAGCCCCGCCAGCGCCTCTCCGAGCCTGGCCGACGGCGTGCTCACCGGTGAGCGGATCGACGACCTCCACGAGGACGGTTCGGCCGAGTTCACCGACGGCGTCGCGGGAGAGGCGCTCGCCTTGGACGGCACCTCCGGGGTCCGCCTGCCGGACGGGCTGATCGCTGACACGGACTACGCGGTCAGCTTCTGGGTGCGCCCTGACTCGGTGAGCACCTACACGACGACCTTCTTCGGCGCCCGCTCGGACACCGCCTGGGTCAGCCTGGTCCCCGACGCCGGTCCGGACGCCGGATCGAACACTGCGCTGTGGTCGGGCTCCCAAGCCCCTTACCTCGGTGATACAGGCACCCAGCTGCCTGTGCACGAGTGGACCCACATCGCCGTCTCGGTGTCCGAGGGCGAGGCACAGGTCCACCTCGACGGCAACCTCGTGCACTCGGGTGACGGCTTCCCCGAGGTGTTCACCACCTCTGACGGCGTCTTCGCCCTCGGCGTGAACTGGTGGGACACACCGTTCCACGGCGCGATCGACGAGCTGAAGGTCTTTCACGGAGGACTCGACGCGGAGGAGGTCGCCGAGCTGGCCGCGCGCTGAAGCGGTCACCGGCACCGCGACATCCTCACATCGTCGATCCCACACAACTCAACACTGATGCATCCCCCTCAGGGGCGGCCGATCCTACTGATCAGCCGCCCTGAGGCATTCCACCCCACTCGTCCGCTCTCTGGTCACCGCGGGCATCTGCGGAATTGTGACCTGTTCATGATGACATCGATGGATTTAATCGTTTCACCTGATCAGACGATATGTGAGCCTTGACACACCGTTCCTTTTCGTTGATAGTTGAGCGCAAATGTTGAGGCATGTTCGATCTCTCAGACATCCTGACAAATGCCCACCCACCTCGTCGCGACGGAAGGACCCCCTGATGAACCAGCTGCCCCTTGAGCCCACCTCTCCCCTCGCCCCCGAGGCCGGGAGCCTGAGCATCGGCGTCGTCGGCGCCGGCCAGTTCTCCAAGAGCTTCGCCACCCTCTGGGACCTCCACCCGAACGTCTCCCAGCTCTCCGTCACGGACCTGCAGCCCGAACGCGCCGAACAGCTCGCAGCCCACTACGACGGCGCCACCGTGGTGGGCAGCTTCGAGGAGATGCTGGCCTCCGACGTCGACGCCGTGGCCATCTTCACCCAGCGCTGGACCCACGGCCCGCTCGTCCTGGCCGCGCTGAAGGCCGGCAAGCACGTGTACTCCGCCGTCCCCATGGCCGTGGAGCTCACCGAGATCGAACAGATCATCGCCGCCGTGGAGCGCACCGGACTCACCTACATGATGGGCGAGACCAGCTACTACAACCCCGCCACCGTGTATATGAGGGAGAAGATCCGCTCCGGCGAGCTCGGCCAGGTCTTCTACTCCGAAGGAGACTACGTCCACGACATGGACCTCGGCTTCTACGCGGCCTATCAGTACAGCGGCGGCGAGAACTGGAAGGCCACCGCGAGCTACCCGCCCATGCTCTACCCCACCCACGCGCTCGGCGGGGTCCTCGGCGCGCTCCCCGCCCACGCCGTCAGCGTGAGCTGCCTGGGGGTGAAGGACCGCCGGAACGACGGGGTCTTCGACCGCGAGGTGAGCATGTTCGACAACGACGTCTCCAACGCCACGGCGCTCTTCGAGCTCTCGGACGGTGGCTGCCTGCGCACCAATGAGATGCGTCGGGTCGGCTACCCCTGCCACATCCGTGAATCCCGTTTCCGGTTCTTCGGCACCGAGGCCAGCTTCGAGCAGCTCGCCCACCAGACGGTGTGGAACGACAAGACCGAGTCCCGCGACATCTCCGCAGACTTCCTGCCGGTGCGGGACAGCAGCGGGGACACGGACCTGAGCGACGTCGACCCCGCGCTGCGTGCGGCCTTCACCTCCGGCACCGCGCCCGTCCATGACCGGTCGCGTCTGCCCCACACCTTCGAGGGCGCGCCGAACGGTCACGAGGGCGCGCACCACTTCCTCGCGGACGACTTCGTCCGCGCCGTGGTCACCGGAGAGCTCCCCCCGGTCAACGCCTGGCTGGCGGCGAAGTTCACCGCCCCCGGCATCGTGGCCCACGCCTCCGCCCGCGACGGCGGCACCCGGATGGACATCCCGCACTTCGGCGACGGACCCGGCCGCTGAACGGCGTCCGGAGACCTGAGGGAGACCCGTGATGAGTGCTGTCGAGAACCCTGCCCCGGCCCCGACGTCGTCCGGCGCCCACCGACTCCGACCGAAACGCGCCGTCGGCCGCCGGGATGACACCCGGCTCGCCCTGCTGTTCATCCTGCCCGCCCTGGTCGGCCTGCTGCTCTTCTACTTCTGGCCCCTGGTCCGCGGCATCTGGCTGAGCTTCACCTCCTGGGACATCCTGACCCCGGCCCGGTTCGTCGGACTGGCCAACTACCAAGAGATGATCTCCGACCCCGTCTTCTGGAACGCGGTGCGGGTGACCCTGCTGTACGTGGTCATCAACATTGGGATCCAGACCGTGGTCGCCCTGGTGCTCGCGGTGCTGATGCAGCGTCTGAGCCGCTCGATCGTGCTGCGCTCGCTGGTGCTGACGCCGTTCCTGGTCTCCAACGTGGTCGCCGCCCTGGTGTTCCTGTGGATCCTGGACTTCCAACTCGGCATCGGGAACCATTTCCTGGAATGGCTGGGCGTGGGCCGGGTCGGCTTCTTCACCACCGAGGCTTGGGTGATCCCCACGATCGCGCTGGTCAACGTGTGGCGCCACATGGGATACACCGCCCTGCTGCTGTTCGCCGGTCTGCAGGCCATCCCCGGCAACCTCTACGAGGCCGCGCGCGTGGACGGCGCCTCCGAGATCCGTCAGTTCTTCACCATCACCCTGCCGCTTCTGCGGCCCATCCTGGGGCTGGTGCTGATCATCTCGGTGATCGGCTCGTTCCAGGTCTTCGACACCGTGGCGGTCACCACCGGCGGCGGCCCCGTCGACGCCTCCCGCGTGCTGCAGCTCTACATCTATGACAACGCCTTCGGCCAGTTCAACTTCGGGTACGCCGCCGCGCTGAGCGTGGCGATGCTGGTGATCCTCATGGTGGTCACCGTCCTGCAGTACCGGGTGACCCGGGCCGGCCAGACGGACCTGAACTGAGGAAGGGGACGATCATGAGCACCGCAGCCACCGCCACCGCCCGCGGCGCCGAGGAGGCGCGCCCCGCCGCACGGCCGCCGTCAGGCACATCCCGACGCCGGCTCTCTCCAGGACGCGTCCTGGCTTGGACGGTGATGATCATCCTGCTGATCATCACACTGTTCCCCTTCTTCTGGATGCTGCGCACCGCACTGTCCAGCAACTCCGCGCTCTATGCCGAAGCCGTCTCCCTGATGCCGGCCGACGCCAACCTGGGAGGCTTCCAGCGGGTCTTCGGACTTCAGGAGACCGAGAAGGCCATCGCGGAGGGCGGCTCCGGCGCCTCGATCGACTTCTGGCGCTACCTGGTCAATACCGTCCTGGTCGCCACCGGGATCACCGTGTGCCAGGTCTTCTTCTCCGCCATGGCCGCCTACGCGTTCTCCCGGCTGCAGTGGAAGGGCCGGGACGTCGTCTTCGGGCTGTTCCTCCTCTCCCTGATGGTTCCGGTCATCTTCACCCTGCTGCCGAACTTCCTCCTGGTCCGCGAGCTGGGGCTGATCGACACCCTCCTGGGCATCATGCTCCCGAGCATGTTCATGACGCCGTTCGCGATCTTCTTCCTCCGACAGTTCTTCATGAACGTCCCCACCGAGGTGGAGGAGGCGGCGCTGATCGACGGCGCCGGGAGGGTCCGGGTGTTCTTCACCCTGATCATCCCGATGACGGCGGGGCCCATCGCGACCGTGTCGATCCTGACCTACATCACCGCCTGGAACGACTACCTGTGGCCGCTGATGGTCTCCTACACGGACGCCTCCCGCGTGCTCACCGTCGCACTGGGCAACTTCACGGAGCAGAGCCCGCAGACCGGGCCGGACTGGGCCGGACTGATGGCCGCGACGCTGGTCGCCGCTCTGCCCATGCTGCTGCTGTTCATGCTCTTCGCCCGACGGATCGTCAGCTCCATCGGCTTCAGCGGGATCAAATGAGGAGACCACAGATGAGACGCGCACATTCGTCACGTGCCGCACGCCGCGGCGTCGGACTGGGGCTGGCCGCGTTGGCGGCGACCTCCGCCACCGGATGCGGGATCGCCCTGGGTGAGGACACCGTCGCCCTGGACTACTGGCTCTGGGACGCGAACCAGCTGCTGCCGTATCAGCACTGCGTCGACGCCTTCGAGGAGGAGAACCCGGACATCGAGGTGAGGATCAGCCAGTACGGCTTCGACGACTACTGGATGAAGCTCACCGCCGGCTTCGTCGCCGGCACCGCCCCGGACGTGTTCACCGATCATCTCTCCCGGTACCCGGAGTACGTGCAGCGGGAGCTGCTGCTGGACCTCGACGCGCTGGAGGCCACCGCGGCGGTGGACGCCGAGGAGTTCCACGACGGTCTGGCGGACCTCTGGGTCGGCGAGGACGGCGGCTGGTACGGCATGCCGAAGGACTTCGACACGGTGGCGATCTTCTACAACGAGCAGATGCTCGCCGACGCCGGGCTCACGCCCGCCGACCTCGAGGACCTGGACTGGAACCCCGATGACGGCGGCTCCTTCGAAGAGATCGTCGCCCGCCTCACCGTCGACTCCGACGGCAACCGCGGAGACGAGGAGGACTTCGACCCGGACGACGTCGCCGTCTACGGGCTGGCCTCGCAGGGCTCCGGCGGCACCTCCGGGCAGACCATGTGGTCCTGGACTGCGGGGTCCACCGGATGGCGCTTCACCGACGCCGATGTGTGGGGCCAGGAGTACAACTTCGACGATCCTCGACTCCATGACTCTCTGGAGTGGCTGTTCGGCTTCGTGGACAAGGGGTACCTGGCCTCCTACGAGGAGGTGGGCGGCGATGCCAACGCCCAGCAGCAGCTCGGCTCCGAACAGGCCGCCATGTCCACCGACGGCTCCTGGATGCTGAACTCCTACACCCGGCTCGACGGCGTCGACGTCGGCATCGCTCGGCTTCCGGCGGGGCCCGCGGGTCACCCGGTGTCGATGTACAACGGGCTGGCCGACTCCATCAGCGCCGACACGGATCACCCGGAGGAGGCGGCGCGGTTCGTGGCCTTCCTGGGCTCGGAGACCTGTCAGAACATCGTCGGCGACGCCGCCGTCGTGCTCCCGGCTCGACCCGAGTCCACCGAGCGGGCCATCGAGGCCTTCGGTGAGCGCGGCATCGACGTCGCCCCCTTCACGGACCTGGTGGAGGCCGGGCACACCATGTTCTACCCGGTCACCGACCAGTTCGGCTCGATCGATGCGCTGATGACACCGGCCATGGACGAGATCTACATCGGTGGTCGGGACGCCGAGACGCTGGCCGACCTCAACGAGCGGGTCAACGCCATGCTCGAGTGACCGCTCCAGCCGCGTCCGCGGGGGCCACGCGGCCCTGTTCAGACAGGGCGGGCCCCTGAACCTGAGCGGTTCAGGGGCCCGCCCTCACCGGCGCGGATGCTCTGCGGCTGATCCGCAGCTCAGCGGAGCACGACGGTCTTGCCGCCGTGGAGGATGACCCGGCCTTCGGCGTGCCAGCGCACCGCATCGGAGAGCGCCTTGCATTCGGTGTCCCGTCCGGCGGCCACCAGGTCCTCAGGTCCGTGGGTGTGGTCCACATCCAGCACCTGCTGGGCGATGATGGGACCCTCATCGAGCTCGCTGTTCACGTAGTGCGCCGTGGCGCCGACGGTCTTCACACCGCGCTCGAAGGCCTGGTGGTAGGGCTTGGCTCCCTTGAAGCTGGGCAGGAACGAATGGTGGATGTTGATCACCCGTCCCTCCATGCGAGTGGCCAAGGAGTCGCTGAGGATCTGCATGTACCGGGCCAGCACCACCAGGTCGATCTCCAGGCGATCCACCAGGTCCAGCAGCTGCTGCTCGGCCTGCGGCTTCGTCTCCGGGGTCACCGGGATATGGACGAACGGCACATCATGCCATTCGACCAGCCGCTGATGATCCGGATGGTTGGACACCACCGCGACGATCTCGATGGGCAGATCACCCTTCCGTGTGCGGAAGAGCAGGTCGTTGAGGCAGTGTTCGAACTTCGAGACCATCACCAGCACACGGGGCTTGGCATCAGCGGCCCGCAGCGACCAGTTCATGCCGAAGCGCTCCGCCACCGGGGCCAGATCCGCCTCCACAGCGGCCAGGGCGGCGGCAGCGTCGTCTGGGTCCCCACTCTCGGCCCGTGCCCGCAGGAAGAAGCGTCCCGCCCGCGGGTCGTTGAACTGGGCCAGCTCCATGATGTTGCACCCGTGGGCCAGAAGCACCTCGCTCACGGCATGGACGATCCCCAAGGTGGAAGGGCAGTCCAGGGTCAGGATCATCCCACGGTCGCTGGGCATGAGGCCTCCTCAGGCTGGTCGGTCGGGGTCGAGGCCGGCCGGTGCTCACGTGAGGCGTCGAGCAGCCAGCGGGCCACATGGTCGGCGAAGGAGATCCGCGGCATCACGCGGAACGTATCCGAGTCGGGGCCCTCGTCATGCCCGTTCCCGGTGCCGGTTCCAGTGCCGGTTCCGGTGCCGGTTCCAGTGCGCCACAGCAGCACCGGCACCAGGCTCAGCGTGGTCACCACCGCGGAGCCGGGCGGCAGCCCCCGAGGGTGCAGGTCCACCGGCACGCCCTTCTCCAGCACGTCGCGGGCACGATCCCCGGAGATCTCCAGGATCGTCCGGTTGGCGGAGAGGTCCACCACCTGGCCGGGGTGCTCCCCCAACGCGTCGGTCAGCGCGACCAGCAGGTCGTGACGATCGGTCTCGGCGACGACGAGGAACTCGTCGGGCGCCAGCCACAGGGCCGCCGTCGTGGCGGGGTCTCCGCACACTTCGCCGACGCCGGAGGGAAGCCCGGCGTCCAGGGCCTCGGAGATCGCCTGGTGCGCCGCACCTCCCGGAGTCGCCCGGACTCCGATCTGTGTGGTGAACGCGATCTCCCGGACGCTGAAGCGCTCCGGGGCCGCGGCGGAGCCTGCGGCGAGGCTCTGGTGCAGATGCGCCAGTGGGGACCGTCTGAGCGCGGCGGGTCCTGACGTGTGGATCTCAGCCATCGCGGCGACTCCCTTCCGGGTCGTAGAGGACGGTGGGTTGGATGAGGACGTCGACGAGTCGGCCGTCCACCGGGGTGCGCAGCGTCTCACCGATGCGCTCTCGGCCCCGGGAGATCAGCGCCAACCCGAAGGTCCGGCCCAGGGCGGCCGACCGGTACGACGAGGTCACCCAACCCTCCATGGGCACCGGAATCTGGGCGACGTCGGTGTCGGCGGCGATCAGCTGCGCCCCTTCGAGGAGTCGGTGCTCCGGGTCCGCCGGCAGCACGGAGACCAGCTGCTTGCGGTCTTCGCGCTGGTTGTCCGGACGCGCGTAGGAACGCTTGCCGATGAAGTCCTTGCGGGTCGAGACGACCCACTCCATGCCGGCGTCCTGGGGCGTGACGGTGCCGTCGGTGTCCTGTCCGACGATGATGTACCCCTTCTCGGCGCGCAGCACGTGCATGGTCTCGGTGCCATAGGGTGTGATGCCGTAGGGAGCCCCCGCCGCGGCGATGTCCTCCCAGACCTGTGCCCCGTACCAGGAGGCCACAT
Organism: Nesterenkonia sp. CL21; assembly: GCF_031705515.1. Taxonomy (NCBI): domain Bacteria; kingdom Bacillati; phylum Actinomycetota; class Actinomycetes; order Micrococcales; family Micrococcaceae; genus Nesterenkonia; species Nesterenkonia sp. CL21. The sequence goes on from NZ_JAUTWR010000003.1 coordinate 263,901, forward strand.
TGACCTCGAAGGCCAGCTCCCCGGAGAAGGAGATCCGGCAGACCCTGGCGGGGATGCCGGAGGCCAGAGTCGTCTCCCGGAAGGCCATGAACTCGAAGGCCTCCGCAGAGACGTCCAGGTCGGGGGCCAGCTCAGCGATGACGTCGCGGGACCTCGGCCCGGCCACAGCCACGGTGGCGTACTGCTCCGTGACCGAGGTGCACGTGACGTCCAGGTCCGTCCACTCGGTCTGCAGCCACTCCTCCAGCCAATCCAGGACACCGGCCGCCCCACCGGTCGTGGTGGTCATCAGATACCGGTCCTCGTCCAGACGCAGGGTCACACCGTCGTCGAAGATCATCCCGTCAGCGCCACACATCACCCCGTAGCGGGCCTTGCCCGGAGCGAGCTTCTTGAACGCGTTCGTGTAGATGCGGTTGAGGAACTCTCCGGAGTCGGTCCCGCGGATCTCGATCTTGCCTAGGGTGGTGGCGTCCATGAACCCCACTGACTCCCGCACCGCGGCGCACTCACGAAGCACCGCCTCGTCCATCGACTCACCCTCCTGGGGGAAGTACCAGGGGCGCTTCCACTGGCCGACGTCCTCGAAGACAGCCCCGTGGGCCACGTGCCAGGAATGCATCGGCGTGATCCGGGCCGGGTCGAAGAGATCTCCACGACGCCGTCCGGCCAGCGCGGCGAAGGACACCGGTGTGTACGGGGGCCGGAAGGCAGTGATCCCGATTCCCTGCGGGTTCTCCTTGCCCAGCAGCACCGCCAACGCGCCGATCAGCGCCGCACTGCTCGTCTTGCCCTGGTCATGGGCGGTGGAGATCGAGGTGTACCGCTTGACGTGCTCCACCGAGCGCATCCCGGCCCCAGCGGCGCGCATCACATCGGCCACCGTCTGATCCCGCTGAAAGTCCACGAAATGGTTCCGGTACGCCTCGGCGTCGGCGAGATCATCATGGCCCGGCGCCGGCACAAGCCATACCGGACGGGCGGGTGCCAGAGCCTCCGGATCCGCCTGAGGAACCTGCGGGGTGCGGGCGAAGCCTGTGTCACCGGCTGCCGCGGCCCCAGCGTCGGCACCTTCCTGCAGCGCCCCAGCAAGGTCGAGGCAGCCGTTGATCATGCCCGCGGTCCGCTGGCCGGCCACCGGCCTCTCCGGCACGAAGGCCGCCAGGGAGTCTTCCCAGCGGATCGCGCCCTGCCGCTGAGTGTGCAGGTGGATGGTCGGGGTGAATCCCCCGGAGAGGGCGAGCACATCGGTCTCGACCACCGTGACCGCACCGGTGAGCGTGCCGTCCTCGGCCAACCCGCTGATGCGCACGGCCGACAGGTCTCCCTGATCGTCAGCATCAGTGCCCGCCACCACGGAACCGGCGTGCACGGGCACGCCCGCGGCCTGAGCACTCAGGGCGCGCTCCGAGAGCTCCGGCCGGGAATCGACCACCGCGGCAACCTCGCCTCCAGCCTGCTGAAGATCCTCCACCAGGTCATAGACCCAGTCCCCGGTGGTCGCGATGACGGTCCGCTCACCGGCCAACACGCCGTAGCGGTTGAGGTAGCTGCGCACCGCACTCGCCAGCATGATGCCCGGGCGGTCGTTGTCCGCGAAGACCAGGTGCCTCTCATGGGCGCCGGTGGCCAGCACGACCTGAGAGGCCCGGATGTGCCATACCCGCTCGCGCGACACCCCATCGGCCCCGGCTCCCGAGAGATGGGCGCGCCGGCGTTCTACGGCGACCAGGTAGTTCGCGTCATAGCTGCCGATGGCCGTGGTGCGCTGCAGGTGCACGGTCTCCGGGCTGTCCGCCAGTTCTCCGACCACACCGGTGATCCAGGCCCGCGCGGGCTGTCCGTCGATGCGCGCGCTGCGGCGGTCCAACAGCTCGCCGCCGGCCTCGGCCTGCTCGTCCACCAGCATCACCCGCGCACCCGAGCGGGCGGCCTCACGGGCGGCGGCCAGACCGGCGGCCCCGGCACCGACCACCAGCACGTCGGTGTGGACGTGCTTGTGGTCGTAGTAGGCCTCGTCAGCGGCAGGGTCCAGGGTCCCCAGCCCGGACAGCAATCGGACGTCCAGTCCGTCGGTGAGCTCCACCGCAGGCGCGGAGAGCATCGATTCGGTCACGGCCCCCGGCTGGTCGCCGCGCACGGAGATCAACGCATTGGGCTCCTCCACGCCGGCCGCGAAGATGCCCCGAGGGCGCCGCAGGTAGATGGAGTCACCCACCCGCAGCCTCCCGGAGGCGAGCATCGCGCTGGCCACGGTGTCACCCTGCACCCCGCTGATCGTCTCACCGTCGAGGGTGAAGCGGCGGGGCCGGGTGGTCTCCACACGGGCATGGGGTGCCGCCGCAGCAGGCAGGCGGCGCGAGGTCACGGTCATGGGTGGGCTCCTTCCTGCGGACCCTGGGGAAGGTCGGTCATCCGCCCGACGGGACGGGTCTCGTGGAACTCATAGGTGACGGTGTCCCGCACGGCGTCGAACCATTTCCGGCACCCCAGGGCGTGGACCCACCGTTCGGCGAATCGTCCCTTGGTGTTGTCCCGGTAGAACAGGAAACGCGCCCATGCGGCGTCGTCGAGGGCGTGCGGGTCCTCCGGGTAGGAGACCTCCGCCTGGCCCCCATAGGTGAACTCGTTCTCATTGCGGGGTCCGCAGTGCGGACAAGGGATGAGCATCATGTCAGGACCTCTTCGGGGAAGACGTGGGGGTCAGTGGGCGACGGCGGCGGCACCGTGTTCGTCGATGAGGTGCCCGGTCTCGAACCGGTCCAGGGCGAACGGCGCGTTGAGCGGATGGGGTTCGTCGTGGGCGATCGTGTGGGCGAAGGTGTACCCGGACGCCGGGGTCCCCTTGAAGCCGCCGGTCCCCCAGCCGCAGTTCACGTAGAGCTGGTCGACCGGCGTCTTGGAGATGATCGGCGAGGCGTCCAACGTGGTGTCCACGATCCCGCCCCAGGTGCGCAGCACGTGCGCCCGAGCGAAGATCGGGAACAGCTCCACTGCGGCAGCCATCTGCTCCTCGATGACGTGGAACGCCCCGCGCTGCCCGTAGCCCACGTACTGGTCGATCCCAGCCCCCATGACCAGCTCGCCCTTGTGCGCCTGAGAGACGTAGACGTGGACATGGTTCGACATCACCACCGTGGGGTGTACCGGCTCGAACAGCTCCGAGACCAGCGCCTGCAGCGGATGGGACTGGATCGGCAGCTCCAGGCCGGCCAGCCCGGCGACCACCGAAGAATGCCCGGCCGCTGCGAGGGCGACCTTCCCCGCGTGGATCCGGCCTCTACTGGTCTCCACCCCGGTGACCCGGTCCCCCTCGAAGAGGAACCCGGTGACCTCGCAGTTCTGGATCAGATCCACTCCGAGCTCGGAGGCGCGCCGCGCCAAGGCCCAGGCCACATGGTCATGCTTGGCGATCCCTGCCCGCGGCTGGAAGGTCGCCCCCATCACCGGGTACCGGATGTCGTCACCGATGTTGAGGATCGGGCAGACCTCTTTGACCTCCTGCGGGCTCAGCCACTCGGCGTCGACCCCGTTGAGCTTATTGGCCTCCACCCGCCGCACCGACTCCCGGACGTCCTCCAGGGTGTGCGCCAGATTCAGCACTCCGCGCTGGGAGAAGAGGAAGTCATAGTCCAGCTCATCGGGCAGCTGCTCCCAGAGCTTCAGGGACTGCTCATAGATCGCCGCGCTCTCATCCCAGAGGTAGTTCGAGCGGATGATCGCCGTATTGCGGGCCATGTTCCCACCGGCCAGCCACCCTCGCTCCACCACCGCGACATTGGTGATCCCGTGGTGAGCTGCCAGATAGTACGCGGTGGCCAGCCCATGGCCCCCTCCACCGACGATCACCACGTCATAGGACCGCTTCGGCTCCGGGTTGCTCCAGAGGAAATCCGGGTGCTCCGGCAGCATCTCAGCCATCAGACGACCTCCTGCATCGTGGTCTCGAGGTGGGGGTAGAGCGGGAACCGGGCCGTCAGGGCGGCCACTCTCGCACTGAGCTCGACGCGATCCCCTGCGGTGAGGGTCGGCGCCAGGGCATAGGCGATGATGTCGGCCACCTCGCGGAACTCCTCGGCACCGAAGCCGCGAGTCGCCAGTGCGGGGGTACCGATGCGCAGCCCGGAGGACACCATCGGCGGGCGCGGATCGAAGGGCACGGCGTTCCGATTGACCGTGATGCCGATCTCGTGCAGCCGATCCTCCGCCTGCCGGCCGTCCAGCTCCGAGTGGCGCAGGTCCACCAGCACCAGATGCACGTCGGTGCCTCCGCTGACCAGTGTGATGCCTGAGGCCGCCACGTCCGGCTGCAGAAAGCGGTCCGCAAGGATCTGGGCGCCTTCCACGGTGCGCCGCTGGCGGTCCTGGAACGCCTCCCCGGCGGCGGCCTTGAACGCCACGGCTTTGGCGGCGATGACGTGCTCCAGAGGACCGCCCTGCTGACCAGGGAACACTGAAGAGTTGATCTTCTTGGCCAGCTCCGCCCGGGAGAGGATCACCCCACCACGCGGTCCACCCAAGGTCTTGTGGGTCGTGGTGGTCACCACATCCGCGTATGGCACGGGGTTGGGGTGGAGCCCTGCGGCCACAAGGCCCGCGAAGTGGGCCATGTCCACCATCAGGTAGGCCCCCACCTCGTCGGCGATGCGACGGAACGCCTCGAAGTCCAGCTGTCGCGGGTAGGCGGACCATCCGGCGATGATGAGCTTCGGCCGGTGCTCGCGGGCCAGCCGAGCGACCTCCTCCATGTCGATGAGGTGGTCGGTCTCGCTGACCTGATACGCCACTGCGTCATAGAGACGACCGGAGAAGTTGAGCCGCATGCCATGGGTGAGGTGACCACCATGAGCCAGGTCGAGGCCGAGGATCGTGTCTCCGGGCTGCAGCAGGGCGGCCAACACCGCGGCATTGGCTTGGGCTCCCGAGTGCGGCTGCACGTTCGCCGCCTCGGCGCCGAAGAGCTGCCGCACGCGGTCCAGAGCGATCTGCTCGACCACGTCCACGTGCTCACAGCCGCCGTAGTAGCGGGCTCCCGGGTATCCCTCGGCGTACTTGTTGGTCAGGACCGAGCCCTGAGCCTCCATGACCGCTGGTGAGGTGAAGTTCTCCGACGCGATCATCTCCAGCGTGTCGGACTGCCGCTGCCGCTCCGCGTCGATCGCCGCAGCGATGTCTGGGTCGTCTCGACGGAGCGAGGCGAGGGTGTCGTTCATGTCTCCGGCTCCTTCTGTGGTCGGTCCGTCCCGACCTGTCGTCGTCTCCCGGCGGCGTCTTCTCTGCCGCGTCACCGGGAAGATGTCACTGTCACGTCGGGGATGTCACTGCGTGGGTCTCACTGCGTGGGTCTCAACATTCGATGACGTTGACCGCCAACCCGCCCTGAGCGGTCTCTTTGTACTTCGAGGACATATCCGCCCCCGTCTCGCGCATCGTCACGATCACCTCGTCCAACGAGACCCGATGCTGGCCATCACCCATCAACGCCATCCGCGCCGCATTGACCGCCTTGGTCGCCGCAAGCGCATTGCGCTCGATGCAGGGCACCTGAACCAACCCCGCGATCGGATCGCAGGTCAGCCCGAGATTGTGCTCCATCGCGATCTCCGCGGCATTCTCCACCTGCTCCGGACTGCCCCCGAGCACCTCGCACAGCCCCGCAGCCGCCATCGAAGACGCCGAACCGACCTCCCCCTGACACCCCACCTCAGCACCAGAGATCGACGCCTGTTCCTTGTACAGCACCCCGATCGCCGCCGCAGCCAGCAGGTAACGCACCACCGCTTCCTGGCGATCCTGCGCCGCGATGAACGAACCGCCCGGCCCATAGTGGGTCGCGTAGAACCCCACCGCCGGAATGATGCCGGCGGCCCCGTTGGTCGGTGCCGTCACCACCCGGCCGCCCGAGGCGTTCTCCTCATTGACCGCCAGAGCCACCAGATTCACCCACTCCTGCCAATAGGCATACGACCGATCCGGATCCTGCTCGGCCAGACGGGCATGCCAGCCCGGGGCACGACGCCGCACCTTCAACCCACCCGGCAGCTCCCCCGACCGACCCAGCGCAGAGTTCTTGCAGTCCTCCATGACGGCCCAGATATGCAGGACCCCTGCCCGGACCTCCTGTTCGGAACGCACCACCGTCTCATTGGCCATCATCACCTCCGAGACCGAGAGCCCAGCATCCCGGCAGTGGCCCATCAACTCCGCAGCCGTGGTGAACGGATACGGCACCGCCGCCTCCGTGGACTCCACCACCTCACCCAGAGAGGCCGCCTCCGCCTCGGCGGCGGTGACCACGAACCCGCCCCCGATGGAGAAATACGTCTGCTCCGCCAGCTGAGCCCCCGCAGCATCGACCGCGGTGAGCACCATCCCATTGGAATGCTGCGGCAGAAACGTCAACGGCCGCTGCACGAAATCCTCCACCCGCAGGGCCACATCCACCCGGCGCTCCACCTGGGCGCCGACCTGGACCGTCCCCGTGGCCCGCATATCGGCCAGCCGCTCCTCTACCTGTTCGGGCAGGATCGCTTCTGCGTCCCAGCCCTCCAGGCCCAACAGCACCGCATCGAAGGTCCCATGACCCTGCCCGGTGGCGGCCAGGGAGCCGTAGAGGTCCACCCGGACCTCAGCCAAGCCGCCCAGGTCGTCACCGGCAGGCAGCTCCTCGACCACGAACCGGCGCGCTGCCCGCATCGGCCCCACCGTATGCGAGGACGACGGACCGATCCCCACACTGAACAGGTCAAACACACTGATGGGCATGCTCAGGCCTGTGCCGCCGTCGTCTGCTCGTCGCGGACCTGCTCGGGGGCGCGCCATCCCAGCGCCGCGTACCACCAGTCGTGGAACTCGCTGATGTGATGCTCGCTGGGAACGAGTGCTCCCCCGGAGGTGTAGGCGCTGGAGGACATCGAGGGCTGGGTGTACTCACAGGCCTCGAAGTCCTGTTCATTGACCCGGTGGAACAGCTCCACCGACTTGGAGACGTCGAGGGTTCCGGCGTTGATCTTCTCCACCACCTCCGGAAGGAAGAGCCAGTCGCAGACGACGATCGTCCGGCTTTCCGAGACCGGGAACATCCGGTGGATGATCACATGGTCCGGCACCGTGTTGATGAAGACCTGCGGACGGACGGTGATCGCGTAGTACTTGCGCTCCTGATCGGGCGCGATCGCAGGAATCTCGGCCACGCCCGAGGAACCGTCGACGGTGAAGCCCGTGATCTCGTCGCCGAACGAGGCGCCGTGGACCACGCCGTCCTTCCGCTGGGACGCCAGGCCGTCCGCGAACTCCGGGATGACCTCGGTGAGCTCCGGGTGGATGGTCGCGCAGTGATAGCACTCCATGAAGTTCTCGATGATGAGCTTCCAGTTGGCCTGGACGTCGTAGGTCTTCGTCTCGCCACAGGTGAGGTTCTCGATGCCGTAGTTGTCGATGGACTCCACCTCGCCGAAGCTGGTGCGGACCTCACCGAGGACGGCCTCATCGAAGTTCGGCGGCTCCTCCGCCAGACACACCCACACGTAGCCGAGCCACTCCCGGACGTGGACCGGGCGGAGCCCGTAGGCCTCCTGGTCCACATCGGGCATCGAGGTGAGGTTCGGTGCGGCGACCAGCTCCCCCTCGAGGGCGTAGGTCCACGCGTGGTACCCGCACTTCAGGGTCTTGCTGCGTCCTTCACCCGTGGTGCAGATGCGCATGCCGCGGTGGCGACAGACGTTGTAGTAGGCGGCGATGCCGGCCTTCCGGGTGCGGACGACGATGATCTCCTCGCGGCCGACGGTGACCGTCTTCCACGTGCCGGCCTGCGGCAGCGAGTCCGCGCGGAGCACACAGTTCCACTGCTTCTCGAAGATCTCCGCCTGCTCCTGGGTGAAGATCTCGGGATCGGTGTAGGCCACGCCCGGCGGGGTAGGCCGCAATGAGGATCCGGGAAGGGGCTCGTCCAAGTGATCGATGATCATGGGTGCGTGTTCTCTCTTTCCTGGGTGTCGGGACCGGGTCGGAGGTCAGGCCACCAGCACGTCCGCCGCGCGGACCTGGCGCTGCTTGCGCCAGCGCTTGACCTCGCGAAGGCGGTTGAAGCCGAGAATCCCCACCTCGGCGCCCTCACGGAGATAGCTGACCAGCAGATCGGCAGTTTCGATGCTGCCGTCGATCACCCGTACCTCGTCGGCCTGGCTGATCCGACCGGCTCCCTGAATCTTCACGTCGTACTGCTCGGACCAGAAGTACGGCTCCTGGAACGGCGCAGGGGCGGCGCCGGTGAGCGAGGCGGAGAGGATGCCTGCCTGCTCGACCGCCTCCTGCCACTGGCCCACGGGGCGCAGGCCCGAGGCCTGGGAGGCCCACTGCGCGCAGTCCCCCGCAGCCCAGATGCCGGGCATCCCGGTGAATCCTGTGTCGTCGCAGAGGACTGCTCCGCTGGTGGGGTCGAGGCTGAGGACCCCGTCCCGCAGCCAGGCGGTCGCGGGGGTCGCCCCGATGGCGCAGATGACGATGTCTGCCTCCACGGTGTGGCCGTCCGCCAGGACGAGCTCCTGACCGCCCGGGACGTCGCGGACCGAGGCCGCACGGCTCGGCGGCGCGAAGTGCACGCCGCGGCGCTCGTGCAGCAGCCGGACGGCCTCGCCCACGGGCGCTCCCAGACGCGCGGCCCCCGGGTGGTGCTCACCTGCCGCGACGGTGACCGACGCAGCCCCGCGCTCCGCGCAGGTGGCTCCGGCCTCCAGCGCCAGGAACCCGCCGCCCACGATGGCGATGCGCTGGTCCTCGACGACCCTGCTGCGCAGTGCGAGGGCGTCATCGATGTTGCGCAGCACGAAGGTGGCCTGACCCGAGAGGGGCAGCCGGCAGGCCTGCGCGCCGGTGGCGATCACCACCGCGTCCGCGTCATGGAAGCGACCGTCGGAGGTCTCGACTCCCAGGGGCTCCGCGGAGAGGCGCTCGGCGGCGGCTCCGCCGAACCAAGTGACATCGAGCGGATTCTCCGGGTCGTCGAGCACCAGGTGCTCGATGCCCGCCGCTCCGCTGAGGAACGCCTTGCTCAGCGCAGGACGGTCGTAGGCCGGGTGGAGCTCGTCCCCGAGCACCGTGATGGGGCCCTGGTGCCCGTTGGCCCGGGCTCCGCGCGCCACGTGATAACCGGCCAGGCCGGCTCCCACGATCAGCAGGTGCCCGTCGACGGGCAGTCCCGCTCCGTACATGGTCATCGATGAGTCCAGCATCAGACAGTCACCCCCGGGGGAAGATTCGGTGCATCTTGGGACAGCTCGACGAGCACGTCGTCGCCGCGGACCTGGACCTGGTGGACCCGCACACCGCGCTTGGCGGGCGGCTGGTCGACGTCTCCGGTCAGCAGGGAGAACGTGCTCTCGTGCAGAGGGCACTCCACTCGGCAGTCCTCCAACCATCCGGCGGCCAAGGAGGCCTCCTGATGGGTGCAGGTGTCGTCGATCGCATGCACCTGGCCGTCCTCGGTCAGGAACACCGCGATCGGCGGAGTCACAGAATCGATGCGCAGACCTTCTCCTGGAGTCAGGTCCTGCAGGGAACAGACGCGGACACTCATTTGCCATCACCACCGGTTTCACCTAGTGTTGCTAATAGCGCAACATGATTTATAGTGCGCAACACGTTGTGTGACCTATGCTTCACTGCCCACGAGGGGTGCGTCAAGAGGCCATCCGAAGAATCTGGAGTTTTTTCATGACGTCCGAGAACCTGACTCGCATCCAGTCCGTCGACCGCGCCGCTCAGATCCTCCGACTCCTGAGCGAGTCGCCGCTTCTGACGATCGCGGAGATCGCCCGGGAGCTCGACGTGCACCGCTCCACGGCGTTCCGACTGCTCGGCACGCTGGAGGCCCACGGGCTCGTCGAACAGGAGCGCGAACGGGGCGCCTTCAGGCTCGGCATCACCCTGCTGCACATGGCCAACTCAGTGGCGGCGCAGATGGATTTCTCCAAGGACGCCCAGGCCTGCTGCGACGCCCTGGCCCTGGAGCTTCAGGAGACGGTCAACGTGGCCATCCTGGACGACGGCTACGCCGTGACGATCATCCAGGCCGCGGACGACCAGATGCTCAGCGTGAGCCATCAGTACGTCGGACAGCGCGGCCCCCTGCATGCCACATCCACTGGAAAGATCCTGCTCGCCCACGCCGACCAGGACGAGTTCGACCGACTCGTGGAGCGCGGACTGGACAGCTTCACCGGCATGACCATGACCGACCCGGAAGTCCTGCGCAGCGAGCTGGAGACGATCCGGCATCGCAGCTGGGCCTCCGCCGTGGCGGAGTGGGAACAGGGCATCAACGCCCTGGCGGTCCCCGTCCGCGGCAAGGACGGCCAGGTGGCCGCCGCCCTGTCGATCACCGGCCCGTCCTTCCGGCTGCCGGAATCACGTTTCGCCGAGCTTGCCGAGACGCTCAAGAGGGAGGCTCGCACCCTGGAGGTCAGGATGGGGTACTTCGGAGGCTGAGCTGGCCACGATTCAGGAAACACCCAGGGTGAACCCCTTGTGCCATAAAACACACGGCCTCTAGGCTGGTTGCGCACAGAACATCTCGTTTCTTAATATGCAACGCCTGGAGGATGCATGTCGCACCACACTGCTCCGCACGATTCCCGTGTGGTCATCATCGGCCTGGGAGTGGTCGGCGCCGCCGTCGCCGACGAACTGGTCCTGCGGGGCTGGACGGACGTCACCGTCGTCGAGCAGGGTCCGCTGTTCGAGACCGGCGGCTCAAGCTCCCACGCCCCAGGTTTCGTGTTCCAGACCTCGCCCAACAAGGCCATGTGTGAGCTGGCCCAGCGCACCTTGGACAAGCTGGACGGCGCGGAGGTCGACGGACAGTGGGTGATGAAACGCGTGGGCGGCCTGGAGCTGGCCACCACCGCCGAACGTGTCGAGGAGCTGCACCGCCGGCATGACTTTGCGAAGTCCTGGGGTGTGCCCGCACAGCTGCTGACCCCCGAGGAGGTCGCCGCCCTGTGGCCCGACATCGACACCTCGACAGTGCTCAGTGCCCTCCACACACCGACCGACGCCGTGGTCAAGGGTGTTCGCGCCGTCGAGTTCCAGGCACGACGCGCCCAGGCCGGCGGGGCGCGACTGGTCAGCGAGACGCAGGTGACCGGAATCCGTCGCTCCGGCACCCGCGTCACCGGCGTCGAGACGGTGCCGGTCGGCTCCGACGCCGAACCAGAGGTGATCGAGGCCGACATCGTCATCTCCTGCGCCGGACTCTGGGGGCCGAAGCTGGCCCGCGAGCTGCTGGGCATGGACATTCCGATGCTCCCGGTCGAGCACGGATTCGGCTTCAGCCAGCCGATCGAATCCCTCGCGGGGCTCGACGACGCCACCGAGGTCGCCCGGCCGATGATCCGGCACCAGGATCACGGCATGTACCTGCGCGAATGGGGCTCGAGGATCGCGATCGGCGCCTACGAGCACCGCCCCCTTCCGGTGGCGGACCATGAGATCGCAAGCCCCGAGCAGATCCTCCGGCACGGCGGGCAGGCCTCCATCCACCCGTTCACGCGACAGGACTTCGAGGCCTCATGGGTGGAGGCCCAGCGTCTGCTCCCCGAGCTGCGCGAGACCACGCTGGACGACTCGCTCAGCTTCAACGGCATCTTCTCCTTCACCCCCGACGGCGGCCCACTGCTGGGACCGGTGCCCGGGATCGAGGGCCTCTGGATGGCCCAGTCCGTGTGGGTGACCCAGTCCGCCGGCGTCGGCGAGGTGGTGGCCCAATGGCTCACCACCGGTGATCCCGGCATCGACACCCACGGCCTCGACGTCGCCCGGTTCGACCCGCTTCTGACATCCCAGCGCTGGGCCCGCGAGCAGGGCGAGGAGTCCTATGACGAGGTCTACGACATCGTCCACCCCCGCGCGACGACTCTGCGTCTGCGGGGTCTGCGCACGTCCCCCTTCTACGAGCGGCAGCGGGGGCGCGGGGCGTCGTTCAGCTCGGCCAACGGCTGGGAAAGGCCGCTGTGGTACGAGTCCAATGCGACCCTTCCGGACATGCGTCCCGCGGTCCCCATGCTCGGCGACGCCCCCCTGCCCACCCGCGACCAGTGGTCGGCGCAGTACTGGAGCCCGCTCGTCGCGGTCGAGGCCAGGCGCCTGCGCGAGTCTGTGGGCCTGGTGGACATGTCCTCTCTTCCCCGCTGGGAGCTCTCCGGCACCGGGGCCACGGAGTTCCTCGACGGCCTGGCCGACGACGGTCTGCTCAGCCGCCGTGTCGGACGCACGGTGGGAAGCATCGTCTACGCGCTCATCCTGGACGAACGGGGCGGCATCCTCTCGGACATCACGATCGCCCGCACGGCCGAGGAGACCTACCACCTCGGAGTCAACGGCAACCTCGACGCCGCCTGGTTCCAGATGATGATGAGGCAACGCTCCTATGCGCTGCACCTGAGGGACGCCTCCTCCGGGTCATGCGGGCTGGGGCTCTGGGGACCTCAGGCCCGCGAGGTGCTCCAGGGCCTCGTCGACGAGGACCTCTCCCATGAGGCGTTCCGCTTCTACCGCAGCCGCGAGCTCCACGTAGCCGGCGTTCCAGTGCTGGCCATGCGCCTGAGCTACGTCGGGGAGCTGGGCTGGGAGCTCTATGCACCGGCCGAGTTCGGCCGCCACCTGTGGGATGTCCTGATCGGCGCCGGGCGCCGCCATGACATCCTCCCGGTGGGGCGTCGCGCCTTCGAAAGCCTGCGCCTGGAGAAGGGCATGCGCCTGTGGGGCACCGACATGACCCGCGAGCACACTCCCCACGAGGCCGGCATCGAGTTCGCGGTCCGCGGCGCGGCGGCGGAGAAGCTCACCGCGATCGGCGCCGACCAGCCCAGCCGCAAGCTGGTGTGCCTGCTGCTGGAGGACCCGTCGAAGGTGCTCATGGGTCATGAGCCCGTCTATGCGGCGGGCGACGACGGCCGACCGATCGGCTATGTCACCAGCGCGGACCAGGGGTATGTCACCGGACAGTCGATCGCCTACGCCTGGGTGCCCGCGGAGCACTCTGCCGCGGGCACCGAGGTCGAGGCGTCCTACTTCGGCCGCCGCCTCAGGGCGCGCGTGGCCGAGGAGCCCCTCTTCGACCCCAGCGCCTCGCGCATGAGGTCTTGAACCCTCTCCCCTCGGCGGGCCTACCATGGCTCATCCGCCGCCCACACCTGCCACCAACGATGTCACCTGCCTGAAGAGGAGCCCCTGAAATGCCCTATACCGTCAACGCCGTGGTCGTCACCGCTCAGGACGCGCCGGCCACGGTCGAGCAGATCGTCGTCCCCGATCCGGGCCCCGGGGAGGCCGTGGTCGATGTGCTCACCTGCGGCGTCTGCCAGACCGACCAGCACTACCAGAAGGGCATGATCGGTCAGAACTACCCCTACCTGCTGGGGCACGAGGCCACCGGCCGCGTCGCCGCCGTCGGCGAGGGGGTGACGTCGGTCAGCCCCGGGGACACAGTGATCCTGAACTGGCGCGCCGTCTGCGGCGAGTGCCGTGCCTGCCGCCGCGGCAAGCTCCAGTACTGCTTCAACACCCACAACGCCACGCAGAAGATGACGCTGGCCGACGGCACTCCCCTGGAGCCGGCCCTGGGCATCGGAGCGTTCGCGGAGAAGACGCTGGTCGCTGCCGGGCAGTGCACCGTCGTCGAGGACACCGAGGACGAGCACAACGCCGCCATAGGGCTGCTCGGCTGCGGGGTGATGGCCGGCATCGGGGCGGCCATCAACACCGGTGAGGTGGCCCGCGGGGAGTCGGTCGCCGTCATCGGCTGCGGAGGCGTGGGAACCGCAGCCATCGCCGGGGCGCGACTGGCCGGAGCCACCACCATCATCGCCGTGGACCTCGACCCGCGGAAGCTGGAGCAGGCCCGGCAGCTCGGCGCCACCCACACCGTGGAGGCAGGTGGCACCGATCCGGTGGAAGCCATCCGTGAGCTCACCGGAGGCCATGGCGCCGACGTCGTCATCGACGCCGTCGCCCGGCCCGAGACCTATACGCAGGCCTTCTACTCACGTGACCTGGCCGGCCGGGTGGTCCTGGTCGGCGTCCCTGATCCCTCGTGGAGCGTGGAGCTGCCGATGATCGACCTCTTCGGCCGGGGCGGCTCCCTGAAGTCCTCCTGGTATGGAGACTGTCTGCCCAGTCGGGACTTCCCCTACCTGGTGGATCTGTACCGCCAGGGGCGCCTGGACCTCGATGCGTTCGTCACCGAGCGGGTCCGCCTTGACCAGGTCCAGGAGGCCTTCGAGACCATGAACCAGGGCGACGTGCTGCGCAGCGTCGTCGAGATCGGCTGAGAGGAGCCCACCCGATGGCCACCACGGCACGCATCGAACACCTGATCACCGCAGGCACCTTCTCCCTGGACGGAGGGACATGGGAGGTGGAGAACAACGTCTACCTCGTCGGTGACGACGACGAGGTGCTGATCATCGATCCTGCCCATGACGCCGAGGCTGTGGCGGAGCAGGTCGGAGACCGCCAGGTCCTGGGCATCCTGCTCACCCACGGCCATGACGACCACATCCGTGAGGTCTTCGACGTCCAGCGCAAGGTCGGCGGACGTATCCACCTGAATCCGGCCGACCACGTCCTGTGGGAGCAGGTCCATGCCCATGCCCGTCCTGATGTGGAGATCTCCGACGGCGATGTCTTCACCGTCTCCGACACTCGCCTGACAGCAGTCCACACGCCCGGCCACTCGCCCGGCTCCACCTGCTTCTATGCGGAGGACCTCCCCCACACCGACGGGTCCCGCGGGTCGGTGCTCTTCGCCGGCGACACGCTCTTCCAGGGCGGTCCCGGGGCCACCGGTCGGTCCCACAGCAGCTTCGAGACGATCATCGAGTCGATCAGCGACCGGATCTTCGCGGAGCTGCCGGAGCAGACGCAGGTGCTCCCCGGACACGGCGAGTCCACCCGCATCGACAAGGAGAAGCCCTTCCTCCAGGAGTGGGTCGACCGCGGATACTGACAGCCACCCTCACACAGAGACGTCCCCTGCGGGCCAGCGCGTGAACGGCTGGCCCGCAGGGGACGTCTCTGTGCGGGGCGGCACTAGCTGCTGGGGACGACCGAGTCCTCCACCTCCTGCAGGTCCATCGTGGGCGCCGGCCGGCGTAGGCCCCGTGTGATCACCAGCAACCAGACCAGGCCGACGCCGACCCATCCGAGACCGACCATGAAGGCGTCCGGGGACAGCGAGGTCCACAGCCACAGGCACAGCGTCACACCGATCGCAGGCAGGACCACGAACCGGATGAGGTCACCGCCGTGGCGGCGCCCCCTGTCGACCGCGTGGTACTTGATCACGGAGAGGTTGACGAAGGTGAAGGCGATGAGCGCTCCGAAGCTGATCATGGCGGCGGCCAGCTCCAACGGCAGCACGAGAGCCAGCAGTGAGACGGCCCCGACGGCCAGCGCCGCCAGGTACGGCGTGCGGAACTTCGGGTGCAGCACGGCAAAGATTCGGCCGGGCATCGCGCCATCGCGGCCCATCGTGTAGAGGATGCGGGTCACGGAGACATGGGAGGCCGTCGCGGAGGCCGCCCCGCCGGAGATGAACGCGGCGGTGAAGAACGCCACCAGGAACGCCCCGCCGGCGCGCGCCATCACATCGGTGGCCGCGGTGTCCACGGAGCTGTAGGCCGTCCAGTCGGGGAAGACCAGGTGCCCCAGCCAGGAGAGGAAGATGAAGATCAGACCGGCGCTGAACGTGCAGATCAGGATGGCGCGCGGGATGGTGCGGGTGGGGTCTTTGGTCTCCTCGGACAGCGTGGAGACCGCATCGAACCCGAGGAACGAGAGGCACAGCACCGCGGCGCCGGCGATGAGCGCGGCGAACTGGAACTCCTCGTTGGCGAAGGGCGCCAGCGGGTCGATGGGCGCGTCCTGGGCGGTGAGGGTCACGACGCTCATGATCACGAAGACCACGATGAACACCACCTGGATCCCCACGAGCATGCTGTTGAAGCCGGCGGCCACCTTGATGCCGAGCACGTTCATCGCCGTGACGATCACGATGGTGGCCACGATGATCAGCCAGGCCGGCAGTGCGGGGATCGCCGCGTTGAGGTAGAGCCCGATGATCATGAAGTTGATCATCGGCAGGAAGAGGTAGTCGAGCAGCAGCGACCAGCCCACGAGGAATCCGAGGTTGGGCCCGAAGGAGCGCTGGGTGTAGGTGTAGGCCGATCCCGCCACCGGCAGCGCCTTCACCATCCGGGCGTAGCTGAGTGCGGTGACCAGCATGGCGGTCAAGGTGATGATGTAGGCCAGTGCGAGGTGCCCGGAGGTGATGGTGCTGACGATGCCGTAGGTGGTGAAGACCGTCAGCGGCACCATGTAGGCCAGACCGAACAGGACGGCGTAAGGCAGTCCGAGACTGCGTCTCAGCGCGGGACTCTCGCTGACCGTCGAAGATGCTGTGCTCATGATGTGACCTCCTGGGTCTGGTGGATGATCTCCCCTGCCACAGTGGTCAGGAGCACCGGGGTGGCGATGAGTTCGTCGGGGTCGGTCTCGACCGGGTCGGCGGCCCAGAGCGCGAGGTCCGCCTGAGACCCGGGGGTGATCGTGCCGAGGTCGTCGCGTCCGAGGGCTTCGGCGGCCCACCGGGTGTACCCCAGCAGCGCCTCGACACCGGTGAGCCGCTGAGCAGGCTCGAAGACCGGACTCTCGGGGTGGCCGGGACGGCGACGGAGGCGCGCCCAGGCAAGTCCGATGCGGGCGTCGCTCTCGGCCACCGGCCAGTCGGAGCCCAGCGCGATCCGCCCGCCGGCGGTGAGGACGTCTTTGACCCGCCAGGCACGGGATGCTCGTTCCTCCCCCAGCCGGGCCGCCCACGGGTCTGTGCCCTGCGCCTCCCGCCACTGCATGTGCAGCGGCTGCATGGAGGCGACGACGTCGGCCTCCACAAGGGAATCGACGTCATGGTCCGTCATCGTCTCCAGGTGCTCGATCCGATGCGGTGCCCCGGAGCCGGCTGACGGGTCGAGTCGGGAGTAGACCTCGGTGACGTGGGCGACGCCGGCATCGCCGCAGGAGTGCGTGGCCAGCTGGAATCCGGCCCGGTGGTAGGCCTCGGCGACCTCGGCGTAGCGGTCGACGCTGGGCCAGAACGGCTCGGCGGACTCCCCGTGGGTGTCGGGCTGGTGGAGCCAGGCGGTGCCGCCGTCGATGACCCCGTCGATGAACATCTTGATCATGCTCACGCGGAAGCGGCGGCCGGAGCTGCTCAGCAGCGCGATCCGCTGCGCGACGGCGGAGTCATCGTCACCGGGGTGATGCCACAGAGCGACCTGCAGGCGGACGGGCAGGCCACCGGGAAGCTCCTCCAACGCCTGCAACGTGGTCAGGGTCTTCCGATCGCCGTCCATGATGGTGGCGCCGGTGACCCCGCTGGCCGCCATCTCCAGCAGCTTGGTCTGGACCGTGCCGGCCAGCTCCTCAGCTGGCCCCTGGGGCACCGCGTCGAAGACGAGAGAGTACGCCGGAATCTCCCGGAGTTCACCGGTGGGCGTACCGTCCTCGTCCACCACGACCTCGCTGGCGTCGGCGAACGTCTCGGTTCCGTCGACGCCGGAACGTTCCATCGCCACGCTGTTGGCCAGTCCGGTGTGCATGTCGAAGAAGCGCACGGCCAACGGGCGCCCGCCGGTGACGCCGTCGAAGTGATCCCCGCGGATGCCTGCTGTCTCGAAGGCCTTGTAGTCGAGATTCCAGCCGAGGATCCACTCTCCGGCCCCGAGCCGGGAAGCCTCCTCGGCGATGGCCGCCCGAACGGACTCCAGATCCACCATGCCCCCGAAGTCGATGCCGACCGTCGCGGAGCACCCCAGGACGGGATGGCAGTGGGAGTCGATGAGGCCGGGAGTCAGCGTCGCCCCGGCCGCATCGACGATCCGGGTCTCGTCACGGGCGTGCGAGAGGATCTCCGCATCGCCTCCCACGGCGTGGATCATGCCGCCGGCCACGGCCACGGCGGTGTCGGCGACGATCGCCGCATCGCTAGCCGCCGTCATCGTGCGGATGCGGGCGTTGTGGATGATCAGCTCGACCATACGGGGCGCTGCCTTCCTGAGAACGGGGGCACTCCCCGATAAATGAACTACATTCGTTATCTGTTGTAGCTCATGTCACACTCCGCCGTCAAGGGGCACCGCATGAGTGCTGGTGAGCGCCATCCCTGACCGGCAGGCTCTCCAGGAAACACATGGGCCTCAACTATGGACTAGTCATTATTTTTATGACTACTCTCCGTGCATGGGATCACAGTCGAAGTATGCGAAGATCCGCGGCGACCTTGAGAAGGCCATCCGGTCTGGAGAGTTCCGACCCGGGGACACCATCCCTACAGAGCGGGAACTCTGCGCCACGTACGAGGTGAGCCGTGCGACAGTCCAGCGGGCGATCACCAGCATGGCCGAAGCGGGCCTCGTGACCAGGAATCGGCGTGCCGGCACCACGGTCACTCGAAGCGCCACAGATCTGCTGCGCTGGACGAACCTGCTGGCATCGGGCCCCGAAGAGGAGGGCGCTCACACAGTGCTGCTCGCGGAGACCATCCCTGCCAGTGATCTCGACATCGATCTTCCCGGCCATGGCGCCGACGACGCGATCCACCACCTCCGCCGGGTCAAGACCGACCCAGCAGGCGACCCCGTGGCGATCGAGGAACACATGATCCCCTTCTCGGTGGCTCCGCGCGTCATGCGTGAAGACTTGACGACGTTTACCTCTATGGCCCACTTCCGCGCTTCAGGCGTGCCAGTCGTGAGATCTCGGCTGTACCTGCAGCCCTCCGTAGCCACCCACGAGGCTGCACAGCTACTGAACCTGCCCGAGGGGACGCCTGTCTTCACGGGGCGACGTGAGACCTATCT
This sequence comes from Nesterenkonia sp. CL21, assembly GCF_031705515.1. Taxonomy (NCBI): domain Bacteria; kingdom Bacillati; phylum Actinomycetota; class Actinomycetes; order Micrococcales; family Micrococcaceae; genus Nesterenkonia; species Nesterenkonia sp. CL21. The sequence goes on from NZ_JAUTWR010000003.1 coordinate 282,815, forward strand.
GCAAGGCGGCGCTATCGCCGAGATCTACCTCTCAGTCCTGGCACCGCACGCATTCCAGCTGTTCGTCGAGCAGACGCTCGAGGAGCCCGAAGGTGAGCCGCCGGACCCTGGCGACTCCACCCATCCCTGAGGAGGAACTATGGAGAGGACATCTCCACGCATTGCCGTTGTCGGAGTCGGCGCCGTGGGCTCGATGGCCCTATGGTCATTGAGCCGACGGACGGATGCCGACATCCATGGCTTCGACGCCTACGCCCCTGGACACGATCGCGGTGGATACGGAGGACAGTCACGGATCTTCCGTGTGGCGTACAGAGAAGGTCGGCAGTACGTTCCACTGCTGCAACGGGCAGCGGCACTCTGGGATGAACTCGAGGAGGAGAGCGGCGCGGATCTTCTCACCACGGCCGGAGGGCTGACCATCGGTCCTGAGGATCACCCGGATGTACAGACCGTCCGGTCCTGCATCGAACATTTCGGCCTCCCGCACGAAACACTCACTGCCACCGAAGCACGCCTCAGGTTTCCGCACCTGCCCCTCGAGGATTCCGAGATTGCGATCCTGGACCACAGTGCAGGAGTGCTTCGTCCGGAGCACGCGGTCCAGGCCGCCGCCCAGCAAGCTGAGACCCGAGGCGCCACCCTCCACCGCTACTCCCCCGTCCTCTCTCTGGCCTCATCGGCCACGGGCGCAGTGGTCCACACTCGCGACGGCGACGACGAGTTCGATCACGTCATCCTGTGCCCCGGACCCTGGGCCCCAATGATGCCAGCCCTGGCCAGGCTGCCTCTGGAAGTACACCAGATCACGACGCTGTGGTTCCGGGCCGAAGATCCCCCGCAGTTCGACCCGCTCCACTCGCCAATCCTCATCCGCTCCGGACCGACCGCCTTTTCCTGCTTCCCCGCTGTTGACGGAGAAACGGTGAAGGTGAGCCTGCACAGCCTCCCCCGGCCACGGCTGAGCAGCGCCGACGAGGTCAGCAGGAATCCAAGTCCGGAACTGCTCACGGCCATGTGCGACGCCGTCCGCCGTTTCCTCCCAGGCCTCAATCCGGATCCGGTGCGTGTGGGCTCCTACGCCGATGCCTTCACCCCCGACCAGCACGGCATCATCGGGACGGTTCCAGGGCTACCCCACGTCACCGTCCTCACGGGCTTCTCCGGGCATGGGTTCAAGCTGGCGCCCACCTTCGGTGAGGTCGCAGCTGATCTGGCGCTGCGAGGGCATACCGACCATCACATTGACCACCTGGCCCCTGCCCGATTCGCGCCAGAAGGAGCGCTGTCATGACCACCGGAGAACTGTCCCTCGTCATTGTGTGCTGTCTCGTGGTCCTGAGCATCGGAGCATCAGTCTCGTTCCTGGCCGGGCGGCATGTCACGAGCGGAGAAGGCTGGCACGTCGCTGGCCGCTCATTGCCGCTGTGGGTCGTGGTCTTGACCCAGTTCGCCACCGCCACCGGCGGCGGAGTGCTGGTCGCCCACGTAGGGAATGCCTACAACGTGGGTTGGGCGTACTGGTTCTATCCAGGATGCGTCCTGGTCGGATTCCTGCTGCTCTCCTTGATCGGGGGCTGGCTCCGGCGCGAGGAGTTCACTACCGTCCCGGAGATCTTGCGGCGGATCTATGTCGAACATCCCCTGGTCACAGTACTTGCGGCCTTGGGCGCCATAGTGGTCCCTTTCGGCTGGCTGGCCACCCAGTACGTCGCTTTCGCGTCCCTGTTCTCCGAGCTCACCGGCGCTTCTCCCGTCGTCCTGACCGGCGTCATGGGACTCATCACGCTCATCTTCGTCTTGCCCGGAGGCCTGCGCTCGGTGGCATGGAGCGACGCCATCATGGGCGCCATGATGCTGGTGCTGTCCGTGGTCGTCGTCAGCTACACCCTCTCCCTGGCAGGTGGCTGGAGTGGCATCAGATCGGCCGTCCCCCAGGAGATCGTCAGCCTCCCCGAAGGCCTCGCCGCGGCCGGCGCCATGACAGTCCTGCTGTGGATGTTCGCCATCATTCCCGGGACACTGACGAACCAGATGTACTACCAGCGCGTCTTCGCGACACGCGACATCGCCAAGGCACGGCTGGGCCTGGTTCTCGGGGGCGTGGTGGTCTTCCTCGGCTCGGCCTACCCGTTTCTCCTGGGACTCACCACTCGTGCGCTCAATGACAGTTTCGTCGGCGACGATTCCGAGCAGGCCGCTGGATGGATACTGACCCAGCTGCCTATCGGCCTGCTGGCCGTCTTCGCCGCCTTTCTCCTGATCACCATCGCGACCACGACGTCAAGCGCCTTACAATCCGTGGTGACCAATGTCGTGCAAGACGTCACCATCCGTGTGCTGGGACGCTCCCCTGAACGGGACACCCGGAGCCTGTCGAGAATCATCTCCGTGGCGGTCATGATCCTCGCGGCGCTCTTGGCCATTGCGTACCCGGCTGCCCTGGCCTGGCTGGTCGCCACCTACGCCTATTCCGCTTCCCTACTGGCAGCCCCGATCTTCCTGGGTTACATCTTGTACCGCAGACGTGGCAGGCTCCGGGCTGTCACTGCCAGCATTTCTATGCTCGGCGGCCTGCTCGGGTGCGCCACGGCGCACATCCTCGATACCACCGTTCCGTACGCGATCTTCGGCATCGGAACGAGCGCTGCGTGCCTGCTCCTGACGCACGCCATGACGGCGCAGCGCGCTTCACGCGCAATCTCCCCGGACACCCCCAGCCGCATCAACCAGGAGGCCCCGTGACTCTGAACACTCATTCGTCCCAGCACGTCGTTGTGATCGGGGGCGGGATCCTCGGCATCTCGGTCGCGACAGAACTCGCGATTCGCGGCACACCTGTGACGTTACTGGAGGCCGCACGCATCGGGGCCGGAACCACCTCGACGTCGTATGCGTGGGTCAATGCCAACGGGAAAGAACCAGAGAGCTATTTCCGCCTCAACCAAGCAGGGCTCGATGCGCACCGGAGTCTCGCGACACCCCAGACGCCGTGGATCGCTGCCACAGGGCACCTTGAGATCGCCGAGGATGAGGCTCATGAACGGGACCTCAGAGCCCGGGCAGAACGCATGACTTCCCGCGGCTACGCCGTGGAAGAACTCACGTCCGCCCAGGCGCAGCGCCTCGAACCGGGGATCATCGTGCCGCCGAGCGCGAAAACGATAGTCTTCTTCCCCGACGAGGCACACGTCTACCCTCACCTCTACGTTGCTGAACGTCTCGTGCAGTTCCAGGCGCACGGCGGGATTCTGCGTGAAGGGGCACGGGTCACAGGAATTGATCGTTCCGGCTCCCCTCTGAACGTGCTCCTCGCTGACGGATCGCATATCGAAGCAGATCGAGTCGTACTGGCCACCGGACGATGGACCGGGCCGCTGGCTGCCTCGCTGGGGCTCGACGTCCCGATGGCCGCGCACACCGCCCCCGGAGACGTGACCGTGGGCCACCTGGTACGCACAGCCCCCACTCCCGCCCGCCTGCATCGGCTCGTGACCACGCCGTGGCTCAACGTGCGCCCAGAGGGCGGAGGCCGGCTTCTGATCCAGGCGCTGGACCTCGATGTCTCAGCCTCCCCTGAGGCCGCGGAATCCGACCGGGCCAGCCTTGTCCCGGAGTACCTGTCGCGCCTTCGTACGATCCTGCACGGGACGGAGTCACTCGAGACTGCCGAGATCCTCGTGGGTCAGCGCGCGATGCCCATCGACGGGCGGACCATTGCTGGACCTGCGCCGGAGGCACCGGACATCTACGTAGTGGCCACCCATAGCGGCGTGACGCTGGCGCCTTTCCTCGGGCGAGCCGTTGCCCGCGAGGTCCAGGGTGACATCGAACCTCTTCTGGAAGATTTTCGGCTCACCCGCTTCGCAGAAGGGGTCCCAGTCGACTTACCGCGAGGGCCGCGGAAGCCCGGTGAGCAATGAGGTGAGATCGTTCGCAGCGTGTACGACGAAGCCCCGGACCACTGTGACCAGTGATCCGGGGCTTCGGCGATGGGTGCCCCCTGCAGGATTCGAACCTGCGGCCTTCTGCTCCGGAGGCAGACGCTCTATCCCCTGAGCTAAGGAGGCGCGGGCCAGGTCAGCCGGGCTGACGTTCTGACCCAGTTAGATTACCAGCCCTCAGCCGGTGACCGAAATCTGGTAGCTCCACAGCTCCGAGGACATGCCGACCGGGGGTCGCTTCTGCTCCCCCTGGTCACCGGAGTCCCGATCTCCTGAGCCGCCCTGACCGTGCGAACGCTGGAAATGCTCGGAGTTCCGCCAGTTGTCGAAGTCCTCCTCCGATGCCCAGCGGGTGACGACGAGCCAGACCGTGCGGCCATCGGTGGGCTGCAAGAGCTCGAACCCTTCGAAGCCCGAAGTGCCCTCCATGGAGCCATGCCGTGCGGCGAAGCGGGCTCCCAGCTCATCGCCGGAGTCCTCAGGAACGGTGATCGCATTGATCTTGATGACGCTCATGGATTCATTGTGACACCCCCGGGCTGAGGCCGCGCGGAGATGTCAGCCAGAACTCGCCTGCCCCGGCAGTCAGAACAGCGCCGGCTGCCGGGGGCCGAGATCCGCGGCCGGCAGCTCCGGCGACACGCGCTCCCGCCACATGGGGTCCCGGCGACGGTCGACACCGTGCCTGCGCCGCGCCTCCTTCGCCCGCGCCGCAAGCCACGTTCTGTACTCGGAGGAGGCATAGGAGCCTCCCCGGTAGATCCGTCGATACCGCCGCACCAGGCGGGGATGCTCCCGAGCGAGCCAGTCCAGGAACCACTCCCGCGCCCCCGGCCTGAGATGCAGCGCTCCGGTGGTCACATCAGCCGCTCCCGCCTCGGCCAGCTCGGCATGCAGCGCATCCAGATGCTCCTCGGAGTCGGTGAGCCACGGCAGGATCGGCATCGCCAGCACCGTGCATTCCAGTCCGGCATCGACCACGGAGCGGATCAGGCTCAGCCGGGCGCGCGGGTCCGGGGTGCCCGGTTCGACGCGCTGCTGCAGGTCCCGATCCACCATCGCCAGCGAAACCGCCACGGAGACCGGCACCTGCTGCGCAGCCTCGCGCAGCAGCGGCAGGTCCCGCTTCAGCAGCGGGCCCTTGGTCAGAATGGAGAACGGAGTCCCAGACTCGGCCAGCGCCGCGATGATGTCAGGCATGAGCCGATACCGGCCCTCCGCGCGCATATAGGGATCCGAATTGGTTCCCAGCGCGACGTGCTCCCTACCCCAGCTGGGCTTGGACAGCTCAGCTCGCAGGACATCCGCGATGTTCGTCTTCACCACGATCTGGGTGTCGAAGTCCCGGCCGGAGTCGAAGTCCAAGTACTCATGGGTCTTCCGCGCGAAGCAGTAGACGCATCGATGGAGACACCCCCGGGTGGGGTTGATGGTCCAGGTGAAGGGCATGTTCGAACCTGCCGGCACGCGGTTGAGCGCCGACCGACAGGCGATCTCATGAAACGTGACACCGTCGAAGTCTGGGGTGCGCACCGTGCGCACCAGGCCTTTGAGCGGCAGCAGCGCCCCGCCGTCGTCGCCGTCGATCCTCTGACCCTGCCATCGCATACCTGCCATTCGAACACAGTTTCGAATGAAAGTCGAGAGACTCCGACCTCGGCGAGGCACCTCTGGGCCTGCCGTTCAGAGGAGCACGACCACGCCGATCAGCGAGACACCCAGGGCAAGGACCGTGCCGAACACGCCCAGCGCCAGGGCCGGCCCACCTCGACGCAGGAGGTCGGGCAGGTCCACCCCGGAACCGATCCCCACCATCGCCATCGTCATCAGCATCGTGGTGACAGCACGGACCGGATCCATGACCCCCTCTGGAATCCCCACCACAGAGGCCAGCACGGCCGCACCCAGGAAGCCCAGAACGAACCCGGGGATCAGCGGCGTTCGCCGCCGTCCCGCCTCTCGCTGTGCCGCGCTCCCGCCCGGATCGCGCCGACGCGCCACCACTCCGAGCCCCACCATGATCGGCGCCAGCAGCACCACTCGAGCCAGCTTGACCACGACGGCGACCGCGAGCGCCGTGGCGCCGACCATCCCTCCCGCAGCCACCACCTGACCCACTTCGTGGACACCGGCTCCGATCCAGATGCCGGCGGACCGCTCGTCCAGCCCGAGCATGGTGACGAGCAGCGGAAGCACGAGCATGGCGATGGTCCCACAGAGAGTCACCACGGCCACCGCGATCGCCGCAGCCGCATCCACCGGCCGACCGCGGCTGTCCCGTCCGTCTCCACGGTCCAGAGCAGCTGCGGCCGCGGCGACCGCAGAGGCGCCGCAGATCGCAGTGCCGGTGGCGAGCATGGTCGACTCCCCTCGAGGGGTGCCCAGCGCCCGACCTCCCAGCACTGTGCCGACGAAGGTCACCACCACCGTGCCGGCGACGATGACCAGTACCTCCCAGCCCAGAGCCAGCATGTCGCCCAGCACCAGCTGGAGCCCGAGCAGCACGATGGCCAGCCGCAGCACGGTCCTGGAGGCGACGCGCAGTCCCGCCTCGAAGGTCGGCGGGATCCAGCGCAGTCCACGCAGACCGATGCCGAGGAGGATGGCCAGCAGCAGTCCGGAGACGCCGGGGATCTGCTCGGCGAGCAGGTGGGCGGCCACGGCGGCCATCAGCGCCACAGCGAGCCCCGGGACGAGGCGCCGCACAGGGCGCCCGACCCGTCCGAGGCCTCGGCGGTCGGCGGGCAGCCCCTGGCGGAGGCGGCGTCGAGCAGGAGAGGTCACCGCGACAGTCTAAGCCGGAGGCGAGAGCCCGCAGGACCAGGGCCGCTCCGCCGTCGCCACCTCCTCTGCCACCCTTCAGGTTGACATGACTTTATGATGGATAGCATAGTGTCACAGATACCAGAAGGAGTGAGCTCATCGTGACGAGTCCCGCAGGGAGCCAGTCGACGGCCCGGGCACCGGCACCCCACCAGCACCTGGAGCTGGCCGTGTCCACCGTCGTGTTCTCCCTGCGCCCGGGCCCCGCACAGGACCGCCCGACGCTGTGGCTGCCGCTGGTCCGCCGCATCCGCGACCCCTTCTGCGGCCGCTGGGCCCTGCCCGGCGGACCCCTGGAGGACCATCACGACCTGGCCGCCTCGGCCCGGGAGACGCTGAAGGCCACCACGGGCCTGGAGCCCCGGCACCTCGAACAGCTCTACGCCTTCGGCGACGTCGACCGGTCCGGCCAGACGGACCAGCGCGTGGTCTCGATCGTCTACTGGGCCCTGGTCCGTCCCGAGGAGGACGCCGAGGCCGACCACGGGGACAACGTCGCGTGGTTCCCGGCCGATGAGACCCTGCGCCGCCATGAGGACGGCACCGCCCCGTTGGCCTTCGACCACGGCGTCATCCTGCGCTATGCCCTGCAGCGACTGCGCGCCAAGATCACCTACTCCCCCATCGCGCACGCGTTCTTGCCCGAGGAGTTCCCGCTGACCCGGCTCCGCGAGGTCTATGAGGCGATCCTCGGCAGAGACCTGGATCCGTCGAACTTCCGCCGCCAGGTGCTGGCCCAGGGCTCGGTGGAGAGCACCGGGCGTCGGATGACCGGCACGAACCACCGGCCGCCGCTGCTCTACCGCTCGGCCCCCAACCGCTCCCGCTACACGCTCACCATCGAGGAGAACCCATGAGCCTGTCCGTCCACGACCGCATCGAGCTCAAGCCCAAGGAGTCGTGCAACGACTCGCTGCCACGCGGCCCCTGGGAGTTCGACGTCGCCCCCGGATACGGGCCCGGCGCCTCCGAGTCCGACCCGATTCCTGACCGCACGGTCCGCCCCGGTCAGCTGCCGCAGCTGTACCGAGAGCTCGAGGACGAGCAGCTCCATGCTCGGATCCGTGCGGCGAAGGAGGCCCTCGGCGAGAAGCTCGTGATCCTCGGACACTTCTACCAGCGTGACGAGGTCGTCCAGTACGCCGACTTCGTCGGAGACTCCTTCCAGCTGGCCAACGCGGCACTGACCAAGCCGGAGGCGGAGACGATCATGTTCTGCGGCGTGCACTTCATGGCCGAGACTGCCGACATCCTCTCCTCGGCCGATCAGCAGGTGATCCTGCCCAACCTCGCGGCCGGCTGCTCCATGGCTGACATGGCCGATGAGGAGTCCGTGGAGGAGGCCTGGGAGGACATCGCCGAGGTCTACGGCTTCGACCCGGAGGATCCCCAGCCGGATGCTGAGGGCAAGCTCCCGGTGATCCCGGTGACCTACATGAACTCCTCGGCGGCGCTGAAGGCCTTCTGCGGCCGCCACGGCGGCATCGTGTGCACCTCGTCGAACGCCGCCACCGTACTGGAGTGGGCGTTCGAGCGTGCTCACCGAGTGCTGTTCTTCCCTGACCAGCACCTGGGCCGCAATACCGCCAAGGCCATGGGAGTGCCGCTGGAGCAGATGCCGATGTGGAACCCGCGGCAGGAGCTCGGAGGCAACACCGAGGAGGGGCTGCGAGAGGCGAAGGTGCTCCTGTGGCACGGCTTCTGCTCAGTGCATCGCCGCTTCACTGTGGACCAGATCTCCCAGGCCCGCGCCGAGCACCCCGGCTGCCAGGTCATCGTCCACCCGGAATGCCCCATGCCGGTGGTCGACGCCGCCGACGCCGCCGGTTCCACCGACGCGATCAGGAAGTTCATCGCCGCCTCGTCCCCCGGTGACACGATCGCGGTGGGCACCGAGATCAACATGGTCAACCGGCTGGCCGCCGAATACCCGGACCGCACGATCTTCTGCCTGGATCCGGTGATCTGCCCCTGCTCGACCATGTACCGGATCCACCCGGGGTACCTCGCGTGGGTGCTGGACGAGCTCGTCGCCGGCCGGGTGGAGAACCAGATCATCGTCGACGACGAGGTCGCAGCAGAGGCGAAGGTCGCCCTGGACCGCATGCTCGCGGCGAAGCCGAGGTGATCCCGTGACGACCCCCCTGCTCCCTGCCCGCGACGTCGCGGGGGACCCGCTGCTCACGCGCAGCCAGATCGAGACTGTGGTGCATCGCGCCTTGGAGGAGGACGCCCCCTTCGGGGACCTCACCTCGTGGGCATTCGTGCCGGCCGACGCACAGGCCGAGGCCGACCTGGTCGCCCGCGAGGCCGGCGTGTTCAGCGGCGGCGCGGTGTTCGCCGCGGCGATGACGGCGCTGTCCCAGGATGTGGAGGTCACGGTTCATCACGACGACGGCACACCCTTCGTCGCCGGCCAGCGGCTCGCCTCGGTGCACGGCCCGGCACGGCCCATCCTGACCGCCGAACGGGTGGCTCTGAACCTTGTGCAGCGCATGACGGCGGTCGCTGGTCTGACGGCCCGCTACGTCGAGGCGGTGGCTGGCACGGGGGTGCGCATCGCCGACACACGCAAGACGACTCCGGGGCTACGCGCGCTGGAACGTCATGCCGTGCGCTGCGGCGGCGGACACAACCACCGGTCAGGCCTCTCCGACGCCGTGATGGCCAAGGACAACCACCTCGCCCTGGTGGACGACCTCGCCGCGGCGATCTCCGCCGCACGAACCCGACTGCCGCACACCGTGCACATCGAGGTGGAGGTCGACCGGATCGACCAGATCGCCCCGGCGCTGGCCGGCGGGGCCGACACGATCATGCTGGACAACTTCTCCCTCCCGGAACTGCGCCGCGGAGTGGAGATCATCGCCGGCCGTGCCGTGGTCGAGGCCTCCGGAGGCATCACCCTGGACACGATCGGCCAGGTGGCCGCCACCGGCATCGATGTCATCAGTGTCGGCGCATTGACACATGGCGTGCCAGCTGTGGACCTCGGACTCGACATGACCACGTCGCGCTGACCTCCCCGACGCGCCGCAGCGCCCGACCCGGTGAAGGATCCTCAGATGACACAGACCGCCGACCCGCAGGAGCGGCCGACGCCCTCCCCCTCCGGGACGATCTACCTGGACTCGGCCGCCTCAGCCCCGGTGCGCAGGGAGGTCCTGGAGGCCATGTGGCCCCTGCTCGCCGGGGTGCACGCCAATCCTTCGAGCCGACACGAGCCCGGACTCGCCGCCGAGCGCGCCCTGACCGACGCCCGCGCCCGTGTGGCACGCTCCCTGGGCGCCAGGCCGGGTGAGATCCTGTTCACCTCGGGCGGGACCGAGGCTGACAATGCCGCGGTCAAGGGGATCGCCTTGGCGGCTCCCCGAGGCCGGCACGTACTGATCTCCGCCGTGGAACACCCAGCGGTCGCCGAATCGGCCTCCTGGTTGGAGAGGATCGGCTACGAGGTGGACGTTCTGCCTGTGGACGATGCCGGAGTCGTCGACCCCGACGAGCTGCAGCGCCGCCTGCGGTCTGACACCACCTTGGTCAGCGTGCAGACGGCCTCCAACGAGGTCGGCACGGTCCAGGACATCGCCTCCCTGGCGGCCGTCGCCGCCGAGACCGGCACGCCGTTCCACACCGATGCGGTCCAGGCGGCTGGATCCGAGACCATTGACGTCCGCGAACTCGGGGTGCAGGCCCTGAGCCTGGCCGGACACAAGCTCGGCACCCCGAAAGGCGTCGGCGTCCTGTGGCTGCGGCGTCGGACCCCGTTCGAGCCGCTGATCCACGGCGGCGGCCAGCAGCGCGGCCGACGCTCCGGCACGGAGGACGTCGCCGGCGCCGTCGGCATGGCCACCGCGCTGGAGCTCGCCGCCGCAGAGGACACCGAGACGCTGCGTCGCCGACGCGACGACTTCATCGCCGCCGTCGAGGAGGGTGTCCCCGGAGCTCGCCTGACCGGTCACCGCACCCGGCGGCTGGCCGGTCACGCCTCCTTCGTCCTGCCGGGCCGCAGTGGAGAATCCGTGCTGTTGGATCTGGAGCGGGCCGGGATCTTCTGCTCCTCCGGGTCCGCCTGCGCCGCCGGCTCCTCGGAGGCGAGTCCCAGCCTGACGGCTATGGGCGTGCCGGAGGACCTGGCACAGACCGCCGTCCGGTTCACCTTCGACGTCAACACCTCATCAGCTGACCTCGCACGTGCCGCTGAGGCGCTGATCCGCAGTGCCTGTGCGGCACCATGAGGGCCAGCGACACGGCGATATGAAAACCTGAGCATATGACGCTCAACTTTGGAATACGACGCCCCGGACAGCTGTTGATCTGACTGCAAGCCGTCAACCAGACAACAGATCGAAAGGGGCTGATCCTCATGACCACCCGTCTGACCCGCCTGGACCCGCTGTCCCTGATGGACGACGTCTTCCGGTCCCTGCGCACCCCGCTGTTCTACTCCGCGGCCTTCGCGGCTCCCCGCATGGAATCAGGACAAGGCACGGGCTTCGTCCCCGCCGTCGACGCCCACCGCGACGGCGAGGACCTGGTGCTGCGTGTGGACCTTCCCGGGGTGGACCCGGAGAAGGACGTCTCAGTGGAGCTGACCGGACTCAGCCTCACCGTCTCCGGTGAGCGCCGTGACGAGCGCGAGGCAGAAGGACTGCGCGAGGTCCGATACGGCAGCTTCTCCCGGACGGTGACTCTGCCGCAGGAGGTCCCCTCGGACTCCGTGACAGCGGACTACGACGCCGGCGTGCTGACCGTGAGGGTCGCAGGCGTCTACTCCGCAGAGACTCCGCAGCGCATCCAGGTGACCCGGTCCGGCTCCGGCGCCCAGGAGCAGATCGAGAGCTGAGCACCGATCCGTGACCGGGGTCTGCTCACAGCTCGGCGAGCAGCGCCTTCCAGAAGGGCTTCCACCGGTCGATCTCCTCAGGAGAGCCGAGCTTCGCATGCTCCAGGCCGACGGTTGCCCTCTCGTCACCCTTGGGTGTGACGCCCACACTCACCCTGGTGCCGTCCTCCAAGGAGACCCGCCAGTATCTCCACTTCGGGGTCTCAGAGGTCGTGGGCGCCTGGGCGAGCCCGACGCCGTTGAACTCCTCACGGTCGGCGACGAGTTCCGTCCAGGCCGCCCACGCTTCATCCCGCGTGCCGCGGAACGTCTTGCTGGCCGAGGCCTGGAACATCCCGTCGCTGGTCTGCCCCGGGACCCGCATCCCATGATGCTGCTCATAGGCCACCGCCACTCCCTGGGCCCACCAGCCGGGGTTGTCCAGGCTTTCGGGCATGCGGGCGATCGCGAGCCCGGCGATCTGCGGATGGTCCATCTCGCGGGCGCCTGCGCCGTCGAGCTCCTCGAGCCAGGCGTCCCACGGCCGGCCCGTCGCGCGGGCGATCGCTGCTGTGTTCTGTGACGTCACCATGGACTGATCGTAGTCGGCCCGCCCCGGCAGGAGTAGGCTTGCCAGCGGCCCGACGACCGAACAGGAGCACCCATGAGCCACCGGCCCTACCTCGCCGCCGACGACCGCTACTCGAGGCTGGACTACCGCCGGGTCGGTCGCTCCGGCCTGGTGCTGCCGCCGCTCTCGCTGGGCCTGTGGCACAACTTCGGTGACGACGTCCCTTTCCAACGGCAGCGGGACATCGTGCGGTTCGCCGTCGACTCCGGCATCACGCATTTCGATCTGGCGAACAACTACGGTCCCCCTCCGGGTTCGGCGGAGATCAACTTCGGTCGGCTCATGAGGGAGGACCTCGCCCCCTACCGGGATGAGCTGATCATCTCCACCAAGGCGGGCTGGACCATGCACCCGGGCCCCTATGGCGGGCCGGGAGGCAGCCGGAAGTATCTGCTCTCCAGCCTGGATGCCTCGTTGGACCGTCTCGGGCTGGACTATGTGGACATCTTCTACTCCCATCGCCCGGATGCGGACACCCCGCTCGAGGAGACGATGGCCGCTCTGGACACCGCCGTCCGCTCCGGCAGGGCCCTCTATGCCGGAATCTCCTCCTACTCCCCGGAGGACACCCGCCGGGCCGCGGCCATCCTGAAGGAGCTGGGCACTCCCCTGCTGATCCATCAGCCCTCGTATTCGATGTTCAACCGGTGGATCGAGCAGGACGGCCTGCTGGACACGGTCGAGGAGGAGGGCGTGGGCGTGATCGCCTTCAGTGCGCTCGCTCAGGGAATGCTCACGGAGAAGTACCTCGACGGCGTCCCGGAGGACTCTCGTGCCGCGACCAAGCCGTCCTTCCGGGACGGCTTCCTCAGCGAGGAGAACCTGGCTCGGATCCGCGCACTCTACGACATCGCCCAGCGGCGCGGCCAGACGCTGGCCCAGATGGCACTGGCCTGGGCTCTGCGAGACGAGCGGGTCACCTCGCTGGTGATCGGTGCGAGCAGGGTCGAGCAGCTGGAGCAGAACCTGCAGGCCCTGCGCAGCGCGCCGTTCACCACCGAGGAGCTGGCCGAGATCGACCAGCACGCCGTCGACGCCGGCATCGACATCTGGGGCGACGCGCGCCGCAGCACGTCCGCCTGATCCGGCTCATCAGGCGAGGCGGAAGCCGACGACGTCGACGACGTCCTCCTCCGTGATGTGCGGATAGTGGCCCCGCAGCCCGGAGCGCAGAGCCTCCAGCGACGAGGCGTTCTCCCGCCGCACGTCCTCGGCGGTCAGCTCCCCGAACCGGCGTTGCCCGATGGTCTCCACGACGCCGGAGAGCACCTGGAACCCTGCGACCTCCGCCTGCTCGAAGACCATGGTCACCGGGCCGATCCGTTGGGGGTCTCCCAGCCGGATGGTCACGGTCTTGCGACCGTCGGCGACATCGTCGTAGTACTGGCCGGCGAAACGCAGCACCCGCCCGGCATCAGCGTCCGGCGACCGGTACCCGTGTGGCAGCAGGTCGCGGATCGACACCGGCGTCGCCGCCTCCCCTGCGGTGGCGTCGGTCGGCGGCACCAGCACCTCGAGGTCAGGATGAAGATCGAGCATCACCTGGCGGCATCGTCCGCAGGGCGCGATGACGTCACGGCCGTCATCGCCCACAGCGGTGATGGTCATCAGCCGGTCAGAGGACACTGCGGCGGCCTGGCCCAGCACCACGAGCTCCGCGCAGGGGCCACCGGTGAAGTGGTGGACGTTGACCCCGGTGTGGATGCGCCCGGAGATGTCGATCGCTGCGGAACCGACGGTGTGCTCGTCCCCCGGCCCGAGACGGGACGTGACCTCCCGTGCGGCAGTCAGGACACGGCGGTCGTTGAGCGTCAGCATGGAGTGCAGTCTACGGGCAGACGATGAGGCCCGGCCCCGTGATGGGACCGGGCCTCAGAGCCTGCCTGAGCCGAGCGTGTCTGCTTGAGTCAGATCGCCATGAACTTGGCGAACACCTCCGGCACCTCGCCGTGGGCCATGAGACGGGCCAGGCGGGGGCCGATCTCAGCAGCCCTGGCGGGATCGCGGGTGATCAGGTAGGAGTGGCTGGCCCAGTCCCCGAACCCTGGCGGAGCCTGCCCCAGCCGCAGGTGGGTGCATCCCGTGGCCTGGGCCACCGCAATCCCCCCAGCGATGTCCCACGGTGCCGCACCGGTGAGTTCGAAGGCCCCGCTGGCCCGACCCGCGGCCACGTGAGCGACCTGCAGGGCGAACGACCCCGGATTCCGGACGATCCCGAAGCTGCGGCAGATCTCCACAAGCTCTTCGAGCTCGGCCCCGGTGGAGCGCAGCCCCTGGAAGGGCTGCGAGGTCAGCACTCCGGGCCGCCCGGGATCCTCGGCCGCCGAGGCCAGCACGGAGTCGTCGACCCACGCCTGATCGTCGGAAGCCCAGAAGGTCTCGCGCCGCAAGGGGTCATGCACTGCACCGGCCACGATCACCCCCTCCACCTCGGCGGCCACCGAGGTGGAGATGTAGGGGATCCCCGCGATGAAGTTGTGGGTGCCGTCGATGGGATCGATATGCCACCGCAGGGACGCAGAACCGACGGAATCGGTCGGCTCCGTGGCACCGAACTCCTCTCCGGCGATGGCCGCGTGCGGAGTCGCCTCCGCCAGGATCTCCCGGATCCGACGCTCCGAGGATCGGTCGACCTCGGTGACCGGATCGAACTCCGAGGTCTTGTGCTCGACCTCGACCGTCTCAGTGAAAGCCTGCCGAATGTCATCGGCCACAGCTTCGGCCGCGCGCCGGGCGATGCGGGCCAGACCCAGCGAGTCGTCCGTCGCGCCGTCGTGGTGAGTATGTGTCACAGAATCTGCCTCCTGAGCCAGCCGGAGAATCTCTCCGTGGCATAGACGGTGATGAAGATCATGATGATCAGGGCCAGGGTCTGATCCATCTGCCGGCCCCTGATCGAGGCATCCAGTGCGAGCCCGATGCCGCCGGCTCCGACGATGCCCATCACCGTGGCCGCTCGGACGAAGACGTCGAACATATAGAGCCCGACCCCGACGATCCCGGGCATCACCGTCGGGATCGTGGAGGTCACCGTGCGTTGCAGCCAGCTCGAACCCACAGCTCGCATAGCTTCGTTCTGCTTCGACAGGTCGGTGTCCTCAATCGTGTCGGCGATGAGTTTTCCGGCCAGTCCGATGGATCCGATGGTGAGGGCCAGCACCCCGGCCAGCGGTCCCATCCCGAAGGCGACCACCAGCAGCACCGCGATGATCAGCTCCGGCATGCCCCGGACCACGACGGTGGAGAACCGGGCCAGCTTCTCCGCGATCGGATGGAAGGTCGCGTTCTTCGCCCCCAGGATCCCGATCGGCAGCGAGATGATCAGCCCCAGCACGGTGGCGGCCAATGCCATCCAGATGGTCTCCAGCATCAGATCCAGATGGCGCGTGAAGTTGGTGACGAAGTCCGGCGGGAACATGCTCACCACATAGGGCACGATGTCCTGGATCGCGGCGATGAGCTGCACCGGGCCGAAGCCCAGCAGCACGAAGCTGCCGACCGTCAGCACCACCGCGGAGACGCCCATGATCCAGCGCCGCAGCCGGAAGACGTCCCAGCCCACACTGATACGGCCTTCGGCCTTGGGCCGACGCCAGGCAGGTGTGCGCGCGCGCTGCAGATCCGCATCCCTGGCACCAGCCTGAGCGGCGCCGAGGGGCGCAGCGCCGCCGCGTCCCGCGCGGCGGGCAGTGAGACCTCGATACATCGCACGCAGGGAGAAGGGATTCTCCTTGGCTGGAGCCTCGCGGCCCAGCACAGCGGCTCGCGCCATCGCGGAGAGCCGCTCCGTGAGCAGCACCAGGACGAAGATGATGATCGCAATGGCCATCACCCGGGCGTAGACCATCTGTCCCTGGACCCGCTGCAGCTCCAGACCGATGCCACCAGCACCGACGAAGCCCAGGATCACCGCGCTGCGCAGGTTGATGTCGATCCGGTACAGCGACAGCGAGATCCAGTTGGTCATCACCTGCGGCAGCACCGCCGAGAAGAAGGTCTGGATCCGGGTGGCGCCTGAGGCCCGACTGGCCTCCACGATTCCCATGTCGATCTCTTCGATCCGGTCCGCGAAGAACTTCCCGATCATCCCGATCGAGCTGATCCCCATCGCCAACACCCCGGCAGTGGGCCCCACACCGATGGCTCGGACGAAGATCAGGGCGAACACCAGAGAAGGCACCGCACGGGTCAAGGTGATGATGAATCGACAGATGTTGTACGCCACCGGCCCGGTGGTGATGTTCCGCGCCGCCAGCGCCGAGACCGGCACCGCCAGCACCAGGGCGATGGCCGTACCCGCCAGCACCATCCACAGCGTCTCGATGACGGCGACGACGTAGCGCTGCCAGTCCACGAAACTGGGCGGCATCATCCGATCGATCAGATTGACCACCGAATCCATCCGGCCCCACACGTTCCAGGGCGTGAACCCGGTCTGCCAGAGCGCCACCCCGAAGAGCGCGATCACCGCCAGACCGACCAGCTGCAGACGCCGTCGCTTCTTGTCCTTGGGCGGCCGCAGCACCCGCGGACGCACAGTCTCCATCACACTCATGCCGCCTCCGGATCAGTGCTGGCATAGATGGTCGAGGCATCTGCGATCGTGATCTGGGAGGCATCCCGGTCGAAGACGATCTCTCCATGGCGCAGGCCCACCATCCGGTCAGCCCACTCGATGGCCAGCTCCACCTGGTGCAGACTGCAGATCACCGTCAGCCCGTCCTCCTCACAGACCTTCAGCAGCAGCTCCATGATCTGCCGAGACGACTCCGGATCCAGGGAGGCCACCGGCTCGTCGGCCAGCACCAGCTCGGGCTTCTGGAACAGTGCCCGCGCGATGCCGACCCGCTGCTGCTGCCCGCCCGAGAGCGTGCCGGCCTTCTGGAAGGCCTGGTCCCCGAGCCCGACCCGCTCCAGCTGAGCCAGGGCCTCATGGCGCATCGCATTGGGATAGGTCATCACCCCGTACCGGGGTCCCCGCAGTGTGCCCAGCGCTCCGGCCATGACGTTCTCCAGCGCGGTCAGCCGACCCACCAGGTTGAAGTGCTGGAACACGAACGCCACCCGCTGTCGGAACCGGCGCAGCTGACGGGCCGACATCGCCATCGGGTCCTCACCGAGCACCGTCATCTCCCCGGAGGTCGGATCATGCAGCCGGTTCAGCACCCGCAGCGTGGTCGACTTCCCCGACCCCGAGAGCCCCATCAGCACCAGCTTCTGACCCCGCGGGACGTCCAGGTCGATCCCGCGCAGCGCCAGAACCTCACCGTCATTGAACTCCTTGGTGATCCCCCGCAGGCTGACCGCGAGGTCACTCGAGCTGTTCGTCATCGTCGCTCCTTCAGCTCTGGCAGGCCGGGGCATCGGTGAGCTCGCAGACCTCTGCGATCGGCTCCCAGTAGGACTCGTCCTCGGAGACGATCCCCCAGAACTGGCCCATGACCCGGCAGAAGTCCCCGGTCTCACCTTCGGCCTGCAGATCGTCAGGGCACTCGCCGCGCTCGTAGATGGCATCTCCGTTGAGCTCCAGGATGGTCTCGGTGATCATCGTCTGCAGCTCCTCGTCGATCTCCGTGGAGACGGAGATTCCACCTTCCGGCACCTCGTCCCGCCAGATGATGTCCAGGGCTCCGGGCTCGACGTCGTCGTTGTCGTTGTCGTCGAAGAAGATGACCTCGGCGTACTCGCGGTGGGTGAATACTGCGGCGCATTCGCCGTCGTACATGCTCCGGGCCGCCGAGGCGTGGTCACCGACGAAGATGCCGTTGACGTCACGTTCCGGATCCATCCCTTCGCTCAGGAAGGCGGCTGCTCCGAAGAGATAGCCAGTGGCGGATCCGGGTGAGATGAAGCAGATGTCCTCTCCGGCGAGCTGCGTGATGTCCTCGATCCCGGAGTCGGCCCGGACGGCGGCCACCGCCTCGTTGCGCGGACCCTGTTCGTCCGGAGCCGTCGCGCCCACGG
The DNA here is from genome assembly GCF_031705515.1 of Nesterenkonia sp. CL21. Lineage (NCBI taxonomy): Bacteria > Bacillati > Actinomycetota > Actinomycetes > Micrococcales > Micrococcaceae > Nesterenkonia > Nesterenkonia sp. CL21. The sequence goes on from NZ_JAUTWR010000003.1 coordinate 300,999, forward strand.
TGTCGAGCTGGGCGCCGTTGTCTCGTGCGATCCACTGGGCGAACGGCCCCAGCTGGACGAAGTCCAGGTCCCCGGCGATGGTCGCCTAGATCACGGCGGCCGGATCCGTCGCCTCGAAGAGCTCGATCTGGTAGCCGGTCTCCTCCTCGAACTTGTCGATGAAGAAGCTCCAGTTGTCGAGGGTCTCGGTCGCCGTCTCCAACGGAACGACCCCGAAGTTCAAGGTGCCGCCGTCTCCCGCGTCGCCGCCGTCGTCTCCGGCCCCGCAGGCCGTCAGCCCCAGCGCCGCGACGGCGGCCCCTGCCGTCCAGCGCATGATGTGTCCCCTGTGTCCCATGATGCTCTGCCTCTCATCCGGTGCTGATGATCCAAGAGTTTGTACTACAAACTATTAGGACTATAAAGTGATACAGGTCACGAGGTCAAGAGACGGTCTACCAGAGACTGGCAGGACGCAGATCCGCCCTGGTCAGATGATGCCGCGGCGTGTGGCCAGCTCCGTCAGCAGCCCCCGCAGGGTGTCGATGTCACCGTCAGGAAGCCCCGCCACCAGCTCATCCTCAGCGACCCGAGACATGTCGGCGCAACGGCGCTGAAGCTCCGCACCGGCCTCGGTGAGGGTGATGGCATAGCGCCGTCGGTCACGGGCGTCCCTGACCCGCTCGATGAGCCCGTCCTTCTGGAGGGCATCAGCGATGATCGCCACACTGGCCTGATCCAGCACCAGGGCACGGCAGACCTCGAACTGCGCCACGGGCTGCGGCAGGCTCGCCACCGCCGTCAGCATCGCTGCCGACCGGGCGCTCAGCCCCAGGGGCTCCAGCAGCGTGCGCAGCCGGTCGGCCCGCAGCTGGTTCAGCCGATTCATGAGCCAGCCGATGTCGCCGGCCATCGGAAAACGGGAAGTCTGAGCAGTGGCCACCATGGGCACCACTCTAGTCGGGCACCGGACTTCCGCTTGGGTCAGGGCAGAAGCAGCTGGAAGGCATCATGTCGCGGCGCCGGCTCCACCACGATCTGTGTCAGGTCCTCCACCGCCCACGCGGGCTCATACTCCGCGGCATGAGATCCGACGCCGAGGACCGCCATGCCGGCAGCGACCCCAGCCTCGACCCCTGCCTGCGAGTCTTCGAAGACCACACACTCCGCCGGGGCGACTCCCAGCTTCTCCGCCGCCTTCAGGAAGCCCTCCGGCGAGGGCTTGCTGGCCGTGACATCTTCCGCAGTGACCCGCAGATCAGGCATCCGCAGCCCCGCCGCACCCATTCGGGCGGCCGCCAATCGGGCATCCGCCGAGGTCACCAGCGCATGAGGAAGGCCCTCCAGTGCGCCCAGGAGAGCAGAGGCTCCCGCGATCGCGACGACCCCGTCGGCATCGACCGCCTCAGTGGCGAGCATCTCGCGGTTCTCCCGCAGATTCTCCTCCTGAGGCCGGCCAGGCAGAAGCATGGCCATGCTCTCCTGCCCCTGCCGGCCGTGGACGGTCCGGAGCACGAGCTCCGGGTCGAGCTGATGCCGCCGCGCCCAGCGCAGCCAGAGCTTCTCCACCACCGCGCGCGAGTCCACGAGCGTTCCGTCCATGTCCAGCAGGGCGGCGTGGAAGGTTCTGGCGGACGGGGAACCGGAGGTGGCCATGAAAGCTCCTGGGGTCGACGACGGACATCACCCTGGTCTCACCTTCTGGACGGCGATTGATCCTGTGTGATGCAGATCATAAGGTGCGAACGGCGCCCGAAGGGCGTCTCGGCATCCAGATGAGGAGCGCATCATGAAGACCCGGGCGACGGCGCTGATGGCAGCGACGGTCATCACCACCCTATCCGTCTCGCCCGCTGCGGCCGAGCCGCCGGACGGACCGCCCGGCCACTCTCCCCAGGCGCAGTTCACTCTGCAGGCGGATGTCCTGGACGGCGGCGAGCAGGTGACCTCCGTGACGATCGACGGACACCGCCTGAGACCGCTGGACGAAGAGTCCCTCACCACCTCCACGTTCACCGTCCACGCTGAAGCCCGGTATCCCGACGACGTCGATCTGATGGGCGAGGAGCAGACCGTGTACGCGGAGGAACGCGCGGTGACCGACGCGCAGCTGACCCCGTCCGGCGACATCCAGCTCGACCTGGAGACAGCGTTCGACCTCCCAGGCGGGGCCACGCTGGGGTATCTCGACCCTGCAGGTCGCAACATCACCCTGGACCTGGACTACACGGTGGAGCAGGAGGAACCCCTGAGGCTGCGCACGGGGCGCGAGGTGACCTTCAGTGCGCTGGAACAGGGCGAACTCGTCAGTCCGGAGGTCGATGCCTTCGACACGGGAGTCTCCTCGACGGGAGTGAACTATCGACTGTCCCGCCCCGCCCCCGGCCGGGACCAGAAGCCCCTGATCGTCTGGCTCCACGGCAACGGCGAAGGCGGGCACGGAGGCTTCTACGACAATGAGCCGCAGCTGCGGGCGAACCGTGGCGCGGTCGGCCCGGCGACCCCTGAGGCGCAGGAGATCTTCGACGGCGCCTATGTGCTGGCCCCACAGGTCCCGGACACCTGGTACGAGACGCCGTCAGCCGACTACGCTCAGCAGCTGCGAGACCTGATCGACGAGGTCGCCGGACGGGAGCGCATCGACACCGACCGCATCCATGTCATGGGGGCCTCCGCGGGCGGCTACATGGCCACGGTGCTGATCTCCGCCTTCCCTGATGACTTCGCCTCGGCTGTGATCACGTGTCCGGCCTACACCACGACCGGAGCCGAGGATCGGCGCGTGGACGAGGAGGACATCTCCCGGCTCGCAGACACCCCCACCTGGTTCATCAATTCCACTGATGACCCCGTGGTGCCCGCGGAGGAGACCAGTATGTGGGCCCATGACCTGCTGCCGGACTCGATCCTGAGCCTCTATGATGAGGTGTCATTCCGTGGGGTCGACTACCCAGGACACTTCTCCTGGATCTACACCGCACAGAACGACCCCACATATGACGGGGTCTCCCTGTGGGAGTGGATGGCCGACCAGTCACGCTGAAGCCCCTGCCGGAGCGAGGTGGAGATGACCGACCCCGATCCCCCGACCATTCCCCAGCTGCGAGCTCTTTCCCATGACACCGACAGGGCCTTGTGCCCTGCGGCGCAGCACATCCTGGGCGTCCGCGTGACGCCGGAGCACCCGGTGTTGGTGAGCAGGAGACGCATCCTCGCCCAACGAGGAGCGCTGACCTTGCACCATGAGCAGCAGGACATCGACGCCGACCTGCGTCGGCAGCTCAAAGACAAGGGGTGGGGCCGTTCCGCCCGCGACAGGCGCTTCCGCCGTCGGCTGGCCCGGAGCATCGACATCGACGTCGCCGGAGGCCTCACGCTGACGGGGAACCTCAAGACGCATACGGCCAGCGGGGACGGCATGCTGTGGCTCGGGCGGCGAGGCGGAGACATCTCCCTGTTCGAGCTCCAGGAGGCCACCTTGGTGGTGCTCTCGCCCCAGGAGGTCCTGGCCCACGATGCAGGACTGACGTCCTCGCTGGAGGAGGCGATCCCGCTGTCGATGGCGGCGGTACGCGACACCACCTTCGCCTGGCTGATACGGGGCAGCGGAACGCTCGCCACGGCGACACCTGGTGAGACGGTCGTGGTGGAGGTCCACGAGGATGAGCCTCTCCGGGTGGAGGGAGACGCACTGCTGGCCTTCACACAGGGGATCGACATCTCCGTGCCGGAGGACTACACACGCCAGACCACGATTCGAGGCGTCAAGTGGTTGCTGCAGTTCATCCCTCGGCTCAACCTGAGGCCCGAACCGGAGCCCGTCTGGTTGACGCTGAGCGGCGCCGGACATGTCATCGTCCGCGCCCGAGATTGACCGGCCTCTTCGAGTGGGACCTGCGGGTCAGGAGTCGTCCATCCGGGCCCGCAGCACGTCGAACTCGCACCCCGGGGCGTCCGGATCGAAGCCATGCTCGATGAGCCAGCGCGACGCCGTCAGGCTGCGCAGTGACCACCAGGCGCGGATCACCTCACGGTCGACGTCGGCGGTGCCGTAGCCGACGAGCAGATCATCGAGACGTTCCTCATGCCCGAGCGTCAGGATGGCGAGGTCGAACATGGCGTCGCCGGGGGCGGCCTCGGACCAGTCGATGACGCCGGTGACCTCATCAGCGTGGACGAAGACGTGGGTGAGCTGAAGGTCACCGTGGATGAACACCGGCCTCCGGGGTCTCAGTGCAGGCTCGGCGATCTCCCGGTTCCGCCGGACCACCTCGGCAGGCAGCACACCAGTGTCGAGCAGCCATGCACATTCACGGTCGAGCTGGTCCGCCACGTCCTCGAGTCGGCGACCCGGCCACGGCGGCAACGGCGCCTCGTGCAGTCTGCGGACGGCGGCTCCCGCCGCGGCCCACGCCTGCCGCGACGCCGGCGAAGGCTCTCCGAGGACTCCAAGTGCTGCACCCGGCACGGCAGCGATGGCGAGCACCGGCGGCTCATGCCAGAGGATCCGTGGGGTGGGAATCGGCGCCCTGGCCATCGCCCGGATCTCGACCTCGGCGTGCGCCGGGTCCCCGTCGATCTTCAGAAAGACGTCCCCCACGCGCAGGGTGGCACGCTGCCTGTGCGCGACGACGACCTCGACCTCAGCCATGCCGGCCATTCTTGCAGAGGTTCGGCTTCGCAGCTGGACGCACGAGGGCCCCGGCGAGGTGGTCCTCGCCGGGGCTCTCGTGATCGGTCGGGATGACAGGATTTGAACCTGCGACCCCACGACCCCCAGTCGTGTGCGCTACCAAACTGCGCCACATCCCGATTCGTCGTGGCCGTTCCGGCCACCAGAAGAGTCTACAACAACTCAGGGCCGGATGCCGCATCGGCAGCGGGTGTCTCGGCCCTCACTTCTTCTTGCGCCGCTTCTCCCGCACGCGCATGGAGATCTCGATCGGGGTGCCCGTGAAGTCGAAGGTCTCCCGCAACCGACGCATGATGAACCGCCGGTATCCGGGGTCCAGGAAGCCGGTGGTGAACAGCACGAACTTCGGCGGCCGGCTCGAGGGCTGGGTGCCGAAGAGGATGCGCGGCTGCTTGCCGCCGCGCACCGGATGCGGGTGGGCCGCCACGAGCTCACCGAGGAAGGCGTTGAGCCGCCCGGTGGGGATCCGCTGCCCCCAGTTCGTCAGCGACGTCTCCAGCGCCGGCGCCAGTCTGTCCTTGTGCCAGCCCGTCTGCGCCGAGACGTTGACCCGCGGAGCCCAGGAGACATGCCCCAGATCCCGCTGGATCTCCCGCTCCAGGTAGTACCGACGCTCGTCGTCGAGCAGGTCCCACTTGTTGTAGGCGATCACCAGCGCCCGGCCGGAGTCCACCGCCAGCTGCACGATGCGCACGTCCTGCTCAGAGATCGGTTCGTCCACCGCCAGGAGCACGACGGCGACCTCCGCCTTGTCCAGGGCGCGCTGGGTGCGCAGCATCGCATAGTACTCCGAGCCCTGCGCCATGTGCTGACGACGTCGGATGCCCGCCGTGTCCACAAATCGCCAGGTCTCGCCGCCCAGCTCCACCAGCTCGTCCACGGGGTCTCGGGTGGTGCCGGCGACGTCGTCGACGACCACACGCTCGGATCCGGCGAGCTTGTTCAGCAGGGAGGACTTCCCCACATTCGGCCGCCCCACCAGTGCCACACGGCGCGGCCCGCCCAGCGGCACCAGTCCCCCGTGCTGGGCGGTGTCCGGCAGAGCCTTCACCGCGGCGTCGAGCAGGTCACCGGTGCCGGTGCCGTGCAGCGCCGAGACCGGGTACGGCTCGCCCAGACCCAGGTTCCACAGGGCGTAGACCTCGGCCATCTGGGCCTCGGAGTCCACCTTGTTGGCGGCCAGCAGGACGGGCTTCTTCTTGCGGCGCAGCATCCGCACCACGGCCTCGTCCACCGCCGTGGCACCCACCAGTCCGTCGACGACGAAGAGCACGGCGTCCGCCTCGTCCACGGCGACCTCCGCCTGGTCGGCCACCTGCCGGTGGATCCCCCGGGCGTCCTGCTCCCAGCCGCCGGTGTCCACGATCGTGAAGTCCTTGCCGTTCCATTCGGCGTCGTAGGAGACCCGGTCCCGGGTCACCCCGGGAACATCCTCTACGACAGCCTGCTTGGAGCGGATGATTCTGTTCACCAGGGTGGACTTGCCCACGTTCGGGCGCCCCACGATCGCCAGCACCGGGGGCGCGGGCACGAAGGGCATCGCCTCCTCGCCGAAGTCCGCATCGCTGAGCAGCGCCGAGTCCTCGTCGTCGAGCTCGTAGTCCTGCAGGCCCGCGCGCAGCGCAGCGGCCCGGGCCTCCGCCTCCTCGTCGGTGATCGCGGCGAGCCGCTCGGCCAGGCGGTCGTCCTCGACAGCGGGAGCAAACTCCTCGGCGCCCTGGAGGGTCTCGTCATCGTGTCGGGCCATTGCTGCTCCTGGTGGTGGGGGTTCCGCCGGGGCGGAGTTCTCTGATGAATGTGTGCGGCACGGGGCCACATCGGACGGGCGTCGGGTCGACGCCGGCGGGGCGAGAGGTCAGCGGACCGACTTCACACGGGAGACCAGGGCCTCCACGGTCTCCTCGAAGGTCAGGTCCGAGGAGTCGAGCACGGCGACGCCGTCGGCGGCCTCGGTGAAGTTCACCGCCGTGGAGTCCCGGGCATCCCGGGCGAGCACCTGACGCTGCAGCGCCTCGGCGGACTGGCCCCCGCCCATCTGCAGCCCTCGGCGCGCCAGCCGGACCTCCGCGGAGGCGGTCAGCAGCACCCGCACCTGAGCGTCCGGGGCCACCACGGTGGTGATGTCCCGGCCTTCGGCCACGACGAATCCCGCCTGATCGATGATCCGGCGCTGGGCGGCCACCAGCAGGGCTCGGGCCGCCCGGTTGGTGGAGATCTCCGAGACGCTCTCGGAGATCCGCGCCTCCCGGATGCTCTGCGTGACGTCGCACTGACCCACTGTGACGGTCTGATGGTCCGGGTCGGTGGAGATCGTCAGCGGCAGCTCCTCCACGGCGACGGCGACGGCGGCTTCGTCGTCGAGGTCCACGCCGCGGTCCAGGCAGTACCAGGTGGCCGCCCGGTACATGGCGCCGGTGTCCAGGTAGGCCGCCCCCAGGCGCCGGGCGGCGGCCCGACACACGCTGGACTTGCCGGATCCGGAGGGGCCGTCCACCGCGATGATGAGACGCCGCCCCTGCGCGTGAGGATCTGATGCACCGGTGACGGTGCGATCGGCCGCGCCTGCCGTCATGACTGGACCACCTTCCATCCGAAGTGGGTGAGCGCCTCGGCCAGCTCATCACGGCGGCCGGGCAGCACGGACAGCTCCACCATACCCACCTGATGGCCGGCGGAGTGGTCCATGCGCATGTCTTCCACATTGACCCCGACCTTCGCCACATCGTTGAGCACCGCGGCGATCTGACCTGGACGGTCATCGACGATGACGATGAGTCGGGCGAACGACTGCGGAGGCGCCCCGTGCTTGCCGGGCACCCGGGCCCGCCCCGAGTTGCCCTCGGAGATCAGCTGGGCGATGTCCGCCTGGCCGCCCGGGGCACGGGGGTCCTCGAGCGTGCGGATCAGACGCGCGACGTCGTCGCGCAGCCCGTGCAGGATCTCCACCACCGGGGCGGCGTTGGAAGAGAGGATCTGCACCCACAGATTCGGGTCCGAGGCGGCGATCCGCGTCACGTCCCGCAGACCATTGCCCGCCAGTGCCAGCGCCGAGGTGGGAGCATCCTGCAGCCGGGAGGCCACCAGGGAGGCCGCGATCTGCGGCAGATGCGAGATCAGGGCGACCGAGTCGTCATGTTCCTGCGGGTCCATGTAGTGGACGGTCGCGCCGCAGCGGCGGGCGACCTCCTCCGCCCAGGCCACGGCCGCCTGCGTGGGCACCTGCTCCCCGGTCGCCGGATCCTGGGCCGGAGAGATGACCCACGGCATCGAGGTGAACAGCTCGCCACGAGCCGCCACAGGACCGGACTGCTCGCGTCCGGCCATCGGATGGGTGCCCACATAGCGGGTCAGGTCAACCGGTGTCACCTCGTGGGCACGGCCGTCGGCCAGCTCGCGCAGCGCGCGCAGGATCTCAGCCTTCACGGAGGCGACGTCGAGGACCACGGCCTGCGGAAACTCCACCAGAGCGTCGGCGACCTCCTCGGCGACGACCTCGGGCGGAGCCGCGATCACCACGATCTCGGGGTCGGGATCCCCGACCTCTCGGATGGACCCGGCCCCGATGTCCCGAGCGATCGCCTCGGCGGTGCCGGACGGGTCGGAGAGCTGCACCTCGTGCCCATCTGCGCGCAGGCCGATGCCGATGCTGGCACCGAGCAGGCCAGTGCCGCGGATCAGCACGCGCGGGGTCTCCCGACCGGCGTCGGGTGTCGTGCTCAGGGGGTTCACCGATGTCCTCCTCGCCCGCGATGGCCGGCACCACGGTGCGTCCGGCTCGTCGGGGCCTGCTGCGTCGTCGAGTCCTGCTGATCCTGCTTGCCTTTCGACGTCCCCTGCCCGGAGGGCGGCGGCGCGCTGGTCAGGTCCATCAGATGCCCCAGCTCCCGGGCACCCAGGTCCCGCACCGTGCCCTGGGGCTGGTCGCCGATGGTGATCTCCCCGATGGCGGTGCGCACCAGGCGCGTCACCGGGTGTCCCACCTGTTCGAAGATGCGGCGGACGATCCGGTTCCGCCCGGAGTGCAGCGTGACCTCCACCATGCTGCGCCCCTGGGCGCTGGCGATCTCCCGGAACGCGTCCACCGCGATGGGACCATCTTCGAGCGCGATCCCCTCGGTGAGGGTGCGTCCCAGCGAGCGGGGCACCTTGCCCCGGACCTCCACGAGGTACGTCTTGGGGACCTCGTAGGAGGGGTGGGTCAGCCGATGGGCAAGCTCGCCGTCGTTGGTGAGCAGCAGCAGCCCTTCGGTCTCCCGGTCCAGGCGTCCCACATGCACCAGCCGCGCCGCCTTCATGGAGGCGTCGAGGTGGTCTTCGATGCAGGGCCTTCCCTGGGGGTCAGTCATGGTGGTCACCACACCGGCAGGTTTGTTGAACATCACATAGCGATGCGTCACATCGAGGCTGAGGCGCACTCCGTCCACGTGGATGGTGACCTTCTCCGGCAGCACCCGCACACCCGGCTCGACGACGACCCGCCCGTCGACCTCCACACGCCCTTCGGCGATGAGGTCCTCACACACGCGACGAGAGGCGACGCCGGCCTGCGCGAGCACCTTCTGCAGGCGCACACCGTCAGAGTCATGCACCGCAGCGAAGTTCTCCTCCGCCTCGCTCAGGCGCGGCTTGGCGCGCCGGGGCTCCGAGGAGATGAGCCGCTGGGGATCCTCACCGGCGAAGGGCCCGCCGGACTCCCCCGCCCGGGGTGTGCGAGGGGCCCGCGCCGCGCGCGGCTCTCTGGGCGCCCGACGGCGCTTCCCGGAAGAAGTCATGGGCTCCATTCTACGGGCGTGCGCAAACCGGGACGCCCGGCGGTTCAGCCGTCCTCGGCAAGCTCTTCGGCCGCCTCCACACCCGGCAGATGGGGAGACAGCTGAGGCAGCTCTTCCAGGGTGTCCACCCCCAGCTTCTCCAGAAACATGCGCGTGGTGGTGTACAGGGTCGCGCCGGTGACCGGGTCGGTGCCGGCCGTGTCGATCAGGCCCCGGTGGACCAACGTGCGCACCACCCCGTCGACATTGACGCCGCGGATGGCGGCCACCTGCGAGCGCGCCACCGGCTGCCGGTAGGCGATGATCGCCAGGGTCTCCAACGCGGCCTGGGAGAGCCGAGCGGTCTGCCCGCCCAGCACGAAGGCCGAGACCTGGTCCGCGTAGTCCATCCGGGAGTAGTAGCGCCAGCCGCCGGCGACCTCGCGCAGCTCGTAACCCCGACGCCGTCCTCCCTCGTGCCCGTCAGCCTCGGCCCGCAGTTCGTCGAGCAGCCACACGACCTGGTGTTCGGGGATCTTCACGGCGGCCGCCAGCTCGGCCGGTGTCACCGGCTCCTCCGTGACCATGAGCACCGCCTCCACTGCGGCCAAGAAGTCCTCATGGGCAACGAGCTGAGCGTCGGTGGAGGACTCCAGCGCAGGGTCAGCCTCCCGGACCCCAGGCGCCGTTCCCGGCTCGCTGTGCTGCTCCGGGTCAGCCATCGTGGTGCTCCTCGTCCGTCGGTCTCATGTCCTCATCCCCGGGGCCCGGGCTCTCCGCGGCGCCGTCCGCCGCATCGTCCCACTCTGCCGCAGCCCGCTGGGCGGCCTCGGTCTCACCCTGCGCCGAGCCGGACCAGGTCACGCTCAGCTCCCCCAGCGGAGAGTCCTGGCTCAGCTCCACGTCGCGGTCCCGGAAGAGCTCCAGCAGTCCCAGGAAGCGCACGACGACGACCAGCCGATTCTCGGCGTCGCGCACCAGCTCAGAGAAGCTCAGCGTGCCGCCCTGCCGCAGCATGCCGGTCATGGTCGCCATCTCATCGCGCACGTTCACCGCGTGGGCGTGGAGATGCTCGAGTCGGACGTCGTCGGGCTCCATGGCGGGCCGGGCGAAGACCTTTTCGGCGATGGCGCGCAGATCCTCCGGCGTGGTGCGCCAGACCAGCTCGGGAAGCAGCCCCGCCAGCTGGGGATCCGTGCCGGGGTGGCGCGGGTGTCGGTCGGCGTTCTCATCGAGCGTGGCCCGCACGTGGGAGGCGATCTCCTTGAACGCCCGGTACTGCAGCAGGCGCGCGAAGAGCAGGTCGCGGGCCTCCAGAGCGGCGATGTCCTCCTCCGACTCCACCTCTCCGCTGGGCAGGAGCTGGGCGGCCTTGAGGTCCAGCAGCGTGGCGGCGATCAGGATGAAGTGGGAGGACTCGTCCAGCGCCTGGGGGCTGAAGGTCCCCTCGGCGGCGCCGGCATCGGCGGAGAGCTTCCGCACATAGGCCACGAACTCGTCGGTCACGGCGGCCAGGGCCACCGTGGTGACGTCCATCTGCCGTTTGGCGATGAGCCCGAGCAGCAGGTCGAAGGGGCCGTCGAAGTTCTCCAGCGAGACGGTGAACCCGCTGGTGCCCTCGAGCTCTGCCGCGCTCTCGACATCCATGCTCGTGACGCCGGACCGGGCGTCCGGCTGCGGGCTGGTCTCGCTCACCGGCTGCTCCGCAGAGGTCAGGGCGCGCCGCCGCGGACCACGAGCTCCCGGGCCAGCTGGCGGTAGGCCTTGGCGCCCTCATGCTTATGGGCGTAGGAGGTGATGGGTTCGGCGGCGACCGTGGCGTCGGGGAACTTGACCGTGCGCTTGATGACCGTCTCGAAGACCTTGTCCCCGAAGGCCTCCACGATCCGGGAGATGACCTCCCGGCTGTGCAGGGTGCGGGTGTCCACCATGGTGGCCAGCACGCCGTCGATCTCCAGGTCCGGGTTGAGCCGGTCCTGGACCTTCTCGATGGTGTCCACCAGCAGTGCCACGGCGCGCAGCGCGAAGAACTCGGCCACCAGCGGGATGATGACCCCGTGCGCGGCGGTCAGGGCGTTGACGGTCAGCAGCCCCAGGGACGGCTGGCAGTCGATGATGATGACGTCGTAGTCGTCCCGCACCTGGCGCAGGGCCCGTTCGAGGACCTGCTCGCGGGCGACTTCGTTGACCAGTTGGACCTCCGCGGCGGAGAGGTCGATGTTGGCCGGCAGCAGGTCCACTCCGGGCACGTGGGTGGTGAGGATGGCGTCCCGTGCGGTGACCTCACGCTCCATGATCACGTTGTACACGGAGGTCTCCAGCTCGTGCGGGCTCGTGCCGAGACCGGCGGAGAGGGCGCCCTGCGGGTCGAAGTCGACCATGAGCACCCGACGCCCGTACTCGGCGAGCGCGGCGCCCAGGTTGATCGCCGAAGTGGTCTTGCCGACCCCGCCCTTCTGGTTCACCATCGCGATGGTGCGGGCCGGCCCGGTGCCCTCGAGAGGACTCGGGACGGGGAACTCATGCTTGGGACGGCCGGTGGGGCCGATGATCGCCTCACCGTGGATGGTGAAGAGCTCGGTCGGCTGGTCGTTGCTCACTGACTCCCTCGCTTCTCCGTCACGCCGTCGTCTGGTCGGTCGCACCGTCGGGGCCCTGTCCGGGGGCGTCGTCGGCTCGACAACCCGACCAGACTACCCCTGCGGCGGCGTCGACCACACGCCGACTGTTCATCCCGAGATTGAAGGACGACCCTCACCGGCTCCGCGAGCCATGCCTCACCGACTGCGACGCAGCACCGGGACGAGCTCGTCGAGCACCGCCCGGTCCTCGATCGTGGAGGGCACCTGAGGCTCCTCGTCGTCGGCGATCTGCCGCATCGTTCTGCGCAGGATCTTCCCGGAGCGGGTCTTCGGCAGCCCGGGCACCACGGCGACGTCCTTGAAGTCGGCCACCGGCCCGATGGTCCGCCGCACCAGGTCGGTCAGCTCCTCGCGCAGGAGCTCCGGGTCCCGCTCGTACCCGGTCTTGAGCACCACATAGCCGGCGGCCCGCTGGCCCTTGAGATCGTCGGCCACACCGATGACGGCGCATTCGGCCACCGCAGGGTGCGAGGCGACGGCGGCCTCGATCGCCCCGGTGGAGAGACGGTGACCGGCCACATTGATGACATCGTCGGTCCGGCCCATGACGAACAGGTAGCCGTCCTCGTCGAGGCAGCCGGAGTCCCCCGTGGCGTAGAAGCCGGGGAAGGCCGACAGGTAGGAGTCGATGTAGCGCTGGTCGTCCCCCCACAGGGTGGGCAGCGTGCCCGGAGGCATCGGCAGACGCAGGGCGATGTTGCCCTCCTCCCCCGGTGGCAGCTCCTGCCCGTCAGCGCCGAGGATGACGACGTCGTAGCCCGCCATGGGCAGGGTCGCCGAGCCCTCTTTGATCGGCAGGGGCTCGATGCCGACGGGGTTCGCCGCGATGGGCCATCCCGTCTCGGTCTGCCACCAGTTGTCGATCACCGGGACTCCGAGGGCCTCTCCGATCCACCGCTGCGTGTCCGGATCGAGCCGCTCGCCGGCGGCGAAGAGGTGCTGCAGCGAGGAGATGTCATGGTCGCCCACCAGAGCTGCCTCCGGGTCCGCCTTGCGGATGGCGCGCAGCGCCGTCGGTGCGGTGAACAGCGCGGAGATCCGGTGCTCCTCCACCATCCGCCAGAAGGCCCCGGCGTCGGGCGTCCCCACCGGCTTGCCCTCGTAGAGCACCGTGGTGGCGCCGACCAGCAGAGGACCGTAGACGATGTAGGAGTGCCCCACCACCCACCCGACGTCGGAGGCGGTCAGCATGGTCTGCCCGGGGCCGACGTCGAAGACAGCGGACATGGACCAGCTCAGCGCCACTGCCGTGCCGCCCTGATCCCGGACCACCCCCTTGGGGCGTCCCGTCGTCCCGGAGGTGTAGAGGATGTACAGCGGGTCGGTGGCGGCCACGGGAACAGGTCCCGCCGAGGTCGCCTGGGCCGAGAGCCGCTCCCAGTCCTGCCAGCGGGCGGTCGAGTCCCCCGCGACGTCCGCCATGCTGTGGGAGAACCCGTCCCGGTGCTGGACGACGACCTCACGGACCGGATGCTGCGCCAGGCTGATCGCCTCCGCCACAGTGGGCAGGTACTCCACCCGCCGGGACGGCTCGATCCCGCCGCTGGCGGTGAGCACGACGTCGGCGGAGGAGTCGTCGATGCGGGACGCCAGCTCCTGAGCTGCGAACCCGCCGAAGACCACCGAATGGACTGCCCCGAGCCGGGCGCAGGCGAGCATCGCGATGGGAGCCTGCGGGATCATCGGCAGATAGATGATCACCCGGTCTCCGGCACCGACGCCGAGACCGGCGAGCATCCCGGCGGCTCGGGCCACCTCCTCGGTGAGCTCCGCATAGGTGTAGCGGCGCACCGTGCCGGTGACCGCCGAATCGTGGATCAGGGCGACCTGGTCGCCGCGGCCCGCCTCCAGGTGGCGGTCCAGGCAGTTGCGGCTCAGATTGAGCCTGCCGTCGGGGAACCAGCGGTGGATCGGTGCCGCCGAATCGTCCAGAGCCTGGTCCGGCATCCGGTCCCAGTCGACGCACCGGGCCGCGTGCAGCCAGAAGTCCTCGCGGTCGCGCAGCGATCGACGGTGGACATCCCGATAACCGCCCGGCACTGTGCGCTCAGCTCCCATGGTGCTCCTCCTGATCCATGATCCGTCCTCTGCTCGATTCCCCGCCCGGCGCTGCGTGGCACCCTGCCAGACTATGACGCCGATCACATCTTGTGAAGGCCTGTGTATACACAAGTGCGCGGCATCGTCGAATCGACCGTGAATCATCGCCCTGAACCGCCATCTGTGTATACACTTCCGGTATGCGTGCCAGTGACCGTGCTTACCGACGCCTGCGCGAGGAGATCCTCGACGGCGCCCTCGCCCCGGGGACGGTCCTCGGCGAGGTCGAGCAGTCCGAGCGCCTCGGAGTCTCTCGCACCCCGGTGCGGGAGGCGCTGTCCCGGCTCACCGCCGACGGCCTGGCGGACCAGGCCCAGGGCCGGGGCACCGTGGTCAGCTCCGTCTCCCTGGGCGACGTCGATCTGCTCTTCGAACTGCGCCTGCCGCTGGAGATGCAGGCCGCTCGGCTGGCGGCCCAACGCGGCGACCCGGAGCGCTTCACCGCACTGGCCCGGCGGTTCGCCCAGGCCGAGGAGGCGCTGAGCTCCGCCGCCGGCGCCGTTCCCGAGGACCAGGAGGCGCGCTACTACGACCTCGCCGAGGAGCTCGACGACGCCGTCGCGGAGGCCGTGGACAACCCCTACCTCACGGGCATGCTGCGCAGTCTGCGCGTCCATCTCGTCCGAGTGCGTCGCCTGGCCCGGGACGAACCCGCCCGCCTGACCGAGTCCGCCCGCGAGCACCGGAGCGTGTGCAGCGCCATCGCCTCCGGCGACCCCGACACCGCCGCGGCCGCCATGCTCATCCACCTGCGGCGCAGCCTGGCCTACATCACCGGCCGGGCCGCGTCCCCCGCCGAGTCACCCCAGACCTGAGAATCACCCATCGGAGAGGAACGTCAGCCCATGATCACCCACAGCGTGCGCGTCTACCGCAGCGAGGAGAACCTGCCCCGCGAGGACCAGCTGGCCTGGAAGATCGCGCAGGTCGCCGTCGACCCGGTGTCCGTGGATCCGGAGGTCACCGACATGGTGATCAATCGCATCATCGACAACGCCTCGGTCGCGGTCGCCTCCCTGAACCGGGCCCCCATCGTCGCCGCCCGTTCCCAGGCCCTCGACCAGCCCGTCTCCGCCAACGGTGCAGGGGCCTCCGTCTTCGGCATCACGGAGCGGACCAGCCCCGAATGGGCGGCCTGGGCCAACGGCGTCGCCGTGCGTGAGCTGGACTATCACGACACGTTCCTGGCGGCCGACTATTCGCACCCGGGCGACAACATCCCGCCCATCCTGGCTGTGGCCCAGCACACGGGGCGCTCCGGCCCCGAGCTGATCCGCGGCATCGCCACCGGCTACGAGATCCAAGTCGACCTGGTCAAGGCCATCTGCCTGCACCAGCACAAGATCGACCACGTCGCCCACCTCGGCCCCTCCGCGGCCGCCGGCATCGGCACCCTGCTGCGCCTCGACGCCGAGACGATCTTCCAGGCCGTCGGCCAAGCTCTGCACACCACCACCGCCACGCGTCAGTCCCGCAAGGGCGAGATCTCCACCTGGAAGGCCCACGCCCCCGCCTTCGCCGGGAAGATGGCCGTCGAAGCCGTGGACCGGGCCATGCGCGGCCAGACCTCGCCGGTGCCGATCTACGAAGGCGAGGACGGCGTCATCGCCTGGATGCTGGACGGCCCGGAGGCCCGCTACGAGGTGCCGCTGCCCGCCACCGGCGAGGCCAAGCGCGCCATCCTCGACACCTACACGAAGGAACACTCGGCCGAGTACCAGGCCCAGGCCTGGATCGACCTGGCCCGGAAGCTGCACCAGCAGCACCCCGAGGCCACGGACCCGAACGCCGTCGAGTCCATCCTGATCCGCACCAGCCACCACACCCACTACGTGATCGGCTCGGGCGCCAACGACCCGCAGAAGTACGACCCCACCGCCTCCCGCGAGACGCTGGACCATTCGATCCCCTACATCTTCACCGTCGCGCTGCAGGACGGGGCCTGGCACCACGTGGACTCCTATGCCCCTGAGCGCGCAGGCCGTGAGGACACGGTGGCGCTCTGGCACAAGGTCACCACGGAGGAGGACCCGGAGTGGACCCGCCGCTACCACTCCCTGGACATCGCGGAGAAGGCCTTCGGCGGGTCCGTGGAGATCCGGCTGACCGACGGGCGCACCATCACCGATGAGATCGCCGTCGCCGACGCCCACCCGCTGGGCGCCCGCCCCTTCGCCCGGGAGCAGTACATCGACAAGTTCCGCACCCTGGCCGCGGGCGTCATCGCCGACGACGAGATCGAGCGCTTCCTGGACGTCGTCCAGCGACTCGAATCGCTGCCCGCCGGCGAGCTCCACCAGCTCAACCTCCAGGCCGCCGACGGAGTCATCGACCCCACCGAGGCGCCGAAGGGGATCCTCTGAGATGCTGTACTCCACCACCACTGCGCAGCAGAAGCGCCGTGCCCTGCGCGAGATGCTCGCCCCGGGTGCGGCCCGGCAGTTCCCCGGCACCTTCACCCCTCTCTCGGCCCCGCTGATCGAGGAGAAGGGGTTCGACGGCGTCTACATCTCCGGGGCCGTGCTCGCCAACGAACTGGGCCTGCCCGACGTCGGGCTGACCACGCTCACCGACGTGGCCCACCGGGCCGGGCAGATCGCCCGCGCCACGAACCTGCCGGCCCTGGTCGACGCCGACACCGGCTTCGGCGAACCGATGAACGTCGCCCGCACCGTCCAGGAGCTCGAGGACGCCGGACTGGCCGGCTGCCACATCGAGGACCAGTTCAACCCGAAACGCTGCGGTCACCTGGACGGCAAGAACATGGTGGACCTGCAGACCGCGACCCGCCGGATCGCCGCCGCCGCCCAAGGACGTCGGGACGAGGACTTCCTCATCATGGCGCGCACCGACCTGCGCGCGGTCGAAGGGCTCGACGCCGCCATCGACCGTGCCAAGGCGCTGATCGACGCCGGAGCCGACGCCATCTTCCCCGAGGCGATGAAGGACCTCAGCGAATTCGAGGCCGTCTGCGCCGCCGTCGACGTCCCGGTGCTGGCCAACATGACCGAGTTCGGCAAGTCCGCGCTGTTCACCCGGCAGCAGCTCGCCGACGCCGGCGTGGCGATGATCATCTACCCGGTCACCTCGCTGCGCGCGGCGATGGGCGCGATCGAACGCACGCTGGACACCCTGGCCGCCCACGGCACCCAGGAGCCCGCCGTGGCGGAGATGATGACCCGCGCCCGGCTCTACGAGCTGGTCGACTACGAGGCGTACAACACCTTCGACACCGGCATCTTCAACTTCGAGGTGCCGGACGTACACTCCCCGAGCGGCACCGACCACTGAGCGGGACCCACCACTGACCTGAGGAGGTCACCGATGTCCGAGAACCACGACGCCGAGCAGATCCGCAAGGGACTGGCAGGCGTGGTCGCCGACCACACCGCCATCTCCAAGGTCAACCCGGAGACCAACTCGCTGCTCTACCGCGGCTACCCCGTCCAGCAGCTGGCCGCTCAGCTCTCCTTCGAGGAGGTGGCCCTGCTGCTGTGGACCGGTGAGCTGCCCACGGAAGCTGAACGGGACGAGTTCCTCGCCTTCGAACGTTCGCACCGCGCCCTGGACCCCCAGGTCAAGGCCGCCGTCGACCTGCTGCCCACCGACTGTCACCCGATGGACGTGGGCCGCACCGCGGTCTCCGTGCTGGGTGCGCGCCACCCGCAGGCCGAGGACTCCTCCCCCGAAGTGGAGCTGGCCAAGGCCAAGGCGCTCTTTGCGGCGTTCCCCGCAGTGGTCGCCTATGACCAGCGCCGCCGTCGGGGTCTGGCCGCCGTAGAGCCGCGTGACGACCTGGACTACTCCCAGAACTTCCTGTGGATGACCTTCGGACAGGAGCAGGCGCCCGAGGTGGTCGACGCGTTCCGGGTCTCGATGGTGCTCTATGCCGAGCACTCCTTCAACGCCTCCACCTTCACCGCCCGGGTGGTCACCTCCACCCTGGCGGACCTGCACTCGGCGGTCACCGCGGCGATCGGCGCCCTCAAGGGCCCCCTGCACGGGGGAGCCAACGAGGCCGTGATGCACACCTTCGAGGAGATCGGCATCGACACCGCCGAGACGCAGGCCGACGCCGCGGTGCGCGCGAAGGCCTGGATGGAGCAGGCGCTCGCCGAGAAGCGCAAGGTCATGGGCTTCGGCCACCGGGTGTACAAGAACGGCGACTCACGGGTCCCCACCATGAAGAAGGCCCTGGACGCCATGGTCGCGCACTACGGCCGCGGTGAGCTGATGGGCCTCTATGACGGGCTCGAGGCGGCGATGGACGAGGCCAAGGGCATCAAGCCCAACCTCGACTACCCGGCGGGCCCCACCTACCACCTCATGGGCTTCGACACCGAGATGTTCACTCCGCTGTTCATCGCCTCCCGCATCACCGGCTGGACGGCCCACATCATGGAGCAGCGAGCCTCCAATGCGCTGATCCGCCCGCTGAGCGCCTACAACGGACCCGCTGAGCGGAGCCTATGAGGCTCCGTTCAGCGGGTCGGTGAGACGAATGGGGCCGGCGGGCAGGCCAGGCAGGGACTGCCCCCGCTGCCCTGATCAGCGCAGCGGGGAGCCCAGGGCCTGGTCTGCGGCGGCCAGGATGTCGCCGTCGCGGACCAGGTCCACCACCTCATCGATCTCCGGGGCCAGGTACCGGTCGGTGTCCGGGCCGGCGACCCGGGAACGCACGGCCCGGCGCACCGCGGTGATCGCCGGGGCGGTGCGGGCCTGGTCCACTCCGCCGTCGCGCATGTCGAGGCCACGGGCCGCGGTGAGGATCTCCACCGCCAGCACCCGGATGATCCCGTCGACGGCGCGGCGCAGCTTCAGCCCGGCCGCCCAGCCCATCGAGACGTGGTCCTCCTGCATCGCCGAGCTGGGGATGGAGTCCGCCGAGGCGGGCACGGCGAGCCGCTTGAGCTCGGAGACGATGCCGGCCTGCGTGTACTGGGCGATCATGTGTCCCGAGTCCACACCGGGGTCATGGGCGAGGAAGGCGTTGAGGCCGTGACTGCGGGAGGAGTCCAGCATCCGGTCGGTGCGCCGCTCCGACATCGAGGCGCAGTCCGCCACGGCGATGGCCAAGAAGTCCAGGACGTACCCCACCGGGGCCCCGTGGAAGTTGCCGTTGGACTCCACACGGCCGTCCACCGTGACCACCGGGTTGTCGATCGCGGAGGCCAGCTCATAGCCCGCCACGGCTTCGGCGTGGGCGAGCGTGGAACGTACCGCGCCGTGGACCTGGGGCGCGCAGCGCAGCGAGTAGGCGTCCTGGACCCGGGTGTGACGGTGCTCGCCGCCTCGGGTCTCGGCGATGAGGTCCGAGTCCGCGAGCAGGCGCCGCAGGTTCGAGGCGGCGTCAGCCTGCCCGGGCTGTGGGCGCAGCGCGTGGAGGTCCTCGGCGAAGACGGAGTCGGTGCCGCGCAGCGCCTCGATGGTCATCGCCGTGGCGATGTCTGCGGTACGCACCAGCCGCCGCAGATCGGCGGCGGCCATGAGCAGCATGCCCAGCATGCCGTCGGTGCCGTTGATCAGCGCCAGGCCCTCCTTCTCCTGCAGCTCGATCGGCTCGATTCCGGCCGCGGCGAGCGCCTCACCGGCCGGACGACGCACGCCGTCGGCGTCGAAGACCTCTCCCTCCCCCATCACGGCCAATGCGCAGTGCGACAGCGGCGCGAGGTCACCCGAGCAGCCCAGTGAGCCGTACTCGCCGACCACAGGAGTGATCCCGGCGTTGAGCAGCGCGGCATAGCGCCGAGCGACCTCCGGGCGGACGCCGGTGCGGCCGGTGGTCATGGTGGCCAGCCGGTTGAGCATCAGCGCACGGACGACCTCGCGGTCCACGGGCGCACCCGAGGAGGCGGCGTGGGAACGCACCAGGGAGCGCTGCAGCTGGCGGCGGCGCTCCGGCGGGATCTGCTTGACCGCGAGCGCGCCGAAGCCGGTGGAGACTCCGTAGTGCGGCAGCGGATCCTCGGCCAGCGTGTCGATCACCGCGCGGGAGAGCCTCATGGCCTCCTCGGCCTGCTCGCTGAGCGCCACCGGGGCACCGTGTCGGGCGACGGCCAGCACCTCTTCCTGCCGCAGCGGGCCCGGGCCCATGGTGACCGTCTGCTCAGCCGCGTGCTGCGCTCCGTCTGCTTGTGTCGTCGACGCTGACGTCATGATCCGAACCTCCAGGTGTTGCCATCTGATGAAAATCGCGTTTCAATAAGTGAAACGCACTCACGCCGTCTTGGCAAGGCCCACCACCCCGGGCCGGAGAAGGAGAGCATCGTGGCAGAACCGTCGACACGCACCGTCAGCCGCGCCCTGGACCTGCTCGCCGCCGTCTGCGACGCCGGCGACGTGTCCTTGGCGGACGCGGCTCGGCGCACCGAGCTCAACTCCTCCACCGCGCTGCGCCTGCTGCGCACCCTGGAGGGCGCCGGCTTCGTCCGCCGCGACGACGACGGCGTCTACCGCCCCGGACTGCGCATCGTCCAGCTCGGCGCCCAAGCGCTGAGTGCGGAATCCCTGGTCTCCCTGGCCGAGGCGCCGCTGCGTCGGCTCGTGGAGGCCACCGGCGAGTCCTGCTACCTGAGCGTGCCTCACCTGCAGGGCACCCGCGGCGAGCATGGGATCTACCTGGCCATGGAGGAGGGCACGCACTCCATCCGCCACACCTCCTGGGTCGGACGGACCGTCCCGCTGGAGGGTACGGCCGTCGGCGCCGCCCTGCGCGGCGACGTCCCTGACGCCGGACCGGAGGCCGGCTACGTCGTCGCCGGCGACGTCGTCGAATCCGACGTCACGGCGATCGCGGCCCCGGTCCGCGTGCCCGCCGCCGACCGGGAGGGCCGCATCGTGGCGGCCCTCTCCGTGGTCGCCCCCTCCTACCGGATGGATGAGACCACCGTGACCGCCTGCGGGCGGCTGCTGGCCGAGGAGGCCCGCAGCATCCTGCACGCCGTCGAGACCGCCGACTCCTGAGCCGTCCAGACCCGAGCCGTCCAGACCCGAACCACCGACCGCTGACACCCGCTGACACCCGCCGTCACCGACCACCGAGGATCACCGATGACCACTCACACCACTGACACCACGCACGCCACCGGCACCGCCGCTGACTCCGCCGCTGACTCCGCCCGGCCGGCCGCCCACACCCGCCACGACCCGTCCCGCAGCATCCGCGCACCGCGCGGCACCGAGCTGACGGCCAAGAGCTGGCAGACGGAGGCCCCGCTGCGGATGCTGATGAACAACCTCGACCCCGAGGTCGCCGAGCATCCCGAGGACCTGGTGGTCTACGGCGGCACCGGACGCGCCGCCCGCGACTGGGAGTCCTACGACGCCATCGTCGCGACGCTGAAGGACCTCGAGGACGACGAGACCCTGCTGGTGCAGTCGGGCAAGCCGGTCGGCGTCTTCCGGACCCACGAGTGGGCGCCCCGTGTCCTGATCGCCAACTCGAACCTGGTCGGCGACTGGGCCACCTGGGAGCAGTTCCGCAAGCTCGACGCCGAGGGCCTGATGATGTACGGCCAGATGACGGCCGGGTCCTGGATCTACATCGGCACCCAGGGCATCCTGCAGGGAACGTACGAGACCTTCGCCGCGGTGGCCACGAAGCGCTTCGGCGGCACGCTGGCCGGCACCCTGACCCTCACCGGAGGATGCGGGGGGATGGGCGGCGCCCAGCCGCTGGCGGTGACCCTCAACGACGGGGCGTGCCTGATCGTCGACGTCAACGAGACCCGCCTGCGCCGCCGGGCCGCCAAGCGCTACCTCGACGAGGTGGAGCTGGACCTGGACCGCGCCCTGGAGAAGGTGCTGGCCGCCAAGGCCGAGGGCCGGGGCCTCTCGGTCGGCTATGTGGGCAACGCCGCCGAGGTGTTCCCCGCCCTGCTGGAGCGGCACCGTGCCGGTGAGTTCACCGTCGACATCGTCACCGACCAGACCAGCGCCCACGACCCGCTGTCCTACCTGCCGGTCGAGCACACCATGGAGGACTGGGAGGCCGCGGCCCAGGCCGATCCAGCCGGGTTCACCGCCAAGGCCCAGGCCTCGATGGCGGCCCATGTCCAGGCCATGGTGGAGTTCCAGGACGCCGGTGCCGAGGTCTTCGACTACGGCAACTCGATCCGTGACGAGGCCCGTCAGGGCGGCTACGACCGGGCCTTCGAGTTCCCCGGCTTCGTGCCGGCCTACATCCGCCCGCTGTTCTGCGAGGGCCTCGGCCCGTTCCGCTGGGTCGCGCTCTCCGGCGACCCGGAGGACATCCGCGTCACCGATGAGGCGCTGAAGGAGCTGTTCCCGGAGAAGGAGCACCTCCACCGCTGGCTGGACGCCGCCGCCGAGCGCGTCGAGTTCGAAGGACTGCCGGCCCGCATCTGCTGGCTCGGCTACGGCGAGCGCCACCAGGCAGGCCTGCTGTTCAACCGGCTCGTCGCCGAGGGCAAGGTGTCCGCGCCGATCGTCATCGGACGCGACCACCTGGACTCCGGATCGGTGGCCTCCCCCTACCGGGAGACCGAGGCCATGGCCGACGGCTCCGACGCGATCGCCGACTGGCCGCTGCTCAACGCCCTGACCGCCACCGGCTCGGGAGCCTCCTGGGTCTCGCTGCACCACGGCGGCGGGGTCGGCATGGGCCGCTCCATCCACGCCGGGCAGGTCTCGCTGGCCGACGGCACCGAGCTGGCCGCGCAGAAGCTCGAGCGGCTGCTCACCAACGACCCCGGCATGGGCGTCATCCGCCACGTCGACGCCGGCTACGACCGCGCCGTCGAGGTCGCCGAGGAGCGCGGTGTGCGCATCCCGATGCACGAGAACCGCTGATTCCGGAGCACCGCACCATGGACCCCCGAGACCACTCCAGCGCCCCTGCGGACGGGAGCCAGACGTCCTCACGCCCGCGGGGCCGCTGGCGGTTCTTCCTCTACAGCGCGGTCGGCGTCGTCATGTTCTTCGTGCCGGTCACGATCGGCGAGTCGACGACGATCCCGCTGGACCACCTGGTCACCGCGCTGCGTGAGGCACTCGGCGGCGCGGCCGCCTATGTCGCGCTGGCGATCATCCTGGCCGGCACCGTCCGTCCCTTCGTCACCGGCCGGTGGCGCCGCTCCCCGGCCCGCACCGTCTTCGCCCTGCTGAACGTCGTCGGCCTGACCACCAGTGTCATGATCGTCAGCGGGGTCGGCCCGGACGTCCTCTTCGCCCCGGAGCTGGGTCCGTTCCTCTACGAGGCGCTGGTGATCCCGGTGGGGCTGCTGGTGCCGGTAGGAGCGATCTTCCTGGCCCTGCTGGTCGGCTACGGCCTCATGGAGTACCTGGGCGTGCTCATGCAGCCGGTGATGCGCCCGCTGTGGCGCACCCCCGGCCGGTCGGCGATCGACGCCGTCGCGTCCTTCGTGGGCAGCTACTCGCTGGGTCTGCTGATCACCAACCGGGTCTACACCTCCGGGCAGTACACGGGACGCGAGGCCGCGATCATCGCCACCGGCTTCTCCACGGTCTCGGCCACCTTCATGGTGGTGGTCGCCCGCACCCTGGACCTGATGCACCTGTGGCTGTGGTACTTCTTCCTGACCCTGGTGGTCACCTACGCAGTCACGGTGATCGTGGTGCGGATCCCTCCGTTGAGCCGCATCCCCGACGACCACTTCCCCGGCGTCGAGCCGCAGCCGGAGGAGCGCATCACCCAGCACCGGATGCGCGCCGCCTGGTCCGCCTCCGGCGAGGCCCTCCAAGCCGCGCCCCCGGTGGTGAGGAACATGTCCCGCAGCTTCCTGGACGGTCTGCTGATGGCTATGCAGATCCTGCCCTCGATCATGTCCATCGGGCTCATCGGGCTGCTGCTGGCCACCTTCACACCCCTGTTCGACTGGCTGGGATATCTGTTCCTCCCGCTGACCTGGGCGCTGCAGCTGCCTGACCCGCAGCTGGCCGCCACCGCCTCGGCCCTGGGCATCGCGGAGATGTTCCTGCCGGCCACGCTGGTGGCGGGACACGAGTCCGAGCTGCTGCGCCTGGTCATCGGCGTCGTCTGCGTCTCCGGGGTGATCTTCTTCTCCGCCCTGGTGCCGTCCATCCTGGCCACCGAGATCCCCGTGAAGATCTGGCACCTCGTGGTCATCTGGGCGCAGCGGGTCCTGCTCACCCTGCTCTTCGCCACTCCCCTGGCCGCACTGATCCTAGGAGTCACATGACTGAGACCGCATCCGCCGTCACCTCCCTGATGGCCGCCATCGCCGACGTCGGCACCGACCCGCGGCGCGGCGGGTACAGCCGCCCCGTCTGGTCCCCCGCGGAGAAGGACCTGCGCAGCTGGTTCCTCCAGGAGGCCCACAGCCGCGGGCTGGACACCGAGGAGGACCGCAACGGCATCCTCTGGGCGTGGTGGGATCTGCCCGCCGGACGCCGCGTCACCTCCTTGGAGGCCTCCCGGCAGGGTGCCCTGGTCACCGGCTCCCACCTGGACTCCGTGCCCGGCGGCGGGGCCTACGACGGCCCGCTCGGGGTCGCCTCCGCCCTGGCCGCCGTGGACGTGCTGCAGGCCCGGGAGGCCGCCGGAGCCCTAGACCGCCGCCGGCCGCTCGCCGTGGCCGTCTTCCCCGAGGAGGAAGGCTCCCGCTTCGGCGTGGCCTGCCTGGGGTCCCGTCTGCTGGCCGGGACCATTCCGGTGGAGCGGGCCCTGGGGCTGCGCGACGCCGCGGGCATCACCTTCGCGGAGGCCGCCCGCGCCGAGGGCCTGGACCCCGCCCACATCGGCCCCGACCCGGCCGCACTCGCCCGGATCGGACAGTTCGTCGAGCTGCATGTGGAGCAGGGCCGAGGACTCAACACCGATGAGCACCTCAGCGCCGGGGCGCCGGCGATCGCCGTGGGCTCCACCATCCTGGGCCATGGACGCTGGCGGATCAGCTTCCACGGCCAGGGCAACCACGCCGGCACCACGCTGATGTCCGATCGCTGCGACCCGATGGTCGCCGCCGCGGAGACCGTGATCGACGTACGACGCCTGGCCCGGGTGCAGCCCGAGGCGCGGGCGACGGTGGGGCGGGTCGAGCCTGTTCCGGGCGGCACCAACGTCATCGCATCCCGCGTGGACCTCTGGCTGGACGTCCGCCACCCGGAGGACGAGGTCACCGCCGCCCTGGTGGAGGACATCTGGCGCCACGCCCAGCAGGCGGCCCTCAGCGAGGGCTGCACGGCCGAGCTGACCGAGGAGTCGCTCTCCGGCACCGTGCACTTCGACCCGCAGCTCGCGGCCTCCCTCACCGAGGCGGTGCGCCGCACCGCGCCCGCCGCTCCTCTGCTGCCCACCGGCGCGGGCCATGACGCCGGCGTGCTCGCCGCGAAGGTGCCCACCGGCATGATCTACGTGCGCAACCCCAGCGGCGTCAGCCACGCCCCGGAGGAGCATGTGGAGGACGACGACGCCGTGCTGGGAGTCCACGCCCTGGCCGACGCCCTGGAGGATCTGCTGTGAGCGCCACCCACAACCTGCCCGGGCTGGTCAACGCCCATTCCCACGCGTTCCACCGGCTGCTGCGCGGGCGCACCCACGCGGGTCCGCACGGCGCGCCCGGCGACTTCTGGCGGTGGCGGGAGGAGATGTACCGCTCCGCCGAGGCGCTGACCCCGCAGACCATGGAGCAGCTGGCCACCGCCGTCTACGCCGAGATGGCCGCCTCGGGCTGGACCGCCGTCGGCGAGTTCCACTACCTGCACCACCGGCCGGACGGGACCCCCTATGGCGGCGCGGACGCCGAGGGCGAGCACGCCATGGAGCGGGCCCTGGCCCGTGCCGCCCGGCGGGCCGGGATCCGGCTGGTCCTGTTGGACACCTGCTACCTGCGCGGCGGCCTCTCCCCGGCCGGGGAGCCGCTGGCGCTGAGCCCCGTGCAGCAGCGGTACGCCGACGACGGCGTGGCGGGCTGGGCGGCCCGCTGGGAGCGGCTGCACGACGCGCTGGTCCAAGAGGACTGCGGCTCCGGACTCATCACTCTCGGAGCCGCCATCCACTCCCTGCGCGCCGTCGACGCCGACCAGCTCGCCGAGCTCTCCGAGTGGGCCTCCGAGCACCCTGAGGTGCCGCTGCACATCCACCTCTCCGAGCAGCCGGCCGAGAACGCCGCCGTGGAGGCCGAGCACGGGATGAGCCCCACCCGGCTGCTGCAGGAGCACGGCCTGCTCGGCCCCCGCCTGTCCGCCGTCCACGCGACGCATCTCAGCGACGAGGACATCGCACTGCTGGGCGACGCCGCCGCCACGGTGGTGATGTGTCCGACCACCGAAGCCGACCTGGGCGACGGGATCGGCCCGGCCCACGAGCTCGCCGATGCCGGGGCGGTCATCGCCCTGGGCTCGGACCAGCACGCCGTGGTGGACCCCCTGCTGGAGATGCGGGCGCTGGAGCATGGTGAACGGCTGCGCAGCGGCCAGCGGGGACGGTTCAGCCCAAGCCAGCTGGTGGAGGCGGCCACCGGCGCCGGGCGCCGCAGCCTGGGGCTGCTGAGCGTCGCCGAGACCGAGGACGCCGTGCTCCTCGACGCCGCCTCCGTCCGCACCGCCGGCGGTGACCCGGCCCAGAGCCCGCTGACCGCCACAGCCGCCGATGTGCTCTCGGTCCGCGTCGCCGGCACCGAGATCGCCCGCGAAGGCCACCACATGAAGCTCGGCGACCCGGCAGATCTCTACCGGGCCCTGTTCGCCGACCACCCCGAGCTGAGGAGCTTCCGATGACGAGCACCCCTGCCAGCGCCTCCCCTGCCAGCGCCTCACCTGCCAGCACGGTGATCACCGGAATCGGTGAGCTCACCACAGTCGACGCGGAGCACCGGGTCCTCCACGACGCCGCCGTCGTGATCGACGACGGCCGGATCGCCTGGATCGGGCCCTCCGCCCAGGCGCCCGCCGCCGACACCTCCTACGATGCGGAGGGCCGGGCGGTGCTGCCCGGCTGGGTCGACTCGCACACGCATCTGGTCTTCGCCGGCGACCGGGGCGCGGAGTTCGAGGCCCGTATGGCCGGCCAACAGTACTCCGCCGGAGGCATCGGGGTCACCATGTCCGCGACTCGCGAGACCGACGACGCCACCCTGGCGTCCCTGCTGGCCGCGCGCGTGGGCGACGCCCGCCGCGGAGGCACCACCTTCCTGGAGACCAAGACCGGCTACGGCCTGAGCGTCGAGGAGGAGCAGCGGCACGCCCGGCTGGCCGAGCAGGCCGCCGACGTCGTGACCTTCCTGGGCGCGCACTTGGTCCCGCCGGGGGCGGATGCGGACGAGTACCTGGACCTGGTGTGCGGACCCATGCTGGAGGCGGTGGCCGAGCATGTGCAGTGGGCCGACGTGTTCTGCGAGCGTGGAGCCTTCGACGTCGACGCCTCGCGGCGCGTGCTGCAGGCCTGCCGCGACGCCGGTCTGGGACTGCGCGTGCACGGGAACCAGCTCGGCCCGGGCCCCGGGGTGAAGCTGGCCGTGGAGATGGGTGCCGCCAGCGTGGACCACGTCAACCACCTCGACGACGCCGACGTGGCGGCTCTGGCCGACTCCGAGACGGTGGCGACCTGCCTGCCGGCCTGTGACCTCTCCACCCGGCAGCCTCTGGCGCCGGGGCGCCGGCTCCTCGATGCCGGCGCAGAAGTCGCTCTCGCCTCGAACTGCAACCCGGGCACCAGCTACACCACGGCGATGGGCTTCTGCGTCGCCACCGCCGTGCTGCAGATGGAGCTCACCCTGAAGGAGGCGCTCCGAGCGGCGACCATGGGCGGGGCACGTGCCCTGCGGGTCGAGGACGAGGTCGGGTCCGTGGAGGTCGGCAAGCGGGCCGACCTGCACGTGCTGGACGCGCCGGCGGCGATCCATCTGGCCTACCGGCCGGGGATGCCGCTGACCCATGCGGTGTTCAAGGACGGCCGCCGCGAGGTCTGAGCCGCCCGGCAGGCGCTCACAGGGCCCGAGGGTGGGCGGAGACGTAGCTCTCCTGCAGCGCCTCCGCGGTGACCTTGGTGTAGATCTGCGTGGTGGTCACCGAGGCGTGGCCCAGCATCTCCTGGACCAGGCGGATGCCGGCCCCGCCCTCCAGCATGTGGGTCGCGCAGGAGTGCCGCAACGTGTGGGGTGAGACGTCGGTCTCCAGGCCCGCCGCCCGGGCGTGCTGCTGCAGCACGGTCCAGGCGGACTGGCGGGAGAGCCGGCCGCCCCGCTGGTTGAGGAACAGGCCCGGTGTGCCGGGCCGGCGCGTGGCGGATCGGCTCACCGCCTCGGCCAGCGCGGGGCGTCCCGCGGTCAGATAGTCGGCCAGCGCCCGCTGGGCGAAGCTGCCGACCGGCACGATCCGCTGCTTGTCGCCCTTGCCGGTGACCCGGACCACGACGAGCCCGTCCTGGGACCGGTGCTCAGAGTCCTGGTGAGCAGAGTCCCGGAGCTCCACCAGGTCGTCCACGTCGAGGCTGACGGCTTCGGTGATGCGGGTGCCGGTGGCGTAGAGGAACTCCAGCAGGGCCCTGTCCCGCAGTCCGAGCGGCGTGCTCGTGTCCGGAGCCTCCAGCAGACGGCGCACCTGGTCGATGGTCAGTGCCTTGGGCAAAGACTGCCGCGGCTTCGGGGCGGCAACCTGCGCCGCCGGGTCCCCGGCGGTGCGCCCCTCCGCGGCCCACCACCTGTGCAGACCCCGCACCGAGGCCAGCGCCCGGGCCATGGAGCTCGCCGCCAGCGGCGCGCCGCCGTCGTCGCCGGTGCTGAGCCCACGCAGGTAGGAGGCGACGGTGTCCTCCCCCACCTGGTGGGGCGCGGTGATCCCCTGCTCCAGCAGGTGAGCTCCGTATCGCAGCAGGTCCCGGCGGTAGGAAGCCAGGGTGTTCGCCGCCGAGCCGCGCTCGATGCGCAGGTGGGTCAGGTAGTCCTGGATCTCTCGCCCCACCGGGCTCTCCGGCACCGCCTCGCGCAGGCGGCGATGGCGGCGCCGGAGCTCCTGGTCCTCCACCGTGGCGGCGGGCGCCGGATCAGGCGCGACGGTCCAGGCCGGCCTTGATCAGACCGGCGAACAGCGGGTGGGCGTCGGTGGGACGGGACTTCAGCTCCGGATGCGCCTGCGTGGAGACGTAGTAGGGGTGCTGGTCCCGGGGCAGTTCCACGAACTCGACCAGACGGCCGTCCGGGGAGGTGCCGGAGAACACCAGTCCCGCCTCGGCCAGCTGCTCACGGTAGGTGTTGTTCACCTCGTAGCGGTGGCGGTGACGCTCGGAGATCGCCGTGGCGCCGTAGGTCTCGGCCACCACGCTGTCCTCGGCGAGGACGGCGTCGTAGGCGCCCAGCCGCATGGTGCCGCCCAAGTCGCCGTCGCCGGAGACGATGTCCTTCTGCTCGGCCATGGTCGCGATCACCGGGTAGGCGGTGTCCGGGTCGAACTCGGTGGAGTTCGCCTCCGTCATGCCCACCACGTTGCGCGCGTACTCCATGACCATGGTCTGCAGGCCCAGGCACAGCCCCAGGGCGGGGATGCCGTGCTCCCGGGCGTGCCGGAAGGCCCCGATCTTGCCGTCGAGGCCGCGGACCCCGAACCCGCCGGGCACGCAGATCGCGTCCACGCCCTCCAGCGCCTTGGCCGCGCCCTCCTCGGAGGCACACAGGTCCGAGGCCACCCAGCGGATCTTGGTCTTGGCCCGGTGGGCGAAGCCTCCGGCGCGCAGCGCCTCGGTGACTGAGAGGTAGGCGTCCGGCAGATCGATGTACTTGCCGACCAGCGCGACCTCGACCTCGTGGTCGGGATGGTGGACGACGTCCAGCAGGCGGTTCCACTTGGACCAGTCGACATCCTTGAACTTCAGGTCCAGCTTCTGCACCACGTAGGCGTCGATGGCCTGCTTGTGGAGGATCCGGGGGATGTCGTAGATGCTGGGCGCGTCGGGACAGTTGATGACGGCGTCCTCGTCGACGTCGCACATCCGGGAGATCTTGCCCCGCACGTCCTGGGGAAGCTCCCCGGCCGAGCGCAGCACGATGCCGTCGGGCTGGATGCCGAGGCTGCGCAGCGCCGCCACCGAATGCTGGGTCGGCTTGGTCTTCAGCTCCTGGCTCGGACCGATGTAGGGAACCAGGGAGACGTGGAGGAAGAAGACGTTCTCCCGCCCGACGTCCTGCCGCACCTGACGGGCCGCCTCCAGGAACGGCTGGGACTCGATGTCACCGACTGTTCCGCCGATCTCAGTGATGATGACATCCGGGGCGTCCCGCTCGCCGTCGGCCTCGGCCGGCAGACGCATGCGGCGCTTGATCTCATCGGTGATGTGCGGGATCACCTGGACGGTGTCGCCGAGGTAGTCGCCGCGACGCTCACGCTCGATCACCGAGGAGTAGATCTGCCCGGTGGTGACGTTGTTCAGGCCGTCGAGGTTCTCATCCAGGAAGCGCTCGTAGTGGCCGATGTCCAGATCCGTCTCGGCGCCGTCTTCGGTGACGAAGACCTCACCGTGCTGGAAGGGGTTCATCGTGCCCGGATCCACATTCAGGTACGGATCGAGCTTCTGCATGACGACCGAGAGGCCGCGGGCCCGGAGCAGATGCCCCAGGGAGGAGGCGGTGAGCCCCTTGCCGAGAGAGGAGACGACGCCACCGGTCACGAAGATCTGACGGGGGGTCTGGGGACTGGACTGGTTCCGAGAACTGTTTCGATGCACCACGGAGTTCAAGACTATCAGCACCGGTCCACCGGCAGTACCCCGCCGCGGCACCGGCAGGTGCGACGTCGGCCACTCGCCTCCTCCCAGCTCCGGGTGCGCGAGCGGAGACCTCAGACTCCGGAGGCCGCCTCGAGCAGCTCGCGGGCGTGGGCACGGGCGGAGTCGGAGTCCTCCTGGCCCGCGAGCATGCGGGCCAGCTCGCTGACCCGCTCCTGCTCGTCGAGGGTCCGGACGTCGGTGGCGGTGAACCCGCCGCTCCCGGAACCGTCCTCCACCGAGGACTTGAAGACCCGCACATGATGCTGGGCGAAGGCGGCGACCTGCGGCAGATGGGTGACGACGATGACCTGCACATGGCGGGCCAGCATCGCGAGGCGACGTCCGATCTGCACCGCGGCCTTGCCGCCGACCCCGGCGTCGACCTCGTCGAAGATGAACGTGCCGGCCGAATCGTGGGCCGCCAGCACCACTTCGAGGGCGAGCATCACGCGGGAGAGCTCACCTCCGGAGGCGCCTTTGCCCAACGGCAGAGGGTCCGCGCCGGCGTGCGGAGCCAGCAGCATGGTCACGGCGTCCGCCCCATGAGGGCCCAGCTCCTCGGTCTCGGTGACCTCCACGACCATGCGCGCATGCGGCATCGCCAGGGCGGCGAGCTCCTCTCCGACCGCCTCGGCCAGACGACGCCCGGCCTCGGCGCGGCGGCGTCGCAGCTCGGCGGCGTCGGTACGCAGTCCCTCCTCGAGACGCTCGATCTCCGCAGAGAGCGTCTCGAGGCGGTCGGTGTCTGACTGCAGGGTCCCCAGGCGTCGCCGGGACTCCTCGGCCCAAGCCAGGACCGCGTCGACGTCGGGGCCGTACAGCCGCACCAGGCGGTCGAGGTCGGCTCGTCGCTGGTGCACCTCCGCCAGGCGCTCGGGGCCCGATTCGTCGAGTCCGGCGGCATAGATGCCCAGCTGGGAGGCGGCGTCGTTGAGCAGTCCCGAGACCGAGCTGATCTGCTCAGCGATCGCGGCCAGTTCCTCATCCTGGTCCTGCACGGGGCCCAGCGCGGTCGAGGCCGCTTCGACCAGCTCGACGGCGTGCGGGGCGTCTCCGACGGCCTCCGCCGCGTCCGGGCCGGCGAGCGCCTGCTGCGCGGACCGGGCCGCCTCACGCAGCCCCTCGACGTTCTCCAGCTTCAGGGACTCGGCCTTGAGCCGGTCGTCCTCCCCCGGCTGAGGGTCCACCTCATCGATCTGTTCGAGCGCCTGCTGCAGCTGCTCGGCCTCCAGCCGACGTTCCCGCTCGTGGGTGGTGATCTCCTCCAGCTCTGCCCGGCGGGCCTGGTAGGCCTCGTAGCGGGCCCGGTAGTCGCGGGCCAGTGCGGCGAACTCCTCGCCGGCGTAGCTGTCCAGCGCCCGGCGCTGGGCGGCGGCGGACTTCAGGCGGAGCTGGTCGGTCTGCCCGTGGACGGTGACCAGAGATGAGCCGATCTCGCCGAGCAGGGAGACCGGCACGCTGCGCCCGGAGACGCTGGCCCGGCTCCGGCCCTTGGCGCTGACCGCGCGCCCCAGCAGAAGCGTGGACCTCGGCGTGGCGTCCGGCGTCGTCGGCGCCTCGGCGGCCTCCTCGTCGTCGAACCACGCGCCGGCCTCACGCGCAAGCTCCACGGCCCGATGGTCCGCCTGCACCTGCAGCTCGGCGTCGACGGCGGCGCGCGGCGCGCCGCTGCGCACAGCAGCGGCCTCCGCCCGGGCGCCCAGGAGCAGCCCCAGGGCCGTGACGACCATCGTCTTGCCGGCGCCGGTCTCGCCCGTCACCACGTTCAGGCCGGGGTGGAGCTCGAGTTCGGCGCGTTCGATGACGCCGAGGTCGGTGATGGTGACGTGGTCGATCACGAGGTGGGTCCCTCCTCGAGGTGTCGGGCTCCTGTGGTCATCTCTCCCCCCATGGGGTGATCGGTGGGGTGGTCCGGGCCCTGGACGGTGTTCGCCGCATCCACGGGTCCCCTCCAGCCGGAGGTGGGCAGGTTGAACTTGTCCACGAGCCGCTCGGAGAACGGTGTCTGCTTGACCCGGGCGAGCAGGACGGGCTCGGCGGATCGGGTCACCTCGACACGGGAGCCGGCCGGCAGCTCGGTGGCGCGGCGTCCGTCGCACCAGAGCACCCCCTGCTCCTCCTCGCGCTGCAGGACCTCGACGGCCAGCACGGAGTCCGGTGCGACGACGAGCGGCCGGGCGAACAGGGCATGGGCGGAGATCGGGACCATCACCAGGGCCTCCACCTCGGGCCAGACCACGGGGCCGCCCGCGGAGAAGGCGTAGGCGGTGGAGCCGGTCGGGGTGGCCATCACGACGCCATCGCATCCGAAGGCGGAGATGGGGCGGCCGTCGACTTCTACGACCAGGTCCACCATGCGTTCCCGCGCGTGCTTCTCCACGCTGGCCTCGTTCAGCGCCCAGGTGCTGCCGATATGGTCGCCGGACTGCCAGACCTGCACATCGATCGCCATGCGACGCTCGACGGTGTAGTCCTGCTCGACCACCCACTGGACGGAGGCGTCGAGCTCGGTGCGCTCGGATTCGGCGAGGAACCCGACATGACCCAGGTTGATTCCCATCAGCGGCAGGTCCGCGCCGCGGACGAGCTCGGCGGCCCTCAGGATAGAGCCGTCGCCGCCCAGGACCATGCCGACCTCGCAGCGCGACAGCGGCACATCGGTGTCGGCGACGGCGATCGGGACGTCCCGCAGCCGGTCTCCGACGAGGTGTCCCAGCGAGGCGATGTCCCGCTCGAGCATGACGGGGGTGAGTCCTGCCTGATGGAGACGCTCCGCCACCGCGGCGGCGGCGTCGACGGCGTCGTGGCGACCGGTGTGGGCGAGCACGAGGATCTCCCGGCTTCCGTGCGCCTCCGTCATAGGGCCTCCTCCAGAGTTCGTTCGCCGTGGTGCTGGTCCGTGCCACCCGGTCCCAGGCCGGTGCCGGTCAGTCGCGGTAGTCGACCTGGTCCAGCCTAGCGGCACTCGCCGGGCCGCTGCTGGCCCCGGTCGACGTCTCGGAGCGTCTCAGGTGCAGGAAGAACTCGAGGTTGCCGTCCTGTCCGGGCAGCTGGGACCGGTGGGCGGAGAGCAGGTGCAGTCCGTGCTCCTCGGCCGAGCCGACGATGGCGGTCACCGCCTCCCGGCGCAGCTCCGGGCTGGTGACCACGCCGGTGCGGGCGATTCTCTCGCGGCCCACTTCGAACTGGGGCTTGACCATCAGCAGCAGATCGGCCCCGGCACGAGCCTGTCCGGCCAGTGGGGCCATGACCAGTCGCAGGGAGATGAAGGACAGGTCCGAGACGATGAGGTCGAAGGGTTCGCCGAGCTGCCCAGGGCTCAGGCCACGCAGATTCAGACCCTCATGGTTCTCCACACGGGGATCCTCCCGCAGTGCGGGCGCCAGCTGGTCATGGCCGACATCGACGGCGACCACCCGCCGGGCTCCCTGCGCCAGCAGCACCTGGGTGAATCCGCCGGTGGAGGCTCCGGCGTCCAGGCATCGACGCCCCTGCGCAGCGATCTCCGGACAGGCGGTGAGAGCCCCGAGCAGCTTATGAGCCGCCCGGCTCACCCAGGGGTCGTCCTCGGTGACCTCCACTCGCTGGGAGGTGCGCACCGTCGTCGCCGCCTTGGACACTGCGCGCCCGTCCACGCGCACGGAACCGGCACGGATGAGCTGCCCGGCCCGGCTGCGGCTCGTCGCCAGGCCGCGGGAGACGAGAGCTCGGTCCAGTCGCTCGGAGCTCATGGGGCGTCACCGTCCATCGAAGCTCAGTGCCGCCCCGTGGCCTCGAGGCGCTCCGACAGCTGCCGGTGCAGGTGCTCGGCCTCGGTGATGTGGGCGTCGAGCTCGTCGATCTCCATGTCGGTCACCGACTCCCCCTGGTGGGGGCTTGCCGGCTCCGGGTGCTGCTCGGTCATGCGGTGGCTCCTGCGAGGTCTTCGGCGAAGAGGTCGGCGAGGGTCTCGAGGATGTGGTCCGGACGGCTGGCGGCTTCGGCCGCCCCGACCGATTCCCGGGTATCGATGCCGGTCAGCACCAGGGCGGTGGTGAACCTCGCCCGGTTGCCGCCGAGGATGTCGGTGTCCAGCCGATCGCCGATGACCAGAGGGGCCTGCAGACCGAGAGCCTGGGCGGCCTGCACGAACATCACGGGCTCCGGCTTGCCCGCGGCGGTCGGGATGGTCCCGGTGGCACGGCCGACTGCTTCGATCAGCGCACCGTTCCCCGGTGCGATGCCGTGCTCCCGCGGAATGGTCAGGTCGCAGTTGGTGGCGAACCAGCGGGCGCCGTCGTTGACCGCATAGGCGGCCTCTGCCAGGTCGATCCAGCGCAGCTGGGGGTCGAAGCCCTGGATGACGGCGGCAGGCCGGTCGGCGGCGGAGTCCACGACCTGGAACCCTCCGTCCTCGACCAGCTGACGCAGATACCGACTCCCGGTCACCAGCACCCGGGCGCCCCGCGGGATCTCCCGTGCCATCAGGCTCACTCCGGCAGGAGCCGAACCGAAGACCTCGTGGGGGGAGGCGGGCATGCCGAGATCAGTGAGATGGCCGGCGACCTCCTCTGCCGAACGGGAGGCGTTGTTGGTGACGAACGCGCACGGGATCTCCCGACGCCGCAGCTCGGCCAGAGCCTCGACCGCTCCGTCCACGGCTCCGGGACCCGCATAGAGGACGCCGTCGAGGTCGAAGAGGACGCCATCATGGTGGTCGATCACGGCGCGCGTCATCCCTGGTCCTCACCCGCTCGAGGCCTGGGGGCACCGCCCATCACGTCCTTGACCTTGGGCAGCTCTGCAGGTTCGTCGTCGAAGTCCATGATCTCCGGAGACTCGAAGGCGCCTGCGCCGAGGGCCCTCTCCGCGACGAAGGCCTGGCGGCGCCACTGCTCCGCCTCCTCGCCGCGGCCGACGGCCTCCAGGGCATCGGCGTAGACGGTGAAGAGACGGGGTGAGAAGCTGAACGCGCGATCGCGCTGCAGCTCAGGGACTTCAAGCGCGGTCACGGCTGAGGCGTGGTCGCCCAGATCTGTGTGGGCCCCGGCGACGACGATGGCCAGCTCCGCGCGGACCGCACCGGTGAGTCGCTGGGCCTCGGGGCTCTCCCCCAGCTCCACAGCCTTCTGCGGTCGACCGAGCCCGCGTTCGCAGTCCGCTTGGACCGGGAGGTGGGTCTGGTCGCCGCTGATCCGCCGGTAGGTGCGCAACTCACGCAGCGCCTCGGAGAAGTCGCCCGCCGCGTAGGCGGTCAGCGCCACAGCCTCGCGCACGACGGCGAGTCGGCCGCCGCGCCGCGACGCCGCCAACGCGTGCTCCTGGGCCAATGCTGGGTCCACGTCGATGAGGCGTCCGGCCATCACGAGATGCTTGGCCACCCAGGTGCGGTTGGTGTCATTGAGCGTGCCCAGCTGGGAGGCCGCCTCCCGGTCCAGCTCCTTGCCGGTGACGTCCTCATCGATCTCCGGTGACCGCGGACGGTCCTCACGGTTGGAGCGGCGCAGGTCTCCCCTGGAACGGGAGGCACCGGCGCTACGCTCCTCGGGACGGTCAGGGCGGCTGCGACGCGGGCCGCGACGGTCGTCATATCGAGAGTTCACTGATCCAGGATACCTTCCGTGCCGAAGGATGACGGGAGTGAGCGCCTGTCAGCGCTGAGGGCAGACGCAACAAGAGCCGGGTCGAAGAATCAACGGTGATCCTTCAACCCGGCTCTCGTCCT